>NZ_JABWQY010000001.1:0-843632 GCF_014268685.1 Pseudomonas sp. SWRI92
CGATACTGGATACGATTAACGGTTTATCCGTATAACCTGAACCGCCGTATACGGAACCGTACGTACGGTGGTGTGAGAGGACGGCGGATGTAAATCCGCCTCCTACTCGATCTGAAAAATGCCTCAGCCTTGCAGGCACCGCGTTAGACATTCGGGCTCGTTCACCTGGTGTAGGCACGCCTTCATGCATCCTGAAGGAGATCTGACGATCGCGATCACTTCGTCGGTTGCTCCACGAAAAACACCACCTAGCGCGGGCTTTTGACCGTTTTCAGGCGCTGGTTTGCATGCTGGCGTGAGTGGATGAGGTGATGGCTGCGAAGAGTTAGTGTGAATTCGTCGCGATTTTGGGTACCAACGCGAGAGGGTATGTTGGCGATAGCGCGCAACGCTGTGAGGATTAGCGTCTGGTATCGCTGGCGTGCTTGATTGATGTTGGCTATGTTCTCCGATCCCGCAAAATTAAAACCGCCATCAGCTCGGCCGATAACTCCGACCGTGAATCCGCAACCGTGTCCAGTGTAATGTCTGGGCCTACGACCAAGGTCCGCTGTTGGGCGGTCGCCTCATTTAAGGAAAAGTGACTGTGATCATAGGTATCGACCTGGGCACTACCAACAGCTTAGTGGCTGCTTGGGATGGCGAAAGCGCCAGGCTACTCCCTAATGCCTTGGGCAGCTTTCTCACACCCAGCGTCGTTGGCCTCGACGACCACGGTCAACTGATCGCCGGGGAAATTGCCCGCGAACGGCTGCATACCCACCCGCACCTCACCACGTCTCTATTCAAGCGTTATATGGGCAGCTCCCGTGAAACGATGCTGAGCGGGCGCGCTTACCGTGCGGAAGAACTCTCGGCGATGTTGCTGCGCAGCCTCAAGGCCGATGCCGAGCGTGCTTTAGGCGAGCCTGTTCACGAAGCGGTGATCAGCGTACCTGCGTATTTCAGCGACGCTCAGCGCAAGGCCACCCGTATTGCTGGTGAGTTGGCCGGACTGAAGATCGAAAAGCTTGTCAACGAACCTACTGCCGCAGCCTTGGCCTATGGCCTTCAAGAGCGAAAGGAAACGACCTTCCTGGTGTTCGATCTCGGTGGTGGCACCTTTGATGTGTCCATTTTGGAGCTGTTCGAGGGCGTCATGGAAGTGCGCGCCAGCGCGGGGGACAACTTTCTTGGGGGTGAAGATTTCGATGACCGGCTCGTGGAGCACTTCATCGCCAAAATCGGTTCCGCTGATCTCCCCGACATAACCCTCCCCGCCATAGCACAGCGGTTGCGGCGTGAGGCTCAGCGTGTTCGTCATGCATTGGGGCAAGCGCAAGTCGCCCATTTTATCCTTCGCGAGCAAATGCGGGAGTGGAGTCTGGAACTGACCCAGAGCGATCTGGCGGACATCGTCCAGCCTTTGTTGGACCGCCTGCGCACGCCGATCGAACGCGCGCTGCGCGATGCCCGGATCAAGGTCGCGGATCTGGACGAAATATTGTTGGTGGGCGGTACCACGCGCATGCCGCTGGTGCGTAAGTTGGTCGCGACTCTCTTCGGGCGAATTCCGGCAATGCAGCTCAACCCGGACGAGGTTGTTGCGCAGGGAGCGGCCATCCAGGCGGCGCTGCAGGCGCGCCATGCTTCCCTCGAGGAAGTGGTTCTTACCGATGTATGCCCCTATACCTTGGGGATCGAGACCGTAGTACAGCTAGGCACCGATTACCAAAGCGGTCACTACCTGCCAATCATCGAGCGCAACACTGTGGTGCCCGTGAGCCGTTCCCGTGACGTGTCGACCGTCAGCGATAACCAGAAGGTGGTCAGGCTGGGTATCTACCAGGGCGAAAGCCGGTTGGTGGCCAACAACATTTTCCTCGGTGAACTGGAAATTCCCGTACCACCGCGCAAGGCCGGGGAGGTCACGCTGGACGTACGCTTCACCTACGACAATAACGGTTTGCTCGAAGCCCAGGTGCATTTGCCCACCAATGGCGAAACCCGCCGGCTGGTTATCGAGAACAATCCTGGCGTACTGGCTCCCGAAGAAATCGCGCAACGGCTGGCCGCCCTCGAAGCGCTGAAAGTGCACCCGCGCGATCAGCAGATCAATACCCTGCTGCTGGCTCGATTGGACCGCCTTTATCAAGAAGGCCTTGGCGATGGCCGGCAGTACATCGCCGGGCTGGCGAACCATTTTCAGCAAATGCTCGACACTCAGGATGAACACCGGATCCGTAAAGCCCGTGTCGATATTACCCAGCGCCTTGCTCATTTCGAGCAAGAGGGTTAAGCCGCCATGAGTCATTGGCAAGTGCTGGGCATCACCCCGGACGCGGACGAGCGCAGCATCAAACGCGCCTATGCACGGCTGCTCAGAATCCACCGCCCAGACGAAAACCCCAATGAGTTCCAGCGCCTTCGTGAAGCCTATGAAGCCTCGTTGGCCGAGGCGCGCTGGCGTGCGCAGGCCGGAAGGGAAGTCGTTTACGCCCCGTCAGCCGTAAGCGCGTCAACTCCAGAGCGCTACCAGCCGACGGAAGATCCCACGCTGGTCATCCTCAGAGAGCGCGTCGACATTCCAACTACCGCCAGCCCACCGGAACCGTCCCTGAGTCAGATGCAGCAGTGGTTGGCTGAGGGCAAAGACCGTCAAGTAATGGATGCGCTACGCCTTTGGCTGGCGAGCGATTGGCTATTGTCGTTCGAGCGCCGGCAGCAGTTCGAGCAGAATATTTTGGATTGGCTCGAATCCGCAGAGAGATGGTCGCCAACCTTCTTCGATGGGGTGTGCCAGGTCATGGGCTGGGATGAAACCCAGGGCAACCTACCATGCGAGTACTGGCGCTGGGATCGCCTGATCCGGCGATGCGAGGCACAAGCCTTGGCAGAGACCGTACTCAGCGATTTGGCCAGGTTCGACGACGATAAGATGCACGGGCAGGCAGCCGCTATGCTGTTCAAACCCATGACTGACCGCCGCCGTCGTGAAATGGCTGACGGCTTTAGCGGTCTCGACTGGCAACGTTTTGCAGGGCTCGCGCAAGCCATCGAATATCAATTTCCTGAATTGCCCCAGCGCCTTGGGTTGCAACCACTCGACAACTGGCGGGAGTGGTTACCACCCACGAGCTATCGAAGAGTCTACCTTTTTCTGTGGATGGCGCTGTCTGCCGTGCTTATCGCTTCGGTGTTCTTCGGACCGATGAAGAAAGATGGGTTGGGCGTGGTGTTGTTAATGCCGCTGATGATGATGTTCGTGAACTGGATCGGCATGAAGGCATACCATGTTTGGGCTAGGGTGGCTGTGGTAGCGGGGCGTTTGGATGTGCTGATCAGTCGATTGTTATTACCGCGCCGCTGGTACCGACAAGGCGCTGGGCTCTTGTTGCTCCGCCACGTACTCCCCAGTGCAGTGCCCGCAGCCCTGGCATGCGCATGGTCCAGCGATGTCCTGTGGCTGCGGTGGGTAAGCCCAGTGGTGGTGTTCCTCGGTACGATCTACTTCACGAATGACGCACTGAGCGGCGGTAAGGCTTCAATGTGGGCTCGAGCATTACGAGCGCTAAAACTGAGGGTCGGACAGTTGCCTTGGCACCTGTTGAAACGCGAAGGCCTGTTGGCTGTGATTGCAGTGGCAGTGATGGCTGCTGCAGTCTATTTCCGTATGAGCGCTGTTGTTTAGGACGGCACGCGATCTTTCTTTATCATGCTCATCAGCCTGACATGCCTCGGCGTGTCCAGCTGTTTCTGCACTTACCCTACTGCTCGTGCCTCGAAAGAGTCGGTACGTTCTACATCGCCCAATCGTGCGATAGGGAATTCCATCCGGTGTTCGATCACGAGAGCTTGGGCAGCTATCACAGCATTTATGCATGCCATTGATGATTTGCTTAACGACGCAACCAGCTCTGTACTCCATCCCGAAACGTTTGAGCTGCTGGACACCACCATCCTTGGATTGCCGGATGATCCTCGAGATTGGGAACGGGCCTAGGTTTATATGCGGTGGGCTTGGGCCGGTGGGGAGGGCGTTTTTGTGACGGTACCAACGGTTAAGAATGTTAATCGTAGGCGAACTGGTCGATCAATCCAAGACGAGGAACATATGTTTTTGGCCGCAATAAAGCGCCTGGAGCGATCACTGCGTTTGCGCCAATCTTGCAGCCATCACCCACCAGCGCTCCGAATTTGCTGACTCCTGTCTCGATCACATAATCTTCGTGGCGGATTTTTATAGCAGCCCCGTCCAGTTCGTTACGATAGTTTGCGATGATCGCACCGGCTTCAACATTTACCGACTCGCCAATCAATGAGTCGCCAACGAAATTGAAGTGTGCAAGCTTGCTGCCATCCAGCATGAAGGTGCTTTTCAGCTCACAGCTGGGGCCAATAATGCAGTTTCTCCCGAGATACACACCTCCACGAAGGTAGGCGCCCGTAGCTACGAAACAGCCCTCGCCGATGATCACTGCGCCCTTCAGTACGGCTCCTTGCTCAATGACGGCAGTTTCATGAACAGCAATATTGCCTTGACGCCGGTATCCCGCGCCAAGCGCTTCAAGCAATGCCAGGATCCGATTCTCGCAATCCTGAGTCACCGCCCAAGGGGCAGCAGAGCCCATGCCCAGCAATGGCCATTGCGTGATGTAATCATCGACTTTTGGTGACTTCATAAAAGATCTTCCGAAAAAAGTGAGCTTGGTTATGCCTGCCTTGCGCCCATTGGACGTTATCACGCGGATGTTGCGCCGGCGTTTTGATTCATTCGGAGCCTTCACAAGCTGCCGGTTCCCGATTGCTCAAGCGTTCTCTTTAAGCCCGCGCACATCACCCAAGGAATCGCGCTGCATCGACTGCAGGTTTTTTTCGATGGTTTCGCACAGCGCTTCCATCTGGATCTGATGTTCGCTGTGGCGAAACGGGCTCTGCAGATCGGTGCCGATGCGCTCGATTGCCAGCAGCATAAACCCAACCACGGTCGAAGCCAGCGGCGTGAACCAGCCCAGGGACTCCACCAGTCCAACCGGCACAATCAGGCAGAACAGCGAGATAAACAGCCGTGGAAAATACACATAAGGGTAGGGCAGCGGCGTATTCGCGATCCGCTCCATGCCGCCCTGACTGTTGGACAGGTCCACCAGCGTCGACTCAAGACGCGCCAGGCGAATACTGTCCAGATGCCCGGCCTGGTATTCCCGCGCGAGCAAAGTCGCCGAGCCGGTGAGGATATCGTTGGCAAAGTTATTGGTCGTGCCACTGCGGGCAAACTCTTCGGCCGGAATAAACGCCCGCACCTCCTCGGGACAAGGCTGGCCTTGCAGATGCGCGGCGAGGCAATTCACATAAGCGACGTGGCGGCGCAACAGGGTCGACTTGACCGGATTCACCTCGCTGCCGGCGTCGTCCAGCAGCGTCAGCACCTGACGGGCGAAGCTGCGTGAATTGTTGATCATCGTCCCCCACAGCGTCCGCGCTTCCCACCAGCGGTTGTAAGCACTGCTGTTGCGGAAACTGATCAACACCACCAACGCCGAGCCGAGCAAGGTCAGCGGCATCAGCGGCAGGTTCAGCTTGGCGTTGAGAAATAGCATGAAGTCCACCGTGACGGCGATGTCCCAGAGCAACAACCAGAACAACGCCCAGCCCACATAGCCCATGGTCTTGACGATCAGACGGTAATTTTTGACGATGGCAGCTTTCAAACGGAAACCTCGTGGCGAGCAGTTAGCTTAAACGCTTAAGCTCGGACGATGCTTGGGGGCAAAGGTTCGGTTGGCGCGGGAAGCATGACATTTTGGTCGATGTATGCGCAAAGGTCGAAATGTTGTTTGCGCACCTCAAAGGCATCCTGGAATTGGATCGCCTGCGACTACGATTCTTAATGGAAGGCACAAGCATCAAGCCACAACGTCAATCAATGTGGACTAGAGTTATCCCCGTCTAAAACATGCTGAAAGAGGACTGTGAAATGGAAGATTCACTCCGCTCCCCCCAGAACTCGCCACTAAAAACGGGTCTGGTTACCGTAGGCTACACCGGTGTAGATGAGCCCGGTCGCATAGTGGCGGACGCCGATGGCTCTATCTGGTTCGCGGGGTACAGCTCATCCTATTCCTTCGATGACGATTATTGGGCGGCTGACTACCGGGCTACCCTGAGCAAGTTCAATCCTGATGGCACTGTCGATACGAGCTTCAGTGACGATGGCAAAAGCTTTTTAGGCCCTTACGTCAGCTATTGGTATGGCGGTGCTGCCGAGTTTGGCGGCGGGGCAGCGGTGCAGTTAGGTGGAAAGTACCTTGTGATCGATTCAGGCTCCAAGGCAACGGTATCGCGATTCAATATCGACGGCGCCCTTGATAAAAGCTTTGGCGAAGGTGGCAGGGTGGTTACCCCAGTGGGCGATGATGCGCAAAATGCAATCGCGGTGCTGGCAGACGGCAGCATCCTGGTAGGTTTTTCCGCTGTGGACGACGAAAGTTACACGGAAATTGCGCGCCTTACGCCAGACGGTGAAATCGACCTGAGCTTCGGCGGCGACGGGCGCCTGGAGATTGCTGGCGTAGGAAATTATTCTCCCTTCGGCTTGACGCTCCAGCAGGACGGCAAGGTTCTGTTGACTTCCACTCAAGGGATAGTCCATGTGAACGCTGATGGAACATTGGACAGGGAATTTGATGTCGACGGCATCGCGTCCTATTCGAAGGGTTCCGCTTCAGGGGTCACCGTACAGGCCGACGGAAAGATTCTCGTCCTTGGCAGTTTCGAGAATGGGGCGGGCATTTATCGCCTCAATCCCGACGGCAGTCTCGATACTACCTTCGGTGGCAGTGGGCAGCTGGCCGACGGTTTCGCCGCGCCGGGCATCAGTGGAAGAGATGCCGTGGTGCTTGCTGACGGTCGAATCCTCGTTTCCGGAACAGTTTCCACCTCTGCTGATGGGACCAATCTTGGCATTATGCGGCTGGACCCGGATGGCAACCTTGATACAACCTTTGGGAATCCTGACGACGGCTACAGGCACCTTACCGGTGGTACAGAGGATAATCTGTTAGTAGGTACCCACTCCTACAACGATGCAATTTCAGGTGGGGCCGGCAACGATCTGATCGATGGCCGTGGTGGCCGCGACCTGCTCACCGGGGACGAGGGCGGTGACGTGTTCCGCTTCCAGTCGATGACGGACAGCTTCCGAACCGCTGATACTGCCTTTAGTGATCGAATCCGCGACTTCAATACAGACGAGGATATGCTGGATCTTTCAGCGCTTGGTTTTACGGCGTTGGGTAATGGTCATGGGGGAACGCTTGCATTGAAGGTGAACGAGGAGGGCACGCGGACCTACCTGAAGAGCTACGATGCTGATCCCGACGGTCAGCGCTTCGAGCTTGTGTTTGATGGCGACCTCAGTCAACAGCTGGATGCAAACAACCTCCTCTTTACACCCGGCCTCTTGAGTGGAAGCGACGCCAACGATTCCCTCTTCGCGCACGGTTGGACAGAAACGCTTATGGGATTGGCAGGGAACGATACGTTGACCGGCAGCCTGGGAAATACCTCGCTTGATGGCGGCGCGGGACGGGATCTTTTAGTGGGGGGCGGTGGCATTGATACGTTCCACTTCGGTTCAGTGAGCGACAGTTACCGGACGGACTCGGTAAATTCTGCAGATCGCATTTTTGGCTTCGAACAAGGCGTCGATAGGATTGACGTCTCGGCCCTGGGCTTCGTCGGCCTTGGGAGCGGTCACAACGGCACTCTTCAAGTCAGGACAAACGCGGATAACACGCTTACCTATCTCAGAAGCCTGGACACCGATGAGTCAGGTGCCAGATTCGAGGTCACGCTGCAGGGTAGTTATCAGTTTCAGAGTGAGTCGTTCATTTTCGCTTCGACACACACTGGCATTGAGGAAATACAGCTGTTGGGTATGCCACCGGACTACACCCTGGCTTGATTCAGCGGACGAAAATTCAGGCCTCAAAGTGAGTAAAAAAACATAGAGATGGCCGTATGAAAAAGAGGTTCAAGACTCTTTTCCTGGCTCTCGATACGCAGCAATCGTGCCGGCGTATCGAGGACCGGCGGGGCATGTGGTGATGGGATATTAATCCTTCGCGTAAATGAGATGAATAATGTCCTTGGTGGTTTTTATGAAGCCCTCGACATCTTCGTCTGTCATCGCAAGTGTTAGTCCCACTTGGCCGCGATGGACAGGATAGTAGCCACGTGTTGCCATTTCCATCGATGGAAACGTCAACGCGGGTAATTTTGCCGTGTCCGCTCCAGGCGATGCCACGCATCTCATGCAGGCCCTTGCGCGTCAGTTTCTGGGTGCCGGAAGGGTAGGTGACCAGCGATTTGCATACGAAAAACGCGCGTGGTCCAGTCGCTAGGACAACCATCGGTGAGGGAACATGAATGTGGAGGAGGTCCCGGGAGGCGGTGCATTTAAAGCGCCGCTGATGACAGTCAAGCCGGGCGCGGCTCAACCTTCAGTCCGGGCAGGAGGGTGTCGCAAAAGAACGTCGCGATGGATTCCGGAGAGCGCGGGCCACCGGGCTTGATCCACAAGTAGCTGTAGTGGTGGATACCAAGAATAGCCTTCACGGCTAACGAGTCAGATGTGCGGAAGGTCCCCTCGCTCACGCCAGCCTTGAGGATATTCGACCAGAGCTTTTCATACTGCCGGTGCAGGTCGAGCAATTCAGTCTGGCGCTCGCCAATGACCGAATACACTTCTCGAAAACACACCGTCATTTCGGCCAGGTGGGTGACAATCGTGCGCATCACGATGGCCGAGAATTGGCGAAATTTATCTTCTGCAGGCTGGTCGCTCTCGCACAGGGGCGTACCTTCTGCGATGAGCACTCGCAAATACCGGCTGGTGATTTCGAACAGCAATTCTTCCTTGCTGCCGATGTGGTAATACAGCGCGCCTCGAGCCAGGCCAGTGGCTTTTTCCAACTCAGCCATGCCGGTCGCGTGAAACCCGCGCGTCGAGAACAGCTGCGCAGCGATCTTCAGTATCCGCTCCTTAGTGCTTGTTTCAGCAGGTTCGGCAGCGACGACGGCGTTCTTTTTTCCCATGGGTCAATTCCAACCGGTTGAGCGCCAATCATACCCATGCGTGCGCGGTGAAGGATACAGACGGGCGAAGCTCATCCCATGGTTGCAGGAAGATAGTTGTATTGACCGATCGGTACAGAGGCGTTTAACGTGTTTTTAAGGGCGCGGTGGCGTCAAGAGTTCTGAGAGCCTGCCTAGGCATTGGGATCGACCATGACAATAAGCAACCCCGTAACGAAGGCGTCCAGCTCGTCAGCCTCGGCAAGATTGATCGCGATGATCTGTTTCGCCATGCTCGCCTTTGCCGCGAACTCCTTGCTGTGCCGCCTGGCGCTTAAGCACACCGACATTGATGCTGCGAGTTTCAGCGTTGTCCGGCTGGCCAGCGGGGCCTTGGTGTTATGACTGTTGTGTGCCTTGAGGCGGACCTCAACCATAGGCAAAGGCAGTTGGCAGGGGGCCGCTGCCTTGTTCGTTTACGTCTTCGCTTTTTCCTTCGCGTACCGTCATTTGGAGACCGGGACGGGGGCATTGCTGCTGTTTGGCGCGGTTCAGCTGAGCATGGTTCTGTACGGCATGTTCAAAGGCGAGCGGATGCACACGTTGCCAGTCGTTGGGTTTGTGCTGGCGATTGTTGGCTTGGTCAGTCTGCTGCTTCCAGGTGCCGCAGCACCTGACCCCGTTAGCGCACTCACGATGCTGTTATCGGGGGTGGCATGGGGGATCTATTCACTGCTTGGCAAAACTGTCGCCGATCCGCTGGCAACCACAGCCGGCAATTTTCTGCGCTCGATTCCCCTGGTCTTGGTTGCAAGTTTGCCGTTTCTCTCAGAGCTGCGTTGGGATCTGCTGGGGATATTTTATGCGGTTCTTTCCGGCGCGCTGGCGTCGGGCGTTGGCTACGCGGTCTGGTACGTCGCGGTGCGTTATCTTGCAGCGTTTCAAGCCGCGACGGTGCAGTTGAGCGTGCCCATCCTGGCTTCGCTGGCTGGTATCGTTTTTCTGGGGGAAAGCCTTAGCGTAAGGATGGTGTTGGCATCCGCCGCTGTGCTGGGGGGTGTTGCGTTGGTGCTGGGCAGCAAACAGCCCGGCTAGTCGAACAGGTCTACGCGATGCTCGCGCTTTGCGTGATATCGCCAGGGATCAGATAACCACAGTATTTCTAGAATATCGACAATGTCGGCGCGTGCTGCATTGGAGATCCGATACTGCGGCATGCGTTTTTTCATCTCTCGGGCTCCAGGTTGGTTGGATCGAGCCGAGGCTACTCTCAAGCGCATGACAACCCTATTACAAAATCCATATATCCGATTATCCAGATGTATATGCTGAGGTTCTGCTGAGCGGTTGTCTGATGCCCCAGTAAATACAGGGGTTAATGGGTGGTATTAGCAGTGAATCTGATTTTTTCAGAGTTTTCACTGGCGTCTGGCTTTACCGCTAATACACAAAAACGTATATTCGAAAAACCGTATGTGAGCTAGATCATCCACGATGACCAGCAGAACCCGTGTTCTGTTCGTTTGTAGCGCCAGCACCAAGCCCGACGCATTTCGCCACACGCTTCATGAAACTCATGAGCGCATCAAGATGTTTGTCTTGGTGAAAACCAAACGCTGAGAATCGATATGGCTGACCATCTGACACCCACCACTGTTTTTAAATGCCTGGCTGATGAAACCCGTGTCCGCACCATGCTGCTCATCACGCGCGAAGGAGAGCTTTGTGTTTGCGAACTGACCTGCGCGTTGAACGAGAGTCAGCCAAAAATCTCCAGGCACCTGGCGCAGTTGCGCACGTGCGGGCTGCTTTCGGACCGTCGGCAAGGCCAATGGGTTTATTACCGGCTGCACCCAAATCTCCCCGATTGGGTTCATCAAGTGCTGACGATTACGTTCCAAAGCAACAAGCATTGGTTAAGCCCTGATGCCAAACGCCTTGATGAAATGGGTGACCGTCCTGAACGTGCAGCCGTGTGCTGTGAAAACAAGGTCGCTTGATTCCGCCCTCGACTATGAGACCGCCTGATGAAAATCCTTTTTCTCTGCACTGCCAACAGCTGCCGCAGCATCCTTTGTGAGGCGGTCTTCAATCACTTGGCGCCTGACGGCATGAAAGCCTACAGCACGGGTAGTCAACCCAAAGGCGAAGTGCATCCGCTGAGTCTCAAAACGTTGGAAAAGGCCGGTATCTCGACGCTCGGGCTGTCCAGCAAGTCCAGTGATGCCCATATGAACTTGGCACCTGATTACGTCGTCACGGTGTGCGACAAGGCCGCCGGGGAGGCATGTCCTGTCTTTTTCGGGCCGGCCATCAAGGCCCACTGGGGGTTGGCTGACCCTTCGCAATACCACGGAACTCAGGAAGAGATAGAGGCGGCGTTTGAAGCCACCCTGGAGCAGATCAAAACCCGTATCCAAGCCTTCCTGGCTTTACCGCTTTCTCAACTGAATGCCGAGCAGCTCAAGGCAGAGCTGGCTCTCATTGGCACGCTGCAACCACAAGAGCAATGATCATGAGTAAAAGCCGCCTGTCATTTCTGGACCGTTACCAGACGCTGTGGATTTTTCTCGCCATGGCTTTGGGCATCGGTCTGGGGAGTCTGTTCGAAGGCTGGCCGCAGTGGCTCAACAGTCGGCACAACCAACATAGACCGTTGGTAGAGGTGCCGGTATTGATTTCCCTGGTCGGTGTGGCCCTCTGGCTGAAACGTCGCTGGTTCGATGAATCCAAGAACACCGTTGCGCAGGACAAAGACTATGTTTGATGACGCTATTCCTCAGCTTGATACTGAACTGGCCGATCTTCCCTCGGCAGACAAGCTTGGTATCGAAAAGACCTCCATCCACAAGCCGCGCATTTTGCTGCTGTACGGGTCCACTCGTGAGCGCTCTTTCAGTCGTCTGTTGGTGGAGGAGGCCGCTCGACTGCTGGAGCACTTTGGCGCCGAGACGCGGATTTTCAATCCGTCAGGTTTACCGCTGCCAGATGACGCCCCCGACCATCCACGCGTGAAGGAGCTGCGCGACTGGGTGTTGTGGTCCGAGGGACAGGTCTGGTGCTCTCCAGAGCGTCACGGAAACATGAGCGCTGTGTTCAAAGCACAGATCGATTGGGTGCCTCTGGCCATGGGCGCGGTACGCCCGACCCAGGGTAAAACCCTGGCGGTCATGCAGGTGTGCGGCGGCTCGCAGTCGTTCAACGTGGTCAATCAGCTGCGAATGCTGGGACGTTGGATGCGCATGTTCACCATCCCCAATCAATCATCCGTGCCCAAGGCCTATATGGAATTCGACGACAACGGTCGGATGAAACCTTCTCCGTTCTACGACCGTGTCGTGGATGTGATGGAAGAGTTGGTGAAATTCACGCTGCTGCTTCGCGACCGGCAGGACTATCTGGTGGATCGTTATTCCGAGCGCAAGGAGTCCGCAGAGGAACTGATGAAGCGTGTTAACCAGCGGTCGATTTGAAAGGCCCCGCCCACATTGAATACATCGGCCAGTTCGACACCCAGACGAACGCCCACTGATACCAGAGACAGAGCACGACAACATGACTATTAAAATTGGCATCAATGGTTTTGGCCGGATCGGTCGCCTTGCTCTACGAGCAGCCTGGAACTGGCCAGAGTTCGAATTCGTGCAGATCAACGATCCAGCGGGCGACGCGGTGACGCATGCGCACCTGATCAACTTCGACTCGGTGCATGGCCGTTGGCACAACGAAGCCAGCGCCGACGGCGACAACGTCGTCATCGACGGAAAACGGATCAAAGTAACGGCCGACAAATCGATTGCCGAAACAGATTGGACGAGCTGCGATCTGGTGATCGAGGCCAGCGGCAAGATGAAAACCGTGGCGGTGTTGCAGGCCTACCTGGATCAGGGCGTCAAGCGTGTAGTGGTCTGCGCTCCGGTGAAAGAGCAGGGCGCGTTGAACGTCGTCATGGGCGTCAACCAGCACCTGTTCGATCCCGCGCAGCACCGCATCGTCACCGCGGCTTCGTGCACCACCAACTGTTTGGCGCCCGTTGTGAAAGTCATCCACGAAAAGCTGGGCATTCGCCACGGTTCGATCACCACTATCCATGACTTGACCAACACCCAAAGCATCCTCGATCAGCCGCACAAGGATCTGCGTCGTGCGCGTGCTTCAGGCATGAGTCTGATTCCAACCAGCACCGGCTCGGCCACCGCCATCGCCGAGATCTTCCCGGAGCTGCGTGGACGCCTGAATGGTCACGCCGTGCGCGTGCCGCTGGCCAACGCTTCGCTGACCGACTGTGTCTTTGAAGTCGAGCGGGCCACCACTGTCGAAGAGGTCAATCAGCTCCTCAAGGACGCTTCCGAGAACGAGCTGAAAGACATCCTCGGTTTTGAGGAACGTCCGTTGGTGTCTATCGACTACCGTACCGATCCGCGTTCATCGATCATCGATGCGCTGTCGACCATGGTCATCAACGGCACCCAGGTCAAACTCTATGCCTGGTACGACAATGAATGGGGTTATGCCAACCGCACCGTTGAATTGGCCAGACTGGTCGGTCTGGCAGTCTAAGGAGCGGTCATGAAAGCCTTGTCAGCCCTCGCTCCGGAAGTGCGGCAGTACCTGCTCGTGACGGGCAACTACTGGGCCTTCACCCTCACCGATGGTGCCCTGCGCATGTTGGTGGTGCTGCACTTTCACGCGTTGGGCTACAGCCCGCTGCAAATCGCCGCGTTGTTTCTGTTCTACGAAATCTTCGGCGTGATCACCAATCTGGTGGGGGGTTACCTCGGCGCCCGGCTGGGTCTTAACCGGACCATGAACATCGGGCTGGGCATCCAGGTCGCAGCATTGCTGATGCTTACGGTTCCGGTTGCCTGGCTGACCATCCCCTGGGTGATGGGTGCCCAGGCGCTGTCTGGGATTGCCAAAGACTTGAACAAGATGAGCGCCAAAAGCTCGATCAAGCTGCTGGTCCCCGATGGGCAGCAGGGCAAGCTTTATCAATGGGTGGCGATCCTCACCGGCTCGAAGAACGCACTCAAGGGTGTTGGCTTCTTTCTTGGGGGAGCCTTGCTGGTCCTGATCGGCTTCAAAGGCGCTTTACTGGCCATGGCGGGTGTCCTGGCCGTGATCTGGATCAGCAGCGTGATGTTGTTGAAGAAGGACTTGGGCAAGGCAAAAGCCAAACCCAAGTTTCGTGAGCTCTTGTCCAAAAGCCGGGCAATCAACATTCTTTCGGCGGCGCGGATGTTCCTGTTCGGCGCCCGCGATGTCTGGTTCGTGGTGGCTTTGCCGGTGTACTTGAACAGCGTCTTCGGCTGGGACTTCTGGAGGGTTGGTGGCTTCCTGGCTGCCTGGGTGATTGGCTACGGTATCGTGCAATCTTTCGCACCCAGGATCACCGGCAAGAAGAGTGGGCATGTTCCGGATGGGCGTGCGGCCTTTGTGTGGGCACTTGCCCTGGCGGGCCTGCCAGCCTTGATTGCGCTTGGGCTCAACACCGGGTGGTCTCCACAGACGGTACTGCTGGGCGGCCTCATGGTTTTTGGTGTGCTGTTTGCGGTGAATTCGTCCCTGCACAGCTACCTGATCGTGTCCTATGCCAAGGAAGATGGCGTATCGCTGGACGTGGGCTTCTACTACATGTCGAACGCCATGGGACGACTGATTGGAACCGTGCTTTCCGGCTGGGTTTATCAGCTATATGGTCTGGAGGCGTGTTTGTGGATCTCGAGCGTATTCGTATTGCTGGCCGCCCTGATTTCCATCGCATTACCGAGGCATGCCAAGGCGATTTGAAGCCATTCTGTGATGGACCCGAGGCCGCATTTGCGGCCCTGGTCTTATGGTTTTACGAATCAAAAACGTTTTACGACTGGAATCAGCGTTTGACGCTCAGGTAATCACCTGTCGTCTTCAACGAAATGGTCACGTCATTACTCGTGCGATTACGCCAGAACCAGCCATGGGTGCCGTCGAACAAAGCGGTGAATTCGCCCTTGTCCCCTTTGACTTGCTTGGCTTTGGAGTAGCTATGGAAATAGCCCTTTTCGCCGTTATAGGGTTCGCCATGGGTGTCATGGTTCACCGGCCCGCCGGATGCCGTCCATTCATAGCTGACAGTTTTGTCCTTGAGCATTTCCAGTTTGATTTCTGTCCCTTCACCCGGTTTTAGCGTGACGGTCATTTCATCTGTCTTCAGGGCCGGGCTGGGCTGGACCGGGGGTGAAGGCGCAGGTTGAGCTGCAGGGGTTGCAGCTGCAATCTGCGGAGCCGGAGCCTCTTGCACCAGCTGCGGCGCCGCATCCGCCAGCGCCTCCCGGGCAAGCGTGATCTTCATTTCGCCCATTTGCGTCAGGCCCAGTACACGGCCCACGCCCGTTGGATCAATCGCATATTCCGAAGGCATGACGACGGTGACCAACAAGCCGACCGCAGCCAGCAAGGCGATGACGGTCGAGCGCACCAGTTGGTGGGCGCTGGGCAGTTCATTAACAGTGGGGAGTGGCGTATTGAACATGGTCGAAATTCCTTAGGCGGAGACAAACAGGCCGGTGATCTGGTAACCCATCAAAAGGAAACCGGCACTCATCATGGCGACGTTGGCGGTATAGGCATGGCGCCAGAAACTACCGGTGCGCCGCCAATACCCCATCAGAATGAGAATGGCGCTGAGGGCCAGCAACTGGCCGATCTCGACACCAACGTTGAAGGCGATCAGGTTGGGAATCAGGCCGTCGGGAGAGATTTCGTACTCCTGGATTTTCGTTGCCAGGCCAAACCCGTGGAGCAGGCCGAAGATCAGCGTAGCGACCTTGGTATTGGGCTGGACACCGAACCAGCGCTGGAATGCGCCCAGGTTATCGAGCGCCTTGTACACCACCGAGAAACCGATGATGGCGTCGATAATGAAGGAGCTGATACTGACCTCGGTCAGCACGCCGAGCAGCAGGGTGGTCGAGTGTCCGACCGCGAACAGCGTGACGTAGAGCCCTACGTCCTTCAGGCGATACAGGAAGAAAATCACCCCGAACAGAAACAGCAGGTGATCGTAGCCCGTCATCATGTGTTTGGCGCCCATGTAGACAAAGGGCAGCAACATGACGCCGGCGCTTTCCTGGATAAAACCTTTATCGCCTTCAGCGACGGCGTGGGCGAGGGCCTCGGGCATTCCGAGAAGAAATGACGCGAGCAATAGAACCAACAGCAGGAGTGTGCGATGCGATGGCGCAGTGAGCGCGTCGACGCCACTCATGGAGTGCGAATGCATGGATAGAATCCTTCGTTGCAGTGATCAAGGGCCGCAGGGCGACCATGTCAGGAGGCACGCGAAGGGCGAGGTGGGCGTTCGATCAGGAAAATGGGCGCACGAGGAACGGCGTAACCAAGGACCTCGCCTTGTGGAGAGAGCTGTGGCTGGGCCGCCAGGATCGACACGGAGGTGAGTTGCGGTGTCTCGTGCTGATGATCGGGGGTCAGGGGGGAGTGATAGTGATCCGCGCAGTTCGAACACGTCATGTCAGCTTGCTCATCATGAGAATGATGATGAGCGTCTTGCGCGACATCCCAAGAGGGCTGGTCCGACATCATCGACAGCGTACGGGTATGCCCGGCCCAGGCCATGAACATGGCGAAAGCCAGCGCGAATACCACTGCTGTTGTCAGTGTCCTGCTGAACATAATGATCGTGCTTCGACTCGTTATTCTGGGTTTGCCATATCCCCCCTGGGGGGATAGGATTGCCAGCGTAATTCATTGAAGTCCGAGACTCAAGTCATGAGCGACGAACACAGCCATCCCCATACCCACCAAAGTCATGAAGCGATCGTCAAGCGCCTCAAGCGCGCGGACGGTCACTTGCGCAGCATCATCCTCATGATCGAAGAGGGGCGTGAGTGCGTGGACATCGCCCAGCAGTTGCATGCGGTGGAGAAAGCGGTGTGCCAGGCCAAGCGGACGTTGATCCAGGATCACATCGATCACTGCCTGGAAGACACCGTTTCGGCGCTGAACAAAGGTGAGCGCGCGCCGCTGGAAGCCTTCAAACAAATCACCAAGTACCTCTAGGCTCGACATGCCCAATTTTGCTGAATTGCTGCAACAAGGCGGCGCTCACGCCTGGCTGTATTTCCCCAGCGCCATCTTGCTGGGCGCCTTGCATGGCCTGGAGCCGGGTCATTCGAAAACCATGATGGCGGCGTTTATCGTGGCGATCAGGGGGTCGGTAAAGCAGGCGGTTTTGCTGGGATTGGCGGCGACGCTATCCCACACTGCGGTGGTGTGGCTGGTCGCGATCGGTGGCATGTACCTGGGCCAAGGGCTGGACGCTGAGACGACGGAGCCGTACTTCCAACTCGCATCTGCGGCCCTGATCATTGCCATCGCGTTGTGGATGCTCTGGCGTACCTGGCGTGGCGAACAGATGTTCAAGTTCGAGCAAGGTGATGAGCATCATCAGGGCGAACATGACCATGGGCATGAACACGCCGAATTGGAGGACTTGGAGCTGTCTCTGGAAGGTTACCAGGACGCCCACGAACGGGCGCACGCCAACGATATCCGCAAGCGTTTCACCAACCGTGAAGTCACCACGGGCCAGATCATTGTGTTCGGCCTGACGGGTGGACTGATTCCTTGTCCGGCTGCCATCACCGTTCTGTTGCTCTGCCTTCAAGTTAAAGAAGTCGCGCTGGGCGGCATGCTTGTCTTGTGTTTCAGCATTGGCTTGGCGATCACCTTGGTTACTGTGGGAGCGGCGGCAGCCATTGGCGCACGGCAAGCCACCAACCGCTGGCCGTGGCTGAGCACCGTTGCGCGTCGGGCGCCTTATTTGTCCAGCGTGTTGATCATTGGGGTTGGTCTGTACGTGGGCGTTCACGGCTGGAACGGTTTGAACGCATAAGGCTTATGACTAAGACTCAGCTCCGCTGATCGGGCTCTGGCTGCTGCGCCAGAGGTTTCACGATAAGCCTTTTCTCGCTTTCGATAAAACTCAGCCCTGCGCCTGGCGTCTTCTCGCTCCATTTCCTCGTAATGCTTGCGTTTTTCGCGAGCCATCTCTTCGTGGGCCTTTCGGTGTTCCCTGTTATTTTCCTGATCCGCTTTCTCCATCTCTCGCTGGTGTTCCCAGTACCGCTGGTATTGCTCCCGGATTTCCTTATCAGGGTCATCAGCATAAGTTGGCCCTGCGGCCATGCACAGTAATGCGAAGGCATACGTGGTGATTTTGTGCATGGGGTATTGAGCTCCAGTGGTGTTGCGAAACGACGTATCCGGTAGACATCCAACCTGGAAAAAGTTGCTCCTCTGATTCGAAAGTATGGGCTACCCGCCGTAGTGACAGGCTTTCGTTACCAGACAGCGGCAGATGGTTTTATGGAAGCCGGTACATCAAGCGTTCGGCCAGCGACGGTGTTGGTCGTCAATCCCATAGGGGTGCTGATAAATGCCATAAGGCACTTGCCAATGCCCTGACGTTAACGTAAAGATGGCGGCAAGGCGCTGAACCTAGAAGGGCGCAGGGCGGACCGATCCGGAGCGCTTGATGATGCTGATAAAAACAACTCATCCCAAACTTCATCGCGAGGCCCGGCTGGCCCGGGAAAAACTGCACCTCGAGGGCACCGTTCCCGATGGCGTATTGCGCGCGGAAATCGATGCGTCCTGGCGGCGCAGTCTCAGTCATGGCGTGCATTTCAATGCCAAGCAAGAACTGGCGTTGGAGTCGAACGCCAGCCTTGAAGTGCTGCTGGAAAGCAATCGGTTGTTGATCGATGCGGCGATGCCGGCCATCGATTATCTGGCCGAGCGCCAGGGCAAGGAAGGGCTCATCATCCTCGCCAATTCCGACGCCACCATCCTGGCAGCCGAAGGGCGCGCCGATCGTTTCAAAGGTAGCAACCTGCAAGACATCACGCTGGGCGCGTGTTGGAGCGAAGCGGCGCGCGGCACCAACGCGCTGGGTACCGCGCTGGTGGAAGCCCGGCCAACGATGATCGATTGCGGCGAACATTACCTAGACCGTCTGACCGATTTTTCCTGCACCTCGGTGCCGATTTATTGCCCGCAGGGTGACATCCTCGGCGTCCTTGACCTGACCCGCGAAGGCCCGCTCGGCCGCGTTCACGACAGCACGGCGTTGCTGACCATGGCCGTCAGCCAGATCGAAAGTCGCGTGTTCAACGCTTGTTACCCGGAACAGATCGTCCTTGCCTTCCACAGCCGTCGGCAATACCTCGAATCCCCCTGGCAGGGTTTGCTCGCGGTGAGTCTAGGCGGGCAGATCCTCGCGGTCAGCGCCCAGGCATGTCAGTTGCTCCATGCCGAGCGTTCGGCGCTGGTTGGCCGACGCTGTGAAGAGTTCCTGGGTGTCGATGGCCTGCAACTGTTATCGCGCCTGCATCAGGGCGGCATCGGCAGTCTGCAAACCGCCAAGGGTGAATTTTTCTACAAAACCCTGCGCGCGCCGCAGCGCTCGATCAACGTCAGCGCTCCATCGCGCACCCCAATTAAAACCGCTAAACCGCAGCCCGATCTCGAATCCCTGGCCGGCAACAATGCCCGTTACGCCCGGGCGCTGCGCATGGCCCGCCAAGGCCTGGCCAATGAATTGCCAGTGTTGCTGTTGGGCGAAACGGGCACCGGTAAGGAAGTCATCGCCCGAGCGCTGCATATGGCTGGAACCCGCTGCGACAAACCTTTCGTCGCGGTGAACTGCGCGGCCATCCCCGAGGGCCTGATCGAGTCGGAGCTGTTTGGCTATCGCGAAGGCGCCTTTACCGGTTCGCGCCGGGGCGGCATGGTCGGGCGCCTGCAACAGGCCCATGGCGGCACGTTGTTTCTCGATGAAATTGGCGACATGCCGCTGGCCTTGCAAGCCCGTTTACTCAGGGTACTGCAGGACCGCAAGGTCGCGCCGCTGGGCGCTGGAGAGGAGCAAGACATCGACATCGCGCTGATCTGCGCCACGCACCGCGACCTTAAGCGTCTGGTGGAAGACAAACACTTTCGCGAGGATCTGTTTTACCGGGTCAACGGCATCAGCGTAATGCTTCCGGCCCTGCGCGAGCGCGACGACTTCAATGGCCTGGTCGATCGTTTGCTGGCCAAACTCGATGCGCCGACAGTGGTCCTGCATGACGATTTGATCCGCTTGCTAGGCGGCTATCACTGGCCGGGCAACATCCGCCAATTGGAAATGGTTCTGCGCACCGCGCTGGCCATGCGTGAACCCGGGGACACCGTGCTCACCCTCTACCATCTGCCCGACAGTATGCTCGACGAACTGACCGTCGGCGAACGCCCTCAGAGCGGCAGTATTCGTGAACATGAACTGGAGCTGATTCGTCAGTCCCTGGACACGCACCAAGGTAACGTCTCGGCCGCCGCCGATGCCTTGGGTATCAGCCGCGCGACCCTGTATCGCAAGCTCAAACTGTTGCGTTCGTGATGCTGCGTTTGATCGTTCGGCTGGTCGACAGCCAGAACCCCGCGGCCCTGCAAGCGGCGTTGCGCTGGCTCTACAGCTTCGTGCGCCCGCACCGGTTGGCGATCGCCGGGCTGCTTGGGCTGTCGGTCTGCGCTTCGTCGCTGGTATTGGTGCAACCCTGGCTAACCAAGCTGCTGATCGACGACGGCCTGTTGGCGCGCAACTTTGCGATGCTGGCGCTGATCGCCGGGTTGATGATTGTCGCCGGGTTGTTGGGCACGGCGCTGTCGGGCATCAATCGGTACCTGCACACGCGATTGTCCGGACGGATTCTGTTTGCCCTGCGCGATGACCTTTATCGGCATCTGCAGACGCTCTCGCCGGGTTTCTACGGCCAGCGGCGTATCGGTGATCTGATGTCGCGTCTGGATGGCGATGTCGCGGAGATCCAGCGCTTTGCCGTGGATTCCCTGTTCTCGGCGGTGTCGAGCGTGATTGGCCTGGTGGTCGCCGTGGCGATGCTGGTGACCTTGTCGTGGCAACTGTCGCTGCTGGCCTTGGTGCTGATTCCACTCGACGTGCTTTGGCTACGCTGGATGCGGCGTAAGGTCGAGCGCGATGTGCGGCAGTTGCGCGAGCGTTCGGCGGACATGTCCTCGTTCATGGTCGAGACCTTGCCGGTGATGAAATTCATCCAGTCCGCCGGTCAACAACAGCGCGAGGCGCAGCGACTGAAGACGTTGGGCCAAGGGTATATGAGTCAGCTCTTGCGCCTGCAGGTCACTGAGTTTTTCACCCAAGCGGTGCCCGGCACGCTGACATCGTTGTCGCGGGCCTGTGCGTTTTTGATTGGCGGGTACTGGGTGGTGCAAGGGACTTGGCAATTGGGCGCGTTGATCGCCTTTTCCACCTATCTGGGCATGGCTGTCGGCCCGGTCCAGAGCCTGCTAGGGCTCTACGTAGCGATTCAGCGGATGACCGTGAGCCTTGGGCGGGTCATGGAACTGCGCGGTGAAGAGCCAACCGTCCTCACTCCGGTTGCGCCGCAGCCGATGCCGGTCTCTGGCGAACTGCGTTTCGACAACGTGCACTTCAGCCATCCCGGTCGCCCGACCACCTTGCGTGGTATTCAAGCGCGAATTCCCTATGGGTTGAAAGTCGCCCTGAGCGGCGGCTCTGGTGTCGGTAAGTCGACCCTGATCGATCTGCTGCAGCGGCACCACGATCCGCAGTCCGGTCGGGTCTTGCTGGGGGAGGTCGATCTGCGGGAACTGGACCTGTTCCAGCTGCGTCGGCGGATAGCCGTAGTCAGTCAGGACATCGTGCTGTTTCGCGGCAGCCTCGCCGACAACCTGGCCTACGCGGTGCCCGACGCCAGTCGCGAAGCGATTGCCGAAGTGGCGCGGCTGGCGCAGCTCGACAACCTGGTCGAGTCACTGCCCGAAGGCCTCGACAGCCCTTTGGGCGAGCGTGGCCAGCAGTTGTCCGGCGGGCAGAAACAGCGCATCGCCATCGCCCGGGCGCTGTTGCAGGATCCGTTGATCCTGGTGCTGGACGAAGCGACTTCGGCGGTCGACGAAGCCACCGAGCGCGAAGTGATCGCGGCCATCGACCGGTTGTTCGCCGGGCGTACGCGGATCCTGATCAGCCATCGCCCCTCGACCCTGGCCGATGCCGATCTGTGCTTTGAACTGCTGGATGGCGTGCTCACGTCAAGAACGGTGCAGCATGAGGCCTGAGCTGCGGATTGGGGTGGTGGACAGTGGTCATTCGCCGGCGCAACGGGGGCGAGTGATTGCCGGTCGGCGGTTCTCGCTACAGGAGGATGGACAGGCCGAAAGCGATCTACGCGACGATCCGCTGGGCCATGGTAGCGCGGTGATCGAGGCCATCAGCCGGCGTGCACCGGCGGCGGTTTTTTGCGTAGCCCAGGTGTTCGACCAGCGTGGCGTCACCAGCGCCTTGCAGATCGCTACCGCCATCGATTGGCTGGTGGCGCAGGACGTGCGGTTGATCAATCTGAGCCTCGGGTTGCGGCAGGATCGTCACCTGTTGCGTGAAGCCTGTGCTGCGGCGGTGGCGCGGGGCATTTTGCTGTGTGCGTCCAGCCCGGCCCAGGGCGAAGGGGTGTTCCCGGCAAAGTATCCGCAGGTGCTGCGGGTCACCGGCGACGCTCGTTGCACCGAGCAGCAATGGTCGTGGCTCAACAGCGCCCAGGCGGATTTTGCCGCGTGTGTTCACGGTACCTACCCGGGGCAGTCGGGTGCGAGCCTCGGCTGTGCGGCATTGAGCGGGCACATTGTGGGCTTGCTCATCGAAAATCCCGAGGCGAGCAACGAACACGTTGTCGAGTGGCTGCAAAAGAACGCCCGTTATCACGGCCCTGAACGGCGCGTCGGCGCATGAAGCCGATTGTGATTCTTGGCGCGGGGCCTGCGGGGGCGGCGGTGGCCCTGGGGTTGCGACGGCTTGGGTATCCCGTGACATTGGTCAGTGAATGGCGGCGCTTCGCGGCACTGGAAGGGGTTTCCGTGCGGGTATTGGATGCCTTGCGCGGTGCGGGGCTGCATCAAGCATTGACGGATGCGGCGCAGCCTTCCCAGCGACAGGTGTCCTGGAACGGTCAGCAGCATGCTCAGAACATCGAATTTTTGCTGGATCGCCCGAGCTTCGATCGCGGCTTGCGCGAGGATTTGCGCCTGGCGGGGGTTGAGTTGATCGAGGGCCGAGTGCTGACGGTGCAGCCACACGCTTCGGCACATCGAATCGAACTGCAAGGGCGTGACGCGCTGCTCGCGGATTTCCTGGTGGAGGCCCGCGGACGCCAGGCACCTGCCCTTGGTAAAGGCCTGCGTGGGCCGGAGACGGTCAGCTTGCTCAATCGCTGGCAAGGTGCGCCGGGTACCAACGCCAGCGCTGTGGAAAGCCTTGCGGACGGCTGGGCCTGGATGGCGCGCCGGGCCGACGGCCAGTGTTATTGGCAATGGACGGTGGACGTGGCCAGTGCCGAGTTGCCGGGCAAGGCGCTGTTGCTCGACTACTGCCGCCAGCGGTTCCAGCAGTCGGCATTGACCCAGGCGTTTTTCGGGGGTGAACCGCAAACCGATCTGCACCTGCATGCCCGCAGCAGTACGGCGATCTTGTGTCCGCAGGTCTGCGGCGATCATTGGATTCGTGTGGGCGACGCCGCCATGGCGGTGGATCCGCTGTCGGGTAATGGCATCTTCCAGTCGTTGTCTTCGGCGTTGCAAGCGCCTGCGGTGATCAACACGCTGTTGCGCAAACCTGAGCGGAGGTTGCTGGCACAGCGTTTTCATCAGCAACGGGTGGAGCAGTTGTTTTTACGCTTCGCGCGCATTGGCCGGGACTTTTATGCCGATGAGCAGCGTTGGTCGAACCAGCCGTTCTGGCAGGCGCGGCGGCAGTGGCCGGATGCTGAGGTCGCCCACGCCGAGGCGAATTTCTCCGCTCTGAGGATTGAGCTGGCGCCGGTATTGCGCGATGGATTTGTGGATGAGGCCGAGGTGGTGATCACGGCGGATCAACCGCTGGGGATCTGGCATGTGCAAGGGATTGAGTTGGCAGCGTTGGTGCGACGGTTGCACACCGAGCCGACTGCACAGGTGTTGGCTGGGTTGACGGCGGAGCAGGGGCAGGCGGTTCGCAGCTGGCTGCTGGGGCAAGGGTTCAAGCCCTGACATTCGAGGTGCAGATCGTTCCCACGCGGAGCGTGGGAACGATCTGTGTGTCAGAGCTTGATCAACACCGATTTCAACTCGGTGTAATGCTCGATCGCCGCATACCCCATCTCGCGCCCGACCCCCGACATCTTGTAGCCGCCAAACGGCAACGCCGGGTCCAGGGCACTGTGACAGTTGACCCACACCGAACCCGACTTGATCCGCGGAATCATCCGGTGCACCGCCGCCAAATCGTTCGACCAGATGCTTGCTCCAAGGCCATAAGGGCTGTCATTGGCCATGCGCAGCGCATCAGCCTCGTCGTCGAACGGAATCGCCACCAGCACCGGGCCGAAAATTTCTTCTTGTACCAATGAGTGCTGCTGATCGACATCGACAATCACCGTGGGTTTGACGAAGAACCCCGGCCCGAATTGCTCACCGCCGCAGGCGATGGTCGCGCCGCTTTCCCGACCTTTTTCGATGTAGCCATAAACCCGTTCCTGTTGCCGCGCGGAGATCAGCGGGCCCATTTCGACACTGGGGTCCAGGCCATTGCCGAGCTTCATTGCATTGGCGATGTCGGCGATATCCGCCACCACATTGTCGAAATGCTTGCGCTGCACATACAGCCGCGAACCGGCGCAGCAGACCTGGCCCTGGTTGAAGAAAATCGCACTGGCGGCACCCGCGGCAGCGGTCTTCAGGTCGGCATCAGCCATGACGATGGTCGGCGACTTGCCGCCGAGTTCCAAAGTGACCCGGGTCATGGATTCCATGGCGATCTTGCCGATCTGCTTGCCCACGGCGGTGGAGCCGGTGAACGTCAGCTTGTCCACCAACGGATTGTGAGTCAGGGCGGAGCCCGCCGTGATACCGGTGCCGGTGACCACGTTGAACACGCCTTCGGGGTAACCGGCTTCCAACACCAGTTCTGCGAGCTTCAGCGCGGTCAGCGGCGTTTCGTCGGCAGGTTTGAGCACGACGGTGCAACCGGTGGCCAGTGCCGGGCCGAGTTTCCAGCAAGCCAGCAGCAGCGGGAAATTCCAGGCGACGATAGCGCCGACCACGCCCACCGCTTCGCGGCGAATGAAACTGTGGAATTGATCGTTGGGCATCAGCGGCAGCGACACGTCGACGCTGGAGCCTTCGATCTTGGTGGCCCAACCGGCCATGTAGCGCAGGAAGTCGATGGACAGTTGCACGTCCATCACTTGCGCCACCGCCGCGCTCTTGCCGTTGTTCAGGCATTCGAGCTGGGCCAGCAGTTCGGCGTCGCGCTGCATCAGGTCGGCGAGTTTCCACAACAGGTTCTGCCGCTCCCGAGGGCGGGTGCGGGTCCAGGCCGAATCGTCGAAAGCCTGACGGGCGGCCAACACTGCGCGGTCGACATCGTCGGGGGTGGCCCGTGGTACCAAGCACAGCACTTCGCCGGTGGCCGGATTATGCAGCGGCATGGTCTGACCGTCGGCGGCCTCGACCCAGTCGCCGCCGATGAGCATGCGTGGGGCGCGTTGGACGAAGGCCGAGGTGGCGGGGAGCAAATAAGGCAGGGGCATGATGAGACCTCTTGTTGTGCGTGAGGACGTGGATTTCCCCAAGGTTGGCAATGGCTGTGCCAAGTATCAGGAACGGGCGGATAGCCCTTTGTTGGCGGGGTTTTTAGCGACGAAAGGGGAAGGTTTGGACCCGGGTTTTGTCGCAAATCGCGACAATGCATGAGACGACGAGTCATTCCCGTATTTACCGAAACATCATCGCTGACTATGAAGTGTCCCAGTCGGGGTCATCTATGCTTGTCTCAGACTGCAACAGCTGTCGCGATATTAGACGCAGGCCCTTTCGTTTTGATGCGCGAAAAAGCCAAGATGTTCACATAACTATTTGATTTAAAGGATGTTCGTTAAGCTGGCACGCTCCGTGTATTGCTCATCGCAGACGTTTCTCTTGCCTCCGTCAGCGGGTTGTCGCCGACGGCAGAAACCATAAAAACGATAAGCCACAAAAATAAGAAAGCACCGTGCGAGGTTCGACGTTGATGAAGAGAAAACTCCGATCAGGCCTGAGCGTCAGTCTGCTGGCCGTGGCGGCCTGCGTGGCGCTGCATTCGCCTCACAGCCTGGCAGCTCGCGACGCCCAGACTGTCCTCAAGGAAACCTGCCAGGGCTGTCACACCCCTGAAGCCAATAACGCCCTGAGCCGTATCAGCCACCAGCGCAAAACCCCGGAAGGCTGGCTGATGAGCATTGCCCGGATGCAGATCATGCACGGTTTGCAGATCAGCGATGACGACCGCCGAACCCTGGTCAAATACCTGGCCGATACCCAGGGCTTGGCGCCGAGCGAAACCGATGGTGTGCGTTATGCGCTGGAGCGACGGCTCAATACCGTTGAGAAATTCGACGACCAGACCAGTCAGATGTGCGGCCGTTGCCACTCCGGTGCACGGGTTGCGCTGCAGCGCCGACCCGCCCAGGAATGGGAGCGCCTGGTGAACTTCCACCTCGGCCAATGGCCGTCCCTCGAGTACCAGGCCCTGTCCCGCGACCGCGACTGGTTCGATCTGGCCCGCAAAGAGATGGTGCCGCTGCTGGCCAAGCGTTATCCGCTGGACAACCCGGCCTGGAAAGCATGGCAGGGCAGCGCGCCGAAAGCCGAGGCGCTGGTCGGCGACTGGAGCTTCAGCGGGCACCTGCCGGGTAAAGGCGAACTGGCTGGCGTCATGAGCGTGACTGCCGATGGCAGCGACACGTTCAAGGTCAACGTCAAAGGTCAGTACGCCGACGGCAGCCCGTTCAACGGCGAGGGCAGTGCGATTCTCTACACCGGTTACGAATGGCGCGGCAATGTGTCCATCGATGGCGTGACCATGCGCCAGGTATTCGCCGCCCAGGGCAACGCCATGCAGGGCCGGATGTTCGAGGCCGAGCACGACGAGCGGGGGCTGGACTTCGTCGCCGCCAAGCAGGGTTCCAATCGTTTGCTGGCGGTGCAGCCGGGTTATCTGAAGGCGGGCAGCGAAACCGAAGTCACCCTGATCGGCAGCGGTCTCACTGGCAAACCTGACTTCGGCAAAGGCGTGGAAGTGGTCCAAGTGCTGGAGCAAACGCCCGAGCGCCTACGGGTCAAACTCAAGGCGGCTGCCAATGCCCAACCGGGCCTGCGCAACGTCACGGTCGGCACGCTGAAAGGCCCGACGCTGTCGGTCTACAGCAAGATCGCTGAAGTCAAAGTCGTGCCCGAATTCTCGGTGGCGCGGATCGGCGAGGGCGGTGGCTCGACGCCGAAAGTCCAGGGTCGTTTCGATGCTGAAGCCTGGGGCAAGGGCGCTGACGGCAAGCCCTATCGCATCGGCGTGTTCCCGGCGCAATGGACAGTCGAGGCTTTCGATGACCGCGCCAAAGAGGATGAAGACGTTAGGTTTGCCGGCACCATGCAGGCCGATACCGGCGTGTTTACCCCAGGCGATGCCGGGCCGAACCCGCAGCGCAAGATGTCCACCAACAATGCCGGCAACCTCAAGGTGATCGCCGCCATCGACGACGCAGGGAGGTCCCTGACCGGCGAAGGCCACATGATCGTCACCGTGCAACGCTGGAACAATCCACCCATTCCATAAGTTGGCTGTTTTTTAGCGGTTCCAGACACTTTTCGGAATGACCGCAGGCCTCATGAATCGGGGCTTGCACAGGAGGTTTGCAATGGGCGCTATTTTGAATCTGGTCGAACGCAATCTGCACGAAGTGCATGTCGACGCCGACCGCATGTTGTTCCACATTCCCAGCAGCTCGCTGTTCGCCAGCGATGAGCTGACGGGCACCATCATCGATACCTTGCGCGGTCCCGGCTGTTCATCGGACGACCTGATCCAACGCTTGGCCGCACGCTTCAACGGCGAAGAAATCACCGAAACCCTGCGTGAGCTGATTTCCCTGGAACTGGTCAGCGACGGCTCGCCACTGAGCCCGGACATCGGTACCAAACGCGTCGAGCGCACCGCGATCAATACCGTGGTGCTCAACGTCAACACGGGCTGCAACCTGAGCTGCACCTACTGCTACAAAGAAGACCTCGACAAGCCCTCGGCCGGCAAGAAGATGGACGTTGAAACAGCGGTCGCTTCGGTAGAAATGCTGCTGCGCGAATCCCCGGATGAAGAGCGTTTCACGGTGGTGTTCTTCGGGGGAGAGCCGCTGAGCAATCGCAAGCTGATCGAGTACATGGTCGATTATTGTGAAAAGCGTTTTGCCGAAGCGGGCAAGTTCGTCGAATTCGTCATGACCACCAACGCCACGTTGCTCACCGAAGACACCGTGGACTACCTCAACGCCCACCGCTTCGGGCTCTCGGTGAGTATCGACGGGCCGAAAACCGTGCACGACCGCAACCGCATCACCGTGGGCGGGCAGGGCACGTACGACGTGGTACGGCGCAAGGCCCAGATGCTGCTGGCGCGCTACAACAGCCGCCCGGTCGGCGCGCGGGTCACCCTGACCACGGGCGTCACCGACGTCGAAACGATCTGGGATCACCTGTTCAACGAACTGGGGTTTGCCGAGGTCGGTTTTGCTCCGGTGACGTCCGGCGATATCAGCAGCTTCAACCTGTCCAGCGACGAGCTGATCGAAGTGTTTGCCAACATGAAAAGGCTCGGTCGGCGTTATCTGGAAGCGGCGCTGGAACACCGCAATATCGGTTTTTCCAACCTGCACCAGTTGATCACCGATATTCATGAAGGCCACAAGAAGGCTCTGCCTTGCGGGGCGGGCCTGAAGATGCTGGCGGTGGATCACAAGGGCGAATTGAACCTGTGCCACCGCTTTACCGGTTCGAGCCTGCCAACGTTCGGCAACGTTCACAGCGGGGTGAAACAGGTCGAGCTGAACGACTTCCTGTCCCAGCGCCTGGACCGCACCAACACCGGTTGCGAAGACTGCCAGATCCGCAATCTCTGCTCCGGCGGCTGCTACCACGAGAGCTACGCCCGATACGGCGACCCGACTCATCCGACCTATCACTACTGCGAACTGATGCGTGACTGGGTCGACTTCGGCATCGAGGTCTACACCCGGATCATGGCTCACAACCCTGCGTTTATCAGCAGCTACATCACTCCGCGCAAGGCTCACTGATATGAAACATCTCAAGGCAATCAACAACAAAGCCCAGAAGCTCGATCAGGCCGCGGCCGAAAACCGTATCGAAGAAGTGGTGGCGATGAGCTCCGTCGCCGGCTGTGCCTCGACCACTGATCCAGGTTGGGAAATTGACGCGTTTGGCGGCGTGTCGTCGCTGTGCCAGCCAATGGAAGCCGACCTGTATGGCTGCTCCGACCCATGCTGGTGGCCGGCCCAGGTGCCGGACATGATGAGCACCTACCCGGACTGGAACAAGGATGCCCAGGCGTCCAACGAAAACTGGCGCAACCTCGGCACTGTCTTTCCGAAAGACAAGTGATAGGACATGAAGAAGGATTCCAGCATGCAATGCATCAAAGCCTGCGGCTTGGCCGCGTTCGGTGTCCTGGGCGTTATATCGCTCAATGTTCTGGCCGATGAAAACACCGCGCTCCAAAGTGGTCACGAATACATGGTGACCACCAATTATCCGAACAACCTGCACGTGATCGACCTGGCCACCGACAGCCTGTTCAAGACCTGCAAAATGCCGGATGCCTTCGGTCCTGGCACCGTGCAGCTGTCGCCGGATCGCAAGACCGCCTACGTGCTGAACAACCACTACGCGGATGTCTACGGCGTTGAGCTGGACAGCTGCAAGCAGGTCTTCCACGCCAGCATTACCCAGAAACCGGGGGAGAAAGCGAAGTCGATGTTCGCCTTTACCCTCAGCCATGACGGCAAGGAACTGTTCACCATCGCCAATCCGACGTTGATGCTCAACGATCGTTACGAGGTGCAGCAACCTCGGCTCGACGTGTACGCCACCGATGCCGGCATGGACGCCAAACCCATTCGCAGCTTCCCGGCGCCACGGCAGCTGACCATCATGCAAAGCGGCGACGATGGCACGTTGTATGTGGCGGGAGCGGATGTCTACAAGGTCAACGTGAACACTGGCAAGTTCGACGTGCTGATTCCCAGTCGCCATTGGAAACGTGCCAATTACAGCGCACCGGATGTGCTCTACGTGTGGAACCAGCAGACCTACCGTCATGATTTTTCGCTGCTCTACACCGCAGCGAAATTCAAGGACAAGAAGCAGGACCCGGCGACCGCCGAGTACCTCTATGGGCTGTTCAGCATCGACCTGAAAACCGGCAAGACCGAAACCACCGACTTCGGCCCCCTGACGGAGATCTACTTCAGTGGCATGCGCTCGCCCAAGGACCCGAACCTGATGTTCGGCGTGCTCAACCGGCTGGCCAAGTACGACATCAAGCAGAAAAAACTGCTTCAGGCCGCTACGCTGGATCATTCCTACTACTGCATTTCGTTCAACAAGGCCGGCAGCAAGATTTACCTGGCGGGTACCTTCAACGACGTAGCGGTGTTCGATGCCGACAGTTTGAAGCAGATTGGCAACATCAAATTGCCCGGCGGCGACATGGCGATTACCACGGCGCAAATATTCACGCGTTAAAAACAACGAGGGCAAGCCATTCAACAAGGGCGCCTGCGGGGTAACCCCCCGGCCCACATTTGGATCGTACAGAGAGAATCGATATGAGTGTTCCCAGTTACACCAGAGGACCGCAAACCACACCCTTGCTGGCGATGACCATTGGCGCGGCGTTCGACCGAGCGGTGGAACGGTTCACTGATCGCGAAGCTTTGGTCGTACGGCATCAAGGGCTGCGCTACACCTGGGCACAGTTGGCCGAGGAGGTGGATGGTTGCGCACGAGGGTTGCTCGCGCTGGGCCTCAAGGCCGGTGAACGGGTAGGCATCTGGTCGCCGAACTGCGCGCAATGGTGCATTACCCAATTCGCATCGGCCAAGGTGGGGGCGGTGTTGGTGAACATCAACCCGGCCTACCGTCTGACCGAGCTTGAGTACACGCTCAAGCAATCGGGGTGTCGCTGGCTGATTTGTGCCGACTCGTTCAAGACTTCCAATTACCACGCGATGCTTCACGATCTGCTGCCCGAACTCCACCGCTGCGCTGTCGGCGCACTGGAAAGCGACCGGTTGCCTGAATTGCAGGGCGTGATCAGCCTCGGCGACACGCCGGCTGACGGTATGTTGTCATGGGAGGGCCTGTTGGACCTGGCGGAACAAGTGTCTGCGGAACAACTACGGCAATGCGGTGAGCAATTGCAATTCGACGACCCCGTCAACATCCAGTACACCTCGGGTACTACTGGATTTCCCAAAGGTGCCACCCTCAGTCACTACAACATCCTGAATAACGGTTTTATGGTCGGTGAAAGCCTGAAGCTCAGCGAGCACGACAGGTTAGTGATACCGGTGCCGCTGTATCACTGCTTCGGCATGGTCATGGGCAATCTGGGTTGTGTCACTCACGGAACGACAATGATCTACCCCAGCGCAGCCTTCGATCCGCTGGAGACCCTGCGGGCCGCCGCACAGGAGAAAGCGACCGGCATGTATGGCGTGCCGACGATGTTCATTGCAATGCTCGACCATCCAGAGCGCCAATCATTGAACTTGAGCCATCTGCGAACGGGCATCATGGCCGGCTCCACCTGCCCGATCGAAGTCATGAAACGGGTGATCGACGACCTGCACCTCAAGGAGATGCAGATCGCCTACGGCATGACCGAAACCAGCCCGGTCTCCACCCAGACCGGCCCGGACGACGATATCGAGCATCGAGTCACCCGTGTCGGCCGCACTCAGCCGCATTTGGAAAGCAAGGTCGTCGATGAGCAAAACCGGATCGTTGCTCGCGGTCAGATCGGCGAGCTGTGTACCCGAGGCTACAGCGTGATGCTCGGCTACTGGAACAACCCGCAAGCGACCGCGGAGGCCATCGACGACGCAGGCTGGATGCACACCGGTGACCTGGCAATCATGGATGAGGAGGGTTACCTGAGGATCATCGGGCGCAATAAGGACATGATCATTCGGGGCGGCGAGAATGTTTATCCGCGCGAAATCGAAGAGTTCTTCTTTACTCATCCTGCGGTGGCAGACGTGCAGGTCATCGGGGTGCCGGACGACGTCTACGGGGAAGAGATCGTAGCTTGGGTCAGGTTGCATGAGGGGCACCAGGCAGATGCCGACGAGCTGCGCGAATACTGCAAAGGCCGGATCGCTCACTTCAAGACGCCGCGCCATTTCAAGTTCGTTGACGATTTTCCGATGACCGTCAGCGGCAAGGTGCAGAAATTCCGCATGCGTGAAATCAGCGTTGAGGAACTGGGAGCGTCGAAAAGTGACCTCTTATAATCACTGGGCCGAGTCGGCGCATTGATGCACCGTTGAACGGCCCTGGTATCGCTTAGGAAGACGAGAGACGTAATGCATCCTCCATGCTAGCCAGCTTGATTTGCGTCTCTTCGTACTCATCCTCCGGCTGGGAACCACGAACGATCCCGCATCCTGCGAACAAGTGGCAATGTCCAGGTGTCATCAGCGCCGAACGCAGGGCCACGAGGAAATCGCCATTACCCCGTGAGTCCAGCCAGCCCACGGGCGCTGCGTACCAGCCCCGGTCAAAACCTTCGTTATGCCGAATGAAGTTCATGGCTGTCGGGCCAGGCAAACCTCCGACCGCGGGGGTGGGGTGCAAGGCCTGAATGCCGTCCAGCAAGCTGCGTCCATCGTCAAGCCTGGCGCTGATCGGGGTACTCAGATGCTGCACCGTGGCCAGCTTCAGCAGTTCGGGTCGGGTTGCTGCCTGCAAGTCGCTGACGATGCCTTTCAATCCTTGCAAAATGGTCTGTACCACCAATTGATGTTCGTGCAGCTCCTTGGGGTCCGCCAACAGATCCGCGCCCACCTTCAGGTCTTCTTCGGGCGTCACGGCGCGACGAGCGCTACCCGCGAGGGCGTGGGTGGTCAGGTAGCCTTCATGGCAACTGAGCAGGCGCTCCGGGGTCGCGCCCATGAAACAGTTGTCTCCCCGGTGCAGGGCGAACAGGTGGGCTTGGCTGCGCCGCTCGTGCAACCGGCGCATGACGGCGCCGCTGTCGAGCGTGGCATTGAGCTGATATTCGACGTGGCGGGCGAGCACCACTTTGCTCAGCTCGCCGCTGTCGATGGCACGAAGGGCGTTGGCGACCTTGGCCTGCCAGTGTGGCGCTGGCAATGCGTTGCGTTCGATGACCTGGGGGATCGACTCGGGCGAGTGTGAGGGCGCGAAAAGCTCTTCGTACGCGGCAAGACTGTTTTGTACCAGGACGGCTGGATCACTGTCGGGTTCCACCACGCACTGGCAACGCAGCCAGCGGCCGTCTCCGTTCTCGCTGAGCAACCAATGGGCAAGGTGAAAACTGGCATCGGCAAACGGTGACCAGTGCGGCGCGCGACGTTGGTGCGCGTCGAAGCGCATGCCACCCAGCAACAGCGGTGGACACGGGCCGTCGATCACTGCGTCGGCACACAGCGCGAACCATTGACGGTTCACCTCGGCCAATCGCTGGGCCCCAGCGGCTTCTATCTGCCAGGCGCAGCCCAGGCCAAACAGCGTCAGGGCCGGTGAGTGAGCGCACCAGAAGAAGCCCTGCCGGTGCGTTTCGTAGAGCACCAAGGGATCTAGCGTCGGTGCGGGGTGCGAACTCACGGCGACAACGGGACGCTGGTACTTCAGCGCGCGCTGGTGCGCAGCTTCGAACACGTTCAACAAGGCGGCTTCGTTCATACGGCCGTGCTCTTTTTTTGCAGCCAGAACGCCGTCTGTTCCGCGATGTACCAGTGGATGATCTGATTGAACAGGCCCTCGATGAATTCGCCGTCCAGACCGGCCTCCTGTGCCCAATGTCGGCGCTGCGGCAGCATCGCCGCGACGCGGTCCGGTGCGGCGATACTGGCCTGGTCGGGCTTGAACGCCGAGGCCGCCCTGACGTATTGCATGCGCAGGCCCAGGGCGTCGATGATCTGCCGGTCGAGGGTGTCGATGGCGTGACGAATGTCCGGCAGGCCGGTGCAGTGTTCCGGGGTTTTCATACCGAGTCTCCTTGAAGATAGGCCGTGCGTTGCAGCAGGTGATGGATCACGGGGCGCGGCTGTTGCTTGAGGTAAAAATGATCGCCGTCGAACTGGCGTATGTCCGGGGTGTGCTCGCTCAGGTCCGCCCACGCTCGGGCCTGGTCCAGGCTGACGTCGGTGTCGGCCCGGGCCAGCAGTACGTCGATGGGCGCCGCCAAGCGGTCAAGCTGCGCCGGTCGCCAGGTCTCGATGGCCTGGTAGTCGCTGCGCAGGGTCGGCAGGAACAGTGCGCGCAGTTGCGGGTTGTCCCACAGGCCTGTGGCCTCGGCGTCCTGGCGCAGAATGTCGGCGATCAGCGCGGCGTCGTCCTGGCGGTGCAGGTCACTGAGTGGTTGCCGGTGCGGGGGCGGGTGGGCCGAGACAAATACATGTTCGGCGCCGAAGCCCGTCGCCTCCAGCTGCACACCGACGGCGTAGGCCAGTGCTGCGCCCATGCTGTGGCCAAACAGCCACAGCGGGCGGATAGGCAGGTTCAACAGGGCCTGGCTGATGTGTTCGGCCAGACTGGCCAGGCAGGCAATACGCGTTTCGTTGAACCGTTCTTCACGTCCCGGATACTGCACGGCCAGCAAGTCGATATCACCCGGCAGGTGCGCCAGCCACGGACGAAAGAAACTCGCGCTGCCTCCGGCGTGCGGCAGGCACACCAGGCGGGCCCGGGGTTGGTCGCCCTCACGCAGCACGCGCAACCATGCGGACATTTCGCTGTTCATAAGGCCTGCACCTGTTCCGCCAGGGCCTTGCGGTTGACTTTGCCCAGGCGCGTCAGCGGGAACTCACGCAGCACCTGCAAGCGATCCGGCAACTTGTAGGCGGCCAGTCCACGCTCGCGCAGCCAGGCGTTGATCGTGCCCAGTTCGAGCTGTTCCGCGTGGGCCAGCACACAAGCGCAACTGCGCTCGCCCAGCAGCTCATCGGCCAAAGCCACCAGCGCCACATCGCGAATCAACGGATGGCCCAGCAGCAGGTTCTCGATCTCTTCCACCGGGATTTTCTCGCCGCCGCGGTTGATCACATCCTTGGTTCGTCCTTCGACGATCAAATGGCCTTCGGGCAAGCGTCGCACCAGGTCGCCGCTGCGGTAGAAACCATCGGCGGTGAAGGCGCGCAGATTCTGTTCGCCGGCGTTGTAGTACCCGCGAATGGTGTAGGGACCGCGCACCAGCAGTTCGCCCACGGCGCCTGGGGCGACCGGCACGTCATCGGCGTCGACGATGCGGATCTCGTCATCGACGGTGAGCGGCAGGCCCTGGGTTTCGAAGATGCGCGCTTGCGGGTCATCCAGCGGGGTGAAGCACAGCAACCCTTCGGCCATGCCGTAGACCTGTTGCAGGCCACAGCCCAGTGCCGGGCCTATACGCGCGGCGATCTCGGCCTTGAGCCGCGCGCCACCGACCTGCAACCATTGCAGGCTGCTCAGGTCTTGGTCGGACCATTGCGCCATTTCCAGCCACAGCAACACCAGCGGCGGGATCAGCGCGGTATGGGTGATGCGTTCGCGCTCGATCAGTTCGAAGGTGGTGTCCGGACTGGGCTCGGGTGCCAGCACGAGGGTAGCGCCGACACTGAACACCCCGAGCGCGCCGGGTGAGGCCAAGGGGAAGTTATGGGCCACGGGCAACGCCGCCAGGTAGCGGGTGTGGCTCTCGAAGCCGCATGCGCGGGCCGCCAGGCGCGCATTGCAGGCGTAATCGTCATGGGTGCGCGGGATGAGTTTTGGCAGGCCGGTGGTGCCGCCGGACAGCAGCAGCACGGCGACTTCCCGTGAGTCTGGCGCGGGCAGCGGACGAGGGTCAGCAACGCAGTCGCCCAGGTCGACGAACTCCTCGGCCGCACCGATCACAAAGACCTGTTGCAGGCTCGGCGCCTGTTCACGCAGGACGCGCGCCAGCGGCCGATAATCGAAGCCCAGGTGTCGATCCACAATCACGTAGGCCACGGCCTGGCTCAGTTGGGCCAGGTGGCGCAGTTCATGTTCGCGATGGGCCGGCAGGGCGAACACCGGAATCACACCCAGGCGCAGCAGGGCGAAGGTCAGGCTGAAAAACTCGCCGATGTTCGGCAGTTGCACCAGCACCCGCTGGCCGGCGCGCAGGCCCCGGTCGGCAAGGCCGGCGGCCAGGCGGTCGGCCTGCAGGTCGAGTTCGGCGTAACTCCAACGCCGCTGACCGTCCACCAGCGCCTCTTTGTGCGGCGTGCGCCGCGCCTGCTCGCGCAACAGTTGGCCCAACGGCACGCCTTGCCAATAGCCGTGTTCGCGATAACGGCGGATAAAGTCCTCGGGCCAGTCGGTGCATCCATCAAGCATGGCAATCTCCTTGAGCGGTCGGGCAGCCCAGCAAACGGGCGCCGTGCAAAGTCAGCGGGTGCGCCAGGCCAGCGATCTGCACCGCCTGTACGCCGGTGTAATCAGCCGCCTGGATACGCAGCAATGGGTCGTCGCCGGTCAGCAGGCTGAGGGCGGTGTGATCGGCGGGGTGCACGCCCAGGTGGATCGCCGCCAGGCCCGTTGCGCCGTTGGGGTGAATCATTCGGAGCGGATGCTGGGCCGGCTCATAGGGCGTGACGAGGAAGGGCAGGCGGTCGTGGCGCGGGTAGACGAAACGAAAGCGCGTCTGGCGACCATCCACACAGGTGCGCCGCCATTTCACTGTGCGGCCCATGGCCACGCCGCATCCGGCCAAGCCCTTGAGGCGCGGCGCCAGGGCCGGGGTCTCGCACAACAGCGCCAGGTCGCAGAACCCTTCACCCTGGGCGGCCCAGCGCAACATCCGGCGCCCAGCGCCACGGCCGGCCAGGCAGTCGATGGGCCACTTGAAGAGCCAGGCGTGACGCGGTGTGGTGAGCAACTCGATGATCGGCCCCTGGCTGAACCAGATGTGCGCGTGTTGCGCGCGGGCCTCGGCGGTGGCGTAGGTCACTTCGAAACCGGCGGCGCGGAAATTCGCCACGGCCTGGCGCAAGTCGCGCACCCACAGCAACACATGGCTGCAGGTGGAGGAGGATCGGGCAGTGTTCAAAACGGCAGCGCTCCGAGCAGTTGGGCGGTGTCGTCACCGCGAGGGGGTTGCACGGCGTCGGCAAGGGCCTGGAGATCGGCCAGCGGTAGCGCGCGGGGCACGGGCGGCTCAATCAAGGCGGGCATGCCGATCAGGTTGTTCATTTCGCGCCAGGCCATGGCCACTTCGGTGGCCCAGACGCCACTGCGCAGGCGTCGCGACGGTTCATCGATGTCGCGGCATAACGCGTCCAGGGCGATGCTGACCGCGTCGGGCCAGACCTGGTTGAACACCTGCCGGTAGTTCTTGGGCACCTGCGGATCGAGCAGCACCATCGTCGGCCCGGCCAGCCGTTCGCTGCCGGGGCCGGCCATGATCAGGCGGTCGGTGCTGTCCCTTGAGGCGTGCAGGCGCGGGTTCCACAGCACCGGGCCGTGGGTGTCGGCCAGGTTCAGCACCCCGGCTTCACAGCCGACTTCGAGGCGATGCAGCAAGAATGAGTGGTTGTCCGGGTCCTTGGGGTGCACCTGGTTCTGCACTCGCAAGCCGATGGGTACGCCATTGAAACGGGCATCAAGCCGCGTGAAGGGTTGCCCCTCGAACGCAGGAGCGGGTGTCGCGAACGTCCAGGGCCGCAGACCACCGGCCAGGCGTCCGAGAATATCCAGCAGGGGGTAGGCCACTTGACTGTTGCAGGCGGCCTCGATGTACGCCAACCCTTGGTGCTCGCGCAGGTAAGCGGCGACGGCGAGAAAACGCCGGATCGCCAGGATATTCGGGTACAGCGTATTCACCGCATAGGCGGCCTGGCCCTGGCGTGCGGCCTGCATGCACGCGGCGATTTCGCGGTGATGCACCGGGTGCTCCTGCAAGACATGGATGCCACGGCGCAGAAACTGTTGGGCCAGGTCACCGCCGACGCCCCCGGTTGCGCCGGAGCGCACCACCACGCAGGCAATATCGACATCATCCGGCACCTGTTCGACGGTCTCGTACAGCGGCACACCATAGTGGTCGGCGCAGGCTTTTGAGTAGGCGTTGCCGCGAGACAGGATGCCCACCAGTTGGTAGCGATCATGGGCGCGGGCCAGGGCTTGCAGGTAGATGCGACCGAATGCGGTGCCGGCCACGATCACGCGTTTACGCGCAGGGGCGCTGTTCATGGACAAGTCTCCGGGAGGCGAGCCCACTGGGCCAGCGTGTGGTCATCGGGCAATTGGTCGAGTAGCTCAAGATCCAAGGCGGCCTCTTCGAGGTGCGCGGCCAGTGCCGCGCGGCTCAGGCGCTGGGCGGGTACCTGGGCGACGAAGACGCGATGGCCCAGGCGCGCCAGTGGGTGCCCGGCGGCGGGCAGGCTGCGGTTGCCCTGGAACCCGGTCCTGGACAGCGCGGTTTGCCACTGCGCGAGGTTGAGGAAGGTGGCGCTGCTGAGCTGACGTTCATCATCGGCCTGGTTGAGCATGAAGGCCTGGGAGGCCATCACCCAGAACTCCTCCTGCGTGGGTTCGCTGAACACCAGCCAGCCGCCCGGCTTGAGCAAGGCGAGCAGGGTCGCCAGGGAGCGCTCGGTGTCGCGCGCGGCATTGAGCACGCCACCGGCGATGATCAGGTCCCAGTCCTGGCTGCGATAACCCTGGGCCAGGGCGGGGCGGTCGATATCGAACACGCCGTGGCGAACCCGCTGCCAGTCTTGCAGGCGCTCGGCAGCCTGGTCGCTGAAATAGCGCGACAAGTCGGTGCACAAGTAATCCACCGAAGCGTCGGCCAAGGCCGGCAACACCGCTTGGGTGGTCGACCCAGTGCCGGACCCGACTTCGAGCACGCGCAACGTTGCATCAGCTGGCTGGCGCGCAGCCCAGGCGCCGACCCAGTGGGCGACGGCGCGATGCTGGTACTGCGCCGCCAGGCTTTCGCGGTACAACGCCGCCGCGCGTTCGGTGCGTCCTTCGGGAAACAACAGGTGCACGGCCGCACAGTCGCCGCGCATCAGCGCCGGCAATTGACGTGCATTCTCCCGAGCATATTCGAGGGTGCCGCTGCCACCGGTGTTGCGCGCCCAGTCCAGGGTCAGTTGCGTCCAGATGTCCTCCAGAGCGGCGTCACTCCAGTCACGGGCGGCAAGGGTGGGATGCAGTTGGGTGCCTGCGCGGCGCAACAGGCCTTGTCCCTGCAACACGTCCAGCCAACGCGCGATCAATGGCCGATGACCCGGCGCGATGCCTGCAAGCGTCAGCCCCTGGGCGACATCGTTCAGCGGTGCGGGCAGCAGGCCGCAATGGTCCAGGCCGTTGAGCATGGACAGCAACGCGGCGTGGCTCAGTCGATCATTGAGCCGTACCGCTTCGACGAGTCGCTCGCTGGCAAACTGCTGATCGAGGGCGGCCTCCGTGGCATCGAGGTGATCCTCTACCGATGCCGTTTCGCAGGGGTGAGGCACGGCGAACAAGGTCTGGCCGTGCAGCGCGACGCTGCTCACGTCGGGATGCCCAAGGGCACGTTCGCGCCAGCGTTGATGTTCGAGCTTGACGCTGGCCAGGTCACGCCATTCACCGAGGGCATCCGTAAACCCCAGGACCCTGCAATCGAGCTGCGCCGCCGCCCGCTCGGCGAGCTGCCAGTCGCCCGGTTGCGCCGTGACGAATAGCACCTGTTCCAGATAGCTAAGGTCGGTCAACGGCAGGGCGGGGAAGTCCAGCAGCCGTTCCAGCTGTTCGGCATTCATTATCGCCACGGCGGGGCGCTGGCGTTCGATGACCGCCAACAGGCGTGCCGGGGAGCGTTGATGAGTGCCCAGGTCAGTCAGGGCGGGCAAATGCCATGGAAACGCGCCAACCGGCAGATCAGTCAGCAGGATGTCTACGTGCAGCGTCATCAAGAAACTCCTACGGCGTGAAACAAACGTTGCCCGGCGGCCGCCAGCGGGTCGGTGGCCGCGGGCCAAACTTCGAGCAACTGGAAACCCTGGGCCTGCAAGGCTTGGCGCCATGCATCGGGCGCGATGAAGACTTCATCAGTCTCACGCAGCGGCGCACCGGCGGGCGGTGACAGCAGCAGGTGCATGAAGGTCAACATGGCCGGGTTGTCGGCGATGGATTCGCTGAACAAAAGGCTTGCGCCGTCTCGCAGGCAGGCACGAATCTGCCCGAGGCTGCGGGACAGATCGCGGGCGTTGTGCAGCACATTGCCGGCGATCACCAGGTCCTGGCTGCGGGCCTCGATGCCTTGCTCGGCGAAGTCCCGGTCCAGGTCGAGCAAACCGACGTGCATGCCCGGTTCCAGGCGAAACTCACGCTGGGCCGCCCCGGTGATAAGCGAACTGATGTCGGTAAAGCGATAGTCCTTTTCGCGTGCTTGCAACGCTGCCAGCACGGCGCGAGTGGTGCAGGCGGCACCGCCGCCCAACTCCAACACCCGCAGCACATCGCCGAGGGCACGGACTTCGCTTGCCCGTGCGGCGAGGGCTTGATTAATCGCTGCGGTGAAGTGGTTGCGCTGGTAGGCCCCGAGCACCGTGACGGGGTCACCTGATTGCACCAGCATCGGTGCCAGGGCGAGTTGGTCGCGCAACAGGTCGGGCAAGCAATCGATGACCTGGCGGTGCAGGTTGGCCATGCTGCCCGGGAAGCCCAGTTCGGCGTAGAGCCCGGGCAGGTTTTCCACGGCGGCCTTGGGTGGCGTGCCCTGCCAGGCGAGGCGTCCGGCGTCTTCGCGCAGCGCACCGGCGCGGGTCAGCGCCGCCAGCCAGCGCCGCACGATCCAGGCATGGCGGGGGGCCGTGCCCAAGGCCTGGCTGATTTGCCCGGCGCTGCGCCAGGCCTGCAATGGCAAGGCCTGGGTGTGCAGCAACACCTGGGCCATCACGCCCTGGCTCACGTGTTCAAGTTCATTCAGGGCATTGTTCATAGGCAACCTTCTTCGACGCTGTGCAGGTGATCGAGCGGGCCATGCAGCAGGTTCAGCGCCCGGATCGCCGAGGTGCGTTGCAGGCGTTCAAGGCTGGCGGCGGGTGGCAACGCCTGGGCGGCGTAGTGGCAGCCGGCAGTGATTTCACCGTTTGCCACGCTGACCACCGTGGCGGCGGCCATTGCCCCGGTCAGCGCTGCATTGCCGGCACCGCTGAGCACCAGGCTGCGGGTGCGCGCCTGGCCCTCCCACAGCCCGTCGAGTTGCAGCAGCAACGTGACAAAGGGGGCCTGGCCGCTGAGGTCCAGCAGGCTGGCCTCGCACAACCGCCGCACCGCTTCGGCGCGCGGCAGGCTGTGGGCCAGGTCCAGCGCCTTGAGCACATGGCCGTCGGTGATCACGTTGAACCATTGGCCGATCTCCAGGCGCAGGTCCATCGCCAGGCGTTCGCCTTCCTGGTTCAAATAGGGCAACACATGAACCTGGCCGGGGAAACACGGCAGCAGCACGTCGCGGCTGCGGCGCAGCGCTCGGCTGCAGCGGCCGTTGCGCCAGGCCGCCAAGGGTTCGCTGGTGCCATCCACCGCGCCTTGCAGGAAGTCATCGGCGGCCACGGCCGTGAAGTGGTCACGCAGGCCGAAATAGCTGGTCAGTCCGAGGACCTGGGTGAAGGCTTGTTCGGCCAGCCAGCGCGGCAGCAAGCCGGTGAGCCCCGGTTGCAGGCCGGCACCGAGGACGGCGCAACGGTTGCGCCACTGACTCGGCTCAAGCGTAACCTCGCCGGCGGCATCCACATAGTGCGCATCGGTTTGCAGCGCCGCCCGTGCGGCACGGTCGGCCAATCGCCAGGAGGGTCCGGCGCAGTTGAGCAGCACCTCGCAGCCATGGGCGAACCCGGCCAGGGCAGCGGCATCATTGAAGTCCACTACGCTCCATTGCAGGCGCGCGTCGGGCCATTGCTGCTGGAGCGATGCCAGGCAGCGGGCACCGTTGCGTGGGTCACGCCCGCCCAGGCGCAGCGCGTTCACGCCCAGGCTCAACAGCGCCCGAGCGCTGGCCAGACCGACATCGCCACTGGCACCCAGCACCCCGATCAGCATGGCTGGGCCTGCGCATTCAGGCGCCAGCCACCGGCGCGCTGGCGATCACGCCAGAACCCGGCGTAACGTCCGTCGAGGGCCAGCAGTTGCGGGTGAGTGCCGGCTTCCACGAGGCGGCCCTGGTCCAGCACCAGAATCTGCTCGGCGGCCATGATGGTCGGCAGACGATGGGCGATGACCAGCACCGTCGAACTTTGCTTCAAGCTACGAATCGCCGCTTGTACAAAGGCTTCGTTGTGCGGATCCAGTGCGGCAGTGGCTTCGTCCAGCAGCACGATCGGGGCGCGCTTGAGCAACGCCCGAGCCAGGGACACCCGCTGGCGTTCGCCACCGGACAGCGCCGCGCCGCCTTCGCCCACCGGAGTGAGCCAGCCCTGGGGCAGGCGCGCGACAATTTCATCGACGCCGGCGAGGCTCGCGGCCTCAGCCACCTGCTGCGCACTGGCGTCCGGCTTGCCGACGCGGATATTGGCTTCGAGGCTGTCGTCGAACAGGTAGACGTCCTGCATCACCAGCGACAGTTGCGCCATCAAGGCCTCGTTGGACAGTTCGCGCACATCGACGCCGCCGACCTTGACGCTGCCTTCGGTCACATCGAAAAACCGCATGAGCAGGCGCGTGACGGTGGTCTTGCCCGAGCCCGAGGCGCCGACAATTGCCGTCATCGAATGAGCCGGTGCGTGGAATGTCAGGTCGCGCAGCACCGTCGGGCCACTGGCGTAGGCGAAGTTGACGTGTTCGAAGGCAAAGCTGCCGGGGTCGCTCAACGGCTGACTGGCTTGGGGCTGCGGCAATGGCGGCTCGCGCAGGATGCCGACCAGTTGGTCCAGGTCGTTGCCGGCCATGCGCAACAGCCCGCTGCGTGCCGCCGCCTCGGCCAATGGCCCGACAAACCGTGCCGCCAAGGCGAGCAGGGCGCCCAGTTGAATCGCGTCGATGTCGCCTCGGGTCGCCAGGGCGATGCCCACGCCCACCAGCAGGGCGAAGGCCAATTGCACGGTCAGGCCGCCGGCCAGCAATTTCGGAAAAGTCTGGGACACCATCGAGCCGCCGGCCTGTTTCTGCGCCAGATTGGCCGCCTGCAACGGCGCGTATCCCTCTTGGGTGCGGCCAAAGGCCCGCAGCACTTGCTGGTAGCGGGCGAACTCCACCACGCGATTTCCGGCGAGGGTTGCGGCGGCTTCGACCCGGGCATCGTTGTGGCCGATGGCATCGGCTGACCATCGATGGCTGAAATAGATCAGCGGTGCGCACAGCACGGCGGTCAGGCCCAGGCGCCAGTCGAAGATGAACAAGGTCAGCGCGACCGTGGCCGGCACCACCACCCCGGACACCACCGGTCCCAGGTAATGCGCAAACAAGCCGGTAACCATCAGCGTGCCGCTGGTGGCGCTGCGCGACAGGCGCCCGACTTTCTCCGAGTTGAACCAGCCCAGGGGCAGGCTGGCCAGATGTTGGCCGAGGCGATCATGCAAGGTGGTCAGCACCACCAGCGCCAGGGCAAAGCCCTTCATCGCCTGCTGGTAATGGGCGATGCAGGTCAGCACGGCCATCGCCGCCAGGCCGGCCAGCCAAGCCGCCGCCGTGGGTAGATCACCGGCAAACAACGCGTGCAGGATCGGCACTAGCAACGCCACGGCCAAACCTTGCAGCACGGCGCTGGTCACCAGCCACGCGAGGTATCGGTAGAGGCGTGCGGCATGCGCCGGCCCCAATAAAGTGACAAGACTGCGGATCACAGAAACATCTCCAGCTCGGGGACTGAACGCTTGGCGCCGGCGCGCCACAGGCGGGCATAGGCGCCGTTGGCCTGCAGCAGGGATTGGTGACGACCGCTTTCAAGCACTCGGCCTTGATCGAGGACGACGATCTGGTCCACGCCGCTGATACTCGCCAGGCGGTGCGCGATCACCAGCACTGTGCGACCCCGGGCCAGGGCCGACAGGGCGTCCTGGATCAGCGCTTCGGATTCGGGGTCGGCGTGGGAGGTGGCCTCGTCGAGGATCAGCACCGGCGTGTCGGCCAACAGCGTGCGGGCGATGGACAGGCGTTGCGCTTCACCGCCGGAGAACATCGCATCCTCGCCGATCACCGACTGATAACCCCGGGGCAGGGCTTGGATGCGCGGGTGAATCTGCGCCGAGCGGGCTGCCATTTCCATCTCTGCGTCGCTGGCCTCGGGGCGGCCCAGGCGCAGGTTATCGGCCACGGTCCCATGCACCAGTTGCGCGTCCTGCAAGACGAAACCGACCTGCCGGTACAGCTCGCGTGGATCGATCTCCCGCACATCGACGCCACCGACCCGCACGCATCCTGCGTTGACGTCGTGAAAGCGTGGCACCAGTTTGGCCAGGGTCGATTTGCCCGCGCCGGAGGCTCCGACCAGGGCGGTCACGCTGCCGGCCGGGCAGTGCAGATCGACGCCATTGAGGATCGGGTGCTCGGGGTCGTAGCCGAACTGCACCTGTTCAAAGGTGATGTCGCTGCCCTGGGGCTGCTTGGCGACTTTCGGCGCGGGCAGCTCTTCGACCTTGAGCAGCGCTTCGATGCGGTCGGCCGCCGCCAGGGCGGTGCGTTGGGCGGTCAGGCTCTGATTGATCACCAACAGCGACTGGGGAATCACCACTGCCACCAAGGTCTCGGCGAACAATTGCAGCGGCGTGATCCAGCCCTCGGCCAGCAGCAGGCTGCCCACTCCCAGGCTCACCAGCAGAATCACCGGGACACTCAAGGCCATCGAGGAAAACGCCTCCAGGCGCAGCAGCGGTTTGACCCAACCGGCGTATTGCTCGCTGAACTGATTGACCGCCTGTTGATAGCTGCGATGGGCCTGGCCCACCTGGCCGAACGCCTTGACCACGGCAATGCCGTGGACAAACTCGACGATGGCGGCGCTGACCCGGCTCATGCTCCTGTCCAGCAACTGCATCTTGGCGCCGAAGCCGCGCATCATCAGGGCATAGGCCAGCGCATACACCGGCAAGGTCAGCACCGCCAGCAGCGCCAGGCGCCAGTTCAGCGTGGCCAGCCACACTAGCCCCGCCAGGGGCGTGACGATGGCCGCGGTGAGTTCCACCGCATGGTGGGCGACCAGGTGATGCAGGTCTTCCAGATCGTCCTGCACCACTTTGCGCACCGCGCCCGAGGTGGTGTCGGTGTACCAGCCCAAGGGCACGCGCCCGAGCTTGCGCACCATGGCTTCACGCAGGCTGGCTTGCAGGCGGTGGTCCGCCAGGTGGGTCAACCACAGGGCCACGCCGTTAGCCATCCAACCCAGGCTCAAGGCGATCACCACCAGCGCCGCCCAGCGCCACAAGGTTTGAGGGTCGACGCTGCCAGCCAGCAGCAACCGGCCCAGCTCGGTCAGGCCGATGAAGGGCACCAGATTGACCAGTGCGCCGACCGCGGCAAACGCCACGCCGATGCGAATCAGCCGGTTGACCGGACGTTTCAGGGTATCCAAAGCGCTCGTCATGAGTTTTTCCGTAGCGCGTCCAGCAGATGCGCCGTGACGGTGTGGACATGAGGCGGTTCGATCACGCTGAAGTGATTGCCGGGCACGTCGATCAACTCGAAACGCCCCAGGCACGCGTCCTCCCAGAACGGTGCCGCCAGGTGGCCAACGCCGCCGGTGATGCCGAACGACTGCTGCTCCAGGCAGCGCAGATAGGTCATGTTGCCGAGGAACGGCGGCGGGTCGAACCGTGCCGCGCGCATGCTGTGGCGGCACACGCGAAACAGCGTCGGCACCAGTTCCGGGCCGATGGGCACCCCGGCCTGGCCCGATGCCAGGCGCGCGTACTCGGCCAGGCGTTCTTCCTGGCTGCGCGCCGATTGTTGCTGTACCGCCAGCGCCAGGGCTTCCAGGCCCGGGTCGCCGCTCAACGCAGCCATGGCCCCGGCCGGCACGCGGCGATTGTCGCGGGCCATCAGCAGATCGATGGCGCGGTACACGTCATAGTCTTCGATGTGCGCGCCGAACACGGTCTTCACCGGATCCAGGTTCAGGTTGGGCACGAAGATCGCCTCGTAGGCCAGCTCCTCGTCGGTGTCGATGAACATCGGAATGCTGTCGATCAGACTCAAGTCCACCACATCCATGCCGCGTTCGAGCAGGCGCCGGGCGACCTCGGTGGCGAGCAGCCCGCCGAGGCAGTAACCGATCAACTGGAAGCGCTGGTGACCGTCGGCAATCAAGCGTTCGGCGTAGTCCTGGGCCACGCTTTCGATCAGGCGCTTGGGTTCCAGCGCCAGGTAGCGCTCAGTGTCGGCCACGGCAAAGCCGATCACCGGCCCGGCTTGTTGTTCGGCCAGGGCGCGACCCAGGTGTTGGAAGTAATCCAGCGTGCCAAGGGCGGCATGGAACATCACCCGTACCGGTCCGGCTTCGCCACCGCCAAACGGCACCACCAACGCATTGCTGCTGGATGAACGCTGGGCTTCGCCGCCAGCAGCAGTGGCGGCTGGCGCGCTTTCGCCGTGGTTGAGCAGGCGCGCCAGGGCGGCGACATTCGGCTCGTTGAGCATCTGCCGCAGCAGTGTGTCGTAACTCAAGCCTTGGGCCTGGGGCAGCTGTTCACGCAGTTGACCGGCGACCCGGGCGAGGATCAGTGAGTCCGCGCCTTTTTCATAGAAACTGTCGTTGACGCCAATCTGCGTCAAGCCCAAGGCCTCGGCCCACAGCCGGCAAAGCTCGGCGGTAAGAGGATCGCTCGGTGTCGCCTGGTCATTGGACACCTGGGCATCAACGGCGGGACGCAGGCCGGCCAGGGTCTTGCGGTCGATCTTGCCGTTGGCGGTCAATGGCATGTGATCAAGCACTTGCAGGTGCGCCGGCAGCATGTAATCGGGCAAGCGCTGGGCCAGGGCGCGGCGCAGGCTGTCGACATCCAGGCGCCGGTAGCCGGCCTTGAAACGGGCGGCGAACACCTGCATGCCGAGGGCGGCCAGCGGGTGTCCGGCCTGGGGCAGGGTGGGCAGGCATTCTCCACCGAACGCCTGGATCCGCGCCTGCCAGGTCTGCGCGTCGTGCAAACCGCTACGGCCCAGGTCGTGGTCGCCGTTGACCGGGGTCATCATGAAGCCCTGGGTCAGCAGGATCGGCGGCCATTCGCCGGTGGGTTCGCTGAACACCAACCAGCCACCGGGGCTGAGCAATTCAGTGATCCGGGCGAGCGCTTGGTCGACGTCCTTGACGCTGTTGAGCATGCCCGCGCAGAGCACGACATCGGCGCTGTTGCTGGCGAGCCCTTGGGGTCGGATATCCTGGTCGATGTCGAGCACGCCGTAACGCACCCAGGCGTGCTCGGCAAAACGTTGCTTGGCCGCCGGCAGGAAAAAAGCAGTCATGTCGGTGAACAGGTAATCGACGTCCAGGCCATCGAGCAGCCCGATCACCGGCGCGCTGGTGGCCCCGGTGCCGGCGCCGATTTCGAGGATGCGCAGCGGCCCGTCGCCGTCATGGTGCGTGGCGAGGCGATTGATCAGGGCCGCGATGCTGTGATTGTTGTAGCGCGAGACGGCGTCCCCGCCGTACAGCTGCAACGCCAGGTCCTGTTGGCCTTGGGGAAACAGCAGGTCGAAGGGGTTGACCTCACCCTTGAGCAGTTGCGGCAATTGCCAGACATGGTTGAGCTGGTAGTCGAACAGCGCCTGGCTGCACAGCCCCGAGGCGACCGCCTGTTCTACCCGGCCCCAGGCCAGCGCCGGCTCGGGTGCCGGTTGCGCCAGTCGATAGCGCGATTGTTCCAGTTGTAGCAGGCCCGCCTCGCACAGCGAGCCCAGCCAGCGCCGCACCAGCCAGTGATGGCGTGGCTGTGCCTGCAAGGCGTTGAGAATCGCCGGGGCATCGGGTTCGGCCAGCTCGCCGCTGAACAATCCGGCCTTGAGCATGACTTCCAGCATCGAGCTCAGCGCCGCAACCTTGAGGTCTGTCTGATAATCGCGAACGTATTGTGCGTCGAAGGTGCCGACCTGGTTGTCGGCATAACGATTGATCGTCGTCAGCAACGACGCGTCTGGCAGCGGTTCCGGTGCAGTCTGCGCAGCGGTGACGAAAGCCATCAGGCTCCGCTCGCTGCGCTCGCCGGATGCGTCACCGGTGACCAGACTGATGGCGCTGTCCACGCCAGGGGTGGCGAGTAATGCCGCGTCGATCTCGCCCAGTTCAACGCGATGCCCACGGATTTTCACTTGACCGTCTTCACGACCGAGGAACTCCAGCTCGCCGCCCGGCAGGTAGCGTCCACGGTCGCCGGTGCGATACAGGCGCTGGCCGTCAACGGGATGGGCGAAGAACCGCGCCTCGCTCAGCGCCCGGTCGCCGAGGTAACCCTGGGCCAGGCCGACACCGGTGATGTACAGGTCGCCAGGCACCCAGGTCGGCGCGTCGCGCCATTGCCTGTCGAGCACGCGAAAGCCCTGGTTGGCCAAGGGCAGGCCATAGGGAATGCTTCGCCATGTCGGGTCAATCGCGCCGATCGGGTGCAGGTTGGACCAGATCGAGGCTTCGGTCGCGCCACCGAGGCCCACCAGGGCCAGTTCGGGCAGGAGCTGCTTGAGCTGCGGCGGCAGGTTCAGCGGGATCCAGTCACCGGACAACAACGCCAGGCGCAGGCTGTCCAGCGGCCGCGGTTCGGCATGCAAGTAATGAGCGAGCATGTGCAGTTGCGCAGGCACCGAGTTCCACAGCGTCACTTGGTGACGCTGTATCAGTTCCGCCCAGTGCGACGGGTCGGCGCCACGGGCCGGGTCGGGCAGCACCAGTGCGCCACCCACGGCGAGGGGACCGAAGAGGTCGTATACCGATAGGTCGAAACTCAGTTGTGCCAAGCCGAGCACGCGGTCCTTTGCATTGACCTGCAAGCGCCGGTTGATGTCTTGCACGGTATTGAGGGCGGCGCGATGGCTGATCATTACGCCTTTGGGATCGCCCGTGGAGCCGGAGGTGAAGATCACGTAGGCGAGGTCATCGGCGCTGCCGTCGACCGCTGTGAAGTCGGCTGGAGCCGGCGCCAGTTGATCCACCGCATGCCAGTGCAGACCATCGGCCAGCGGCGCGTTGGGCAAGGCGTGTGACTGGCCGAGCACATGACGCACCTGGGCGCTGCGCAGCACGCGGTCGCGGCGGGCGGCCGGGGCATTGCTGTCGAGTGGCAGGTAGGCGGCTCCGGCAAGCAATACACCGTAGGCCGCCACGACCTGATCGAGGCCTTTGGGCATGAGGATCGCCACCGGTTCCTCGGCGGTGCAACCGGCCTGGCGCAGGGTGGCGGCGACGGCCAGGGCGCGTTCGACGAGTGCGGCGTAGGTCAGGCTGCCGTTGGCGTCGATCACCGCCAGCGCTTGCGGATGTTCATCGGCCATGGCCAGCAGGCCGTCGTGCAAGCGACCGGTGGGCAGCGGCGCGGTGGTGGCATTAGCCGCCAGGCGCTCGCGCTGCTGCCAGGCTGGGAGAGGCACGTGCATGGGTTGCTCCCAGGCGTCCGGGTCCAGGGCCAAGCGCTGCAACTGAGCCAGAAACGCCTGCTGCATGTCGCTGACCAAGCCATCGGGGAACACGCCTTGGCGCACGTCCCAATGGATGTGCAAACCATGGCGGTCATCCATTACCTGGCAATCGAGCGTGACTTGCGGGGTCTGGGTAATGCCGTGGCCTACCCGACGCTGACTCGCCGCCGGTGGTTCGATTGCCAAGCCGATGGCGCTGGTGAACACCACCGGCATGGCCGCGGCTTCACGGCCACGACGGCGGCCGATTTCACGCATCACTTCGATGCCGGAAAACAGCCGGTGCTCCAGGTCGGCAAACAGCTGGCTGCCCAATTGCCGGGCCTGCTGGGTGAAGTCTTGGTCTTGAGGATCGTTGACCTGGAGCAGGCTGACGGAGGTGAAGTCCCCCACCAATCGATCCACCTGCGGGTGCAGCGGCAAGCGGTTGAGCAGCGTCAGATTGAGGCTGAAAACGGGTTGCTGGCTCCAGCGTTGCAGGGTGCCGACATAGCTGGCGAGCACCGCAATGGACGGGGTCAGGCCGCGTTCGCTGGCGGCTTTTTTCAAGGCGTTCCAGTGTGGCTGGTCGAGCTGCGCGGAATGTCGCTGGAAGCGCGCAACGGCCGTGTCTTCACCACTCAGGGGAGCGGGCAGTTGCGGTGCGGCGGGCAAGTCGTCGACGCGCGCCAGCCAATATTCGCGGTCGCGTTGATGGCGGCTGCCTTCGAGCAGGCCACGCTCGGCCAGCAGGTAGTCGCGGAAGGTGATCTCCAGGGGCGGCAGGGCGGCTTGGGGATCGTCCAGCAGCTGTTCCAACTCGTTGAACAGCAACTGTGCGCTGGCCCAGTCGGCAATCAGCGAGTCCATGGAAAAATGCAGGGTATCGCCATTGTCGCTGCGGCTCATGCGCAGTTCGAACAGCGGCCATTGATCAGTGGGGTAGAGCTTCTGCTCCATGGCTTGGCGGATCTGCTGCACGCTGTGCTGACGCTGTTCGACCGTGGCGTCGCGCAGGTCTGTGACGGCCACGGAATAAGGGCTTACTTCGCCGAGGACACGTTGCGAGCCCTCGCTGGCAATCACCGCGCGCAACATGTCGTGGCGCTCGATCAGACGGTTCCAGGCGTGTTCTACCTGCTGCGGATCGAGCGCCGGCCAGCTCAGTTCCAGGTAACCGTGGCAGGCCACGTTGCCGTAGCCAAACGAAGATTGGCGGCCCAAGAGGTAGGCGTTCTGCACATCGGTGAGCGGGAAGGGTGCGTGGTGGTTCACCGGGTCAGCCTGGACCAATGGCCGTTCCTGTACTTCGAGCAGGTGCAGGATCTGTTCTTTGTGCTCGCGCAGTTGTGCCAGGCGCTCGGCATTGAGCAGGCCTTGGGGCGCGCGGAATTTCAATTGTCCGTCCTGGGGCCAGAGTTCGACGCCCAGGGACTTGAGTTCACTTAGCAGTTTGGCGGCGGGCATGGGTACAGCTCCTGGAGAAAAGAGGGGTTGTGCGGGCATCAGATGACGCCCTCTTCAACGGTGGCCGAGTTGGGCTGGCGCTCAAGGATCTGCGCCACCTCCGTCAAGGTGGCGGCGCCGAACAACTGGCCCATGGGCAGTTCAACGCCCAGGCGGGTACGCAGCATTTCGAGAAAACGCGTGGCCAGGAGGCTGTCGCCACCGAGTCGGAAAAAGTTGTCGTGGCGCGACACGCTCGGCACGTTGAGCAATTGCTGCCAGAGTTCGGCGATCACCTGTTCGTCCGGGCGCAGCGGTTGCTCGTCGACCACCGGGCGCGTTTGGGCGGCGTCGGCCAGGGAGGCCAGCAGCGCCCGGCGGTCGACCTTGCCGTTGTTGCTCAGAGGCAAGCGTTCCAGCACCAGGATCTGCTCCGGGCGCATGTACCCCGGCAGGCATTGCTCCAAGTGTCGCGCCAAGGCCTGCGCGTCGGTGCTGGCGGTGACGGCGGCCATCAGCCGGTTATCCGCGACCAGTGCCACCGCTGTGCTTACGCAGGGGTGGCGGGCGAGGGCGGCTTCGATTTCGCCCAGCTCGATGCGATGGCCGCCAATCTTCACCTGGCTGTCAGCGCGGCCGAGAAACTCCAACAAGCCGTCGGGGTGGTAGCGACCCAGGTCGCCGGTGCGGTACCAGCCATCGACGAAGCGCTCGGCGTTCAACTGTGGCGCGTGACGATAGCCGCGGGCGACGCCGGCCCCACCAATCCACAGCTCTCCGGTGACCCAATCCGGACAGTCGCGGCCCAGGGCATCGACCACCCGGTAGGCCTGGTTCGCCAGCGGCACGCCGTAGGGGATCGAGCGCCAACCCGGCAAGGGTTGTTGCACTTGGAAATGGTTCGACCAGATCGCCGCTTCGGTGGCGCCGCCCAGGGCGATAAAGCGGCAGCCGGGGGCCTGTTGCCGCAGGCGTTGCGGCAGGTCGAGGCCAATCCAGTCACCCGACAGCAGCGCCACTTTCAGGCCCAGTGGCTGGTGGTCGTGGGCGTTGGCTTCGAGCAGCATGTCGAGCAGGGCCGGCACGCTGTTCCACAGGGTCACGCCATGCCGTTGCAACGCCTTGAGCCAGGCCCGCGCATCGCGGCGCTGATCCTCTTCGATCAACACCAGCGCACCGCCCACCGACAGCAGGCCGAACAAGTCGTATACCGAAAGATCGAAGTCCAGCGCTGACAGCGCCAGTGTGCGGTCGCTGGCGTCGATGCCATGGCAGCGGTTGATCTCGGCCACGGTGTTCATCGCCGCGCGGTGGGTGATCTCCACGCCCTTGGGCTGGCCAGTGGAACCGGAGGTGTAGATCACGTAGGCCAGTTCTGCGGCCGGGACGGCGAGCGGCGCCGACAGCGGCTCAGCTTCCAGCGCGTGAAGCGGATCGAGGTGTTTGACGCTCGACAGCTGCGGGTCCTGCCCGGCAAGCATCAGGCTCACGCCGGCCTGTTGCAGGATGCGTTGGCGGCGCTGCAACGGTTGGTCGACACCCACCGGCAGGTACGCGGCACCCGCGGCCAGAATGCCCAGCACGCTGGCGATCTGTTGGGGGCCCTTGGCCAGGGACACGGCCACCAAGTCGCCCGGCACCACGCCTGCGTCCACCAGGCTGCGCGCAATGCGCAGCGCCCGGTCGGCGAGTTCGCCATAGCTCAGCGTGCCGTGCTCGCCCCACAACAGCGCCGGGCGTTGTGGCGCTTGGCGTGCCTGTTCGAAGAAGCCCTCATGCAAGGTCGGATCACCCGGCACACTCGGGCCTGGGGCATTGAGCTGGGCGCGCAACTGCGCCTGGGATTGGGGCAGCAGGTCGGGCGGTGGGTTGTCCCAGGTGTACTCGGCCAGCCAGTTCAAGCTGTACAAATAGGCGTCGAACATCGCTTCGACAAGACCTTCGGGAAACAGGCCGACCACGTAGTCCCAGTTCAAGGCTATACCGCCGTTGGCTTCGACCACCTGATGGTCGAGCCAGACCTGTGGCGTTTGGGTCAGGCCGAAGACTTGCCGGGCAAACGGCCCGTCCTCCGGCGCGGCGGTGCCGTTCGGTACCCCGAGGGCGCTGGTGAACACCACGGGCATGCTCACCTGCTGCTCGCCATTGCCCCGAGCCAATTGCCGCAGCAGGCTGACCGAGCCGAGGCAACGGTGTTCCAGCGCCTCGCCCAGGGTTCGCTGGGTACGCCGGGCGCGGTCGACCCAGCGCTCGCCAGGCACCGGTACATAGCCCAACAGCGTCAGGGAGGTGAAGTCGCCCATGACCTCATCGATCTGGCGATGCAGCGCACGACGATCGAACAGTGTGAGGTTGAGGCTGAGGTCGGGGCGGGCACTCCAGCGGCCGAGGGTTTCGGCAAACGCGCAGAGCAGTACCGCCGACGCGGTGAGGCCGTGTTGTTGGGCCTTGGCCAGGATCGACCCCCAGGCTTGAGCGTCGATTTGCCCTTGCAGGCGCTCGAAGCGCGGTTGACCCAGACTGGCGGGGGTCACCGCCAGCGGCAGTTGCGGATGGGGTGGCAACTCGGGCAGGCGCTCCTGCCAGAAGTGTTGCGCGGCTTGCAGTTCGGCCGCGTCCACCGCGGATTGCAGTTGATAATCGCGAAACGACAGTTCCAGTGGCTGCAGCGTCAATCCGGGCTCCCGGTACAGGGCATCCAATTCTGCGTAGAAGCGCAGGATGCTCAGGGCATCGAGGATCAGGTTATCCAGGCTGATGGCCAACCGGGTGTGCCGACCATGAGTCACTGCCTGCACATCGAACAGCGGCCATTGGCCCGGATCGAACACGCGATGGGCACAGTGTTCGCGCAAGTCGTCGAGGCTGGCGTAACCCTGGCCGATCTTGAATGAGGGCAGCTGTTGCACGGGCAGGATGCGGGCCTGGCCGCATTGATCGAACACGGCGCGGAGCATTTCGTGGCGCTCGATCAAGCGCTCCAGCGCGTTCTGCAGGCGCGGCAGGTCGAGATCCTCGACGTCGTATTCGCGATAGAAGTGGCAGCTCACGCCGCCCAGTGCCAGGCTCGGATCGCGGCCCAGCCAATAGGCTTGCTGGACCTCGGTCATGGGGAAAGGCGCGTGGCGTTGCGGCAGGTCGGGCACAATCGTGCGCTGCGCTTGAGCCTGGGTCTTTCGATGCAAATCGGCACAAAAGTGTGCGAGCACCGGTTTGACAAACACCTGGGCGATGCGCGCGCCCCCCAGCCCCTGTTCGGTGAGCAGGCGCACCAGGCGGGTGGCGCTCAGGGAGTCACCGCCCAGGGCGAAAAAATTATCTTCACGGCAGACTTCACCACAGCCCAGCAACTGCTGCCAGGCACGCGCCACCTGCGTTTCGATCGCGCCGCAGGGGGGCGACAGGTTGGCCGGTACGCGGGTGTTGTTCTCGGCCAGCCAGGCGCTCAACGCTTGACGATCCACCTTGCCGTTGCCGGTCAAGGGCAACTGCGCGCAGCCCAGGATCGTGCCGGGAATCATGTAGCCCGGAAGGCGCTCGGCGAGATGCCGGGAGAGGCCCGGCGGGTCAAACCGGGTGGGCGCTTCGGGGCCGTCCGTCAGACGCACCACCGCCGCCAGTTGCTGGCCGGCCAGCAGCGCCATCGCCTGCTCGATGCCGGGCCAGGCGAGCAGGGCGGTTTCGACTTCCCCGGCTTCGATGCGGTAGCCGTGCAGCTTGAGTTGGAAATCGCTGCGCCCGAGGAACTCGACGTTGCCGTCGGGGTGATAGCGGGCATTGTCGCCGGTGCGGTACCAGCGCAGGCCTTGATAGTCGACAAAGCGTTCAGCAGTGCGCACCCGGTCGCCGCGATAACCCTCGGCCACACCGGCGCCGCCGATCCACAATTCACCGGCGACCCAGTCCGGGCAGTCGTGGCCGTGCGGGTCGACGATGCGCAGGCGGACGTTATCCAGTGGTGTGCCATAGGGCAGGCAGTGCCAGGGCAACGGTTGGCCGGGCAGCACTTCGAACAGGGTCGAGTGAATGGCGGTTTCGGTGGCGCCGCCCAGGGCCATGAAGCGGCAGCCAGGGGCTTGGGCCCACAGCCGTGGCGCCAGGTCCGGAGCGACTTTGTCGCCGCCCAGCAACACCGCGCGCAGGGGCAGGCTGGCGCCGGCGGGGGCGCAACCGAGCAGCATGTCGAGCAACGCCGGCACGCAGTTGAGCACGCTGGCGCGATGCTGCATGGCCAGTTCACGCCAGCGTCCGGCATCACGTTGCGCCTCGGGCTCGATACCGATCACCGCCGCCCCCGTCGACAGCGCGGCAAACAGGTCGAACACCGACAGGTCGAACTCCAGCGCCGACAGCGCGAGGATTCGGTCGTCGCTGTTCAGGTGCAAGCGCCGTTGCAGGTCTTGCAGGGTATTGGCGGCGGCCTGATGGCTGATTTCCACGCCCTTGGGCTCACCTGTGGAGCCGGAGGTATAGAGGATATACGCCAGGTCGCTGATCGCGCCGGGCCGCGGAGCGTCCAGCGTTGTGCGGGTGGCGGGCAGTTCGGTGAGCAATAAGCGAGCACCCGACGACTCACGGATTTTCTGGCAACGCGCCGTGGGCTGATCGACGTTGATGGGCAGGTACGTGGCGCTGGACGCCAGGATGCCCAGCACCGCGATCACCTGCTCGGGCCCCTTGGGCAGTTGCAAGGCCACCACATCGCCGCGCCGGACGCCTTGGCCTTCCAGGTAGGCCGCCACCCGCAGGGCGCGCTCGGCCAGCTCGCCGTAGTGGATGACGAGGTGATTGCCATGCAACAACGCGGGCAGTTCGGGCGTCAGGCGCGCCTGGGCAAAAAACGCTTCGTGCAGGCGCTGTACCGGCAGGGGCGTGGCCTGGCCTTGAACGCGGTTGCGGACCTCAATTTGGCTGGCGGGGATCAGCGCTGGCGGCGGCAGGTCCCAAGCCGGAGATTCAAAGCACAGGCGCTGCAACAGGCCGGTATAGGCTTCGAACAAACCGTCCAGCACCCCTTCGGCGAACAGCCCTTCACGGGCGTCGAGATTGACCAGGATGCCGCCATCCAGCTCGGTGACCTGGGCGTCGAGCCACACCTGCGGGCCCTGGGAAATGATCCAGGCCGGTTCGCCGAAACACGCCTGCACGCCTTCGGCGAACAATTCCCCCAGCCCCAGGGCGCTGGTGTACACCACCGGCGCCAGCACTTGCTCACCCCGTTGCCGGGACAGCTCGCGCAGCACCTCCAGGCCGGAAAACGCGCTGTGCGCCGCATCGCCGTGGAAGCGTCGTTGCAGGGCCGTGGCGCGAGCGGCAAAAGTGCCAGCGACGTGACCGTCCCAAGCCAGCAGGATCGATGAGGTGAAATCGCCGACCAGGCGGTCGACATCGGCATGCAGTGGCGTGCGGTTGAACAGCGGCAAATTGATCAGCAGTTCGGGCGTCTCGCACCAGGCACCGAGGGTTTCGCAGAACACCGCCGCCAGGGCCATCGCCGGCGTGAGCCCATGTTCCCGGGCGTGGCGCTCGAAGGCCTGGCGCTGGGATGGCGGCAGCCAATGGTGACGGCGCCGCACCTGGCGATCGTCGCCCTGGGTCTTGACGGGCAGGCGCGGGGCACCGGGCAACCGGTCCAGACGCTGCAACCAGTAGTCGCGGGCCTGTTGATGAAGGGTACGTTGCTCGAGGCTGGCCTGTTCACGGCGCAGGTCAGCCAGGTAACGGGCGAAGCTGTAGTGCAGCGCGGCCAGGGGCTGTTGGTGATACAGCTGCACCAGGTCGCCGAGCAGGATGCGCAGGCTCAAGGCATCGGCGGCGAGCATGTCCAGATTTAAGTGCAGGCGCGTCCCGTCGGGCAGCAGCGACAACTGGATATCCAGTACCTGACCGTGTTCAACGGCCAATTGGCGGTGGGATAGCTCCGCGCGCAACGCCTCCAGTTGTTGTTGCTGTTGATCGACGCTGGCCTGGCGCAAGTCATGCACTTTCAATCCTGGCCAAGGGCTCTGCGCGAGAACCCGCTGGCGGCCGTCGTCGAGAAACTGCGCGCGCAACATCGGGTGCCGCACCAGCAGCGCCCGAACGGCGGCTTCCAAGCGGACCGGGTCAACGTCGCGGCCATCGAATTCGTTATAGAAGTGCGCGGCCACACCGCCCAACTGCTGGCCGGGGGCGCGCCCGATCCAATAAGCGTGTTGCATCGGCGCCAGTTCGAAAGGCTGCCCTTCGTCCGTCTGTACGGTGGGCGCGGCGGGGGCGGTGGTCGCCACATCGAGCAGTGCCAGCCAGGCTGACAGGCGCGGGTCGGCGATCAGCTCGGCGAAGCGCGCGGCCAGGCCTTGGCGGCGCCATTGGCCGGCGAGGCGAATCAGAGTGACGGAGTCCAGCCCCCATTCGATCAGGTTCGCCTCCAGGGGAATCTGCTCGGCGGGCAGCTCAAGGGCTTGGGAAAGGGACTGGCGCAGCAGTGTTGCGGTTGAGGTGCTGGGAGTGGCCATGGCTCAACGTCTTCTCATTACTAGGGCCCGGACCGGGGTTGGCCCAGGCGCTGGGGGCAGGCAGTTGCTTGGGGGAAGATGCTAGTCATTCTCATTTTGGCAACTACCCGGATCGAATCGTTTTTGCCCCGCATCCGCGTCTCGCTCACCGGTTGCAGTGACGTGGCGGCTGCGCGCAATGCGGGTCGGTCGCAGGATGCGGTTGGAAAATGACTTGAATCGGGTAGAGCCCGGCCCATGGCCTTGATTACCGTCGCTCGCCGCCCTCATGCAGGGCATGTGTCCCTCTGATCTGGAGTTGTAGATGTCTGTCGATTCGGGTTTACAAGTGCGCGGCCTGCGCAAGCGCTACAGCAACGGCGTCGAAGCGCTGCGCGGCGTGGACCTGAGCGTCGGGCCCGGCATGTATGGTTTGCTGGGACCGAACGGCGCGGGCAAAAGCAGCCTGATGCGGACCCTGGCGACCCTGCAGCAGCCAGACGCCGGCAGCATTCACCTGGACGGGGTGGATGTGCTGGTCGATGCCGATCATTTGCGCCGTCGCTTGGGCTATCTGCCGCAACAACTCGGCGCGTATCCAGGTGTGAGTGCACGGGACTTGCTCGATCGTTTTGCCTGGCTCAAGGGGCGAACCGACAGTCGTCAGCGCCGCGAGGAAATCGAGGGCCTGCTGGACAAGGTCAACCTCCAGCAGGCTGCCCACCGGGCGCTCGCCACTTATTCGGGCGGCATGCTGCGCCGGTTCGGCATCGCCATGGCGCTGGTGGGCTCGCCACGCCTGTTGATCGTCGATGAACCCACGGCGGGTCTCGATCCGGCCGAGCGCAATCGTTTCCATCGGGTGCTCGCCGATGTCGCCGCCGAATCGATCGTGTTGCTTTCGACCCACATCGTCGAAGACGTCGAGAACCTTTGCAGCCGACTGGCGGTGCTGGCGGGTGGGCAGATTATTGTCGAAGGGAGTCCGGCACAGTTGTTGGGCGCCGAGCAGGGCCGATTGTGGGAAGCGTCCTTCGACCGTGGCGAGTCGCTGCCCGACGCCTTGCATGTGGCCGCCAGCCCGCAGGGCAGCCGCGTCATTGTGCACGGCGAACGTCCTGCCGACCCACGCTTCGTTCCCCACGCGCCGCGTCTTGAGGACATCTACTACCTGGCCCTGGCCCAGGCGGGCGAGGCGATCGACGCATGAATACTTTTGCTCTGCTGATGCGCGAGGCCTGGGTTGAAGTGCGCGCCGGGCTGCGCAGCGGCATCCCGTTGCTGGTGTTCCTCGGCCTGACCGGCTATCTGCTGATGGCCCTGACCAACGCCGACTATGTGCAGAAAATGGGCGCCAGCGATATCGCCCGCAATGCGCCGAGCCTGATTTACCTGATGTCGTGCGGCTGTATGTTTTTCCTGTTTTTTGCCTGGGCCTGGGTGTTTGCCCAACCGGCCCTGAGGGACCGCAAGGCGCAGTTGGAAGAAGTCCTGCTGGCCTTGCCGCTGTCGTTGCCGGCGTTGCTGTGGGGACGTTTTATCGGCGCGGCGTTGGTGGGTGGCTTGCTCGCCAGTTCATTGATCGTCGGCTTTCTGGTCAGCCCGGTGCTGGGCTGGCTCGACTGGGCTCCGGCGGCGAGCATCGGTGCGCCAAACTGGTCGGCGCTGGGGTTTGCCTGGGTCGCCTTGCTGTTGCCGGTGAGCACCGGGATCGGTGCGTTGTATTACCTGCTGGCCTTGCACAGCCGAGGCCTGGCCGCACCGTTTGGCTTGGCGACGGTGCTGATGCTGTTGTGGATGTTCGCGGTGGTGGTGCTCAAGGGTGGCCATATCAACCCACTGCTGGCCGCCAGTCTTGATCCTTCGCTGTTTACCTTTGCCCAGGCCCAGGTGGAAACCTGGACCGCTGCGCAGAAATCCCAATCGCTACTGGCACTGACCCCAGGGTTCTGGCTGAACCGGGCGTTGTGGTGTGGGGTGCCCTTGTTGCTGTTGGCCATGGTCCTGGCTCGAACCAGCCGCCAGGGCTTGATGGGCCGACGCAGTGGCGCCGTATTGGCGGAGCCGCCGATGCTGTTGACCAGCCATGTGCGCTTGCCCGGCCCGTTAGCCGCCAGCCGATGGTCGCGTACCCTGTGGCGCGAGGTTCGCTGGCAGGTGCGGCAGTTGTTTGCCCGACGCGTTTGGTGGGTCGCCCTTGGGTTGCTGCTGGCCATGGGGATACTCAGTGGGTTTGTCCATATTGTCTGGCATGCGCGCGGGCCGATGGTGCCGCGACCGGATCTGATCTTGCCGTTGCTGTCGAGCTCGTCGTTCCTGGTGATCGCCTTTATTGTCGCGGCGCTGGTGGGGCTGGTGTGTCGGCGCGATGACGTCGAAGGCCTCGGCGCGATGTTGCAAGCGACCCCGGCGCCGGCGTGGCTGCGTTTGTTGGGGCGGGTGGCCTGCGTGCTGGCGGCGACGCTGGCCTTGGCACTGGTGCCGGGCATTGCCAGCCTGGTGATCAGCGCGCTGGTCGTCCCGGATAACCTGGCGCCGGGCTTTGTGCTGATCTATCAGGCGCTGGTGTTCGCGCCGCCGCTGCTGGAACTGGCGATGCTCACGGTGCTGGTGCATGCCTTGATCCGTCGCTCCGGCCTGGCGTATGCATCGTCCATGCTGTTGACGTTTTTCCTGGTGCTCAACCATGAATTGGGGCTGGTCAGTTATCCCGCCTATGCCATGGCGATTCCGGCCCACGTGGCCTTGTCGCAGCTCACGGGCTGGGGGCCCTGGCTGCCTTATCTCGCCACGTTGACCAGCTGGAAACTGGCCGGCTGCCTGGTGATGGTCGCGGTGGCGGCGTTGGCCTTGCCCCGTGGTCCGGAGCGGCGCCGCCTGATCGATGTGCGCCACAGCCTGCGGGGCTTGCCCGTTGTGCTGCTGGTGTTGGGGGCCGTGGGTTTGCTCGGCAGCGGCGCGCTGTTGCATCGGCATCTGGTGGAGCAGGGTGAATACCGGTCGGTGGCCGAGGAACGGGCCGAGCGCGCCGAATGGGAACAGCGTTGGCTGGCCGGGGCGGGCGCCTGGCAGGTAGCGGACGGCCGCTTGCACTTGCGCGTCGACAGCGTTGCGCGACGTGTTGAAGGTGAGTGGACGCTGGGATCCGTGATCGCCGCCAATGGGCACCTGGACGCAGAACTGCCGTCGGGTTTGCACGTCACGACGGTAAGCGTCATGGGCCGACCGGTCCTTTTTGAACAGGCCGCCGGCCATTTGCGCGTACCTTTGGCTGAGTGCGCGGCGAGCGGCTGCAACGTGCAACTGAACTGGACGGTGGAGGCTGCCGGCTGGCCTTCCGAGGGTGACGCATTCTGGCTGGGGCCGGGAGGAGTGTGGCTGCAAGCGCGCCGCGTGATGCCACGTCTGGGCCTGGACAGCGAACGCTTGCTGCGTGCGCCGGTACAACGTGCCGAAGCCGGTCTGCCGCCTGAGGTGCCGAGTTTGCCGACAGGGTCCGCAGTCGCGGTAGACGCGGTGGCTCCGGCGGGGGCGTGGAAATGGCTGATCGAGGTGGATGGCCAGGCGATCAAGGGTCACAGCGCAGGGCCGCTGGACTTCGCCTATCACACGGGCGCTACGCAAGACCTCGACGGTGTGCAAGTGCTCGCCGATGCCGGCCGTCAGCAAACCGCCCGTGAAGTACATGAAGACCTGGAAGCCATGTCCGCTTGTGTAACTCGGCGCCTGGGCAGTCGCCCGCCCGTCGAGTCCCTGAGCCAGTGGCCGACCGGCATGGGTGCCAGCCAGTTGAGCCAGAACCATCTTTTGCTGAGCCAGACGCCGGATTGGGACGTAGCGCCGGCGGGCGTCGGACGCTGGACGCGTCGCGCACATATCGCCGAACTGCTTGCGCGCCGAATGCTGATCGACGCCAGCGACCTGCGGCAAGCCCCGGGCTACCTCCTGCTGAGCCAGGGCGTGGCGGGCGCGATCGGGCTGCTGTGTGTCGGTGACGTCGACGGCGCTGACGCCCGCTCGGCGTTGGTTAAGTTGATGGGCGACGACTTGACCCGCGCCTTGGGCAATGACGGCGAGCCCATCGGCACCTTGGCCGATGCCCGCGAACAGAGCTGGGTCGCGACGTATGCGCCGCTGGCCAGCCTGGATTGGGTGGCCGTGCAGAGCGCCGGACAACTGACGACGATGACCGCAAATATCCGAAACGGCCAGGGATGGCCTGCCGGGATCCACGACCTGCTGGGCGCGCCTTCCGATCAGGCAGTTACCGTGGCGCTCAAGCGCTGGGGGACTGCGCAATGAATTCGAACCATCCCTGTTTCTTGGAGCTTCCCATGTCACCTGAGCTGTCCATCCAACTGCTGCGCCGTCCTTTTGGATGGCGAGAGAATGTGCTGACCCCAACCCTGGCGCTGGCCTTGTCCAGCCAGATATGCACGGCCTATTCCGCAGACTACCAACCTGCCGCCAGCTCGGAGGTCATCGAGTTGGCCCCGCTGACGGTCAGTGCCCGGTTGAACGAGGAGAGCGCCAAGGATATTCCCTTCGGGCTCTCTGTAATCGACGGGCGAACCCTCGAAACCCGGCGCTTGCGCAGCCTGGAAGACGCATTGCGGACCACGCCGGGCGTGGATGTGAATTCCTGGGGCGGCGCCAACGATGCCAACGTGCGCATCCGTGGCGTCGGTTCGCTGAACCAGATGAGCATGGACGACGGCTCGGTGGTGCTGAATGTGGACGGGGTGCCAATGTCGGTGCGCAACGCGGCGATGGCGACGCTCGATGTGGAGCAAGTGGAAGTGCTCAAGGGGCCTCAGGGCACGCTGTTCGGGCGTAATAGCGAGGCGGGCGCGATCAACGTCACCACGCGCAAACCGACCCGCGAACTGGAAGGTTATGTGCGCGGCGAAGTCGGCAACCAGGGCCAGTTCATGACCGAAGGCGCGGTTGGCGGGCCATTGACCGAATCCCTCGCGGGACGCATTGCTGTGCGCCGCAGCGGCTTTGATAACTGGGTCGACGACCAGCAGGACGGCGACCCGTTGACCAAGCCTCGTGACCTGGCCTTTCGCGGCAGTCTGCTGTGGGACAACGGCCAGGGTACGACCGGCCTGCTGATCGCCGAGCGCCAGCGCGCCGATCATTATGCCGGCCTGGAAATGCTGCGCCCGTTTGGCAATCGCCCCAGCCTGGACTACACGCCCGGTACGTTCGATGACAACCAGAAGACCAACGAGCGTTATTCTTTTGAGCTCAATCATGACCTGGCGCAGGCACGGATCACCTCGATCAGCGCCTACACCAGCACCGATTTCAATGCGGTAAAAGGCTACGACCGCAACATCACCGAGGCGCTCTACGGCTCACCGTTCGAATACCTGATCGAAGATACCGCCAAGGAGCGCGTGTGGAGCCAGGATCTGCGCCTGGGTTCGCTGGCGGACGCCGATGTGTTCTGGGTGACCGGGGTAAACCTGTCACGCTCCGAGCGCAGCTTCGATTCCGAGGATTTCACCAACGGCGCCCGGCAGATGCGCGATTTCACCACCAACAGTTATGCGCTGTACGGTGAGATGACCTATCCGATCGCCGAAGACTGGAAACTCACCACCGGCCTGCGCCACACCTGGGACCGCAAGACCTACGGTGCCGACTATTCCAGCGGGGGCATTAGCACCGGTGACGACCGCCGCTTGCAGGATAACTACAGCACCGGGCGCGTGGCGTTGAGCTACGCGCTCACGCCTCAGACGAACCTGTATGCGGTGCTGTCGCGGGGCTATAAATCAGCGGGCTTCAACGACTACGCGACGTCGGTCAGGGACAGCGAACCCTACAAGGCAGCCAAGGTGAATTCCGCCGAAGTCGGTTTCAAGCATGAAAGTGCCGAGGGGGCCTGGAGTCTGGAAGGAGCATTGTTCATGACCCGCGTGCAGGACGACCACCTGCTGGGGTATGACTTCAACACCCTGGCGGTCAGCGCCGTGAACGCCGATACCCGCAGCAAGGGTGCCGAGCTGTCGAGCACCTGGCATGTCACCGATGAGCTGACCCTGGGCAGTGCGGTGAGCTACACCAACGCGGTGGTGACCTCCGATGCTCCGGGCGTTTCTGGCGGCGATGTCGCCGCGGGAAATCGTGTACCGGATGTGCCGCTGTGGAGCGGTAATTTCAGCGTCGCCTGGCAAAGGGACCTGGGGGAGTTTATGGGCTTGCCCGCTCCGCGCCTGAACACTTTGCTCAATTATCGCGTGCAGAAAAATCGCCCGGCGGATCCGCAGAATCATTACGACCTCAAGGGCTATGCCAAGCTGGACCTGCACGTGGGCCTGGAGAGTGGCGGTTCGGAAGTCTATCTGTGGGGCGACAACCTGCTCGATGCGCGATACGACTTGTATGGATCGTACTCCACCGATCAGGTGATCACCGGCATGCCGGGCCGAGGGCGCTCGGCCGGCGTCGGGTATAGCTATTCGTTCTGAGTGCTCTTTGATAATCGTCATGTCGAAAAGGGCAGGTTAGAACTGATAGGTGTAGCCGACCCCCAAGGTGCGCCGCCGCGCCGGCGCACCGTAGGCCACCGGGTCACTGTAGAAGCCGTAGGTGTCGTAGGTCTGGTTCAGCAGGTTGTCGGCGAAGGCATAGACTTCGCCAAAGCGGCTTTCCAGACCTGCGCGCAGGTCGAGTTTCTCGTAGTTGTCCAGGTTGAAATGGTTCTGCGGATCGGCGGCGCGTTCGCCCACCAGGCGGTAATTGAGGCTGGTGTTCAGGGTGGTTTCGCCCAGGCTGGCGAAGGTGCCCAACGGGTGCCGCCAACCGATGTTGAGGTTGCCGCTCCAGCGCGGCACATCCGGGGTACGGTTGCCCGCCGCGACATCACCGGCCTGGATGCCGTGCACGGCGCTGGTGATCTTGGCGTCGAGGTAGGTGACGCTGGCCGCGACAGTCAGGTCATGGTCGAAGTGCCAGGTGCCTTCCAGTTCGGCGCCGCGGGTGCGGGTATCGGCATTGAACGCGTTGGTGGCGAAGGTTGCGGCGTTGTAGCCCAGCAGGTGGTCGTCGTGCACGCGGGTGTAGAACAGCGCACCGTTCAGGCTGCCACGGCGATCTTCGGTTTCACTTTTGAAGCCCAGTTCGGCGGCTCGGCTGACAGCGGCCTTGTAGGGCTCGCTGTCGCTGACCTGCGCCGCATAGTCATTGAAACCGCCGGATTTATAGCCTCGCGCCAATTGCACGTAGACGTTGGTTTGCGGGGTGAGCGCATAGCTCAGGGCTACGCGGCCAGTGCCGTAGTGGTCGGTCAGCTTGCGTGAATCGTCCACGGCGCTGGCGCCAGCGAAGTATTGGCCGTCGTAGGTCTTGCGATCCCAGGAATGGCGATAGCCGGTGGTGAGCTTCAGGCGCTCGGTGAGCGGGAAGGTGATTTCGCCGTAGCCGGCGTACGTGGTGGTGGTGAAGTCGCGAAACCTGGCATCGGCGGTGCCATAGGTATTGCGCGGCGTGTCGTAGCTGCGCTCGTTGCGGCTGGCGGCAAGGCCGGCGATCCAGAACGTGTCGGCGTCGGGCAGCGAGCTCAAGTGCAGGTCCTGGCTCCAGCTGCGCTCGAAAGATTTGTCCACCGCCCAGTACTCGCTGGGCGTGCCATACAGGGCGCCCATCAGTTTGCTGTCGTAGGCGACCAGGCCTTCGAAATCGGCGGTGGAGGTGGCGGTTGTCGACGTCAGGCGACTGTTGGCGAAGTCATGATCGACCTTGACGGTGTAGCGCTCGGTGGTCTTGTAATTGTCATCGAACAGACCGGGCGACAGGTCCAGGCTGGGGTCGCTGCCATAAGGACGCAGCACCAACGAGTTGGTGGCGCGTTCGGTTTTCTGGCGTTCGGCGCTGAACAGCACATGGGTGTCATCGTCGAGGTCCCAGAGCAGGCTGGCGCGATAAGCCTCGTTGCGTGGCTTGGTGATGGGATCGTTGGTCCGGTCGTTGTCGATCCAGCTCTCATAGCCGGCACGGCGCACCGCCAGGCGACCACTGAGGCTGTCGCTGATCGGTCCGCCGATGGCCCCTTCGCTGAGGAACTGGCCCTCCTGACCCACCTCGCCGCGTACATAACCTTCCGGTTCGCGGGTCGGCTGGCGGGTGGTGATGTTCACCGCGCCCGCCTGGCCAATCGCACCGGACATCGTGCCCTGGGGCCCCTTGAGCACCTCGATGCGATCGATATCCAGGGTGCCGAAGCCGAGGCTGCGCGAGGCGACCGGAACACCGTCGATGTTGAATGCCACCGAGCTGTCATCCATCGACATCTGGTACAGCGAGCCGACACCTCGGATCAGCACGTTGAAGTCATTCGGGCCGCCGGAAGAATTGACGTTGACCCCGGACGTATTGCGCAGGGCGCTTTCCAGCGTGTCGAGCCGCTGGGTACGCAGTTGCTCGCCACTGATCACGCTGAGGCTGATGGGCAGGTTTCGCGGGTCTTCCTGCTCCATGCGCGCGGTCACCGTCGAGACGGGTAATTCAAAGGTCTCGTCAGTGGCGGCGAGTACCGGACTGGCCAATGTCCAAGTTAAAATTATTGTTATAGTATTACACTTGTAGCAAGATCCACGGATAGCCGTCGTGTTGCGTCGTGCAGACATTGTAGGTCCTTAAGCGAGGATTCTGATCAATGCGCGTTACGTTGCCTGCAACGAATTGGCGCAGCTTGGGAAACGCGCCAGATGCTAATAATTATCAATTGCATAGATCTACCCCAATGTGATCTGATTCGAGCCGTATCCGGTCAACCAGGAGATTCACGATGTCAGTCGTTCAAGGAGGCGCAGGAGAGCCGATGCCGGTCTCGCGAATCATCACGGGAGAATATGGAAGTGGTCTCGGACCTGGGGCGCACTGTCGGGTCACGCGCATGAACCTGCAGGACGGTCTCGACATCGTGCGTTGGCAAAGCAAATTCGAGCAACCGATCGAATTACCTTTGCAGGACGACAGCGAATGTATTCATTTCAGTTTCACCAACCTGCTCAAGGGCAAGGCCGCCTGCAGCTTTCGAGAGGGGCGCCGGCAACGTCGCTACGTGATCGACGAAGGCGCCGGCTGCATCAGCTACGGCCATCGTCGCCACGGTCTTTATCACCAGCATGGGGAGATCGACAACATCACGGTGATGATCCGTCCCGAGGTGTTGGCTCAGTGGGAGTTGAAGCTCGATCCGCTGCTGAACAAGGCCCTGGCTTGCGATCATTGTTTTCTTGGAGGGCACCGCAGTGGCGAAATGAGCGCGACCGCGCATCTGTTATGCACGGCAATGGACCAGGGCCCTGGCTCACCGACAAGCCAACCCCGAAGCGGCCTTTGGTTGTATGGTCAAAGCGTAACCCTGGTCAGCCTTTTCCTGGAGGCGCGCCACAATGTCGATTGCACCTGCCGTGTCAGCCACATTGATCGCCAACGCTTGCTTCGGGCGCGTGAACGCCTGCTCGCCGATCTTGGCAAGGCGCCAAGTCTTTCAGAACTCGCTCGCGAGTCCGGGATGAGCCAGCCAAAGCTCACGCGCGGGTTTCGCCAATTGTTCTTGAACAGCGTCTACGGCGTCTTCCAGCAAGCGCGGATGATCCAGGCCCGAAGTCGATTGTTGCACGGAGAAGAGTCGGTGATGAGAATCGCGTCGGACCTTGGCTACGCCAATGCCAGCCATTTCGCCACGGCTTTCCGCAAACAGTTCGGGATCAATCCCTCGCTTCTCAAACATGGCGGCAGAGGCAAGTTATCGATCTCGGCAAAGTAGCCATGACCACCACGCCAACTGACCTCTGTGCTTAGACGAGACGCAAACAGCACCGTCCTTCAGCTCGGGCGTGATTCCATTGAGTAGGCTATGGTTCAAGCGGGCGCGTGTCATAACGTGCGTGAATAGCAAAACAAAATAAGGATAGGTTATGCACTCATCCGCTATTTTTCGTGCGTCTGCGGCTGCGCCTGGTCGTTCGCTGCTTCTCTCGCTCGGTCTGCTCGCTGCGGGTATCACCCCGGGCGCATGGGCTGAGGACTATCCCCACGCTCAGGAACCGATTGGCACCGTGGAGCAGATCTATGACGGCGCCATGCTCCCCGATCTGGCGGTCAGTACCTACCGCAACATCGACCGGCTGTTTCCCACCCACAGGATTAAAGCCGGCGATCACCCGTATGCGCTGCCGAAATCAGACAAACAGTTGCCCAACGTTCGCTTCACTGTCGGGGACAAAAAGTACGACCTGTATGACTTCGTCGCACTGGACAGCATCACGGCGATGCTCGTGCTCAAGGACGGCAAGGTCGTGTTCGAGACCTACCAGCGAGGCAACACCGAGAAAACTCGGTGGATGTCGATGTCGATAGCCAAGTCCATCACCTCGACGCTGGCGGCTGCAGCGATCAAAGACGGCCTTATCAAGGGCCTTGATGCGCAAGTGGTGGATTACGTTCCGCAGCTTAAGGGCAGCGCCTACGAAGGCGTGACCGTGCGCGACGTGCTGATGATGTCTTCGGGCGTGAAGTGGAACGAGACCTACACCGATCCGGCGTCCGATCGTCGCGCGCTACTCAAAGCGCAGATAGCGCAGAAACCGGGTTCGGCAATGGCCTTGATGGCGAGTTTGCCGCGAGCGGCCGAGCCCGGCACGGCCAACACTTACAGCACTGGCGAAACGCAGGTACTCGGAGAGATCGTCCGTGGCGCTGTGAAAATGCCGCTGGCCGATTATTTATCGCAGAAGATCTGGCAGCCGTTCGGTATGGAGAGTGACGCCCGGTGGTGGCTCGATTCGCCTGGCGGCGTGGAAATCGGTGGCAGCGGTATCAGCGCCACGCTGCGCGATTATGGACGCTTCGGGCTGTTTTTCATGAACGGCGGCAAGATCAATGGCACGTCGATCCTGCCTGAAGGCTGGGTCAAGGAGGCGACGCTGCCGACCACCCTCAAAGGCGGCAAGTCGCTGGACTACGGTTACATGTGGTGGACGGCGTGGACCGAGCCGTCGGTGAAAGACGGTGCCTACGCGGCGGTCGGTATCCAGGGCCAGAACATCTACATCAACCCGGCCAATAACGTGGTAATTGTCACCTTCGGGGCCCAGCCCAAGCCGGTTGATAAAGAGCCGATCGACCCGATGGTATTCTTCGATGCCGTGGTGGCTGCGTTGAAGTAGATTCGCGCGTTGGATGAATACGGCGGTCGACACGAGGCGAGGGGCGGTGATGGGGCATGGCTAAATGATCTGTCCTGAGGTCATTGCACTGGAAGTTCAGCCATGGAAAACCCCCCGATCCGGCCTCCCATAATGGCAATATAAACATCGCGGAAACGGTCGTTGCGCGAAGCCGGCAGGTACGAGTGGGTACCGCCCAGTACCGCAATCGCGACTAATACCGCAGGCCTGACTGACGACTCAATCCAGGCGTCTTGCCTGTAATACGCTTGAATGCGCGACTGAAAGCAGCCTGGGAGGTGTAGCCCAAGCGCTGCGCCACTTCTTCAATCGGCAGTCTTTCGAGCGTCAACCACTGGCTCGCCAGCCGCATCCGCAATTGCGTGACGTAGCGCAGCGGGGCCATCCCAATCGTCATCTGGAAACGGTCCGCGAAGACTGAGCGCGAGGTATTGCATTGCTCCGCCAGCTGCGCAACGGTCCAGTCGCGTCCCGGTTGTTGATGGAGCGCGAGAAGCGCATTTGCCAAGCGTGGATCGCGCAATGCGGCGACCAGGCCAGAGGCATTACCGCAGGCGCACTCCACCCAACCGCGAACGACCATGGCGGCCACCACGTCGGCCAGTCGCGCGAGGATGCCGGCGAAGCCGACACGTGCGGCACTGACCTCGCGCTCCATGGTGGTCAGGATAGGCACCAGTCCGGGGTAACGCTGGCCGCCGGCATCGATCAGCATCAGGCCCGGCATCAGGCTGCCCAGGCCATGGATACTGCCCAATTCAAACTCCATGCAACCACTGAACAAAATGGTGGCAGGCGTTGGGCTGGCATCGGTTCCGGTATCCACCGCGCTGACGGTTTCACCGAGGGGCGCGCCGTCCAAACGGTCGATGTCCTGAACAGCCGCGTCCGTATGGGAAAGCAACTGATGGGCCGCACCATGGGAGATGAATACGGCGTTACCGGCAGACAGCGCATACGTCGTCCCGTCTTCCATCCGCAGCACCGCATCGCCGACCGCCAGGAAGTGGAACCAGGCATGCCCAGGTTTGGCAGCGAAGCCCAGGCCGAAGGCTGGACCGGCTTGGATACGCCGGTACTCGACGCCACGCAGGCGCATGCCGCGCAACAACTCGTTGATGAGTTCCGAGGAGAGAGCAAACTGATCTGTCGGCATCGTTAGGTGTTTCAGTCAAAAAATAGAGGTTTTCGATCATAGATCATCCAGATCCTCGCGCCTAGACTGCGGGTCGCCATTCAGATTGGAGATCCGTGCAATGACTGACCTTGTGTGTAATGCCGTACCCGACAGCCGTCCCGGCGCCGGGCTGGATGTAGAGCCTGCAACGCCCGCGTGGATGGCCGTGTTCTCGTTGGCAATGGGCGTGTTCGGATTGCTGACCGCAGAGTACCTTCCGGCGAGCCTGTTGACGCCGATGGCCACCGATATGGGTGTGTCCGAAGCGCTGGCTGGCCAGGCGGTAACGGTGACAGCAGTGGTGGCACTGTTCGCTGGCCTGTTAGTGCCAGGCTTGACCCGCAGTGTCGACCGCCGCTGGGTGCTGCTGGGTTTTTCCACGTTGATGATCGCCTCCAATCTTTTGGTCGCCGTTTCCTCCAGTTTCGCGGTGCTTTTGTTAATGCGTGTCTTGCTGGGAATCGCCCTTGGCGGGTTCTGGAGCATGGCGGCAGCGGTGGCGATGCGCTTGGTACCCGGTGCGTTGTTGCCCCGAGCGCTCTCGATTATTTTCAGCGGCATTGCTATCGGGACGGTGGTTGCGGTCCCGCTGGGCAGCTACCTGGGCGGACTATACGGCTGGCGCAGCGCATTCTTTGCCGCGGCGGCGGTAGGGGTGGTGACCCTGGCTTTCCAGTCGCTCACCCTGCCGCGCCTTGCGCCGCGCAGGCCGGCACGCCTGCGCACCGTCCTCGAGGTGTTGCAGCGTCCAGGCATTGCCATGGGTATGTTCGGCTGTGTGCTGGTGCACAGCGGCCACTTTGCGATGTTCACTTATATTCGACCGTTCCTCGAAGGTACGACCGGCATCGGCCCGCAAGGGCTGTCGCTGATGCTGCTGGGGTTTGGTGTGGCCAACTTTGTCGGCACGCTGCTGGCCGGGTGGCTGCTTCCCCGTCACCCGCTGGCCACCCTGGTGTTGATGCCGGCGCTGGTGGGCGTTGCGGCACTGGCGTTGGTCCTGTTGCCGGCCTCGGTGCCAGGGCAGGCCGTTCTGCTGGCGGTCTGGGGCCTGGCCTTTGGTGGTGTGCCGGTGGCGTGGTCGAACTGGGTCGCCAGCGCGGTCCCTGACCAGGCGGAAAGCGCCGGGGGCATGGTGGTGGCGTCTGTGCAGTCGGCCATCGCAACAGGCGCAGCCGCTGGCGGTGCGATGTTCAGCCTCGGGGGCAGCGCTGGTGTATTCGTAGCGGCGGCCGTGCTGATGCTGCTCGCCGCGTTGCTGATTGCACTGCGTGTGAGGGTCCCTTCTGCCCATGGCAGTGCCCAGGCCAGGCCGGCGCTGCACCTTTGATCCGGCTCCCCAAGCCGCCCCGATTCTGTCCGTAACCCGGAGATACAACATGAACAATGCGACGTCTCACCAAGGACGCCTGAGATCCTTGCGCGCGGCAGGTATAGGCAATGCGCTGGAGTGGTTCGACTGGACGCTGTATGCAACTTTTTCGGTGTACCTGGCACGCAATCTGTTCGACAAGGCCGATGCCCGCTCGGCGATGCTCGCAACCCTTGCCGTGTTTGCGGTGGGGTTTGTCGCGCGTCCCATCGGTGGATGGCTGTTTGGCCGGCTGAGCGACCGATTGGGGCGCCGGACCATTATGGTGACCACGATGTTGTTACTGGCGATCAGCAGCCTCGGCATCGCGATGATTCCTGACTACCAGAGCATTGGCCTGTATGCCTCGGTCGCGCTGTTGTTTTTCCGGCTTGTGCAGGGGCTCGCACATGGCGGTGAAACAGGCGTTTCCTACACCTATGTCGCCGAGATCGCCCCAAGCAAACACCGTGGCCTATGGTCCAGTTCGGTCTACGTCGGGGTGACGCTCGGGGTGATGGCGGCGACGGCGGTGGCAGCGATGCTGACCTGGCTGCTGGGCGCGCAGGCCATGAGTGACTACGGCTGGCGGATCGGCTTCGCCATCGGTGGAGTGCTCGGGGTCTATGCGCTGTTTTTGCGCCGCGGCGCGCAGGAGTCTCACGTGTTCGTAGAGCAGCAGGGCCAGGCTCGACCGTCGCGTAAATTGTCCAGGGGCGAGATGCTGCGCGTCGCGCGCAACATCGTCATGCTCGCAGCGGCCGCCAATGTCACCTACTACGCGTGGGTCACGTTCGGCGCTTCGACGGCAATCGCCCAGGGCATGGACGCGACGGGTGCCTACGTGGCCAGCCTCATCGCGCAAATCCTCTGTGTGTGCTGGTTGCCGATCTGTGGAATGTTGTCCGATCGTGTAGGTCGCAAGCCCATGGTCATAGCCTGGGGCTTGGGCGTGATCGTGCTGACCTATCCCATCTCGGTAATGGTGACCACTGAGCCCTACACGCTCTTCCTGGCCCAGGTCCTGGGGCTAGGCGCCTGGTCTCTGATCGCGGCGATATTTCCCGCAGTGCTGTCCGAGCAGGTGCCAACCCAGGCGCGGGCGCAAGGCGTTGGGTTGGTATCGTCGGTGTCGGTGGCGATCTTTGGCGGTACCGCTCCGTATCTACACAGCTATCTTGACGGCGCCGACCTTGGCTATCTGTATGTCTGCTATGTCATGGGGTTGGGTCTGGTCACCGTCCTGGCAGGTTTTCTTATCGACGAAACGGCGGGCATCGATCTTGCGCACATCCAGGCACCCGGTGCTCGACTGGCGGCTGGCTCACGGTCTTCGTTGGCCTCTCAGGACTAAATCAGTTGGCTTGTCGATCCGCAGCATCAGCCGACCCAAGGAGTGCAATTCAATGAACTCAACAGACCTTGAACAAACCACTGCACGCGGTGAACGACCGGGCGCCGGCGTGACGGTCAGCCAGACTTCGGGGCCACGTCAGGCCGCGCGCGAGACCTGGGTCGAAGTGCCTTCCGAGTCGGGCTCGGCGGCCGCTTGGTGCTACTCGGATCGCCGCTCCTACAGCCCGGGCGATTCGGTGTGCCTGTATCTGTCTTCGAATCGCCCGCAAGTGAGACTCAGGATCTATCGTGATGGAGCCATCGCTCGCACGTTGCATGAAACCGACAGCCTTGACGCTCGATTCCATCCGGTGCCCGAACGTGCCTATGAGCAGGGGTGCCAATGGCCGGTATTCTGGCATTGGTCAATCCCGGCTGATGCCGAGCCGGGTGGCTATGTAGTGGAAGTACGCGATAGCGCTGAAAGCGTGCTCGGGCATCACCTGTTCATCGTCAAGACGGCGCACAAGCGCGCCGATGCCTTGGTGCTTGTCGCAGCCACATCGACCTGGGCCGCTTATAACGACTGGGGCGGCGCTAATCACTACTTCGGTCTCCACCCCGGGACGCCGCGCGGCCGCGCGCCGTTGCTGTCGGCACAACGCCCTTGGGCGCGGGGGCAAGTCTGGCTGCCCGAGGATGCGCCACGTTCTGTCAACGCGACCCGGCAACGCAAGCCCGGGCCGGCGCGTCACGAGTTCATCGAATGGGCCTCCCTTAACGGCTACGCCAAGTACTACGCGCTGGCGGGGTGGGCCTCCTACGAAAGACCGTTTGTGGTTTGGGCCGAACAGCAAGGCTACACGGTCGACATCCTGACCCAGGACGATTTGCATCACGACCCGCATGCGCTTGAGGGCTACCGCTGCGCGGTCTTTGCAGGGCACGACGAGTACTGGACGCGGGAAATGCGCGACCATGTCGATTTCTTTGTCGAGGAGGGCGGCAAGGTCGCGCGCTTCGCTGGCAATTTCATGTGGCAGGTCCGCTTGGAGGAGGAGGGGCAACGGCAGGTCGCCTACAAGTACGATGCCGGCGCGCTTGATCCGGTCGCGGCGACCGACCCTCGTCGGCAAACCGGCGCCTGGGAAGATCCGCGGGTGGATCACCCCGGGGCGAGGACGTTTGGGGTCAATGCATTGCGGGGGATATACGGCGGCTTTGGAGGAATGGCTCCGCGCAATCCTCGCGGGTATACAGTCTTCAGGCCTCAGCACTGGGCCTTCATGGGCACGGGCCTGGGCTACGCGGATATGTTCGGAGACGAAGCCAACATCTTTGGCTATGAGGTGGATGGCCTGGAGTACACGTTTGTTAACGGTCTCCCAGAACCGCTCGGCACAGACGGTGCGCCCTGCGGATTGCAAATCCTCGCGATGGGCTGGGCGACCAATGCCGAACACGGCCGATCCGAGGATGCCTATTCATTCATGCTCGGCGATGGCGATGCGCGGTTCCGTGCTTCCATCCTGGCGCCCAACCTTAGCGAGGCCAGTATCGATTTGCATAGTCGCGGGGCCGGCATGGTGGTGCACTTCCATAAAGGTCGAGGTGAGGTCTTTACCGCCGCCACGTGCGAATGGGTACACGGGCTTATGCAGGCAGACATCTACACCGAGATGATCACAAAAAACGTGCTCGATCGTTTCTTGCGCAGTCCGTAGGCCGTCAAAGCACGCTCTCGCAACTCTTGAGAATTTTCGATAAAGACGTCCTGCCCACACTGGCTGGCCGGTTCGGCGAAGTAGCCCCTTGGTTCTCGTTTTTATCAGGTCATTTGGAACGCTTTTTCCGGCACGGCCACTCAAGCGTAAGGATGTCGCCGCTCATACCGGAGGCATTTGCATTCTTCTATCTATCGATCACTAAGAGAACAGTGCCATGGATACGCTTAATGTAGGTGCAAGCCGCGAGCTGACTCGTGTACCTGATGAGATACAGCAGGAAACAACGCAACAGACCTCTCGCTCGCCGAGCCTCAGTTCTACAGGGGCAGCGATGAGAACGCGGCTTGAAAACCATTTCGAGGCTCACCTTGAAACAGAGGCTGGTTCCGATCAACCCGCTGTCTCTGCCTCAAGCGCTCGCAACGCGGAGCTGAACGCGATTCGCGATGACCGCGCTCAACGGTTAGAGGCAGGGGGCTATAACGTCCATGACATGGAGAAGGCGGAAAAAAACGCAGCCAGGGCCGACAGATTGTTTGCGTCAATAAAGTCAGGGATGGGGGGGACGCCCTTTGCGGCGCTGACCGAGGCAGGTAATTTCAAGCCATCCATCCTCCAGGTAGCAGGCAAGCATGGCAATACAGTACGCCAAGCGGCGATAGAGAACGCTATGTCATGCTTGTATGCCGGTATGGCGGATGCTGCCGGTAACAAGACGATCGCGGGCCTCAAGCCTGGTTATTACCTTAAACCCGAGAGCGATACGCTGCACCCGTCGCTTCAAGCATCAGTGGCGGAAAAGCTGCTGGCGCTGGATAAAGGTCCACTGCGCAATGCTTTCGACGAAGCCAATAAATGGCTTACCGGGTTTGCCGTACGAAATACAGCAATGTACGCGTCAACGCTTGCCATGACGGCGGCTGGCAAAGAGAACCTGGATGCAATCCTGCAACCGGCCCTACGGCCGGTCACGGCTATCATTGTGGGTATAGCAATTGAGCATTACAATGTCAGCCGCGATCGCACGAACCATTTAGCTGACCCTGCAATGCTCTATGGTCGTCGGGATGCCGTACCGCAAGGGCAGCCCCATAAGCCTATTGATCAAGATACCGAATGGCTGGATGACTTCCAGACTTTAAAGGATCTCAATGCCACTGCCCTGGTCAAGATGGTCTCCGCGCGGCTGGGCGAAGGCGCGGCTACGGCTCTGAATGCGGTCATCAGCGGCGATGCCTTGAAAGAGATAGTGGATCCGGTCAGTGTGGTAGGAAATGGTCTGCTGATTGGCGGTTTTTCTGCAATGGGCGCGGCTACAACCGCCACAGCCAACCTGGCGAAGTCCCATGAGTTGGGAAAAATGGCCGCTACGGCAGCCTCGGAGGCTGTAAAAAACGTATTGGGTACCGTGGCGTTCGGGCTGTGGGCAGCGGGCGCCTCGTTAGGTGGATCAGTGCCGAAAAAAGCCATTGCTGCTGTCGATGCCCATGTACCAAAAGCCGTAGAAGGGACCGCAGATGCAGCTGGCAGGGTGGCAGTCAAGGGAGGTGAGTTGGCAGTCAAGACATCGCTCACCGGCGCCAGGTTAGCCAAAGAGACAGCTGTTTCAGCGACCCACCACACAAAAAATGCAGCTCAAGCGACAGGGGATGGAATCATTAGTGTTGCTAGCGCCATTGGTTCCTCCTCCCAATCGGCTTGGGACAAAAGCGTTGGAGCCCTGAGGCAACGCGCCGCGGCCACCTCCCAAAGCCAAGCCGTTCAGGGTCAGAGCACCCCCATGCAGCCGCTCGCGGCCACGCAGGCGCAACCATCGTCCTCAGCGCCCGCGCGTCCGCCTGCCCAGGATGATGGCGATATTGTGTAGCAGCTTTCCTCGCCGCTCATTTTAGTCTTTCCTTAATGTCCAGGGATCGGACATTGCCAGCGCGTTCAAGGGCCACGACGCCGTAATGCAGTACAACTTGAAAGAGAGGACGTCATTGAAAAGTATGTGGCTGGCGACGATCGTTGCTTGCGTCACCAGTGTGAGCTTTTGGCTGGCGGCGTCATGGTCGTCCGGAGTGAATGAGCCCTGGGACGCACAATGTTATTGGGCTGTTCTATATCCTGCGTCCCTGGCGCTGACATTGACGCTGGGTCTGCTGTTTCAAAAGCGCGGATGGGTGGCAGGTCCCATCGTAATGTTCGGGCAGATTCCGTGTGTGATGATGGCATCTGGCGCGGGGCCGCTACTGGCAGTCGGTATTTTGTATTGCGCTTTGCTTTCGATCCCGGCAGTGATGCTGTCTTGGGGCGCGCGCGCCATCTATCGGCGGCTCGCCGCTAGCTGATGCAGACCGACGCGGTGGGCACGCGGCGCGCAATTGCCGAGACGAACACATGCATCCCTTGTCTCGATGCTGCTGGGGAACGACCCGCTGTGCTTGTAAGTCTACCTGTATCTGCTGATTGGTAAGGTACAGCGCAATGGATAAGACAATCACGGTGGATCAATTGGCCACCACTGACCTGAGATCATTCAACGAAATATGGCTCGGCGGGACTCATACCCAGCTCTGCCTATGGCGTGGCGCCCAAGTCTTCACCCACGAAATGATGAGCGAGGGCACCCACGACCAGAATGTTCGAAGCCTGTGCTTGCAGTGGGTCAACCTTGACGATCAGGCCGCCGTGGCCAGCGTTGAGCGGATCGCTCGCGAACGGCTGAAAGAGATGGGGAAGGAGGGCGAGTTTTATCCGGCTGAGGAGGCGGACACCCATCAATAGTCGCTGCCTCTTATGAAGCCGTTGGGATGGTGCCGCCATCAATGACAAATTCGCTGCCCGTGATGGATGCCGCGCGAGGCGAAGCCAGGAAGGCAATGAGGTTCGCCACTTCCACAGGTTTCGAGGGCCGGCCGAGTGGAATACCGCTTAACGCGTTCATGATCATCTGTTTGCCACCTTCATAGTCGGTACCTGCTTCTTTCGCCAGGCGCTCGGCCAAGGCGACCGACGCCTCGGTTTCAACCCATCCCGGCGATACCCGGACGACACGTACTCCTTTTGGCGAGACCTCTTTCGACAGGCTTTTGCTGTAAGTCGAAAGCGCAGCCTTGGCAGCCGCGTAAGCGGTGGTTGCTTCGGGCAGCGGCAGTCGGTTCTGAATGGAGGTCACGTGAATGATGACGCCCTCGTTTCGTTCGAGCATGCCTGGCACCAAGGCGCGATCGATACGTACGGCTGGAAGCAGGTTCAGATCGAGCTCGCGTTGCCAGTGGTCCTCGTCCAGTGCAGCAAAGCCACCACCCGGTGCCGATGACCCACCCAGTACGTGGATGATGATGTCGACGTCTCCTAATATTCGCTTGGTCGCGGCCACCAACGTCTCACAACCCTCCCGGGTGGATAAATCAGCCGGAACGCACAAGTCTGGCGGCATCTCGATGTTTGCCTGGCGAGCCGAGGTCAGGACTTTTGCGCCTTCGTCGAGCAGCAGCTCAACCACCGCTTTGCCGACGCCCTTGGTGCCGCCGGTAACCAGAATGCGCTTGCCTTTCAAATCAAGATTCATGGCGTAATCTCCTCTCTGATGATGAATTGATGACACCCGGCGATCTTGCCCCTGACGGGATAGTTTGCTCAACTGGCATAAACGTAATGGCTAATCCCGATAAGCAGGACAATCAAATGCCGGATCTTCGTGTAGGGCTTAACGAGTTGGAGGCGGTGACAGCCGTGGCGCGTCGGGCCTCGTTTCGACAAGCCGCTATCGACTTGAGTGTTTCGACGACTGCGTTGAGCAATACCATCGCCAAGGTGGAGTCGAACCTTGAAACGCGGCTGTTCAATCGCACGACACGCAGCGTGTCGCTCACCGAGGCCGGCAGGATGTACATGGAGCAAGTCGGGCCGGCGCTACAGGATGTTCGCGCGGCACTCGAGGCGGTGCGCTCGCACAATGTCGGACCTTCGGGAATCTTGCGCATCAATGCATTTGCAAGTGCCGCTCGTACGACCCTGATGCCGCTGATCCTGGAGTTTTCGCGGCGTTACCCGAAGGTGCACATCGATCTGGTTACCGAAGGGCGTCTGGTGGATATCGTTGCTGACGGCTTCGACCTCGGCGTGCGGTCGGCCAATCTGGTACCCAGCGATATGATTGTCGTCCCGCTGGGCCGGCCGCAACGTTACGCCATCGTGGGCTCGCCAGCGTACTTTGAGGTGCACGGCCAGCCTCGCACTCCAGCCGATCTACTCACTCATCAGTGCTTACGGATCCGCCTACCCAACGGAGCCATTTATCCGTGGCATCTGGAACGCGACGGGGAGGTCATCAGGTTGGATGTGAATGGGCAGTTCACGCTGGACGAGCCTGGCCTTGCCAAGGCGGTCGTTGGGGCAGCCGTGGCTCTGGGTTTTTTCATGGAACAGGACGTTCAAGTCGAAATCGAGAACGGAGAGTTTGAACGGGTGCTGGAGGATTGGACGCCGGCGCGAGACAACTTGTGTTTGTATTACCCGAACCGGCGCAACCCTTCGGCAGCGCTCAAGGCGTTTACCGACTTGGCCCGTGCCAATCTGGTTGGCAACGAGAGCCTTCGGGCGCCTGTATGAAGCTCATAGGTTGTAAGTGGCTCGTATAGCCTCCACGGCCCGTTCGCCGATCACCACGCACGGGGCCATCGTATTGCCGCTCGTGACATGGGGCATGATGGAAGCATCGGCAATGCGCACGCCCTGGATTCCGTAGACGCGCAGTTGACCATCAACCACGGACATCGCGTCCTGGCCCATTTTTGCCGTACCGCATTGGTGCCAGTAGGTAACGGCAGCGTTGCGTGCGTAGTGTTCGAGCGATTGGGTGTTCAGTTTTCCAGGCAGGCTTTCATTTTTTACCAAGCCCTTGAAGGGGGCCTGCGCGCCCAGTTCCTGGACAAAACGGATGTTTTCCAGCGCGTTGCGCCGATCGGTGGGATGCGACAGCGTGTTGGGTTGAATGATGGGGGCATCAGTCACATTTGGGCCGCTGAGCGTGACCTGTCCGCGACTTTCCGGGTGGGCAAGGCCGGCGAACATTGTCCAGCCATGTGCAGGAACGCCGAGTGACGCGGTCTCTGCGCTGGGCACTGGAAACTCGACCTGGCAGTGGAACATGTCGGGGAGATGCAAAGCACTCTCGCTGCTCCAGTAGAGGGTTGCCTCCGAGCCGCCATAACCCACCGGTTGTGGTGTCGTGTATTCGAAAATAACCGCAAAGGACACGTGATCTTGATGATTGGCGCCAACGCCGGGGAGATGCTGGACGACTGGAATGCCATGGCGCTGCAATTCTTCCTCCGGCCCCACTCCGGATTGCATCAGGACCTTAGGCGTGTTGATCGCCCCCAGGGAAAGAACGACTTCGTGATTGGCGTAAAAGCACTCGGTCTGCCCATTGTTTATGGTTTCCACGCCGATGACGCGTTGGTCCTTGAATAGCACGCGACTGACCAGCGTATCAGTCAGGACCGTGAGGTTGGGCTGGCCACAGCGTGGAGCGACGTAGGCGCGGTAGATGGAATTACGCCGGCCATCCTTGACGATGAGATCGTTCAGCGCCGCACCTCCGCGGCCTTCCATCATGGCGCCGTTCGGGTTGTCAAAAACAGGTATACCCATTCCGGCAGCCGCACTGATCATGGCGTTCGCAATCGGTTGGGCGTTTCGCACTGGTGCGACATGAACCGGTCCGCCCTTGCCGCGACGGACTGAGTCGCAGATGCCCCAATAGTCTTCCACGCGTTGATAGATCTTCAGGACCGATGCGTAGCTCCACGCAGGATCTCCACTGTGCGCGGCGAAATCTTCCCAGTCGTTTTTATGGCCGCGGGCCCACAACATGACATTGACGCTGGACCCGCCGCCCAACCCACGGCCCATATTCAGCGGGATTTTCCTGTCGTTGAGATGAGGGTTTGCGGCACCCATGAAGTTCCAATCGCGCTCGGTGCCAAGGTTCAGGGGCCAGTTCCCCGGCTCCAGCACGTGAGGGTGGTCATCGCTGCCTCCGGCCTCGATGAGCAATACCTCGACCTCCGGATTCTCGGCCAGCCGTCCGGCCACGACGGAACCGGCGGTTCCCGCGCCACAGACGATAAAATCGAACGGGTGCTTTTTCTGTTCGCAATTCATAGGCATGGAAGGGTTTCCTTGGACGGTGTGGTATTGCATCGCCTGGTGCGATGACTGCTGCGAGGGAAGTGTGTTGCATCCCAGCTTCCGGCCAACCTGTCCTGAAACTGGTGGCAATCCATTGGGGCGCAGCAGCACTTCCTTCGATCTCAGCGCAGAAGGGGCCTGGAACTACTGGCTCTTCTGAACCGCCTGGATGATGACTTTTGCGACATCTGCCGCGCGAGATTGTTGTGGCACGTGGCTGGCATCGATTTCAGTGACCTTGGCACCGATCTTCTTGGCAAAAGCGCGTTGCAGATCAGGCTGGATCATCCGGTCCTCCTTGGCCACGACGTACCAGGTTGGCTTGCCTTTCCAGGCGGCGGCGCTGGTTTTGTCATCGAAGGCCGAGGCTCGGATCGGCCCTTGCGTCGCCGCCATCACCGCGGTTTGCTCTGGGGAAAGATCCTGGGCAAAACCGGTGGCCATGCCCTCGGCGGTCATGTACAGGAAACCATTTTTGTCGGCGGCGATGTCTTTCACGCCGGACGGGGCAGGGTAGTCCTTGCCCAGGTCTTTGCTGGCTTGACCGGCATCCGGAGCGAACGCGGCGACGTACACCAGGCTGCGTACTTTCTTGTCGGTGCCAGCCTCGCTGATGACGGTGCCGCCCCAGGAGTGGCCAACCAATACGACGTCGTTCTCCTGGTTGTTCAGCACACGCTGTGTGGCGGCGACATCGTCCGCCAGCGAGGTCAACGGATTTTGTACTACGGTGACCTTGATACCTTCCGCCTGCAGCAGCGGGACGACCTTGCCCCAGTCGGATCCGTCGGCGAAAGCGCCATGGACGATGACGACAGAAGGTTGCTGCGCCGCGGCATGGACCGCGCCGCCGAACAATGAACAGGTCATGGCGAGTGAGAGGGCAAGGGCCTTGGGTTTGAACATGATGCGATCTCCTGTATGGGGTGAGCGCAGTTTCAGCGATACTCGGCGGCTGAGGTATCGGTCATTTATCCGAGGCCATCAACAATGTTCAATCGGATGCCCGGAGGAAACGACATGTCGGCAGGTGACTGTATCGAATTGGAAGACGCCATCCTGGCGTTGTCCATGGTGGGCGACCTGAGCATGGGTCAGCCGTTCGATCAGTCGCGCCGCACCGCCCGATTGGTGCAAATGCTCGCGCAAGCGTGCAATGGCGCTGGCGAGCACACCGAGATCGGACGCCAGGTGGCCTTGTTGCGCTGGTCAGGGTGCACCGCCAATGCGCAGGGTTTCACCCAGCTGCTGGGCGATGATGTCGAGGGCCGCAACGCGATGCTGACGCATACCCTCAGTGCGGCGGGCCAGCGAGCGATGCGCAGGTCCACGCCGCTGGCGCAGATTCATTGCGAGGTGTCCGGTGATATCGCGCATACATTGGGCTTGAGGACCGAAGTCGAACACGGGCTGCGTCATGTGTTTGAGCAATACGACGGCGAAGGAAGGCCGTCAGGCCTGCGTCATCCACGGGTGCCGGAGGTGGTTTATCAAGTGTTGCTCGCCGGTGATCTGGAAATCCTGTCCCGCAGTCACGGCCTGGAAGTGGCGTTGCAGTGGATCGCCAGCAAGCGTGATCGACGCTATCCAGCAGCGCTCGCCGCCGAAATGCTGCAACACGCCGAAGACTGGCTCGCTCAATTGCGCACGCCAGATGTGGCTGCTTCGCGGCAAACCGCACCATCGGTGCCATTGACCCTTATCGGCGATGTGATCGATCTCAAGTTGCCGTGGCTGTCGGGGTATTCGCGACGTTCTTCGGAGCTGGTCCAGGAGGCCGCCAGGCTTTCGGGGTTGTCAGAGGCATCAGTAGACAACCTCGGCCAAGCGGCGCTGATCCATGGACTTGGCCGCGCAGCGGTGCCCAATCGAGTCTGGAATACCCCGGGTGCGTTATTGGAAGGCGATCTTGAGCAGGTGCGGTTGGTGCCTTACTGGACATCGCGAGCCTGTAGCCAGATATCGGCGTTGGCCGTGTCGGGCCAGATAGCGGCCCACGCCTACGAGCGACTGGACGGCAGTGGTTACTTTCGCAGCCTCAACGGTGACGCACTGCAAAGCGAACATCGCTTGCTGGCCGCCGCCCTGGCTTGGCAAGCGTTACTGAGCGAGCGACCGTGGCGGCCGTCCTTGAGTCAGGACGATGCCGCCCGCTTGTTGCTGGACGAGGCGGACCAGGGACGCTTTGACCGACGAGCCTGCCAGGCGGTCATCGCGGCGGCGCGCGGGGACACGGTAATGGCTGCCTGCAGGCCAAGCGGTGGCCTGCTTTCCGAGCGTGAAACCGAAATTCTACGGTGCATCAGCACAGGAGGAAGCAACAAGGAAGTGGCGCGTCAGTTGGGCATCAGTCCGAGCACGGTCCGCACCCACGTGGAAAACGTGTTCCGTAAACTTCAATGTACCACCCGTGCCGCGGCGACCCTCAAAGCCCTGACGCTAGGGTTGATTTAAGGTCAGGTCGAATAAGTTGTGATCAATCATTTGACCTCGGCGGGTGATTTTAGCTGCGTATCAAATACGAGCAGGCCCCGCAAAGTGGACTAGCGGTGGCTGATACTGGCGGGGCTCAACGCTTGGCCCTGTCGCCCGTGTTGAGTGCATCTATTTAACCAAGGTAATCGGGATGCTGGAGAGCTGGGTCACTTTAGCCGCAACAGAGCCTAAAAAGATCCCTTCCAAGACACCGTTGCCTTGGGACCCCAAGAAGATGCTGTCACAGCCTAACGATTGGGAACAGGCTACGATTCTGCTTGCGGCGTCGCCCTGTAACGCATGGAAAGTGAATGCGATGCCTTCATTCTTCAGCAAATCAATCGCTCTGCGTGAAGCCAGGGTACTTTTTTCAAGGTAGTAACGGTCCAGCTCATCACGACTCATTCCTTGTGCGACGCGAGCCGATAAGAGCGTCTGCACATTCACCAGATGAACTTCTACGTTGCCTGCGAGCAATCCGCCGTCCAGGATCAGCCCGATCAGGTAGCGCACGGCGCGTTCCGAATGTTCTGAACCATCGGCAGCAATCAGTACTTTATGCATTTTTTAGAGCTCCTGAATGACGGGGGCGAGGCTGAACTGCTTTTCTGATTAACGTCCCGCAGCCTTATCGCAGGGATCTTGCGCTTCGTCGCGGTACAGCGAACTGCGGTGGAAACTGAACAGGCGCAGTCGAATCTGTTTTTCAATCTCGATGATCACAAAGAGTGCCAGACCAATCCCGATGATGAGCAGACCATCGAGCAACGGTACCGACTGGGTATCAAACACCTTTTGCAACGGCGGCGCATAGGTGATGGCGAACTGCGCGAAAGTCACCGCAGCGACTGTCAGCCACACGACCGGGGTGCCTCGAACGGCCTCCCAGGTCAGGGACGTGCCGTAGAGATTACGTATGAAAAACAGGTGAAAGATTCCCATCACGACCAGGGTATTGACCGCCAGAGTGCGAGCCAGCTCCACGGGGTAACCGCGATCGAGCGCATAGGCAAAGATGCCGTAGACGCCGCAAAGGAAAAGAATAGAAACAAGCACCATATGCCAGATCAGGGCGCCGCTGATCAGCGGCTCATGCCTGGCACGCGGAGGCCTGCGCATGGTGTTTTCTTCGGTTGGCTCGAAAGCCAGTGCGATACCGAGGGTTATCGCGGTGATCAGGTTGATCCATAGAATCTGGATGGCCGTCACGGGTAACGTAAGGCCAAACAACAGCGCGACGATGATCGTCATGGTTTCGCCTGCGTTGGTCGGCAATGTCCAGCTCAACACTTTCTTGATGTTGTCATAGACGGTCCGGCCTTCGCGAACCGCGGCAACGATGGAGGCGAAGTTGTCATCGGCCAGGACTAGATCCGCGGCTTCCTTTGCCGCTTCACTGCCTTTATTGCCCATGGCGATGCCGGCGTCTGCACGCTTGAGTGCTGGTGCGTCGTTGACACCGTCGCCGGTCATTGCCACGGTCATGCCGTTCGACTGCAGCAACATCACCAGCCTGAGTTTATGTTCGGGGCTGGTGCGGGCGAAAATATTCACGTCTTTCAACGTTTCTTTCAGCACGGCGTCGTCCATGGCGTCCAAGTCGAGGCCGGTCAGGACCCGGTTGGGGTTCTGCAAGCCGATCTGTTGCCCGATCGCGGCGGCGGTGCCAGGGTGATCACCCGTGATCATTTTGACCCCGATACCCGCCGCCTGGCATTGCTTGACCGCCTCCACGGTTTCCGGGCGAGGCGGATCGATCATGCCCACCATGCCAAGCAAGGTCAGCGAACCCTGCACATCGGAGAACTCCAACAGCGCCTGTTCGGGTGCCACCGCCCGGGTTGCGAACGCCAACACCCTCTGGCCGTTGCGGCTGATGGCATTCGCCTGGTCAAGCCAATAGTGGGTATCGAGCCGGCCCGTTGCGGCTGTATCGATGCGTTGTTGCGTGCACATCGACAGCACCTGCTCAGGCGCGCCCTTGACGTAAATCGTAGCGTGTCGCTCATGGTTGTGATGCAACGTTGCCATGAAGCGGTGCTTGGCATCGAACGGAATCGCATCGGTGCGTGCCCAGGTGCGTCGCTCTTCGTCGCGGTCGATTCCAGCCTTGGCGGCAAATACCAGCAGCGCGCCCTCCATCGGGTCGCCTTCAACGATCCATGTGCTTTGGTGTTGTCTTAATGCTGCATCGTTGCACAGGGCTGCCGCTCGCCCGAGCTCGGCCAAGGTCGAATGATTGGCGGTGTCGATCAACTGATTCTCGAGATTGACGTTCCCAGCGGGTTGATAGCCCGCGCCATCTACCGTGAATGTGAGGTCACTGATGACGACCGACGCCACCATCATCTCGTTGCGGGTCAGGGTGCCGGTTTTGTCCGTGCAGATGACGGAGACCGAGCCCAGGGTCTCGATGGCGGGCAGGCGCCGGACGATGGCGTTGCGTCGGGCCATTGCTCGCACCCCGACGGCCAGGGTAATGGTGAGGACCGCGGGCAACCCTTCGGGAATGGCAGCGACCGACATGCCCACCACGACCATGAACATTTCGGTGAACGCGTAATGCACGACGAAATGTCCATAAACCAGCAACAAACCGGCGACAGCCAGAATCAATAAGGTCAGCCAGCGGGCAACGACGTTCATTTGCTGGACCAGTGGCGTGGTCAATGTCTCCACACCTGACAGCAGATGACTGATTCGCCCGATCTCGGCTAAAGGACCGGTGGCCACCACGACGCCGGTGGCTTGTCCGCAGGTGACCAGCGTGCCGCTGAACGCCATGCACGCCCGATCACCCAGGGCCGCTTCACTTCCCGCCGGTTCGGTGTGTTTTTCTACGGGAGCGGACTCTCCGGTCAGCAGGGCTTCCTGGATCTGCAGCCTGTTTGCGTGCAGCAGGCGCAGGTCCGCTGGGACTTTGTCGCCGGCTTCCAGCAGAACGATATCGCCCGGCACCAGCGCCTCGCCCGCGACACTCAAGCGTTCGCCGCCGCGAATCACTGCTGCCCGCGGTGCCAGCATCTGGCGGATGGCGTCCATGGCTTGTTCAGCCTTGCCTTCCTGGATATAGCCAATAAGGGCGTTTGCCAGCACTACCGCGAGAATCACTACCGTATCCCAGAGGTGCTGCAGCAGGGCGGTGATGGCCGCCGATCCCAGAAGCACATAAATCAAGATGTTGTGGAACTGCAGCGCAAAGCGTAGCCACGTCGGGCGCCGGGGTGACTCGGGGAGACAGTTGGGGCCGGCCTGGGCCAGTCGGGTCTGGACATCGGCAACGCTCAACCCGACTTGCTCACTGACCCCCAGGCGTTTGAGAACCTGTTCCGCCGGCAGGTTGTACCAGGCCTGCGGACGGAGTGGGGTGGTTGATGGGGTGTCAGTGGGCTTCATCGAGCAATTTTTCCCATGGAACTTGAAGCCTTGAATCGCCCAGGCGGTTAGCGACCAGTGCGCGATTAGTCGATCTGTTGCGGCGCAATCACCCATAAGCTGCACGGCATTTTGTACAACAGGCCCTCAACCGTGCTGCCGATCAGCTTGTCCAGACCGCTGTAGCGCACCCGGCCCATGACAATGACGTCGATATCATGGGAGGCCGCGTAGTTGACTAGAACCTTGGTTGGGTCGCCCATGATCATTCGCCGTTGTTGCGGTGCGATCCCGTTGCGTTCGACCAATGCGTCAAAGGCTGCGCCTTGGGATTCGTAGAGTTGTCGGGCCAGTGTCGAGGAGAAAAAGGTCGAACCGTTGCCAAAACCGTATTCGGCGGCGGTGATGGAGGAAAGGTCGTAGGCGTAGATGACTTCAAGTTCCGCATCGCAGCTGGCAGCCAGCTTGTTGGCTTCGGCCAGGATCCGGTCGTTGAGGCCTTCGTAGCGACCGTCGCGGTGAAAAGGGTCTATAGCGGCCACGATCTTGCGCGGGCGCGCATGGGCCACTTTGTTGACGAAGTGCAGCGGCACCTCGCATTCGCGCAGCAGGCGCACGTCCAGGGGGGTAAACATGAGGCGCGAGATCCAGGATTCAGGATCCACCGTCTTGATCAGTGCTTCCATCGGCGCTTCTTTGAGATGGACCAGGATTTCCTGCAGGGGGCGCTCCACCCACGCCACTTCCGTCGTGACCTCTATACCGAGCTTGCGCAGGGGCCTGGCTTTCTCCTCCAGCCAGTCCCGGTGGCGTTCAACGTAGCCCAGACGCATCTGCTCCAACGCCTGCTCGTTGACCAGGCTGGCCGTGGCGAGGCCTTCCAGGTAGTCAAAAGCGACAATGTGCAGCGCGGTGCCTTCGGCCTTGGCCAGTGCGGCCGCCCGGTCGAACGCCGGATTGTGTTCCATCAGCGGCGAGACGACTAGCATCAAGCGTGATTGAGTAGACATGGCAAACCTCCCGGACTAGGACTTACTGGGCACCGGGCGACCTTTTCCCGGCATGTGTCTGTCGGGATGATGATCGCCATCGGCGTTGGTCAATTGATCTACATCAAGCACCCTTCCATCACCTTCATGAAAAGCCTGCGTTCTTGGTCAATAGCGCTATGTTGGGTCAGGATTGCTCCCCCCGAGCTCCATGGGCCGCCCCGGAGCCAACCTCGTCCCCCTATGACCGTTTGACCTTGAACCTGCCCAACTCCCGCTGCATGAGCGCGGCCCGCTCCGACAGATCCTTGGCCGCCACCGCGCACTCCAGCGAGTTTGATTGATTTTTCTGCGTCACTTCGTCGATTTGCTCAAGCCCGATGCTCGCTTGCTGCAATCCGGAGGCCTGTTCGCTGGAGGCCTGGTAGATCAGCGACACCAAGTTGGACACTGCGCCAGTTCCATTGACGATATTTTTCAACGATTCGGCGGTGCGGCTAGCGATGACCATGCCGCGCTGCGTCTTGCTCGAGGAGTCGGAAATCAGCGCGGCGGTTTGCTGGGCGGCCTCGGCACTGCGCGCCGCCAGGCTGCGGACTTCGTCCGCCACGACGGCAAACCCCCGTCCCAGCTCACCCGCTCGAGCGGCCTCGATGGCGGCGTTCAAGGCCAGCAAGTTGGTTTGCGCGGCGATGTTGTCGATGGTGGTGATGATCGCCGTGATGTCTTTGCCCGAGTCGTCAATCTCGGCCATGGCGGCTATCAACTCGCCCATCAATTGATCGCTTTCTCCCGCATCGGCCCGTGATGCCTGGGATTGCTCATCCGCTTTCTTGGCGTTGGCGGCGTTGTCTCGGGTTTGAGCGGCCATTTGGGTCATGACCGCGCTGATTTCGGTAATGGACGACGCGGAGTTCGCCGCGCCGTCAGACAGCGACTGGCTGAGATCGGTGACCTGTCCTGAGCTGCCGGTGATCTGGGTTGCGCTGGACTGTACCTGTGAGATCAGTTGGTTGAGGTTACTGACCATTTTTTCCAGCGATTTGCCCAGGGTATCGTGGGGCGAGGACAACCGGACCTCCAGATCCAGGTCACCTTCGGAAATGCGCTCGGCGACTCGTACTTGCCGTTGCAGGCTTTCGGACATGTCGTTCAACGCCGCGGACAATTGTCCCACCTCATCTTCGGTTTCCTGCACCAGACGCCGCGAGAAGTCCCCCAGGCTGATGTTGGCCGCCAAGGCAGCGGCATCGCGGATTGGGCCGACAATTTTCGCGGCAGCGAACCACAACGCGACCAAGGCCAGTAGTGAGATGCCCAGACCGACAGAGACCTGCCAGATGCTGTTGTTGATACTGCGGGCCTGCAGCTCTTGCTCCAGGGCGATGGCCTGGCTCATGACCACGGCCTTGGGCAAACGAATCAGCACTGCCCAGGGTTTGCCGGTACGGCCAAGCTCAATGGGCATCAAGACTTCGATTTGTTGGGTTTGCGCATTGAGCAAGCCGTTACCGCGCCCGCTCTGGATGGTGCTCAGCACCGTTTCCCAAGACTCAGGCAACAACGCCTTGATGGGTTGGCCAATCAAGTCAGTGCGCTGACTGTCCGCCACTACCAAGCCCTGGTTGCTGAGGATCGATACCGAGCCTTTGCCGCCGTAAAGGTCGGCGGACATTTGCTCGCTGAGTTTCTGGATAAAGGCAATATCGAAGTCGGCCCCGACCACGCCCTGGAATTTGCCGTTGGCGACGATAGGGACCGACAGGGTGGTCAGCCAGACATTTTTTCCCTGGACCACGTAGGGAATGGGGTCTAGCACGCTTTCTTTCAGAGTGTCACGGGGGCCGCTGTACCAACCGCCTTTAGGCACGCCGTTGGGGTGGCGGTCCGAGGAGTCATACTCAACCAGCGGTTGCACCGCTATGTGGCCACCCGCGCTACGGGTCCAATAGGGCGTAAAGCGGCCCGTCGACGGATTGCTCCCATCCTGGGTCGCGCGAAACGCAAGGTCCTGCCCGTCCAGTGCATCTGGTTCCCAGCAGGAATAGGTCCCGTTGAAATCAGGGTTATCCTTGAGCACCCCGAGCAGTACGGTGTTGATCTGCTCTCGGCCCATCACCAGAGGGCTTTGCGAGGCTTTGCTCGCGGCAAAAGTGTTGGCCATGGTACGCGCAGCGTCCAGGGCATTTTGCAATTTGGCTTGGATGGCATTGGCGCGGGACTCCGCCAGGTTCTGGATCTCCCGGATAGTTGCGCGCTCAACCAAGGCAGAGACCTCGGCCGCTACGTATTGCTCGTTGGACTTGGCGGAAAAGAGCCCGTAGAGCACCAGGCTGAATGATGAAACAAACAGGCAGATGCCCGCTGTCATGCAGATTCTTACTTGCAGCGATTTGAGTTTCATAAAGCCTCCCAGCCCGATCTTTGGGCGCGCCGAGGATTACGGCGACAGCCCTTGTGTTTTGCACGGTTCGGCCAATAACGTTGGGTTGCTTCGAACCCGATATGTCCAGTGCAAATGGCTGAGCTGGAGGATGTAGCGACGTTATTTTTCTGGCTCTGGCGGGAGGTCCTTTCCACGTTCTTTGATTTTGATTCGAACTGCAGGAGCGACCCGGTGAATATCCGGGCATCTATGAACGGGCGGATCAGGCACGTAGGAGTGGATTGTTGATGGCGCAACGGCATCAATAAATTGTACTTTGGTATCTTTTTCGTACAGGTTTTAGCGGCGTTATCCGCTGCCTTGTCTTTCCAATAGGTCCCTGCACCCCACCTCCATCGGCAATTAAGTGAACTTTTACCCCGCGGATTTTTCCACTGCTCAGACGTTGTGCGAAGGCATGGCGCTCGGATGTATGTGCGAAATAACATCACTCGGCAGAGCCTTCGATGAAAGTAGACACGTCACCCTCCAAGACCTCTTTGCGTCGCGCTGTCACGGGGCCGATGCTGTTTCTATTCATACTTGGCGATGTACTGGGCGCTGGCGTTTACGCGCTTGCGGGTACCATCGCCGGAGAGGTCGGCGGCGCGATCTGGGTGCCGTTGTTGATCGCGTTGTTCTTCGCAATGCTGACGGCAGGTTCGTATGCCGAACTGGTCTCGAAATATCCTCACGCGGGCGCAGCGTCCGTGTTTGCCGAAAAGGCTTTCAAGTCACCGCTGATATCTTTCCTGGTGGGTTTTTGCATGCTCGCCGCGGCGGTCACAAGTGCTGCTGGCCTCTCACTGGCCTTCGCAGGGGATTACCTTGCAGCGTTCATTGAAGTATCGCCCCACGTTGCGGCTCTGGTCTTCTTGTTGGCGATTGCGCTTTTGAATGCGCGAGGAATCAAGGAATCCCTGGGGGCGAATCTGGTGATGACCGTGATCGAGCTGTCCGGGTTGATATTGGTCATCGTCGCTGCGGGTTATTTTTTCAGCTCTGGCGAAGCCGAACTGGGGAGGTCGCTGGAATTCAAGCCTGGGGTCAGTCCAATGCTCGCCGTGTTGGGAGCTGCGTTGCTCGCATTCTATTCGTTCGTGGGTTTTGAGACTTCCGCCAATCTCGCGGAAGAGATCAAGGATGTTCGCAAGGTATACCCACGGGCCTTGTTTGCCGCGCTGATGACAGCGGGCGTCGTTTACATGGCCGTTGGGATCGCCGCTTCTTCAGTATTGGCGACGGAGAAACTGCTCGCCACCTCAGCCCCGTTACTCGAGGTGGTTCGGGCCTCCGGGCTTGACATCTCGCCTCGTCTATTCGCGTTTATCGCCCTCATCGCGGTTGCCAATGGGGCGCTGCTCACCATGATCATGGCCAGTCGACTCACTTATGGAATGGCCAATCTAGGGCTATTGCCAGATGTCTTGGGAAGGGTGCTGCCACATAGGCGCACTCCATGGGCGGCCATTATCGCAACGACGCTCGTAGCTATCGCACTGACGCTGACGGGGACTCTGGCGACGTTGGCGCAAACCGTGGTCCTGCTTTTGTTGTTCGTTTTCCTCAGCACCAACATGGCCGTGTTGGTGTTACGCAAGGACAAGGTTGGGCAGGAGCATTTTCGAATTCCCACCTGGGTACCCTTGCTGGCTATCGTGTCTTGTCTCGTATTGCTGAGTCAGCAAGACTTGGGCACTTGGCTACGAGGCGCGGCACTTATCCTGGTGGGGATGCTGCTGTATGTCTTTGCTCGAATGACCGCGCCTGTTGCCGTAAAACCGAACTAGCCGGGAAGGCGTTGCAGAGCGCGCGTGCTTGGCCACAGCAGCGCGGCCAGGCCGATGGCATAGACCACCGCAAACAGCACGTAGGCGATACGGGTGGAAAACAGCTGGGGCGTTTCTGTCGGCAATGGCGATACACCGAGCCCGAACAGGATAAGGAAGGTGATTAGCCCACCGCCGAATATCTTGCCAGTGGCGTTGCCGATGGCGGCTTTGCCGGCAAACAGCAGGCTTACCAGCAACAGGACCAGCGCCACCAGCCACAGGGTCGGGCGAAGTTCAAACAGCGTGAAGGCCACGGACGCCGCCAGCCCGCCTAGCAGGTTGACCAACACCAAGCCGAGGGCGGTGCGGCTGCTCATGCCCAGGGAGAACTGGCTAAGCAGCGAGGCCACCGTAATGGGCACGACTATCGCCGTGGCCAGCCGTGGGTCGCTCAGGCACAGCGCAACCATCGCCAGCAGGATCGCCGCGCTGGCCAAGGCCTGGCGAATCACCAGCGTCAGCTCGTGCGGCTGGGCGAGTGCCTGGTCGGCATATTCACCTGCAGGGTCAGGCAGCAGCGCATGGGCGCCCCAGGTCAGCAGCAAACCCAGGCCGACCGCCTTCACCAGCACTAGTACGATAGATTCGCCCAGGTCGGGCTGCACGATATCGAGCATCGGCACCACAATCGCAATGACCAGCATCAGCGCCGGTCCCGCGCCGCCCAGTTGTTGGCCTTGGGCGATAAAACAGGCGAAATAAAACAGCCACAACAGCGGCAGCAGCACCCAAGGCCGCTCACCGAGCAAGCCGGTGGCAAATACCAGCAGCGCGCCGGTCAGCATACTTACCAGCAACGTCATCAACCCTTGGGACAGCGCTGGCGCGCGGCGGCTGGCCAAGAGGAACTGGATGGCGAACAAGGGCGCGAGAAACGGCAAGATATCGCCCAGGACCAGACCCGTGCACAAGCCCACGGTCACTGCCAGGGCGACGCGCAGTCCCTGGCGTTTGATCCGCAGCCGCTCCTGGGCAGCTTGCCCTTCAGTTGACATAGTTCAGCCAGGCGCCCAAGCGTGTCATGAATGCCCCCAGCGCGTTAGTCATGGGATTGTCATCGGTATAGATCACCACGCTCACCTGTGAGCCGTAACGCGGGCCAACCGGGTGTGGTTCCTCCACGATCAGGCGTACCGGAAAGCGCTGAGGGTCACGCACCCAACCACTCTGGTTGCGCACCGAGGGCAGGGCCGAGTTGTTGCTGCCCTGTTGCGCGACACCCCAGCCGACGCTTTCAACCCGGCCTTTGAACACGCGGCCCGGCAATACATCGAAGACCAGCTCTGCCGGGTCGTCGGCCTGCACATGCTCCAGGCTGTTTTCCTTGAAGGCGGCAGACACCCATACGGTGCCTCTGTCGATGAAGGTCAGTGCCGGTTGGCCGGCGCTGACGACCTGGCCCACGGCGAGCTGGAGATGGGTGATCACGCCATCGGCGGGTGCGATGACTTCGGTACGCACCAAGTCGAGTCGGGCTTTTTCCAGCGAGGCCAGGGCTTGCTTGAATTGCGGGTTGTCGTTGCCTTTGGGCCCGAGTTGCTGGCGCGCCCGTTCCAGGTCGGCCTGGGCTTTGCTCACGGCCGCCTCGGCGGAGCCCAACGAGGCTTTCGCTTCATCCTGGCGGGCGGCGGCGAACACGCCACGCTCGACCAGTTGATTCACCCGTCGGGCTTGCTCGCGTATGTTGTCGCGCTGCGCTCGCGCCGACACCAGCTGCGCCTGGGCGGCATCCACCGAGGCGGTGCTCGCACCCACTGCCTGGCCGGTTTCCTCCAGCCGCGCTTCAGCCTCGCTGACGACAAGTCTGTAGGGTTGCGGGTCGATACGAAACAGCACCTGGCCGGCCTTCACCCGGGCATTGTCCAGCACCGCTATTTCCGTCACACGGCCACCCACTTCTGCAGCCATTTCCACCACATAGGCTTGCACCACGGCTTGCGACGTCGAGGGCGTGCGGCGCTCCATGAAAATGGAGAGGATGAACAGCACGGCGATCAACACCGCAACGCCCAGCGCAATGCGCCGTAGCGGATTGGCGGGTACAGGCTTTTCAGGAAGCGGTTCAGTGTGTAACTCAGGCTCGACGGAACGGGGCGAATCGGGCATATCGGCACCTGCAAGTCATGGCCATTGAAGAAAACTGATAGAGCGCCGGGGCGGCGATCCGGACGTTGTCTCAGATCGCGTCGGCGGTGGTGACCCGTGCGGAGCGGATAAACAGGGCGCGCAGTTTCTCCCAGAAATTGCCGCCCAGGACGAAGAAGCTGCCGACCAACAGTGCATCGGCAAGCAATTGCAACGCCCAGCTATTAGGACGTAGACCGGGTGCGAGGGCATCGACATAAGGTTCAAGAAACGAGCACACCAACGGCAGGCAGAACATCACCAGGCCAATACGGTGGCGGGTGGTGCTTACCTCCTGCTCAGCGCTGGGCACAAGGCCCGACACATAGCCGAACACCTTCTGCTTGAGCTCCTGAAAACCTGCCTTGCCCATCACTGCGATGACCAGCAGCAACAGCACCTTGTTGATGATGAACAGCGCGCCGGTGATCGCCGCGATGGTGGAGCGGGGTACATCCGCAGCCGCTGCCAGCGGCACCAACAACCACAACGCGAGCATCAGGCAAAGAATGGCGATGCCTGTCTTGAAGCGCCATTTCGCAGAACTTGACGTTGCCGGGGGCTGTACCGTGGCCATGCTGCGTTACCTTCTTGGAGTTTTTATTGGTTATGGTCTGGAGCGAAACAAAGCTTAGCAGCTGGACGGCCAATGCGTTGACTGGCGGCACCCCGCAGGATGCGAGTCTGTAAGGCGCCGCTGAGAGCAATCAGCCCGTTCGCCCATTACTTCGTCCAGGCCCCGAGCGAAGCGGGCACCTTGGGACTATGCTCACGGCCACTGCAGCACGTGAGAATGGCATGAACACTAAATCGATCAACGTCTTGTGGGGCATCGCCGGCTGCTTGACCGGACTGGCGATGATCGCCGCCGGTCCGGCCCGAGCTGCCGACGGCCCTACCGCCAGTCATAGCATCGCCTTCAGCAATTCCTACGCGGGCAGCGACTTTCGCAAAGTGATGGTGCGCAACTGGCAGGAGATTGCGGCCCAGGCGCAAAAGGATGGCTTGATCCGCGAGGCTCCGGTGGTCAGCGCCAATAATTCAGCGTCGGAACAAGCGGCGCATATCCAGGACATGATCGTCAACGGCGTCAACGCCATCGTCATCCTGGCCGCGTCCGACACGGCCCTCAACGGGGTGATCCGCGACGCTTGCAACGCCGGCATCGTAGTGGTTGTCATGGCCAGCCTGGTCACCGAACCCTGCGTCTATACCGTGGACTACAACTGGTCCGCCATGGGCCGCGTGGAAATCGACTACATCGCCGAGCGCCTCAAGGGGAACGGAACGCTGCTGGAGATCCGCGGCATTGCCGGCGATGCCACCGATAAAAACATCAGCGACGGCATTCGCAAGGCCGCCAGCGACTATCCGGGCCTGAAATTCGCCAAGACCGTCTATGGGAACTGGACGTCTTCCGTGGCACGCAAGGAAGTGGCGCTGGCGCTGCCGTCGCTGCCCAATATTGATGCCGTCGCAACTCAAGGGGGCGATGGTTATGGCGCGGCCATGGCGTTCAAGGCGGCGGGACGCCCTTTGCCGATCATCGTGATGGGCAACCGTCAGGACGAACTCGCCCTGTGGAAACAGGAGCGCGACGCCAATGGCTACGAGACCGTCTCTGTTTCCGCCTCCCCAAGCGTCTCCCAAGTGGGGTTCTGGGTGGCCCAGCAGATTCTGGCGGGCAAGCAAGTACCGAAGTTCGTCGAAGTGCCGTTGGTGCGTATCGATGCGAAAGACCTGGACGCCTGGCTCGCCACCATGCCGGTGGGCGGCGCCGCCAATCCTTCCTATGACCAGGCTTCCGTCGTGGCGATGATCGAGGCGGCCAACAACAATACGCCGACGTCTTTGCCCGAGGTGACGAAGCAGTAGTGGCGGGCAGGGTACGAGGCGCCATGTTGACATTCAAACCCACCACGGACAGGCCCATCGCCGTCAGGATCGGCCTGGCGGTCGCCGCGCTGGTGTTCCTGATGCTGACGGTGTCGCTGGTGAACCTCTACGGCTTGCGCGGCATGGTCCGTGCGGTGGATTCCGCCAGCCATTCCGCGGAAATCCTGGCCTCGGTAAACGGGGCCACCGGACGGGTAGAAAACTTCATTGCCACCCGCGACCAGGAAAGCCTGTCCCAGGCCGAAGGCATGGTGGCGACAGCTATCGCCGGCCTCACCGCCATTCCGGTGGCCGAGGCGCAATCGCTCAAGGGCAGTCTGGAAAGGCTCGCCGCGGCGATCGCCACCTTGGGCGCGGCGAGCCTGGCCATGGATGGCGAAACGGAGAACATGACGGCTCACTACGGCCGGATGCGAGAGGCGACGATCCTCGTTGAACAGGGCATTGCCGATGGGCTGAAGGGGCTCGATTCCCGCGCCGATGATCACGAAGCGCGGGTGAGCAACATCGAAAGCGCCCATCGCATCCTGGATATCCTGCGTAACGGCGAACGTATCATCACCGCCAATGTGGCCAAGATGCTGGCGAGCGGTGATGAGGCATCGGCGACTGCGGCGCGCAACGCCTGCGCGGCACTCCAGCCCGTGGTCGAACAATTGCGCGAGGTGATGGGGGCGCCACAGGAGAGAGAGGCCCTGGAGCAGTTGGCGACGGCGCTCGCTGCTGCCAGCTTGTCGGTCGAGCACCTTGGCGAGGCGCCCAAGCTTCGGGGAGGCGAGGCTCTACGGCATCTCGCTGCCGTCGGGGATATGGCCGAGCGCCTCGAGATAATGTTGGGTGACACGGATGGGCAGGTTGCCCATGACGCCAGCGACATTCAGGCAGCCACCGGTTTGCTGCAAAATGCAGCCGCGTTGTCCAAGCGTTTCGCCGAGCGTGTGGCCACCCTGGAAGCGCAGACCTTGTCGTTTCGCCTGTCTCCTTCGGCCGAGATCGCCAATTCGGTCGGTGCCATCCTGGACGAACTTTCCCGTCTATCCCGCGTTCTTCCATCGTCAGCAGGGCTGCAAAGCAGGGCTACATCCCTGACGGTCACCGATCAGATTGCCGGGTACCGGGCGGCATTCGCCAGGTTCCATCAAGCGAGCAACGCCTTGAGCGGCGCGCGTGACCAGGTTCGCAACGAGGCTCGAAGCGCCGGCCTGTTGGTGGCGCGCTTCGCGGGTGAAGCGCGCTCCGACGCCTTGGTCCACAATGATCGCGGCATGCTCGCGACGATAGTTGCCGGTACCGTCGCCATCCTCCTGGCGGGCGCCATCGCCTGGAGCACGTCGCGATTCGTCGCGCAGCCGATCGTGGCCCTGGCCTCGGTCATGCGCCGGCTTGCGGCTGGCGACCTGAACGCCGAGATCGCCAGGGCCGGACGCGGCGACGAAATTGGAATCATGACCCGCGCCGTACGGGTGTTCCAGGAAAATGCCCTGCGCATCCGGGTGCTGGAGGCTGAGGCCGAGGCCGAACGACAGCAAGTCCAGGCCTCCTTGGAGAGAATGGTCGCCGAACGGACCGACACGCTGCACCACCAGACCGAAGTGCTCGAGGCGCAAGCCATCGAACTCATACAGGCGCGCAACCAGGCCGAGACGGCTAACCAGGCAAAAAGCGATTTCGTTGCCACGGTCAGCCATGAACTGCGCACCCCCTTGACCCTCATTCTCGCCCCCCTGGAGCAGCTCTCGGCGGCGGCCATCCCGCCGGCGGACTGGCATGCGCAAGTCGAACGCGCCCAACGCAATGCGCTGCGCTTGATGAACCGGGTGAACGACATCCTCGATTTTTCCAAGGCCGAAGCGGGCAAGTTTGAGTTGTGTCCGGCGCCCATCGACTTGAACAAGATGGTGGGTGTGCTGGCCGAGGATGCCGCCATGGTCGCCGAGGGTAAAGGCTGCACCTTGACCTGCAGCATCGATCCCGCGCTCGGCACGGTGTTCCTGGACCCCCGGCACTTCGAGAAGATTCTTCTTAACCTTGTGAGCAATGCCATCAAGTTCACGCCCGCCGGCGGCACCGTGCACCTGACAGTGACGCCCCTTGATGGCGAGCGATTTGAACTAGCGGTGCAGGACTCGGGCATTGGTATTGCGCCTGACAAACTGCCGTTGTTGTTCCAGCGTTTTTCCCAGATCGACAACTCCGCTACGCGTCACTACAGCGGCACAGGCATTGGTCTCGCCCTGGTCAAGGACCTGGTCGAACTGATGGGGGGCGAAGTTGGCGTCAACAGCGAGCCCGGACGGGGTTCGTGCTTCTTTGTCCGGCTTCCGCTGGGGGCTGAGCAAAACATCTTGCCGGCCGAAGCCAGTACGATGCATGAGCGATCGTCATTGAGTACAGCGAGTACAGCCGAGCAGCGCCACCTGCGTTTCGATGACGGGCGTCATGGCAGTGGCGATGACCGAGCTTCAATGGAAGTCCCGGATGGGCAACACCCGGAACGCGCTTCGCATTCCAGAGTGCTGGTGGTAGACGACAGCCCGGAAATGCTCAGCTACCTGGGCGAACTTTTGCAAAACGACTACATCGTCGCCACCGCAACGGATGGAGAGCAGGCGTGGGCACTCCTGCAGCGTCGCCCCATTGATGTCGTCCTCTCGGATGTGATGATGCCGAAGCTCGACGGCTTCGGCCTGACCGCCAGGATCAAAGCCAGCGCCGGTTTCGCCCATTTGCCGGTAATCCTGTTGACCGCTCGCGGCGGCGCCGAGGCCTGCGTCTCCGGGCTGGAGAGTGGCGCCGATGATTACATCGCCAAGCCGTTCTCGCCACTGGAGCTCAAGGCGCGCATACGCGCGGCGCTACGCATGAGCCAGGTGCAAGCCGAACTGCAGGCAAAATCCCGCCAGGCGGGCATGGCCGAAATCGCCACCACTGTGCTGCACAACGTCGGCAACGTTCTGAACAGCGTGAACGTCTCGGCAGAACTGGTCAGCAGCCTGATGCGCACCTCCAAAGCCCAGGGGCTGGGCAAGGTGGCCCAACTGATGAACGAACATATTCATGACCTGAGCGACTTTCTCACCAAAGACCACAAAGGAAAGATGCTGCCTGACTACCTGCGCAAGCTGGCGGAGGTGGTGACGGCAGAGCAACAGGGCATCATCGAAGAGCTTGGACAGCTCACCAAGGGCATTGACCACATCAAAACCATTGTCGCTGCCCAACAGTCCTATGCCGTTGCTGTCAGTGTGGTCGAGACCGTGCCGGTCGCAGAGTTGATCGATGATGCCTTGCGCATGAGTGCCGGATCACTGGAGCGCCAGGGGGTGGCGGTGGTCAAGGAAGTTGCCGACTTGCCCCTGCTGTCGCTGGACCGGCACCGGATGTTGTTGATTCTGGTGAACCTGATCCGTAATGCCAAACAGGCCTTGGGCGGTGTGATCGATCGCAGCCCGTGCATCACGTTCAGCGCCGCTCTCACTGACGGGCCAGTGTTGCGTATCACGGTGGCTGACAACGGCAATGGGATCGCGCCTGAGCACCTGACGCGGATCTTTTCCCATGGTTTCACTACGCGCAAAGACGGTCACGGTTTCGGCCTGCACAGCTGCGCGCTGGCCGCGCAGGAAATGGGTGGCAGCTTGAGCGTGCACAGCGACGGGACTGGACAGGGCGCGACCTTTACCCTCGATGTTCCTCTTGATGCGCCGCTGGGTAAGTGATGAGCACCGAAGCGGCAGATTTTCTACTGGATTGACCAGGCCTGGCTCATCAAATAGACAGCGCAGGCGGCAACGCGAGGAATGTTGCGCTGCCGCCCACGGTCGTCGATTGATGTCAGGACATCGATTCTTCGCCGCCCGGCCAATCTTTCGTCGGGATGTCGCTGATCGTGCCTTCTTTGACACCGTCGATGCCGTAGCGCTCGATCGAGCCGCCGAGCACTTGGGCGAAGTCATCGGCCTTGGCCTGTTGCTGCCCCTCCCTGACCAACCCGGGGATCAGCGCGGCGAGCACGGCGACGCCCCCGGCAAGGACACCCAAGACCCCGGCTGCACCGGCTATACCGGACATGTAAGGGATCAGCCGTGGCAGGCTGGCGCTGAGCAACCCAAGGCCGCCCTCTACGGCTGACGCCGCACCGGCCAAGGCACCCAGCGCGCTGGCCGTGATGCCGAAACCACCGGTCAGCTTGTCGCCGCGACGAATCGCCTGCACGCCGTCAAAGATCCCGTAGGCGCCCATCGCCATACCTGCCAGCCCACCCAGGCCTTTTGCGCTGTCTTCGAATCTGTTGGCAATGATCTTGGCGTTCTTGCCGTCCTTGACGTTGTCCTTGAGCTGCTGAAGCAAATCGCTGGGTAGCTTGCCGGTCCGCATGTCGTCGATCGACTGTTCTCCGTTCTTGATCGCGGTATCCAGATACTCCTTGTAAGCCTTGGTGCCGCCTTCGGTGAGCACGGTGGCGGTCATGACTGAGCCGGTGGCAATATCGACCATGTTCCTTTCGGTCAGCTTGCCTGCGCCCTGTACGCCACGGGCAATCGTCACGCCAGCCAGAAACAGGCCACTTACCCCGTGCAGGACACCGCTGCTGTACGCACCTTTGCCCTCGCCGCTGATATCGAATTTAGCCAGGGCGTTCATGCTGTCCAGGGACTTGATGCCCTGGCGGAACATGTCCCAGTTGCCGCGAAAACCCGCCAGGATCTGGTCGGTTGTGGTCATGGTGCCGTCTTTGTTCATCAGCAGTTCGGGTGATTCGCGACGTATCTCGTCAATCAGCTTGCGCACTTTTCCTTCGTCGAGCTCCGCGCCGCCATCCTTGCCGTAGGCCGCTTTCAGGTCATCGAAGGTTGCGCCCTTGAAGGCGTTCTCCTGGACGATGCTGGAGAAGTTGTCGTTCAGCTGCTTGTCGAGCGTGCCGGTGAACTCCGGGTCCAACGCGCCGTTGTAGAGCGCAACTTCCATGCTGAAAGCGCCGGCAGCCGCTTCCGGCGTTTCGGTCTTGAGCAGCTCGCGCAGACGATCGCCCGAGGCCAGCGTGTCTTTGTAGTAGGCCTTGAATTCTTCACTGTGGGAGGACTTGCCTACGCCTGCCTGGATCTCGTCGGCCTTGTCGATGCCCAACATCGTCTGGAGACTGCGCGCAGTGGCATAGAAATCCGCCAGCGCCTTGGGTTGATCAACCTTGCCGTCCTTGGTAGCGGCGTCCCAGGCTTTGTCCAGTGCCTTGCCGGATTTGATCTGGTCCTCGTAGGTTTTGGTCGCCGCTGCCTTGAGCTCCGGGCTGTCATCAAACAGCTCCTTCATGGCTTCATCGCCACGGGTCTGGAGAAACTCAGCCGTAGGCTTGTCCTTCTGGAGGATGGCGATGTGGTCGTTGATATCCTGCAGCACCTTGTCCGGTTCCCAGAACGCGCCGGAGCCGTTGGCAATGGCTACCTTGCCGTAGTCGTCGCCCCACATCCCGGCGGTGGCGCCGTCGACCACCAGTTTTTGCGCATTCTGCAGGTCCATCAGCACAGCGGCTTTTTGCTCTGCCGTGTATTTTTCGGGGTGCTTGAAGACATCTGGGCCCAGCTTGCTGGTGTCGACATTGTCGGTCACGTTGCCCGATACCACGCTCGACAGCATGCTGGTCAGCCCAGGGGCATCCGCCGGGGCGGTGTTCTTCAGCCAGGTTTGGATGTCGGCCTTGCTGACCTTGCCGTCGGCGCTATTGGCCAGTGGATTGCTGGCGGCGTCGAGCATGTTGAACGCACCCGGCTGGGACCAGAACTCCAGCGCTTCCTTCTCCTTGGCGCTGAGCTGGGGGTTGGCGTCTTTGTAGTCGCTGATGTTCTGTTCGGTCAATGTGCTGTCGGCGCCGGTCTTGCCGCGAATCGAGTCGTACTTCTGCTCCAGGATGGCGGCGTACTGGGCGATTTGTTTGGAGCCAGCGTCGGCGTCGGGTTTGGCTTTGAGGAAGTCCTTGTAGCTGGCGATATCCTCGCTGGCCTGGGCCTTGGGCAGTGACTCGAAGCCGAACTTGCCGAAATCCTGCAAACGTCCTGCCTCGGTGCCGTGTTTGGCTTCGCCGCTTTTGGTGAAGCCGTCGACACTGCTGTTGGCTACGTCGCCGCCGCTGAGAACCTTGCCGCTCTCATCGTAGCCAACCACGCGATCAAGCACCTGGCTGGCCCGGAACGCGGCGTCCGGGTCATTCTCGAAGTCGCCGACACGTTCCTTGAGGGCATCTTTTACGCCGCTCTGGTTACCGAGGTTTTTAAGCAGGGGATTGGCGTCGATGATATCGCTGGCAGAGCGCTCGTCGCCCTCCGGAAGCTCCCAGACGATGCCGGCTTTTTCACCTGCCTCGCGAGCCTTGGGATCGCTGCCAACGTTGGCGGCAGTTTCAAGTTTGCCATTGAGGCTGTCGAAGCCGCCCTTGCCGAAATCCTGCAGGCGACCCGCTTCAGTGCCGTGTTTGGCCTCGCCGCTTTTGGTGAAGCCATCGACGCGGTCATTGTTTACATCCTTGCCCGCCAGGCGTTCGCCGTTCGCGTCAAACCGCACAATGTGGTCCAGCACCTGCTTGGCGCGATAGGCGGCGTCCGGGTCATTCTCGAAGTCGCCGACCTGCTCCTTGAGCATGTCTTTCACGCCACTTTGGTTGCCGAGGTTCTTCAATAAAGGGCTGTCGTCGATGATCTCCCGCGCGGAACGTTGGTCATTTTCCGGCCTTTCCCATTGGATGCCCCGTGCATCGGCCTTTTCACGCACGGCCGGGTCATCGGCCACCGCGTCGACGTTCTTGAGCTGGCCCTCGAGGTTATCGAAGCCATACTTGCCGAAATCCTGCAGGCGCCCGGCTTCGGTACCGTGCCGCGCCTCCCTGCGGCTGGTGAAACCGTCCACTCGGCCGTTGTTGACATCTTTACTGGCCACGCGGTTACCGCCTTCGTCCAACTGCTCGATGTGTTCGAGCACCTGCGTTGCGCGATAGGCCGCGTCACGGTCGGTTTCGAAGTCGCCCACTCGCTCCTTGAGCTTATCTTTCACGCCAGCCTGATTGCCCAGATTCTTGAGCAATGGACTGCCGTCGATGATCTCTTGCGTCGAGCGATGATCGTTCTCGGACAGTAGCCATTCGATACCGGCTTCCTTGGCCTTGGCGCGCTGAACCGAGCCGTCCCACTGGGATTCGGATTGGTTTTTATCCGGGGTTTTTGTCACATCCGTCACGGTGAGAGACATAGTCGGGCTCCTGTATCGATGAGTATCAAGGCTGTCACTATGAACACTGCTGATTAGCTGTTTATTCGCTGTGTTAAATATCAGTGACGCACAATGAGTAATGTGACGTGGCGCACATATTAGTCCTGAGAGTGGTATGTCTTAGGCGGCGCGCTTCAGTCTTCTGATCGTTTGATTTTTTCGGCAAAGTTGATCGTCGCAGCGACCGAAGCTGAACTTCGGTGAGACGGGGACATTATCAGAATGATGCGCAAAGGAGAGGAGGCGTCCGGAGGTTTCACAACGTTTCACAACGTTGCTTTCCTTAAAATCAAGCTCTAGCTTGAGGCTTAGAGGCGAAAGCATATTCACTGATATTGAGGAGCCAGTACTGAGTGGCAGCGACCACTAATAAAAATAAAGTTCCTGACAGCATCAAGGGAAATGTTTTGAATTATATTTTGCAAATAGTTGTTGGGTGAAGGCTAAATGATATTGCGCAGCTGTCTGTTAGTTGTGGGTGCGAGGTTTCACAAGTTTTCACAGCCTTGAATAGTTTCATCTGCGTAGTATCGGTTCGTGCAGGGCGGTGAGCTGAAGTTTAATTGTAATAAAGCTTCCTTACTGTGATGCCTGAAGTATGAACACGCCGCGTTGCGGCTGAAGACATCCCATCTAAAGCAAGGAGATCCAACATGAGTGAAGTCCCTCCAGCAAGCTCCGGCGGCGGCGCAGATGCCGCAATCGCAAAAATGGAAGCCACGTTCAACATGGCTATCGAGAAGTCGGCAAAGATCACCGAGCTGACCACAGCCAAAAAAGCTGAGCTCGATGCGACCAAGCAACGTCCGCAGAACTGACGTCGCTGCGCGGGCAGCCGCAAGGCTGCTCGCCTACCTGGCCCTTACGCTGCATTTCACTCTACGCTTTTCGGTGTCTGACTCGCCCTTGCCTGCGCGCACCACTCGGGTAACCCGATATGACAGCCCTGATTTCCCTGACCCCGGCGCCTGGTTCATCGGCTGCGGGAAAGAGCGTTCCACTGCTCAGCATCACCCATGGCCTGCATCAAGGGGTAACGCTCTCCCTCGACAAAGCCACCTACATTATTGGCAGTGCCGGTAGCGCTGATCTGTTGCTCAGTGACGCCGGCATTGCTGAGCGGCACATGGCCCTGCGTTTCGCTAACGGCCGAGTGGCGGTCGAAGCCCTTGGCGGCGATGTCATCGTCATCGGGCCTGATGCCCAGACGCTCAGGATTCCCATCGGCAGCGGCCATCGCACGGGGTTTCCGCTGTCTGTGCGCATTGGCGATGCTCGCTTGACCCTGAACAATGCCTGCAATCAATCCGAGCCTGCGGACCACGTCATGCGCTCATCGCGGCGGGCGCCGCAATGGATCATCGCGTTGCTGTTGATGTTTTTATGCCTCGGCGCGTTTGCCTTTCGCGGTGAACCCGTTTCACCCATGGAGCCGACGACGCGCAGCCAACTGAGTGCGCCCGTCGATGCAAATCACCCGAGCACCGCAACGGCAGCGCAAGCCGCGACCTGGCTTGAGCAACAGCTGGCGGCAGCCCGTTTGAATCAGATAAACGTCAGCGAATCCGATGGCCAGCTCAACGTGCAGGGCCGCTACGATCCCGCGCAGAAAAGCCAGTGGATTCGCGTGCAACAAGCCTATGACGGCCGCTTTGGCCAACAAGTGGTGCTGCATGCAGATGTCGCTCCTCGCGCCGAAGTCGCCACGCCACGGGTACGTTTCCAGGCAGTCTGGTTCGGCACTAATCCTTATGTCGTCAATGAGAGTGGCAAGCGCTTGTACCCAGGCGCCGCCCTGGCCGATGACTGGACGTTGGAGCGCATCGAAAACGACCAAGTGATTCTCGCCCGGGGCGAAGAACGGTTCACCTTCACCCTATGAAAATCGATCCGCGTCCGCTGCTGCCGACCACTACCGGGAAAACCCCTGCGACCGACCCTGTCCAACCGGCGAACGTGCGTCAGGGCGCGCGTTTCGAAACGGTCCTGAGCAAGCGTGAAGTCCTGGCGCGTCGCTCATTGCGCGGCGACGTCGAGCAGTCTTCAAGTGTCGACGGTATCGCTGCGCAGCTTTTCGGCAGCACTCGTTCCCTGGAGATTCTCGAATACGTCCTGCACAACGTCCTGCCGGGCCTGGACGCAGAGACGGAGGTGAAGACCCTGGCCCATGAACTGATCAGCGAGGAAATCGACATGCGCCGCAGCCTGGAGCAACAGCGCGCCGAGGTGCAGGCCTGATGCGCCACGAAATGCTCAGCCGCCAAGAGCAGGACGCCGTCGAGTTGCTCAAGGCCATGGGCGAGCTCTATCGCCGTGGCGGCCAACCGCAAAAAGGCTTGGTGATGCTGTTGATTGCGGTGCATCTGGCGCCGCGTGATCCCATCTTGCTGCGTGGCCTGGCGATGGCCTTCACCGACAGCGCCCAGCCGGCCCGCGCATTAAATGCGTTGGACCGGTTGGTGGCGGCCGAAGGCGAATCGCCGGGCGCGTTGTTGCTACGCAGCCGCGCGTTGTGGGGCGCCGCCCGGAAGGAAGAGGCGCGCCAGTGCTTCAAACGCTATGTGACCGCCCGCAGGGCCGCTCGATGATGCGGGTCATGAACCACCTGAATGCCCTGGCACGCGTCGCCGCCACGCGCAGCGACGTGGTCATTGTTGCGTTCATGCTGATGGCCATCGTGATGATGATCATCCCTCTGCCCACTTGGCTGGTCGACGCGCTGATCGGCATGAACATTGCGCTGAGCATCCTGATCCTGATCGTCGCGTTTTATATTTCGCACTCGGTGGAGTTCTCCGCGCTGCCACCGCTGATCCTGCTCAGCACGCTGTTTCGCCTGTCCTTGTCAATCACCACCACGCGTTTGATTCTGCTGGATGGCAACGCCGGCCACATCGTCAAGGCCTTCGGCGATTTTGTCATCGCAGGCCAGGTGGTGGTGGGCCTGGTGGTGTTCTTGATCATCACGGTGGCGCAGTTCGTGGTGATCACCAAAGGCGCCGAGCGCGTCGCCGAGGTCGCGGCGCGCTTTACCCTGGACGCGATGCCGGGCAAGCAAATGAGCATCGATAACGACCTGCGTAACGGCGACATCGATCAGCCCGAGGCCCGTCGCCGTCGCTCGCGACTTGAGCGCGAAAGCCAGATGTTCGGCGCCATGGACGGCGCAATGAAATTCGTCAAAGGCGATGCGATCGCCGGGCTGGTGATTCTTTCGGTCAATCTGCTGGGTGGCATGCTGATTGGCATGCTCGAGCGGGATATGTCATTCGGCGACGCGGCGCATACCTACTCGCTGCTGACGGTGGGCGACGGGCTGATCGCGCAGATTCCGGCGTTGTTGATTTCAGTGGCGGCGGGGACGGTGGTCACCCGCGTCAACAGCGACAACGCCAGCGGAAACCTCGGCACGGAAATTCTGCAGCAACTGGGCGCCAGTCACATGGCGCTGGGGTTGACGGCGTTGATCCTGCTGGGCGTTGCGCTGCTGCCAGGTTTCCCGGCGCTGGTTTTCATTGGCCTGGCAGCGGTGCTTGGAGGCGCGGCATTCGTCATGTACCGCCGTGGCCGGGTGGTCGAGGTGCTTGCCGTTGAAGCTGTCAGCGAAGCGGCTGACGATCAAGCACCCGTGCCCGAACCATCCCAGCTGCTTGGCAAGCCGCTGGACAGCCGGCTGTTGCTCAGCATGGGCTCGGCGTTGGGCCAGGCGGCGCCGGAGCTGCCGCTGCGCCAGCGACTTGAAGCCTTGTGTCATGACATTCGCGCTGACCTGGGAATCGAAGTGCCCGTGCCCGACCTGTATATCGATCCGTCGATGGCGGCCAACCGCTTTGTCATTGAGCTGGAGGGCGTGCCGGTCAGCGAAGGCGACTTGCCCCCCGATTGCTTGTTGCTCAAGGACGATCCGGTGCATGCGCACTTGCTCGACATTGCGCTGCTGGAGCACGATTCGCCCCTCAGCCAGCGGCCGGCGCATTGGCTAGAACGGCATCATCAGGACAGCCTGCAAGAGGCCGGCATCGGTTTCATGCTGCCTGACGAGGTGCTGCGCGCCATGGTCGAGCGCACGGTGCGCCGTTACGCAGCGGATTTTCTCGGGATCCAGGAGACCCGAGCGATCCTCGAGCGCATGGAAGGCCTCTACAGCGAGTTAGTCAAGGAAGTGCTGCGCATCGTGCCGTTGCAACGCATCGCCGAGGCCCTGCGCTTGCTGGTCGCTGAAGGTGTCTCGATCCGCAATCAACGCGCATTGCTCGAGGCAATGGTCGAATGGGGCGCACGGCAAACCGATGCACCGGGTCTGGCCGAACAACTGCGCGCCGCACTGGCCCGCCAGATCAGCCACCAGTTCGCCGACCGCAACCGGGTCATCAGCGCCTTCGTGCTCACCCCGGGCCTGGAAGAACAATTGCGCACGAGCACGCGGCGTCTGGAGAACCCTGGCGATTCATTGCCCGAACACACCAACCGCGCGCTGCTGACGCAAATGCGTCACGCCTGTGAGCGCTTGCCTGAGGAAGGCCAGACGGTATTGCTGGTGCATCCCGAATTGCGGCGTGGCATGCGTCGCCTGGTGGTGCGCGGCGATCTGGAACTGGCGGTCCTGTCGTTTCGCGAGCTGGCCGGCGAGTACAACCTGCAAGCACTCGGCACCATCAGCCTGAACGAAATCACTCATCGACGCCCAGCCAGCGGCGTCCCGATTACTCAGATGGCGAGCGCCTCATGACGTGTTTTGTGCAGTTTCGTGGCTTCTGGATAGCCGCCGTTGCAGCGTTGGCGCTGCCCGTGATCGCCTGTGCGCAGACCATCGCCGAAGGCAGTACCGGCAACCTTGACCTGGCGTCCGGCGAAGGGCGCATCTTGAGCTTCACGGCACCGGTTGACTCGGTGCTCGTCGCAGACCCCGGTATTGCCGATTTGCAGGTGGTGTCACCCGGGTTGATTTACGTGTTTGGCAAAGCCCCCGGGCAGACCAGCCTGATCGCCCTAAGCCCTGATGGCGAGCAACTGGCGGCGTTGAGCCTGTCCGTCAGCAGCGGTACCCAGGCCATCAGTCGCCCGCTAAAGGCGCTGCATCCAGGCAGCAGCGCGCAGATATCGGCAACCGGTAATCGAGTCGTGGCCAAAGGCAGCGTCAAGAGTGTGGGCGAGGCCACCGACTTGAACGCGCTGCTGAGTACCGAAGGCCAGGATTTCAAGAGCGCAATCAACGGTGCGTCATACGAGGGCTCGGCGCAGGTCAACATCCGCGTGCGGTTTGCCGAGGTGTCGCGCTCCGAACTGCTGCGCTACGGCGTCAACTGGAACGCATTGTTCAACAACGGCACGTTCTCATTCGGCCTGCTCACGGGCGGCGCGTTGGCGGCAGAGGCGGCCAGTGGTGGCTCCAACGTGATCAGCGCCGGGCTGACGTCGGGCAATGTGAATATCGACGCGATGCTTGAGGCGCTGCAAAGCAACGGCATCCTCGAGATCCTTGCCGAGCCGAACATCACGGCCATGACCGGCCAGACCGCGAGTTTCCTTGCCGGGGGTGAAGTCGCCGTGCCGGTGCCGGTAAACCGCGATCTGGTCGGCATCGAATACAAGCAATACGGCGTGTCGCTGCTGTTCAGCCCGACGGTCCTGCCCAACGACCGAATCGCCCTGCAGGTGCGTCCTGAAGTGAGCAGTCTGATGGCCTCCAGTACGGTCAGGGTGGGCGGTTATCAAGTGCCGTCGTTCAGGGTGCGGCGTGCCGATACGCGGGTTGAGGTCGGCAGCGGCCAGACCTTCGCGATCGCCGGGCTGTTCCAGCGCGAAAGCAGCCAGGACGTAGAGAAAGTACCAATGCTTGGCGACATGCCGATCCTCGGCAATCTGTTTCGCTCCAAGCGCTTTCAGCGCAATGAAACCGAACTGGTGATTCTGATCACGCCGTATCTGGTACAGCCGGTACGTGCGCGAACCCTTGCCACGCCACTCGACACTCGACCTGCGGACACCACCACGGCATCGGCGGGGCCGCGCAACGGCGGGATGTTCGGCTTCTACATGAATTGAACAGGGAGCAACCATGAATCGTGTACTGCTGCTGATTGGCCTGGCGCTGACGCTGCTGGCGGGTTGCAAGACCCAGCTGACACCCGCGAGCTACTCGCCGGATTACCAGGCGCTGACCCGCGCCGACGGCCGGGTCGAACTGGTGCCGGTGGAATGCTTGAAGCCTTCGGTCGAGGATCAGTTGGGCGACGATGAAGAAACGCACGTGCCGTTATTGCCACCCGGCTGCGCCAACAACCTTACGCTTTTGCAGATGGTCGAGCAGCGTTCGGATTTGTTCCAGGGCAGGGCGACCGGTCCGACCATGGCCGCGCCGGTGGGGCGCGCGGCGCAGGTCTACATTGATGGTTATGACCGCGAGGAGCTGCGCCGGCGCCAATCCGAGCAGCAGGCAAGGGCCGACAAGCAGGAGCGCCAATGACTGTCCTTGCCCTAGTGAGTATCGACCAGCCCCAATTCGCGCGCCTGGGCTTGCGGGTCTTCCATGGCCTTGATGCGTCGCGCTTCAGCCAACAGCTTCTCGCGTTGCGCGTTGGAAATGTCGTCAAGGCCCAGGGTGCGGATGTCCTGTTCGCGGCCGGCGAGCACGCTGATCAACAGCGCGTTGCGTTGGTGACGGGGCAGGGCCCGTGCGGACTCGACGACGGTATGGATAGTGTCCAGCGCCCGTTGCGATTTGCCCCCCAGGGCGTAGGCCAGGGCGAGGTTGCAACGGGTGTCGAGGTCGTTGGGCGCCATCGTGAGGCTTTGGTTGAACGCCGCCTGGGCCGCGTCGGGTCGACCCCGCAGAATCTGCGCGATGCCCAGCCGGTTGAACGCTTCGGGTTGATCGGGTTGCGCACTGGCCTGGGTCAGCACCGTCACCGCGCGGTCCAGCTTACCTTGGCGCAGTTGTGCGCTGCCCAGGCCCAGCAAGGCGGCTGCGCTGTCCGGTTGGCGTTCCAGCGCTTGTTGATAGGCGCGCTCGGAGCCTCGTGCGTCACCGTTGGCCAATCGTGTTTCGCCCAGTTTGAGCCAGGCCTCGAGTTGCGCCTGCGGCAGCTGCGTGGCCTTTTCATAAAGCCCGGCGGCGGTCACGGTGTCGCCGCGTTGTTGCAGGTCGGCTGCCAGGCCCATGAAGCGTTCGTAACTGCCGTCGGAGGCGGACGGGGTGCTGCAGGATACGAGCGTGACGCTGCCAAGCAAGATCAACGTGGGGGCGAAGCGACTGGGCATGGGAAAGACTCTTGGGTCGAGGACAGCGGGGCAATTGCTCGATCAGCTGCGGGGGCCGGTCAACCGAAACGGCTCACCCGACGCGAGCCTCATTTTATCGAGTTGAAGCGCAATAGCGAACGTTATGTGCGCGGTGTTTCCCGTTCCACCGTCGGCACCCGTGGGGGACGCCGTCATGGGTAATCCTTCATTCAAAAAATGGTTTTTCTCGGCACTGATGACGGTTCTGGCCTCGACCGGCATACGCGCCGCAGACGCGCCGGCCGGCGATGCGCCGCAGTGGTTCGCCGAGCCGTATGCCTACGTGCTGGTCGAGCAGGATGTGCGCGCCGCACTCGAAGAGTTCGGCCACAACCTGGGGCTGGTCGTGGTCATGTCGGACAAGGTTCGTGGCAAGTCTCGCAGCAAGGTTCGTGGCGAGTCGGCGGGGGATTTCCTGACGCAGCTGTGCAACGTCAACGGCCTGAGCTGGTACTTCGACGGCAACATTCTGTACCTGAGCGCCGATGCGGAAAACGCCACGCGCCTGTTCAAGGCTCAGGGGCACGACCTTGAGCAGCTTGAAGATTACCTGGGCAGCCTGGACGTCCACGGCAAGCAGCTGTCGTCCCGTGCGGGCCCCGATGGCGATGAGCTGTTCGTCTCGGGACCACCGGCGTACCTGGGCATGGTCCAGCAGCATGTCGACCACCAGCAACGCCCCGTCACTGCGCCCGTCGCGCGTGAGCGCGGTGTGCGCGTATTTCGTGGGGGCGTGGTGACCCTTGAAGCCAGCCACTGAAACCCGACAAGCAAAAACAGCAAGCCCATAACCCACTGGTAAGGAGCAATACGATGTCAGTCAGCCCTGTCGACAGCACCACCCACATCACCGCCACGCCGGAAGCGCAGTTCAATGCCGCAGTGGACAAATCCAAGGCAGAAATGAGCGATGACGAACTCACCGAAGCCCTGATCACCCAAGCCGTTACCGTCGCCGGGCAGTTCATCATCATGCCCAAGGCCCAGGAAATGCTGAACGAAGCCCAGTCATCCGAAGACGACGAAGAGTAGGCCGCCGCCATGACCGCAAGTCTCGCAGCACCCGCCACGGCGGCATTGCCGCCGTCAGGCGTACAGGCCTCGCAGAATCTCTTCGAACACATGGCCGGCAATGCCAAGGGCATGCCCCAGGGCGCCAGCCCGCATCAGATCGGCGAAGGCTTGATGGAGCGCCTGAACGGATTCATCGACCGCTCACGCAGTTTTTCCGAACGCGCCGATGCCCTCACCAGCGGCTCACCGCCGGGCGCTGCCTCGGGGCCAGGTAATACGCCAGCGGCAGCGCCGGCACAAAACCACGCCAACAGCGGGCAGCCGCCGAAAAAGGTCGGTGAACAGCAGGTGGATCAGATCGTCCATTCGCTGGGCAAGATGTTCGACTATTCCATCGAGACGCAAATGGTGGTGCGCGGTGCAACGCAGATATCCGGCTCCGCCAACACGCTATTGAAAGGTCAATAAGCCATGTCCTACCGCTGTCGTGCCCTGCGTTTGACGATCGTCGTTGCCTTTGCTGGATTGTTGCAGGCCTGCGATATCGACCTGTACACCAACCTCGGCGAGCGCGAGGCCAATGCCATGGTCGCCGTCCTGCTGCGCGACGGCGTTCCGGCCTCGCGCAAAGTACAGGACAACGGCCAACTGACGGTGGTGGTGGACGAAAAACGTTTCGCCCAAGCCATGGCGTTGCTTGATGAAGCAGGTTTACCGGGCCAGTCGTTTTCCAACCTGGGCCAGGTCTTCAAGAGTAACGGCCTGGTGTCATCGCCGGTCCAGGAGCGGGCGCAAATGGTCTACGCCTTGAGCGAAGAACTGTCCCACAGCGTGTCGGAAATCGACGGCATCATCTCTTCTCGGGTGCACGTCGTGCTGCCGGACAACGACTTGCTCAAGCGCGTGATATCGCCTTCCTCGGCATCCGTGCTGGTGCGCTACGACCCGGCCACCGATATCAATCAATTGATCCCGCAGATCAAGACGCTGGTCGCCAACGGGATTTCCGGCCTGAGCTACGAAGGCGTTTCGGTGACGGCCATCAAGGCTGCTGTCGCCGGCCAACGCAGCGGTGCCCAGCCGCGCCTGGCGAGCTTTCTGGGCATGTGGATGCTGGAAGACAATCTGCCCCGGGCGCGGCTGATCTTCGGTTTCCTGCTGCTCTGCACTCTGGGGCTTGCCGGCGTTATCGGTTGGCAGCATTGGCAGCGGCGCGGTGCCCAGTCGGTGTACGTGCTGGAAGACGCGCAATGACAGCGGTTCCAAGCCCTCTGCGGCAAGCCTGGCAAACCTTGCTGGACCAACCGCTGGCCTTCGTCAATACGCGCCATCTGCATGAGTGCTGGTCGCAGCCGCTAACCGCTCAACAGCATGCGGCGCTGTACACCATGCCGCGTTTCCAGGAGCGGCTGCTTCAGCAGTTGATGGGCCATTTCCGCCTGCCGGCGCTCGCGCTTGTGCCGCCGCCGGACGAACAGGATCTTGCGGTGCTGTTGCTCTCTCCCGAAGCGTTCAAGCGCTTGCCGCGTCTGTGCGGCGCGATCTGGCACGCGCAGACGTTGAGCCGCGAAATTCGCAGCGACCGGGTCAACTTATTGCGCAATGCGCTGGGCAGCGAGGTGTTCGCGCTGGCCCTCGCGCATCGCTTGCTGGCGGGCGCTGCGGACCTGTTGCGCGAACCTGCCGAGTTGCTCGAAGCCATTGACCATGATGGCGCCCGTTGTGTGACGGCCTGGCTGCAGCGCCAGCCGGCCGGGTTGCGTGACTGGCTCCGGTTGCGTCTGGACTTGACGCAGGTCGACGACTCGCCCAGCACGGCGGACCCGAACATCGTGCGCCGCGCCGCCGCGGCATTTGGCCCGCCAGACGGGGAGGTGGCCGGATGAGCGGACTACCCACCCGTCCCGCAGCGCGCATCCTTCGTGCCGAACAGGCCGACCTGTGGATCGATGGCTATGCCTTTGTCCAGGCCGCGAAGGAGGAGGCGCAGAACCTGCGCAACGACAGCGCGCGTTGGCTGGAGCAGGCTCGCGAGGCGGGCTTCGAAAGCGCTCGCCAACAGGGCGCCGAAGAAGTTGGCGCGTTGCTGGTCGAGACGTCGTTGAAGGTCGATAGCTGGTTGTCCGGCCTGGAAGCGTCCATGGCCGATCTGGCCCTGGGCATCGTGCGTGAAGTGCTCGACGACATGGACGACGCTGAGCGAATTGTGCGTTGCACCCGCAAGGCACTGAACGCGTTTCGCCAGGATCAATCCCTGTGCCTGTTCGTACCCCGACAGGACGTCGAGGCGGTACGTCATCGCCTGAACTCGAAGCTGGACAGCCCGCCACTGATCACGGTCGAAGCTGACGATCAACTGGCGCCTGGCCAGGCGCGGCTGAGCAGCCCTGTCGGGTCTGTGGAACTGGGTCTGGAGGCGCAACTGAATAATCTGCGCCGCTACCTGCTACCGTTTGCAGAAGGTCAGCAGTCGTGAGCGTTGAAGTGACGGCGATTATTCCACGCCTGGCCGAGCGCCTCGGCGAAGCGCGGCCGCGGCCCATGAAAGGCACAGTGCGCAGCATTCGCGGCGTGCTCTTGCGGGCCAGTGTCGCCGGCGTGCGCATCGGCGAGCTATGCCAACTGCGCGATCCAAGCAGCGGTCGCAGCCTGGCGGCGGAAGTCATCGGGTTTGAGCAGGACGAAGCCATTCTGTCGCCCATCGGTTCGATGGAAGGCCTGTCGACCCGCACCGAAATCATTGCCACCGGCGAGACGCTGGGGGTCAGCGTCGGCGACGCGCAATTGGGCCGGGTGATCAGCCCGATGGGGGATTATCTGGACGGCGACGGTGTCCTGCCCCTGGGAATCATGCGGCATTACCCGCTGCATGCCGAACCGCCGCCACCGTTTTCCCGACAACTGATCGTCAAACCCATGTCCCTCGGCGTGCGCTCAATCGATGGCTTGCTGACCCTGGCCCAAGGGCAGCGCATGGGCATCTTCGGCGAGCCGGGGGTGGGCAAGTCTTCGCTCCTGGCGAGCATTGTGCGCCACACCGACGCGGACGTGATCGTCATCGGCCTGATCGGCGAGCGGGGGCGGGAGGTGCGCGAGCTGTTGGATGTGCAACTGGATGCCCAGGCACGCGCACGCACCGTGGCGGTGGTCGCGACCTCTGATCGACCCGCCGCTGAGCGGGTGCGCGCGGCATACGTCGCCACGGCGCTGGCGGAATATCACCGCGATCAGGGCCGCAATGTGTTGCTGCTGATGGACAGCCTGACCCGGTTCGCCCGTGCGCAGCGGGAAATCGGCTTGGCTGTGGGCGAACCACCGACCCGGCGCGGGTATCCGCCGTCATTCTTTTCCGCGTTGCCGCGCCTGCTGGAGCGCGCAGGGCCTGGCCCGGTCGGCAGCATCACCGCGCTGTACACCGTGCTGACGGAGGGCGACGTATCGATGGACCCCGTGGCGGAAGAGGCGCGCTCGATTCTCGACGGACATATTGTGCTTAGCGCTGAACTGGCCCAGCGCAATTACTTCCCCGCGGTGGACGTGTTGCGCAGCCGCAGCCGCTTGATGGATCAGGTTTGCAGCGATGAGCAGCGTCACCTGGCCATGCGCATCCGCGAGCTGATGGCGCGGCGCAATGAAATCGAAATGCTTATCCGCGTCGGCGAATACGCCGCCGGCAGTGATCCGCTGGCCGACGAGGCCATCGCACGGCATGCCGCCATCGAAGCGTTCATGCGCCAGGGCGCGGCTGAACCGAGCAGTGCCGAACAGACGCTCAGCCACATGCGCAAGGTCTTGGCATGAATCCGGAGGCTTTATGAAGACCAATGATTTACGCACCTTGCAGGCCTTGCGTCAGCTGCGCGAGCAGCGTGCCGCCAGCCAGTTGGCCGCTCAGCAGCAACGGTGCAGCGACACGCATCATGCCCTCAATGACGCCAGGGACAAATTGCACTTGCATCGGGAATCGCTTGCTCGCGAGGCCGAGCGCATCTACGGATCTTTCAGTGATGGGCTGTCGATCAATGCCTGGCACGCCGCCCAGGAACATTTGAACGAGCTGGCGGGTAGTCGGCGTCAGTTGGAAGAATCAGTCGAGCAGGCTGCGCAGTTGTTCGAAGTACAGGAGCAGGAGCGCGAAGTGTTTCGCGCGGCCCGCATGGCGCGGCAGCGTCAGGCCGATGCGTGCGACTCGCTGCTCGAGGGGCGCCTGCGAAGCGAGCGTCGCGCTGGGGAATCTCGGGACGATGCCGACGATGTTCCTGCTGCGCCGAGGGGCGCGGCATGACCTGCCGCGAGCGCGAATGCTTGGCGCCGGAGCCAGGCACCGATACAGCACTGAGCGGGTTGCCCATCTACGATCCGCAATGGCTGACGTTGCACAATCGACTGCATCGCCACCGCGCACCCTGGCAGGGGCACTGCGCCGACCAGCCGGTCAGCGTGCTGTTGGCCGGTGTCACCGCGCCGCTCGAGCCATTGCTCGACATCCATTTATCGCTGGGTAATCACCCGCTTGTGTTGCAACTGCCGACTCCGGCGCTCGAGGTGCTCGGGTTGGCGAATTACCCGCTGGAGCATTTGCAGCGGTTACCCGGCGTGCTGCTGCTGGAATTGGCTTTGCTCAGCCTGATCGAACCGCTGGAGCAACTGACCGGCCAGTCGTTGCGGGTTGTAGAACCGGGGGACATGGCTGACTCGCCGCCTGTGCTGAGCCTGATGCTGCAGGTGCAGGTTGCCCAGCATTCACTGTGGGCGGTGCCGCTGCATATGAGCGCTGATGCCGCCCGGCTGATCGCCAAGCTATTGGATCAGTACGCCGCTCCCGCAACCCAATCATTGGCTGCGCTGTGTTTGCCGCTGGCGGTGGAGGGGGGCGAGGCCTGGCTGAGCGTGGCCGAGCTGCGCAGCCTGCGGCCGGGTGATGTGCTGATGCTGGAGGACTGGCCCGAGGCGCAGGTTCGGCTGGCGCTCGGCGCTCATCTGCAAGCCCGCGCTGAACGCGATGGCGACACCTTGAAGTTGCTTGAACAACCGACTGCTGTTAACTCTTTGAAGGAACATCCCATGTCTGTAACAACCGTCGGGTCCGATTTGGACACTGCGCTCGACACCACCCTGGACGACCTGCCGCTCAAACTGGTGTGTCAGGTCGGCAGCGTGGACCTGTCGCTGGCGCAATTGCGTGAGTTGGGAGCGGGAAGCCTGGTGCAGCTGGCGCCGCAGTTGCACGCCGGCGTCGACCTTATGGTCAACGGTCGACGCGTCGGCCAGGGCCAACTCGTGAAGATTGGCGACGGTCTGGGCGTACGTCTTCTGAGCTTCTGCACGCCATGAATGGCTACCAGCCCAACCTGATCGAAATCATTCTGGTCGTTGCCACCATCGGCCTTATTCCGCTGGCCGTGGTGACCCTGACGGGTTTCATGAAGATATCCGTGGTGCTGTTTCTGATTCGCAACGCCTTGGGCGTGCAGCAGACGCCGCCGAACCTGGTGCTGTATGGCATCGCCCTGATTCTTTCGGTGTATGTGACCACGCCGTTGATTGGTGACATGTATCGCCAAGTCGAAGGGCGCAACTTGAATATGGAAAACGTCGAGCAACTCCGGGAGCTCGGTGATGCGCTCAGGCCGCCGTTGCAGGCGCATTTGTCGCGGTTCGCCAACGAAAGCGAGCGCGGTTTTTTCGTGCAGGCCACCGAAACGATCTGGTCGTCCGAAGCTCGTGCAGACCTGCGCGACGATGATCTGGTGGTATTGGTGCCGGCCTTTGTCAGCTCTGAGCTGACACGCGCGTTCGAGATCGGCTTCCTGCTGTACATCCCGTTCCTGGTGGTGGACCTGCTGGTCGCCAATGTCTTGATGGCGATGGGCATGTCGATGGTTTCACCGACGCTCATATCGATACCGCTGAAGATTTTTCTCTTTGTTGCCTTGAGCGGCTGGTCGCGCTTGATGCATGGCCTGATTCTAAGTTACGGGTGAAATCATGGGGCAGGATGTTTTTCTTTCGTTGATGAACAAGGCGTTGATGACCGTGCTGTTGCTGTCAGCACCCGCGCTTGGTATCGCCATCGTTGTTGGCCTGGGCGTTGGTTTGCTGCAGGCGCTGACGCAGATCCAGGACCAGACCTTGCCGCAAGTGGTGAAGCTGGTTGCCGTGCTGCTGGTGATCGTGTTTGTCGGGCCGCTGTTGGCCAGCCAGGTCGCCGAGCTTGGCAGCGAAGTGTTGGATAACTTCCCGTTGTGGACGCGCTGAGCCTACATGGATGCCAACGTCGCCAACGCCTTCCTCGAGGTTGCGTACCCGGTCATCAGCTCGGCGGCACTGGCGGCCAGCCGTGCCATGGGCGTGGTGCTCATTACCCCGGCGTTCAATCGCCTCGGCCTGACCGGGATGATCCGCGGCTGTGTCGCGGTGGCGATCGCCATTCCGATGTTCGTACCGGTATTCGGGGCTTTCACGGCACTACCCGAGCACGGCAGCTTTTTCCTTGCGGGCTTGATGGTCAAGGAGATGCTGATCGGCGTGCTCATCGGGCTGTTGTTCGGCATTCCGTTCTGGGCGGCCGAGGTGGCGGGGGAGCTGGTCGACCTGCAGCGCGGCTCGACCATGGCGCAACTGGTCGACCCGTTGTCGTCCGGCGAATCCAGCGTCATGGCGACGCTGTTGACGGTGATGCTGATTACGCTGTTCTTCATGTCCGGCGGCTTCATCATGTTGGTCGACGGCTATTACCACAGCTACCAGTTGTGGCCGGTAACGGCGTTCACCCCGTTATTCGCCAGCTCGGCGCTGATAGCCGTGCTGTCGATCCTCGACCAGGTGATGCGCGTCGGCGTGCTGATGGTTTCGCCGCTGATCATTTGCTTGCTGGTGACCGACCTGATGCTTGCGTACCTGTCGCGGATGGCGCCAAGTCTGCATATTTTTGACATGTCACTGCCGGTCAAGAACCTGTTCTTCACGGTGTTGATGGTGATCTATATCGGCTTCCTGATTCCGGTGATGCTCGATCAGTTGGGCGAATTTCGCGGTACGGTGGAGTTCCTCAAAACCCTGGCAGGTTCGTTATGAGCCCTTGTGCACCGCGGGCCTTGCATGGGCGATAGCAGCGAAGAAAAATCCCAGCCGGCCACGGACAAGAAACTGCGTGATGCACGGCAGAAGGGCCAGGTCGCCAAAAGCCAGGACCTGGTGTCCGGGATGGTCATCCTGTTCTGCACACTCTGCATATCGATCCTGTTGCCGCGGGCGCAGGCTCAAGTGGCGGCGTTGCTGGACATGGTTGCGCTGCTGTACATCGAGCCGTTTCACTCCGTCTGGCCTCGGGTGCTGGATACCGCTGGACAGCTGGTGCTGACGATCACCTTGCCGGTGGTTTCGGTAACGGTAGGCGTGGTCATCGTCACCAACATCGTTTCAATGCGCGGCGTTGTATTTTCGGTGGAGCCGATCAAGCCGGATTTCAAACGCATCAACCCGGCTGAAGGGTTCAAGCGTATTTTTTCGATGCGCAGTTTCGTGGAATTTCTCAAGGGCTTGGTGAAGTTGGTCATGCTCGCTTTGGCATTTTATGTGGTCGGCCGGCATGCCTTGCAGGCGCTGATGGAATCATCGCGCTGCGGAGCCGGATGCATCGAATCGACGTTTTACCTGGTGCTCAAGCCCCTGATGCTGACTGTGCTGGCCGCCTTTCTGCTGGTCGGTTGCGTCGACGTGCTGATGCAGCGCTGGTTGTTCGGCCGCGACATGAAAATGACCCGCAGTGAGCAGAAACGCGAGCGCAAGGATGTCGACGGTGACCCGCTGGTCAAGAGCGAACGTCAGCGCCAGCGTCGGGAAATGCAGGCGCTGGCGACCAAGCTCGGGTTGGGGCGTGCCTCGTTGATGATCGGCACCGGCGGCGGCTGGGTTGTCGGTGTGCGTTATGTCCGTGGCGAGACGCCCGTTCCCGTTGTGGTGTGCCGCGCCGAGCCGCAGGACTCGTCGGCCATGCTGGCGGAAGCGGCGACCTTGGGTATCGCCCACGGCTTGAGCGCCAAGCTGGCCGCTGAAATTGCCAAGCGTGCGGTGCCCGGTGAACCGGTGCCTGACTCTACCTTTCAGGCCGTGGCTGACCTGCTGGTAGCGGCTCGGTTGATTTGAAGGTTCAACTGGCGTTGCAGACGCGCGTCTTCAAACGGCCAAGGTCAGCCGCAATACGCGTCGACCAGAAATGTGCACCCTGGTTGTCAGCCTCGTTCCACGCATCCTGAAGCACGCGATGTGACAGCGGGTTGCCTTGCTTGAGCAGAAGCTGCGCCTTGATGCGCAACAGTTCCGGAACAAACCAGCGCTCCTCGCGGCTTCGAACGGTTTGCAGGGTTTCATCGACAATCTCCAGGCTGCGGTGCTCCAGCCCGAGCATGGCCAACCCCAAGGCGTATTCGCTGCGAAGCAGGCTATACAGGGGGCTGCCACCCTGGTCCTGCAACTGCTCTAGGACTTCGCCCAGGCCCGGTACGCCGTCTTCCGCAGCGCCCTGGCGGATGAGCAGTATGTGCTCGAAACACCGGCTGAACTGGCGCCACAAATAAAGATCATGAGCTTCCAAGCTGTCTTGCAGCACCGACAGGTAGTAACGCGCCTTTCGCTCATTCCCCACCAATAAAGCAGTCGGAATCGCGCCAATGCACAACGTGTACCACAGCGTGGCTGGATGATTGAGGCTGATGGCCTGGCTCACGCTTTTTTCCAGTGTCGACAGCGCCGCCGCGACATCCCCTTGCAACAAATGGATCTTCGCCTTCAGCGACCGCGCGGCGATACGTTGGTCGAAATGCAGGTCGATCAAGTGGGTGTTCGCCGAAAGCGGGGCGCTCAGGGCTTCGACCACCGAGCGTCGTGCATCTTCCAACCGACCCATGTGGAACTGCGCATTGGCACGCATGCGCAGGCCGAGCAACTGGCGGTCGCTGTGGGCCGCGCCTTGACTTGACGCCACATACTGATCGGCCAGCTCAAGTGCGGCAATGTACTGATTCGCGCAGCTTCTATCGTGCCACAGGCCCCACAGCGCACGCAGTTGATGCTCGGTGTCATTGAGCATCAGCGCGTCTTCGCTGACTTGCTGCCATGCGTTGCGGATCTTTGCACCGCCACCAAAGGTAAGCATCATGACGCTGGCCGAGGCGGTCAGTAACAGCATGCGTTGGCGTTGCTGGATGGGCGCACTGTCGTAGATGGGCTGCAGGCCGCGGTTGACCCAGTCGTAGTATTCAGCGCTGAGTGAAAGGCGCAACCAGAGCGGCAGGCTGGCCAGCGTCAGCTCCACCGCCAATCCGTAGTCGCCTCGCGATGAATACGCCCAGTCGAGCGCAGCGCGAACGCTGTCGATTTGTGTCCCATACCGAGCGAGCCAGGCTTGCGGGGGCGTTGTGACGAGGCCTTGTACGGACGCTTTCAACTCATCCAGCGTCCAGTTTGCGTGACGCCGCGCAGTGGTGTCGGTTGCGCCCTGCGCCGCGAGTTTCTCTGCGGCATAGAGGCGGGTGGTTTCCAGCAGCCGGTAGCGTCTGGCCGAGCCTTGCCCGCAGGAGGTCACCAGCGACTTGTCCACCAAGTTTTCCATCAGTTGCGCCGGGTCCTGGTTGTCGACGGCAATCACGGCCTCCACCGCGCGCAAGGTGAACACGCCGGTGAACACCGATAGTTGACGAAGCATGGCTTGTTCAGCGGCGCAGAGCATCGCGTGGGTCCAGTCCAGGGCGGCCCCCAGGGTGCGATGCCTCGGGAGCGCGGTACGCTGACCGGTCATTTGCAAGCGAAAGCTGCCGTCGAGCATCTTCACCAGCGGCTCGATGCCGAACGCTCGTACTCGTGCGGCGGCGATCTCGATAGCCAGTGCATTGCCGTCGAGTTTGCGGCAGATGGCGGCAACGGCAGGGACATCCTGATGCGTGAAAACGTAACCCAGATCGTGCGCTGCGATGCGCTCCACCAGCAACGCGATGGCGGGGTAGGCCAGCGCTTGCACCGTGTCCAGGCGGGCCTCCGGCGTTGGAAACGGCAGGGGGGCCAGGTCATGCACGAACTCGCCTTCGGCGTGCAGCGGCTCGCGGCTCGTGACCAGCACCGAGCATTGCCGGGCACTGCGCAGGATCGTTTCGATGGACTTGGCGATTTCTTCGAGGACGTGCTCGCAGTTGTCCAGAATGAGCAATGCCTTGCTGGTGGCGAGGCTACTGGCGATGACCATTGATGGGTCGTCGGCCGTGCAGTCGATTCCCAAGGCTGCGGCGATGACGACGTGCACCAACTGACCGCGACTGACTGGGGCGAGATCGATAAAACTGACGCCTTGCGGATATCGGTGCCGCATCCGGTTCGCCAAGGCCAGCGCAACCGTGGTTTTGCCAATGCCTGCAGGGCCGGTGACGGTCACGAAGCGACGCTGCTCAAGCTGTTTTTCCAGCGTGTCCAGCAGTTCTTCCCTGCCGAATATCCGCTTTATTGTGCCTTGAAGTTCAGCGTTTTCAGCCTCGTCGGGCGGCCTGGTGGAGTTCGATGGCGCGGTTATCGGCGCGGCGAAACGATAGCCGCGACCCGGGACGGTGGCGATGTAGCCGAGGTCGCCATTGGCGCCGAAGGTGCGACGTAACGTCAGGATCTGCGCCCGCAGATTACATTCCTCGACCACCACCCTGGGCCAGACGAGAGTGAGCAATTGGGCTTTCTCCATCAGCTCACCGGCACGCGTGGCCATGGCGATCAACAGGAGCATTGCGCGGCTGCCAAGAGGGACGGGTTCGCCGTTTCTCAACAGCAAATGATGCTGTGGGATCAGAACGTACGCGCCGAAACAGATCGCGTTGTCCGGTACAGGGATGTTCGGCCTGCTATCGCAAAGAGTTCTTTCCGGGCTGGGGCTGTCGAGATTCATCGTATACCTATCAGACTGACGTCTTACCAGCACATCGTGAATGCGCCTTTTCCATGTTCAGTAGGTAACTGGCAGCATCCGAGAGAATCATTACTGTTTTAGTATCGGCTGAAACATTGGCCGTTGTGGGCGTTCCCGAAATCCCGGATCTCAACACCTTGGAAATTGACGGTGAGATTTTCCGAACCTTCGGGTGCTCAAACGTATCAGAAGAGACAGGACAGGCGCTGAATGTAATCCCAGGGACACGTGAGTCGCAGGAAGATCTCCCCAGGAAAATTCCAGAATAAGCCGCGGTTTGAAACCGTGAACATGCGACCAGGTCGCTAGTCAGGAAGTATTTATGGCGCAACAAAGCCGTACTGACAAAATCATCGTAATTGGCGCTTCCAGCGGTGGACTCGCGGCGTTACGCGAACTGCTCCCCCATCTTCCGAGCGACTTGCGCGCTGCAATCTTCATTACGATGCACATAGGCGATCGACAAAGTCTGTTGCCACGCCTTCTGGCGCAGGTAAGTGCCATGGACATTGATTTTGCGATGTCCGAGGAAGAAATAAAGAGCGGTCGTATTTACGTCGCGCCACCGGACAGGCATCTGCTGATCAAACGGGGAACGTTGCAGTTGGCCCGCAGCGCCAAGGAAAACCATTCCCGCCCGGCGATTGATCCGATGTTTCGATCCGCTGCCATCAGCTACGGGAATAGGACAATCGGTGTCGTGCTGACCGGTGAGCTCGATGACGGTGTCGTCGGCCTTCAGGCGATCAAGGCATACGGTGGCATGGCATTCGTTCAAGATCCGCAGACGGCCGAAGCCCCCTCCATGCCGATGAATGCGCTTCGGCATGTTGAGGTGGACGGATGCTTGCCGCTCGATGAACTGGGAAAGACCTTGGGGCAGACCATCCAGCAGTGGGGAACCGAAGCTGACTCGCCTTGGCAGCCGAGACGTATCGAGCCTTTTGCCACGGAAAACGACCTCACTGAGGATCTGAGTTCTGGCGGCGCCCATGCCTTGGAGGCGGTAGGTGAGAAGGCTGGGATGTCGTGTCCTGAATGCGGAGGCGCGCTGTGGGAGCTGGGGTCCACACCGCTGCGTTTCCGTTGCCACACCGGCCATAGCTATACCTATACCGTTTTGTCTAAAGCCCAGAATGAAACAGTGGAAGAAGCGCTCTGGGTCGCGATTCGAGCGCTGCATGAAAAGCAGTTGCTCGTGGGCCGGCTGATTCAAAACAGTAAGGATTCCGGACGAAACGCCGCTGTCCAGGAGTATGAACTGACCAACGAAGAGCTCGAGAGCCATAAGACGACTCTTCGAGCACTGTTGGCGAAGCTACGCCCCATTTGAGTCATGTCTGCCGGGAGTCAGGCGCGCATCAGGGCGACGAGTGCAGGGACAGTGAGTACGGCGGTGTAATAGCCCATGAACTGCACCCCAATGTTGAACCCCAGGAAGCGTGAAAGAAATCCGCCCAGCAGCCCGATGGTGATGATGACCAGCAAACCCAAGAGGCCACCTTCCCAGATACCAATCACCAGGATCAGGCCAACGAACGTCGAGATCACAGCTTCGTGGCTGATTTTGCGCGACACGTAGGAGGCCGCTCTGTGCGCGTAATTCATGGTGAAGGGGTAGGCAATCAGGATGGCAATGACCACTGCCAACATGCCATACCCCAAGAACTCCCAAGTGCTCAGAAGTGAGTGCAAGTTGTGCACCTGACCGGTCGCTGTGTCGACGCTAAAGCGCGGGGGCGCATTGAAGAGTGGCGCTGCCGGGCCCGCCGCAACAGGGCTCAGAGGCAGACCAAAAGCGATCAGCGGGATCAATGCTTCCGCGATGTAGGTTGACTCGGTGACCCCGTTTCGCGCGGTTATGACAGTGGTCATGCGATGGTAGACGTGCTTGACCCTGGAACCGACGACTTCGCCCATGATGACGGTCATGGCAACCGGGCTGAACACGAAGGTGGCGCTGGAGACTACGGCGGTGATGGCGGTCCACATGCTTTGTTTGCTGTCCAACACCCTGAGCGGATTCGGAAAAAATCCGCCCCAGCTTTTTACGTCGGGCGATAAGGAAAAAGTGCGCACCTCTTGGCGTCGCATGGTTGCTCGCTCGGCAGGTGCGAGCATGCAGAACAGTGCGGCGATCAGCGGACCGATGGCAATGCCGAGGAAGTAGCTGACACTGAGCTTGACCCCATACTGACCGGTGATGCTTTGCAGGCCGACGATCACCATGACGAAGGGGATCAGCGTCAACACAGCCGCCATACGGCCTTTGGAGAACCATGCAATGGCGATCGCCGCCGCCAGGAAAACCCAAGGTGCCGCGCGCTTGATCATGTCACCGAACGGCGCGAGCATCACGGCGAACAGCACGGCCATCGGCACAGCGATCAACGCGGCAATGACCGCACCGGAGATCATCTTGCGCAGCGCAATGTGGGGGACGCCCAGGTTGCGCAGGAAGTTGGCTTCGCGCATCAGTGGCGTTGCCATGGTGTCGCCCGGAATACCCAGTAGGGCCGTCGGTACGGCGTGGGTCATGTGTTTGGCCACGGCGCCCGCCAGGAAGAATGTCAGCACCCCTGCGGCAGGCACGCCCAGCAGAACGACCAGTAAAGTCAGCGGCGCGAGCGTAGTGGTTTCATCGCTACCTGAAATGAGTCCGATCCCGGCGAACACAATGGCTCCCAGGATACCCATGCCCAACGCTATCAGGATCTGATCCAGCAACGGTTCGATCATGACCGACCCCCATTGATGCTCGCCGGGCTGACCGCGGCGGGAGCATAGAAGCCTTCCGCGGAGGTCTGAAGACCTTTCTCGTAGTCAGCGAACAGATCATGAAGGTCCAACTCACGCAGCTCCGCGAGCGTGGCGGGTGGCAGGTCGCTCAGGCGGCCAAGGGGACCGTATTCATTCTGCAACTCGATCAGGATCTTTGAACGCCATGCCGGATCTGCCACAAGTTCTACGACATGACGCTTGGGTTTGAACAGCGCGGCACTGATGGCTCCGCCTGCCAGGCAACCGACAATACCCACCAGCATCGCGTACGCGCGGGCCATCTGCGCAGACTCGACCCAGCCGACAAGCAGGTGCTGCGCCACGAAGAAAGCACCCAGGCTGACGACTGCGCCGATGCCAATGGAGTACAGCAGGTGGCGACCGTCTACCGTGTCGCCCCATACTTCAAACAGTTCGGCTTTCATAAAGGTTCTCCCATCGCCCCTGCGGGCTTTTATTGTTATGAACGTGAAGAGAGATGTGACTTGGTTCGTTTCTACGAGACGGTCCTGATCATGACTGTGCACGCTTTTGCTTGAGCAGTTCAGCCGCTTTGTCCGAGCGCACGTCACCAGTCTCGACCATTTGCTTGGCCAGCCAGTTGACCTCTTCACCTCTGGCGCCAGCGGAAAGGGCGATGTTGCGCGCGTGCAACGCCATGTGACCGCGTTGGATTCCCTCAGTCGACAGTGCGCGCAGCGCGCCCAGGTTTTGTGCCAGGCCGACGGCCACAGCGATTTCGGCGAGTTCCTGGGCGGTCTTCACACCGAGGATGCGCAGCGACAATTGTGCCAGTGGGTGAGTCTTGGTGGCACCGCCGACCAGGCCGACAGGCATGGGCATTTCCAGGGTGCCGACGAGATGCCCTTTGGCATCTTTTTCCCACGTGGTCAGCGAACCGTAATGGCCGTTGCGGCAGGCATAGGCGTGTGCACCCGCTTCGACCGCGCGCCAGTCATTGCCCGTGGCGACGATCAGAGGGTCAATGCCGTTCATGATCCCTTTGTTGTGGGTGGCTGCACGATAAGGATCGATGACGGCGAAGTTGTAGGCATCGAGAATCCCTTCGATAACGTCCTCGCCTTTGAAGGCTGCAGTCGCAAGCAGCTCAGGGGCAATGCGGATTTGGGCTCGGGCAAGGCGCAGGTCGGCCAGGTTGGACAGAATCCGCAGTCGTACCTTACCGCCGGTAATTTCTTCCATCAGTGGCGCCACCGCTTCAGCCATTGTGTTCACGGTATTGGCGCCCATGGCGTCGCGCACGTCGACGATAAGGTGGGCAACCAGCATCGGCCCACGAGGGCTCTGGGCGAAGTTGTGCACTTCGATGTCGCGGCAACCACCGCCCAGCTTGTTCAGCAGTTGGTCCTTGCGGTTCGCCAGTTCGATGATTTCGTCTTTGCGGCGCAAGAGACTCAGGCGTGCATTGAACGGATCTTCGATGTCGACAATCTGCACCTGGGCGCGCATCAGCGGCAGGGAGCTGGACGTCTGGAAACCACCGGCCTCGCGCGCCAGCTTGGCCATGAACGAGGCTGCCGCGACGACCGAAGGTTCCTCAACCACCAGCGGCACGATGACGTCGCGGCCATTGATCTGGAAGTTGCTCGCGACGGCGTAGGGTAGTTCGAATTTGCCGATGACGTTTTCGATCATGCCGTCGGCTATTTCCAGGGGCAGGGCGCCGGCATCGCGTAGCAGGGCAATATCGGCTTCTGGCAGCTCGAGCAGCTCTTGCAAGTGACCCAGGCGTTCGGCGGGCGACATGCTGCGGAACATGGGGAGGCGGGAGTCGATACTCATTTGACGAGTCCTGATGCAGTTATTGTTGTCGAGTGGCTGTCACCCTATGCGCATGTGTCTTGGCGAAAAAGGTACAGTTTGGACAGACAGTACCTAAGCTGTACCCTCTGCGATTCATTCACTCAGGATTCCTTTCGATGTCACGGCTGACACTTGCCCAGCAACTGGCGGCGTCATTGGTCGAGCAAATCGGCAATGGCACCTATCGAGTCGGTGACCGCTTGCCATCGCTGCGCGAGTGCATGCGCTTGTTTGGCCATTCGAAAAATACCGTGATCAACGCTTATGAATCGCTGGCCTCGCAAGGGCTTGTCGAAGCGCGCCATGGGCAGGGCTTCTTCGTCAAACAGGGCGCACCGAGCAACAACGAACCGGAAGAGCCGCTGCCGTTCACCCGGGCGATGGACACCATCTGGCTCATGCGCCAGCAATTTGTCCGTGAGCCCAGCCAATCGCCACTCGGTGAGGGTTTTCCGCCCGTCGAGTGGCTGATGGATTTGCGGCTGGACAAGTTCACCCGGCAAATCATGCGCATCGGGGTCACGACACTTTTTCGCTACGGAAATCGGCTAGGGAACGCCGCTCTTCGCCAACACCTAGTGCAAAAACTCGCGACCTATTCAATTGCTGCCAGCCCTCGCCAGATCGTTACCACCCATGGGGCGAACCACGCATTGGATCTGATCATCCGCCGTTTTATTGCCCCGGGGGATCACGTGTTGGTCGAGGATCCCGGCTATTACCCGCTGTTCGGCAAGTTGCAATTGCAAGGAGCGCTGATGCTGTCTGTGCCGAGATTGGCGGATGGACCGGACATGGAGGTGCTGGAACAGCATCTGCTTGTGCATAAGCCAAAGTTGTTCTTCATGCAGTCGGTCGGGCACAACCCGACGGGCTCCGATATTTCACCCGGCAAAGCCCATCGGTTGGTTCAGTTGGCGCAAGCGCACAACTTTATCCTGGTGGACGACGACGCGTTGGCGGATTTCAAACCGGCCTCGGCCATCAAGGTGTCCGCGCTGGACCAGTTGAGCCGCTCGCTGTACGTAGGCAGCTTTTCCAAATCGGTCTCTGCGGCATTAAGGGTTGGGTTTATCGCTGGCAGTAAAGATGTCATCGATGAATTGGGTGACCTGAAAATGCTGCTGCATACCAGCACATCCGAGCTTTGTGAGCGAACCGTGGATGCGATTCTGATGGAGGGGCATTTCCTGCGACATCTGATCCGTCTTCAAGAACGGTTGAAGACTGCTACCACGCAAGGCTTGCAGATTCTGGACGAAATAGGCGCCGAGGTATTTGTTCGTCCTGAGCAAAGTCTTTATCTGTGGGTCAGGTTTCCTCACATTGACGATGCCAGGGAGCTGACGCGACAACTGCTTCCAAAGGGTTTCATGATCGCCCCTGGACACATTTTTTCACCGGAGCAATCGCGTATCAATCCATGGACGAGATTGAATGTTGCGTATCTGAATGATCCGTTGTTCAAAGCTGTCCTGGGCTTTCGGCCATAGGCAGTCCCAAGTCTTTCAACTCGTCAGATCCAGATCTGAGACCATGCGCAAGAACTGCGAGCAATCATTCGATTTTTCATCACCGGCACGACGCTGGCGGTGGGCGGCGATGGGCTAGTTCTATCGACCGTCATTGTCCATTTTGGAGATTTATCGCGGAAAAACGCCGAGCCCAAAGATGCCTTTCACGAAATTGACGAACAGTCGAATAATCGTTTTGACTGGCGAGCGCTGCAACAGCGGTTTCCCCCAGATCGCTACCGTTGTCCACGATCCAGACGCCCGGTTCCCGGTCTCGCAGGGCCATTTCACCAAAGCGGGTGGAGATGACGGGCAGGCCGAGGGCTCGGTACTCGTAGTATTTGATCGGATCGACCGAGGCGGTCAGGCGGTTGAGCTTGAACGGGATCAATCCCACCGAAAAGGTTGCCATGGCTGTAATTGCATCAGCGTAGGAACACTCCGGGAGCAGCTCGATGTTGGCAGGCAGTACGCAAGGCGCCGGCGTGGCGAGGGGGCCGATCAGCCGGATGCGGTTTCCCGGATTGGCGTGCGCCAGGGCGATGACCAGGTCCCAGTCGAACCAGCGACCCAGCGTGCCGACGTAACCGAGTACCTGGTGTTTGGCACCCAGGTCCAGGCTTTCGACCGGCGCCAGTTGGTCAATGTCACACGCATTGAGGGCCAGTTTCACGTGTTCGGTCATCCCCAGCAGTTTGTCGCGAAGGGGTGTTGAGGATGCCAGTACTTGGGATGCCCGACGCATGAGCTGAGCCTGGCGACGTTCCATGGACCGGCGTGACAGGCCCTGATAAAAGGCCGGGAAATCATCCATGGCATCGTAGAGGGCATGGCTTTGCGGAAACCGCGCCAGCAGTTGCAAGGCCAGTTCGGAAGGTTTTCCCACGCAGATCATGCTGGGCCCTGGCGCAGAAAATGCCGCGACCGTTTTGAACACGTTGCGCCACAGCCACTTGAGCATCATCGCCGAGCCAGGGATGGGCTCGATGGGTAAGCTTGGAGGTTTGCAGACCTGCAACCAGGGGGGAATGCTGGCGTTTGGCGGGTCGGCCACAGGCGGCTTGAGCCTGAAGTCGTTCAATGTGGGTAAGCGCGTCGGGTACGGATCGATCCACAGTACCGAGGCCCCGGTCTGGTGGTGATACCAGTCGACGAAATGGTGAGGACGCTGGCTGAAGCTCGCCCATGGCACCGGGGACAGATAGATCATGGGCATGCCTGGAAGTACTGCCTGAGAACATCGACGATGCGCGCTGCGGCCTTGCCGTCGCCATAGGGGGAGACCCCGCGTGCCATGGCCTGATAAGCCTGTGGGTCATCGAGCAGGCGCTGCGCCTGTTCGACGATGTTGTCCCGGTTGGCGCCGACCAGCTTGACCACGCCGAGGTCGACCGCCTCCGGACGTTCGGTCGCTTCGCGCAGTACCAGCACGGGTTTGCCCAAGGCCGGGGCCTCTTCCTGCACGCCCCCCGAGTCGCTGATGATCAGGTACGAACGCTTCATTGCGGCGATAAAAGGTGCGTAGTCCAGCGGTGCGCAGAGGATGATGTTCCGGGTCCGGCCGAGCAATCGGTGGGCGATATCCTTGACGTTCGGATTGGGATGGACCGGATAGAGAATCTGGATGCCCGGGTTCCGCTCGGCCAGGCGCTTGAGAGCCTGGCAGATATTCTGCAACGGTTCACCGAAGTTTTCCCGGCGATGGGAGGTCACCAGCACCAGGCGTTTGCCGGGGTCCAGTGGGATAGCCAACACTGAGTCCTGGGCTGCAGTCATCAGCAAGGCATCGATCACGGTATTGCCGGTCAGGGCGATATCGCTGGCGGCGACACCTTCGCGCAGCAGGTTGTCGACGGCGCGCTGGGTGGGCGCGAAATGCCAGCGGGTCAGCTTGCCGGCTATCACCCGGTTGGCTTCTTCGGGGAATGGATTGCGCAGGTCCCCGGTACGCAGGCCTGCTTCGACATGGCCAAAGGGAATTTGCAGGTAAAAACACGCCAATGCGGCACTCATGACCGTGGTCGTGTCGCCTTGAGCCAGTACGACATCCGGTTGTTCCGATTGGAGCACACCGTCAAGTCCGAGCAGCAGGCGTGAGGTCAGTGCCGCCAATGACTGGTTCGGGCGCATGGTGTCCAGGTCCAGGTCGGCGGTGATGGCGAATCCCTGCAGTATCTGGTCCAGCAGGCCTCGGTGTTGAGCGGTGGCGAGCACCCGGCAATCGATGTTCTTTTCAGCCTGGAGCGCCTTGATCACCGGGGCCATCTTGATGGCCTCCGGGCGCGTACCGACGATGCAGAGTACCTTTGGAGTCATGCTTTTCGATTCCCTATCGTTAATGCGAGTGAGCGCGCTATTCGGTCCGCGTTGGCCATGAGGGTCAGCGTGTGGGATTTCTCGGTAAGGCTGGGCAGGCAGGCTCCGTCGACGATATGCACACCACGAAGACCCGCCACTTCGCCAAGGCAATCGGTCTGCCCGATTCTGGGCGCCGAGTGCATGGGCAGGGTGCCTGCGTAATGGATATCCGCCCCTGGCCTGCCGACGGTAAAGCTCATGGGCATCAACAGCGCGCCCATTTTCCGATAGATCCGGCGCAGCTTTGCCTCGGCCACCTTCATGAGCGCGGGGAGCTCGGGATGCACATCGCCGTTGATGCTCAACCAGCCGTCCGGGCGCAAGATCGCGGTGTTGTTCGACAGTTGGCCGGGAAGGAAGATGTTCCCGACCACACAGGCGCTGAGCAGGTTTTTCAGCAATTCGATGCTGTAGCGTTTGCCCAGGGGAATCCGGCTGACAAACTCGCTCATTGGCAATCCGGTGGTACTGAACGTCGAACCGAACGCCGTGGCACTGGACGTCAGCGCAAGAGCGAACGACAGCTGGCCCAGGCCAAATGCTGAAGCCCGAGGGGTTCCGAGCATTTTCGGCAACCACAGCAGGAAGGCCGCCGTGGGCGATGACAACAGCGGTATCGGGGCCAAATGGTTCAGGCGCTTAAGGGCGATCCGGGTCGAGGCCAGGGTGCCCGCCGCCAGCAACAATCGCGTACCGCCGAAGCGCCGGGCGGAGCGCTGGTCGGTGATTGTCCATGCACCGTCCTGGTTTAGCAGGTCGTCCACCAGAAAATCCTGCACGTGCTGGAAGCCGGGGTATTGCTTGAGTCTTTGCAACTCTTGCGACGCACTGTACAGGGCCTGGTTGTGGCAGCCCCACAAGCAGGTCCCGGACAGGTCACAGGCCTTGCGCTCCTCCAGAGGCTGGCTCAAGACGGCGACCCGGGAGCGGCCAAGGCGAAATCCCAGCTCGGGAAACCAAGGTCGGCGCCGGGAGTAGTCATCGAGCAGGCGTTGGTGCAGGGTGTCCAGCGGCAGGGGCGGTTGCGACCACTGATCGAGGCCGAAGTAGCCTGAGAGGTCGTCGTCGATCCGGCCACTGATCCCGATCCGGCGAGCCACCGTTTCGTAGGAGGCCTGCATCTCGGAATAATCAATGGGCAGCCCGGCAAAATCGCTGGCGCCGAGCGCTGCCACGCCGCAGCCCCAGGCATTGGACAGGCCTCCGGTTGCCAATGAGCCGATGCCGATAAAGTTGTCGGTCGCGATGCGATTGCCGGCGCTGAACCCCTCGAAGACGTGGGCGTGGGTCGGCGTCTTCAACTTGGGCGATACCGCGTCCAGTCGGTTCAACGCGTGGAAGTTTTTGCCGATCATCCATTTCCATTGATGCTCGTCGTTGGCCCTGGCATCGAGAAAAGAGCGGGTTGGCAGCATCGACGAACCGGCATCGGCCTGGGCATCGACCATGAGCACTCGCAGGCCAGCCTTGACCAGCGGATAGGCGGCTGACGTCCCGGCCGGGCCGCTGCCGACAATGATCACATCGAATTCAGGCTTCACGGGCTTCACGTCCAAGCAACAGCCGGCGGGCAAAGGGACGGCACGCCAGCGCCGCAAGCTCCCACGCCAACGCCTTGACCGAGGTGAGTCCCAACGCAACCAGCGTGGCGATCAGGCTGCGCCGTTGCAGGGAGCCTAGAAACACTTGGGCGCCCTGGGGGCTGGCTTCGGCGATTGCGAGTGCAACCTGCAGGCGCCAGGCCAGCTCCTGGCCGTCGGGCTTTTGCAGGACGCCGGGGTTGTCCAGGAGCGCGAGGAGTATCGGCCAGCCCATCAGCACGTGAGAGTGGATAATGGGACGGGTTCTAGCCGCACGTTCCAACGCCCTGGCATAGCGCCTGACCAGGCTTTTTTTCGGCGGGCGTTTGAGCAGGTAGTGCAAAAGAACCGTGGCTTCCTGGAGCAGTCCTCGTCGTTGTCCGTGGCCGGAGCGATGCATGCCGTCGGCAAGGGGGCGCAGTTGGATCCCGAGTGTGTGCAGCGAGCGCTCGCTGTCCATGGGCGGCAAGCGGATGAGGGACAAAATCCGCTCCAGGCCCAGTTTCGTGCTCAAGGCCTCCCCGAGTAATCGGCGCAACAGCCTGAGCAAGGCCACCGGCAAGGGGATGGGCAGGCGCGGGGCTCGGACCCGGTGCACTGCAATCAACCTCAGGAAGTGGCCGAAGGCAACCGGCTGCACGGCGCCGAGATGGAGGACCTCGGCAGGCACGTCGTCTCGCTCGACGACGGCCAGTATCGAAGCCGCGAGGTCGTCGACGTGGATAGGTTGCACGCGAGGCGCCGGCAACAGAATCGGAATGAACGGGCTTCGGCGAACCAGCCCTGACAGCAAGCCAAAGAGCCCACGTTCGGGGCCGCCATACACCTGGCCGGGACGGATCACAGTGCCTCCGGCGGCCAGCACGTGTTGTTCGATGCGCCATTTTGTCCGGCCATAAACGCTCGATGCGGTGGCTTCGGCGGTTTGACTGGAAATGAAAATGAACCTGGCCGAGCCTTGTTGGGCGCAACGGATCAATGCCTGGGCGGCCTCGACTTCTTCGTCTTCGCCAATGTCAGTACTTGTCGATGTATCAGCCGCCAGATGGATCAATGCCTGAACGCCCGCCGGGCATTTCGGAGCCGGCCCCCGCAAATCATAGGCAAGCCAGGCACAGGGAGCGGGGCACGGCTGGCGCGTGGCGCAAATGGCCTCGTGACCGCTTGCCACCGCGAGGGCTGACAAGCGCTGTCCGATGTAGCCTGTCGCGCCGGTAATCAGTAGCTTCATCGTCATGCGCCTTCGACGCGGTCGGCGGGAACCGGCGGCTGCGTATCGGAATGAAACACGAACAATTTGCTGATCCAGTAGGTCAGGGCCACGCAGACCACATCGCAGAAAAATTTAATCGGGACAGGGTTATCGACGAAATACAGTCCAAGGCTGAACAGCGCCGAAGCGATCGGGATATTGATGGCGAGTAACGAGAAATAGCGCACCGCTTGCGCCTTGCTGCTGCCGTGGGTCGACTGGAAGGTGAAGTGCCGATGCAGGAAGAACGCAAACACCCCGGCGACGCTTTTGGCGGCGATGTTGGCCAGGACGGGTTGGTCCTCGAACAAGGCGATCAACAGCAAAAAGGCCCCCATGTCCAGCGCATAGGCTATGAGCTGGACGACGCCGTATCGGATAAAGGTCAAGAGGTCCTCCTGATGACCACGATGTGATGCAGCGCCAACATCCGCCTCAACGGATACAGCATTTTTTCAACGACTTTGAGCACGGGGATCAGCGCGTCAGGCAACAGCTGGCGAAAGTTCAGGCCGCCGGAAACCAGGTAGCGCGGATAACTGCCGCACACTTCTTGGTGGACGATTTCCAGGCTTGGGTACTTGCGCTCGAACGCTTGCCTGTCGCGCACGAAGACGATGTAGCTGAGGGCCTGGTTGGCGCCGTTCATGGGGCCGCTCGACGGTGTTTCCCAGGAAGGGAAGTGCATGTCGAAGCCTTCGGACTTGAACAGGCGTCTATAGAGAAAAGCGGCAAAGGGGCCGTGATAAGGCTCGATCAAAATGGCGCCGCCGCCGATCTTGAGCGTTCTTTCCAACTCCGTGAAAAACCGCTCGGGATGAGGAAAGTGGTGGAAGCAGTTCTGGCCATAAAAGGCCCTGACCGAATGATCGTCCAGGCTCATCGCCTCGGCATTGAGCGCCATGTCCAGTTGTTCGGTGGCGACAATGTCGGTGGCCAATACCTCAGGGAACGAATTACGCATGGGCGCAATGCCCGCCCCCAGTTCCACCTCAAGGCCCTCGACCTCGAAATAGCGGTCTGCCAGGCGACGAAACGCGTGGTGGAACTCTACGAAGACTTCCCGAAGCATGCGCTTGCGTTCAAGCACTTTGCCGTGAAGTTCGAAGCGTTCGCTGCCGTCGACATCGAATGCCTTGAGCGACGGGTCCGATAAAAAATCTCTCAGCGTTTTAATGAGTTTTCTTCCCGCAATGACGTTGCCTTACCACGCCTGGATTGTCGTGGCCTGCTGGGTACCGAGGCGATGTCGTAACCGAGGAACGCCATGATCAGTTGCAACCCCATGAGCATGGGCAGCGCGCTGAGCATCACGGTTCCGGCTGGCGTCGCGATGCCCTGCTGCGCCGACTCATACCAGTGATAGCTGCCGAAGATGATGCCGAACAACAACATGAGGATCCCGATCGGTAATTCGATCGACGCCAGGGACATATCGCGCAAGTAGTAGTTGTAGAGCACGCGCTTGGTGAAATTGCGCAGGTGCTTGAACAGGAACTCACCGACGATTTTCGAGATCTTGAGATGACTGACTTCGTCGCCGTAGCGGGCTTCCATCGGAATATCCACCACCACGGCGCGCACGGTGTTCAGGCGGAACAGAATGTCGGTCTCGAAAAAATAGCGCTGGCTGACCTTGTCCAGGGGCAGCAGCCTGGCGACGTCACGGTGAATCGCCGTGTAGCCGTTGGTGGGGTCGAACAGATCCCAATAACCCGTCGAAAGCTTGGCCATCAGCGACAACACGGCGTTGCCGAACAGGCGCAGCCGTGGCATCGATTGGACTTCTTCCAAGTTGAAAAACCGATTGCCCTTGGTGTAGTCGGCTTCTCCCGCCAGGATCGGTTCGATGAACAGCGGGATCAGGGTCGGATCCATCTGACCGTCCCCATCGATTTTGACGATGATGCTCGCACCGTCGGCGAGGGCCGCGCGATAGCCGGTCATGACCGCACCGCCCACGCCTTTGTTGACGTCGTGGGGCAGCACCTTGACCCGGTGATCGTTACAGCAGGCCTGGACGTGCCCGCCCGAACCGTCCGGGCAGGCATCGTCGATGACGTAGATTCGCCACACTTCCGGCCCGATGGCGTCTATGACGCCCGCGATGTGTGCGGTGACCCGGTAGCTGGGGATGACGACGGCGACGCGTTGTTCGTCCGTGAAAAGCGCTGTGTTTGAGTTCATCGATATCGCCCGTTATTACCGGAATGAAAGTGACCTGAACGCCACAGGAGTGTCGGTATGACCGGACGCATAAATGATCACGGACGTGGCATTGACAGGGGCAACGACGTTCATCTCATGGGTCTCCCATTGCCTGGTGCAGTCAAACGTTTCGATGCTGGCAGTAATGAAATCGCCTTGGTCGTCCATCCAATTGGCTTGGACTCTGCCGGCAGTAGGTGTCGCTGCGCAGCGTGCGGAAACGCTGTTGATATAGCTAAGCCCCGGTGTGACTTCGACCCGTTGTGTGGCCGGTGTCTTGACGTTGACGGTGAGAATCTTGCGCGACGCGTCATAGGATGAGGAGGACGTCAGGCTCCAGCCCTCGAGGCTGGATAATTCCGGGTTGAGCAGGAGCTCGTAACGTGTGACATCGAGTTTGCGCAGGTCCAGATCGTCCAATCTGGCATACGACGTGGACACAGCGAGCAGCCGCTCGAGTGGCGCCTGGGGAAGGGATTTGAGGTCGATCAGTAGCCAGTTCACCTGGCGCTGGCGCAGGCGCTGGGTCAGCGCCGCGGGTGTGTGCGCTCCGTCGAACTCGTTTTTCCATTTCAGGTTGTACCACGATGCGTAAAGGGCATCGCCGCGCAAACCCGCCATCAACGGCGGCGCAAAGACCGCCACGGGCTGATAGCCACTGTTCAAGGTGTTGACCGTGTCGACCATTTTTCGGATGGGCAGGCGTTCCAGCAGATAGGCCTCCCGGCCTGCCTGGCTCAACAGTGCCGAAGGGTTGATGTCGCCATAGTAAGTCGCGGCCTGAATGAAACGGGTATTGGTCAGGATCAACAAGGTCCCGGCGACGATGGCGAGGTTGCGCGGGAAGATCCTGGCATCGGAAAAGGGCAGGGCCAGGATCACTGAAAAGAGCGCGAAGGAGGGAAAGACATAACGCAGATACGCCGTTGAGTGAAACGTCACGAACATCGCGCCGACGCCGACCAGGAGAATGCCCAAGGCTTTTTTATTGCCGCTCAACAGCACGGCGACGGCAGCCGTGGGCAGCAACAGCCACTGAAAGCCGGCCGCGCCGACTCGCCCCTCAATGAACTGGGGCGACTTGAAGACCATTCGATAAAGGGTGTCCCAGGTCATCCCTGTACCGAACGCGGCCGGCGGTTCGAAATTGATGTTCGGCCAGAGCGGCGAGTGGAAAATGGCATTGAAAAACGGAAACACCGGGTTACCGGTCAAGTACCCGGCAGAGACGTACGGGGTGGCACCGGCCAATAGCAGGCCGGCGCTGCCGAGCAGAAGCGTCTTGCCGAGCCCCTGGATCGCCCAGGCTCTGTACTGCAACAGGAGAATCGCCAGCAGGACCGGCAGGACGCTCAGGGTCACGGCTTTGGTCGCCATGGCGAAGCCGAGCAGGACGCCGGCCAGGAGCAGTTGCGACAGGCGCTCACTGGGATCCGGCGTGAAGCTTGAAACCTTGAGGATCGCCAGGGTCCCGGCCAGCATGAAGGCGGTCCACGCCGACTCTACGTGCAGGCTGCTGCTTTCGGCGAAGGCGAGGGGGGTCGATAGGAGAATCAGGCTTGCCCAGCGGGCACTTGTCGCAGAGCCCCCGGCCCAAAGGGTCACGTTGCGGATCTGCCACGCCAGCAGCAAGGTGAAGGCGCTATTGCCCAGGCGCGCTGCCGTTTCGCCGGCCAGCATATAGACGATGCTGTAGATCCAGTCGGCCAGCATGGGCATGACCGCCCACACATAGGTGCTTGCATCGAACGACCACTGGTGCCGCTGGGCCAGGTGTGAGGGGACGAAGAGATGCATGGCCAGCGCGTCATGCCCAACCTCCGGCATGAAGGCTACCAGCACGTAAAGGCAGGCGAAGCCGCAGACCAGGACGTCGAGCCCGGTCTGCAAGGGTGTTTGCGCTGAGCGGGTGGGCTGGATGTGCCTCAGCAGGTCACGACCTATCGCGCTGACGTGTGTGTGCCCCAACAAAAGCGGCAACGACAGCAGCGTGCCATACAGCCAGGGGTAGTTGATCGGCAGGTACGCAGCCAGGCCTGTCAGCGTACCGAACGTACCGGCGCCCACCAGTAGATGGACGCTCCAGTCGGCCGAGGCTTGTTGCCTGAGCATCCACCGGCCGAGTACGGTGGCAGACAGTGCGAACACGGCGACGACAATCACAGGCCATGTTTGCCCGCAGGCGATGGACATGCACGCCAGCAACCCCAGGCAAAGAATGACCGGTGGCTTGCGCGTGAGAACGGTGAGGGCGGCCAGGCCCGCCAATGACAGCAATATCGTCCGGGTGCTGCTGTTCATGGGCGCCAGTTCAAGCGTCGAAAAACCGTACGCGCCGACCACGGCACTCGCCAGTAACACCAACAACACCACTGCGTATTTCAGGCCGAATCTGGGCAAAATATCATCTCGGTTGCAAAAGGGTGCTCATACATCCCGGTACGTGTGCGGGACCCACAGTCCCCATTTGCTTTCGTAGATCGCCCGGTTTTTCTCGAAAAGTGCCTGTTTTTTTCGCGCCCCCAAGGCGTTGAACGAGGCGGACAGGTGGTGGTGAACGAAGACGTCTTCGGCACAGGCCGCGCGCATGCCAAGACGCTGTACCCGGCGGCAGTAATCGTCATCCTCGAAGAACCCCAGGCCGTACTCTTCGCACAGGCCACCGATCTGTTCGTAGGTCGAGCGCGGGAACATCACGCAGAAGAACGCCAGGGTGTTGATCTCGAACCACTCGCCCATGCGGGCGCCGGTCATTTGCGCGGCTTCGGCGGGCATGTCTTCCATGCGGCTATAGCGGGTGCCCACTTTGGCCTCATTGCCGATGTTGTTGGTGATCGGGCCGATGATGCCGATCTCCTTATGATCCCGCAGGTGGCGGATCAAGCCCTTGACCCAACCGGCGGTGACGACCGTATCGTTGTTCAGGATCACCAGGTAATCACCGCTGGCCGCTGCGAGGCCCAGGTTGTTGCCGGCGGCGAATCCTTTGTTGTCCGGGTTGAGGATCACGATCCGGTCTGGATGTCCGTCGGCCCAGGCGGTGAGAAAGGCTGGAGTCTGGTCGCTGGAATGATTGTCGACGACAATGATTTCAAGGTTCGGGTACTGGCTTTGGGTCATCAGGCTGTCGAGGCAGGCCTTGGTCATTTCGAGATTGTTGTAGGTCAACACCACGACGCTGACCTTGGGCTGGGGCAATGTCGCGATGGCTTCGCGCAGGCTGGCGGCCCGGTGCTGCCAGGTTTGGCCCCGGGCGAACGATTGACGAGCCTCCAGCGTAGCGCTGGCCTCTGGCAATGTGCCGAGGACACCGCGTATGGCCGAGATGAACTCAGTCGGCTCTTCAACCGCCCAGACCAGTTTGCCGAACTGGCTCAACTCCGGCAGCTTCACCGACACCACCGGTTTTCCCGCGCTCAGGTATTCATAGACCTTGACCGGGTTGGTGGCGAGGGTCAAAGGCATGACTTTGAATGGAAGCAGGCAAACGTCCATGGCGTGAAGGTAATAGGGCAGGGAGTCATACGGGACTTCGCCTTCCAGGACCACGTTCGGGTAGGCCTTGAAGTGTTTTTTCGCCTGGACGATATCACTGCCGATCAACAGTACCAGGTGCTGCGGAAAGGACTGGGCGACTCGCTTGACCAGGTCCAGATCGAACCATTCGGCTATGACACCGTAGTAACCGATGATCTTCCTGTCGCCGGGGGGCCGGTAGACCTTGTCGGGACGTCGGCTGAAGAAACTGAATTCGCAGGCGTTGCGGATCACCTCTACATTGCGGTTTTCCCGCTTGCCGTGTTGTTCAATCCAGTCGGAGGTCGCCACCAGCAGATCGGCCCTGCGCATCAAGGCAATCTCAAGGTCAAGCAATTCCTGGGCAACGTTGCCGAAGCCTGCGTGATGATCCATGCAGTCATAGACCAGCGTGGAGTTGGGGACACGCCTTGCCAGCGGGAACCAGTAGGCGTGCTGGACGATGCAATCCACGGCTTCGACGTTCGCTGATCGCAGGAGCATGGCCAGGCCTTCGCACAACTGGCGAATCGCCGCCGCTGACGGCGGGGCATGATAGATGGCCGGTGCACCAAGCACCTTGAAACGGATCTGGAACAGTCGGTTGGATCCCTCCAGCGGCTTTGCTTCGAAGCCAGGAGCATCGTCGTCGATGAAGTTGTTCGAGATATAAAAAGTCGTTTGTCCGGCTCGGGCCAACTCCTTGGCCAGGTTCTGTGGACGCTGGATACGAAAATGCCAGTCAATTACACCGAACATCAGGATCACGGGCTGCCCGAGGGTGGATGGCACGGCAAGGTTTACGGGCGGTTGCAGCGGGAGGAAACCAGCGGCCGCCGCTGATTCGCCTGGCGTGGCCTTGCCGGGTTTCAACCAGCTTCGAAGCCGACGCGCCAGTTGGCTTTTTTGCTGTGCGGGTAGGGGCAACCAGGCGTAGATCCAGCGCGATAATTTATACAGCTGCTTGCGTATCGAATACCGCAGCGGTGCCCGTTCGATGGCGTTGCCCCAGTCGGAAAGCTTGAACAGCTCAGCCTGCTTCGCCGTCAGTTGGGCACTCAGATCCTGCGCCCGATCAGAAAGTGTGACGGCCTCGCTTTCTCTTGCCTGGAGTAATGCTTCGGCGTCCTTGAGGCGCTGTTCGGCGACCCGCAGTTGCTCGCGCAGCCGCCCGGTCTTGCCTTCCTGAAGTGACAGGCGCGTGCGAAGCGCTTTTGAACCAAGGTCCAGTTGTTTGATAAGCCGATCTCGACTCTCGATTTCCTTGGTCAATTGCAAGTTTTCAAGGGTTCTGGATTGTGTTGAGCGAGTCAGTTGGTCAATGCAATCAACAAGACGGTTGATCTGGTCCATGCGGTTATCTAGTCCTTTGGTACGGTTGCTGGACACGGCGCCTTGGCTAACCCACTCATATGACGTCGGCGAAGCCGTTGCGTGTCCTCTGGAACCAGGCAAACCCGGAGCAGGCAATCAGCACCGAGACAGCCGAATACGCCGCCAGGTGCTCCCATTGCGGTGGCCTGCCCCAGAACAGTACATCGCGAACCATTTCCACCGGCAGCGTCAGGGGATTTGCCTGCAAGGCGGCCTGATAGCTTTGTGGAAGTATCGAAAGTGGATAGAAGATCGGTGAGAGAAACAGCATCGCGGTGATGACAATGCCGATGAACTGGCCGATATCGCGCAGGTAGACGCTGATCGAGGCGAGAAACCAGGAGACTCCCAGCGTCATCAACACCAACGGAAGAAGCACCAACGGCAACAGCAGGGCAGTTACCGGTGGGGTGCCGAACAGGACGACATAGAAAATCAGCCAGGCCAGTACGCTGACCGCCATGTGGAACAGCGCCGCGCCGAGCGACACCAGGGGGAGGGTTTCCAGGGGGAACACGATTTTCTTGACGTAGTTGGTATTGGCCAGCACCAGGCCTGGCGCACGGCTCAGGCATTCGGAAAACAGGTTGAAGACCAGCAGGCCAGCGAACAGCACCAGGGCGAATTCGCTCTTGGATTCATCGCCGCCAGACCAGCGGGCCTTGAAAACGACACTGAACACGAAGGTGTAGACCACCAGCATCAATGCCGGCGTAAAGAACGACCACAAGATACCGAGCACCGAGCCTTTGTAGCGACCGATGACTTCCCTGCGGATCAACACGTAGATCAGGATTCGATTGATCAGGACACTCTTGATCATGGCGGCGGGGGACGTGCTGAACGACTGCATCGGTGCTTGATCCTCAAGACTGTATCTGGAACTCCTTGAATCGCGTCCTCATGGAGGGTAGGCCAAGTGTCGATTCCTTCAAGTTTTTTCCCCCATCTGTGCTTAACTCATCCGCAGCGCCCAAGCAGGACTGATCGGTAGCGCCGCACTATTGGTTGCGATTCATGGAAGGGTTTTGCCGATGTCGTTTGAAGTGGCCATCAGCGCCAAAAGCCTGGGCAAGTGTTATCAGATTTACGACGCACCCAAGGACCGCCTGTTGCAGATGCTGGTGCGCGGCAGGAAGCGTTTCTACCGTGAGTTCTGGGCCTTGGACGATGTTTCCCTGACCATCGCAAGCGGGGAAACTGTCGGTATCATCGGCCGTAACGGCAGCGGCAAATCCACCTTGCTGCAATTGATCTGCGGGACGTTGATGCCCACTCGGGGAAGCGTCCAGTCGCATGGGCGGATTGCCGCGTTGCTCGAACTGGGGTCTGGCTTCAATCCGGAGTTCACCGGCCGGGAAAACGTCTATGTGAACGCGGCGGTACTGGGCTTGAGTCGCGCGGAAATCGACGCTCGCTTCGATGACATCATCGCCTTCGCCAATATCGGCGATTTCATCGACCAGCCCACCAAAATCTATTCCAGCGGCATGCTGGTACGGCTGGCCTTCGCTGTTTCGGTCTGTGTGGAGCCCGAAATCCTGATCGTCGATGAGGCCCTTTCCGTCGGTGATGCATCCTTTCAATTCAAATGCCTGAATCGGCTCGAAGCGCTGGCTGCCAACGGCACGACACTGCTGTTCGTCTCCCACGACATGAGTATGGTCAAGCGCTTCTGCCACCGGGTCATCTACCTGCGCGCAGGCCGGGTCGTTGCGAGCGGCTCGCCCGATGAAATGGCCGAGCTGCACTTGCTCGACATGCGTGACGAGCAACGTCGCTGGGCCAGTGGCGGGGTCATCCCGGTTACGCGCAAGTCATTCATGGGCGGGCAGGAGGGCATTGCCTTTGGGACTGAAGAAGGGCACATCAGCGCTGCCTGCTTCACCAGCACCCAGCAGCTATGCTCCAGCTACCTGTATGGCGACAACATCGAGATTTACGTCGAGGCGGTGCTGCATGAGTCGATCATGCAACCCAACATCAGTTTCACCATTCAGGAGGCGAGGCTGCTGGTGATTGGCGGGGGCAATTTCGCACTGCAACCGGGGCCCGTCGAAAACGGCTGGCGGCGTACGGCCATTACGGTGCGCTTCCCGGCCAACCTTGCGCAGGGGCGCTATCATGTCACGCTCAAGCTGTTGCACGGGGCGACGGAAGATACCTCGCAGCTGATCGAGAAGCAGGTCGCGCCCTTGGCGTTCGATATGCTGCCCAACCCGAGGAATTTCTTGGGCATGGTTGACCTGGGGTTGCAGAGGATCGATCTACCACCGGTCGAGTCGCTGCCCAAGCCCTGCGGGACTCAAGGAACGAGGCTTTTGACGCAACAACGGGACGAACGCACTTGGCAGGTCGCCATATTTGGCACGTTCGACGTAGAAAACTACGGCGATCTGCTGTTTCCGATCATCGCCGAGGCGGAGCTGACCCGGCGCTTGGGCCCGGTCAATCTGCATCGGTTTTCCTATCACGGGAAAACCCGGCCGGAATGGCCCTATGCGGTCACGTCGTTGACGGAGCTGCCCGACATAGCGCCCAGCCTGGATGGGGTATTGATCGGCGGCGGCTTCCTGATCCGATTCGATAAAGTCGTTGCCCACGGCTATGGTCCGACAACCGACGAGATCCATCACCCTACCGGTTATTGGCTGACCCCTGCGCTCATCGCGCTGCAGCACGCAATCCCACTCATGTGGAACGCCCCGGGGATGCATTGCAACGCAATTCCCGACTGGGCCAGGCCGTTGTTGAAAATGGCCCTTGAGCAAAGCCAGTACGTGCGCGTCCGTGACGCACTGTCGCGCGATGCCCTCGGCGCGCTTGCCGGACAGGCCGAAATCGAAGTGCTGCCCGATACCGCGTTTGGCTTGCCATGCCTGATCGATGAGCAGCAGCCCTCGGCCGAGTTCATTCGCCTGCGCCAGCACGCCGGGTTGAGCGGGCCCTACATCGTGATCCACGCCATTCATGTGGTGGAACCCTTTGTAAGACTGTTCGAAGACCACGCCGAGGCGTTCCAGGGCTATCAGTTCCTGGTGGTGCCGATTGGCCCCGTCCTGGGTGACGATCCGTCGGTGATTGCCGCGCGCTTGCCTGGGGCTGTCACCTTGTCGTTCTGGCCGGAACCGTTGCTGATGGCGCAGATCATCAGCCAGGCCCAAGCGGTGATCGGCCACAGCTATCACCTGGCGATCACCGCCCTGGCGTTTGGCGTCCCGGTGTTTTGCTCGGCGGACCTGACCACGGGCAAGTACACTGCGCTGGCCGGGTTCGACACACTCCATGCGTTGCCGGACGTGGCGACGGTCGATCCGCAATGGTTCCTCGCCCGCGTGGGCAAGACACACCCATCGCCCGCGGCGCGTGCGGCGGCGGATCGGTTGGTCGAGCATTGGGACCGAGTCGCGGCGATCATTCGCCGGGGTAAAACGGCGTCCCAACCAGCGTTAGGGGCTTTTCTACAGCATCTGCCCAATCTGCTCGAGGCGGCGGCCGAGGGGCTTGAACCATCGCCTGCGGAGTGTCCGGCAAGCCCCGTTGTGCCGAAGCCGGACGTCATCGAACCTGCACAAAACCTTGCCCAGCAGCAACGGATCGTCCAGCTCCGTGAGCAACTGGCCCGCAGTGACGCCAGGATGCTGGAGCTACAGAACTCCCATTCATTCCGAATGACCGCACCACTGCGTTCCATCGCCCGTGGTATCAGAAACCTCTCAGCGATCAAGAACTGACAATGCTAGATCTCTCGCGTCTCACGCCAGCGGCTCTAAGGACTCATCCCTTCACATGGGCTGAAATCGGCAACCTGTACTCGGCCGAGGATGCCGCCGCGCTGGCGGCGTCCTTTCCCCATGATCACTTCAAGACGGTGAGTGGTTATGGCGGCGAGAAAAATTATGACTACGAGGCTCGCGCCTTGCTGGGCATGGGCACCGATACCATCGCTTTTGCGCAGGAGCTGAGCGAGGCGTGGTTGCGGCTGGCGCAGGACCTTGGCTCGGCCGGCTATCGCGAGGCCATGTCGGAGCTGACCGGAATCGATCTGCGCAGCGTGCCGATGGAGGTCAATGTCTTTCATTACGGCCCCGGCGCGAGCCTGGGAGCGCATCCGGACCTGCCCGATAAACTGGTCACCCATATTCTCTATTTCAATGAGTCCTGGGACCGCAACGACGGCGGTTGCCTGAACATCCTGCACCGCAACGATCCCACTGCCGTGGCGGCGGAGATCGAGCCGCTGGTGGGCAATTCGGCGATCCTGGTGCGCTCGGATAATTCCTGGCATGCCGTCACGCCCGTGGTACGCGGCTGCCATTCTTCCCGACGCAGCCTGACTGCGACGTTTTATCGACCGGGTTCTGTCAGTTCCCTGTGGCCGCCGGGCGACGGCACTGCGCTGCATGAGTATCCACGTGCTTAAGCCTGACAGCCCCTTCATCGACCGCGACGCCGCCTTGGCTCAACGAGACGCGGCCATCAACGAACGCGACATCGCCTTGGCAAAAGTCGACTTCCTGCAAAAGACCCGTTCGTGGCGTTTTACCCGGCCATTGCGGTCGCTTTTCCGGGTGCTGCGTTATGGGTTCGCCTCCACCGAGGAATTACCCGAAACAACCGCTGCGATCGTCTACCCGGCAGCACCGGAGCCATTGCCGAACGTCGAGGTGGAAGCTGATTTCGGCACAAAAGGCCGCCTGGATATTCTCTGCTTCGCCAACATCGACTGGGCCGCACGCTTCCAGCGACCGCAGCAGTTGATGAGCCAGTTTGCGAGCAATGGCTATCGGGTGTTCTATATCGTTCCCTGCGAAGTGCCGGAACAGGGGCAGCCCTATCGATTGACATCGGTGGCGCCCAATATTTACGAAGTGGCACTGCAGCGCGATTTCCAGGAGGCGTATTACGAAAAAATAGTCACGCCTGAAAATCATCAGGCCTTGTTGCGTGCCATGGCTGCGTTGACCGCCGATCTGCAGATCAGAACCGCACTTTCGGTGGTGCATATCGCTTATTGGAGCCCCGTGGCACTCAGCCTGCGCACCAGGTATGGCTGGCGCATCCACTATGACTGCATGGATGACTGGGATGGGTTTCCGAACATCGGCGAACAACTGCTGAGCGAAGAAAAGAACCTGGTTGTCCAGGCGGATCTGGTGACTGTTTCCGCCGCGTTGCTTCACCAGAAATGGTGTGCCCATAACCCCCGCTGCGTGCTGGTCCGAAACGCGGTGGATTTCGCTTTTTTTCGCCAGCACTGTTTCACCAATGATCTACTGGGCGGGCTTGCCGGCCCGGTGATTGGCTACTACGGCGCCCTGGCGCAATGGCTCGATTATCCCTTGCTGGCGGCCATGGCGGACCGGCGGCCGGAATGGAATTTCATCCTGGTGGGGGATGTTTTCGTCGACGATATGGCGGGCCTGGAGCACAAGCCCAATGTGCAGTTGTTGGGTCGCAAGCCTTACTCGCAGATGCCGCTTTACCTGGATCACTTCGATGCCTGCCTGATTCCCTTCAGGCTCTACAACGTGACGCATGCGGTCGATCCGGTGAAGTTCTACGAGTACATGAGCGCGGGCAAGCCGGTGATCTCCACGCCACTGGCGGAAATGAGCATCTATAAGGACTTGCTGTACTTCGCCACCGGGGTCGATGAATTCATCGAGCAGATCGAGCGAGCCTTGGCCGAGCGCGACCTGGCGCTCAACAAGCGCCGCGTGGAACTCGCCCGGGCCAATGATTGGAAGGATCGATTCAACAGCCTGCAAATGGCAATCGCCGGACTGTACGAAAAAGTCTCCATCGTGCTCGTGACGTACAACAACCTCAACCTGACCATTCAATGTGTCAACAGCATTCTGGCTAACACCACCTGGCCCGATTACCAGCTGATTGTTGTCGACAATGGTTCGGACGACGGCACGGGTGACTATCTTGAACGCCTGCGCCAGGAAGTACCGACCGCGAAGATCATCCTCAACCCGGACAACCGGGGCTTCGCCGCGGCGAACAACCAGGGTTTGCGCGAAGCCGACGGTGACATCCTGCTGCTGCTCAACAACGACACGGTAGTGCCTGGCGGCTGGCTGGACCCGCTGGTCATGCATTTGAGGGACCCGAGTATCGGCCTGGTCGGACCGGTCACGAATGCGGTAGGCAACGAGGCGAAAATCGAGGTTTCCTACACCGACATCCAACAGATGCAAAATTTTGCCGACCGCCATACCGAGGCCCACCAGGGACAGTCGTTCGATATCTCGATGCTGGCGATGTTTTGCGTGGCCTTTCGCCGCAGCATCCTCGAAGAGGTGGGGTATCTGGATGAGGCATTCGGTATCGGGATGTTCGAAGACGACGACTACAGTCGACGCGTCCAGTCGGCCGGCTATCGGACAGTCTGCGCCGAAGATGCGTTTATCCACCACTACGGGCAGGCCTCGTTCAGAAAGCTGTTCGCCAGTGGCGAATATCAGGCCCTCTGGGATAAAAACCAGGCGTACTTCGAAAGCAAATGGGGCGCTTGGCAAGCCCATGTCCAGCGTGACGAGACTGGGGTGGGAGGGAAGGGCTAAGTCGAAGAGGCAGGCTCCAACTCAGCCCCCAGGCAAGTCCTCAGCCATCAGCTGAAAAGCCCTGGGAGTAAACCCGAGCCGGTCCCGGGCATCCGAATGGTCGAACACCAAATCCTCATTCATTCGCCCCACCAGCGCGCTGGAAAGGTGTCGATAGCGAGGCAGCCAGCGCATGATCGAAACGCCCCGGCTCAACGCCTTGGCGGGCAGGCGCAATGTCCGTTCAGGGCGGCCCAGGGCCTGGAAAATGCGTTGCACCATCGTGTGATAAGACAGGACTTCTCCCCCCGAAAGGTCGTAGCCGCCACTGGGCAAGTCAGCTGTGCCGATGGCGGACAGGCACGCCTGGATCACGTCATCGCCATGCACCGGCTGACGCAGCCCGGTACCGCCACCGATCAGCGGAAAAAAACCGAAGCGTTGAATGAACCGCGCTATTTCAGAAATGTTCTTGTCGCGACCAAAGCCATAGATCATGGTTGGGCGCAGGATCACCCATTCGATTTGCCGTTCGATCGCCCACTGTTCGAGCTGCTCTTCGGCATGTATCAAGCGTTGCGCCACCTGTCTTTCGCGAATATCAGGTGATGCTTGCTTGGCAAAAAGGCTCGTGGACGACAGGACGACAACGCGTCTGATGCGGGTGCTGGCAAGGCGCCTTAAATAGTCGGCAAGCACCCAGATGGGCGCAAATGACAGGAAAATGTCCAGCTCCAGTGCGTGCCAGTCATCAGCCTTTCGCCACGTCACACCGGAGCAGGGCACCTTGGGTAGGCCTCGGGTGAAGGCGCTCGTTGTGTGACCGCTTTGGGCCAGCAACGGCAGGGCGCGCTCGCCCAGGAGGCTGGAACCGCCCAATATCCCTATCCGCAATTGAGGTCCCTTAGCGTAGATTCCATGTACCTTTGAGCCGCAGAGTCGCATGGCGAAGGACCATCAGGCTGAATCGAAACCAGACGCCGATCACCACGCTGATCCAGAGGACGGCAGGGTATTTGCGACGGAAGTACTTGCGATAGAAACGCAAGAATCCCAGGTGCTTGTGCCATTCGACGAAATACGGACGGTGCCGACTGCAAACCCCGAATACATGCATGACCCGGGCACCTGGCACGAACAGAACGCGCCATCCGGCCTGATGAAAGCGCATGCACCAGTCCAGGTCCTCGCAGTGAAGGAAATAGTTTTCGTCCCACAACCCGACGCTCTCGATGGCTTCGCGCTTGACCAGCATGCACGCCCCCGAGATGGCTTCAACGACAATGGGCGCGCTGGGCAGCGGCTCCTTGTGCAGCAGGAAATCCGACAACACCGACGGGAAAAAAGTTGAGAGCCGCGAAAGCCCGAAAGCCCGCATGAAGGCGCGCCTTGGCGTCGGAAACACCCGTCGTCCGCCGGCTTGCTCGCTGCCGTCCGGATTGCACAGGAACCCTCCGACCATGCCGATCTCCGGCGAGCTGCGCAGCGTCAGCAGCAACCGGCTTATCGCATCAGCGGCCAATACCGTGTCCGGGTTCAAGAAAAATAAATTGGGCGCCGCTGATAGGCGGGCTCCCTGGTTGCACGCCACGGCGAAGCCGAGGTTCGCGGCATTGCGTAGGATATCAAGCGAGTCGCCAGCCGCGTGGGTTCGTTCAAGCAGCTTCAGGCTGTCATCGCGAGAATCGTTGTCCACCACGATCACCCTGGACGCACCGGCGGCAAACGCCGACTCCACGCACTCCAGCAAGTATTCGCCAGCGTTGTAATTGACGATGATCACATCACACTCGCCACGTGGAGACGATGTGGCCAATTCATCAATAGCGAGCAGTTCCACTGCTTCCAACTTCGTCACTCCCTGTACGAACCTGAATACGTATGGGATCGCAACTACTCAGGCCTGTATCCACCATAGCAGGTCCTCGCCCGTCGACCAGTCCGGGCGCCGACGTGTGCTCCGTGGGCAGTCATGTAGTCACGTAGTCACGTAGCGCCGCTTTAACGCTCAATCAGCTCGCGAACGTGCTTGGCGATGGCCAGGCACGACGTCAGCCCAGGGGACTCGATGCCGAACAAGTTGATCAGCCCCGCAACGCCATGCTCGCGCGGGCTGCTGATCAGGAAATCGCAGGCAGGCTCGCCAGGCGCCGAGATCTTCGGGCGAATCCCGCTATAGCCCGGCTGCAGGCTGCCGTCCGGCAAGCCGGGCCAGTAATTGCGAATGGCGGAATAGAAGCCGTCTGCGCGAGCCGGATCGACCTGATAATCCTCGGTTTCGATCCATTCGGTGTCCGGGCCGAAGCGTGCCTGCCCGCCCAGATCGATGGTCATGTGCACCCCGAGGCCATCGGCTTCCGGTGCCGGGTAGATCAGGTGCGTGAAGGGCACAGGCTTTGACACGCTGAAGTAACTTCCCTTGCACAAATAGTCACGTGGCACCGTGTCGGGCGCCAATCCAACGATGCGCCGGGCCAATGCCGGGGCCTGCAGGCCAGCCGCATTGATCAGTCGGCGACAGGCGAGCGCCATGGGGGCCTCCCCACCGACGTCAAGCAGAAAACCGTCGGCCGTCACTTTTGCAGCGAGCAATGGGGCATGGAACGCGATGCTGGTGCCGGCTGCCTCGCAATCCCCTTGCAGCGACAACATCAGCGCATGGGAATCAACGATGCCAGTCGAAGGTGAATACAACGCAGCAATGCATTCAAGGGCCGGTTCCAAAGCGGTGGCGTGATGACGATCAAGCAGGCGCAGATCATCTACACCGTTCTCACGCCCTCGCTGGAGCAATACCTGGAGCTGGCCTACTTGCGCGTCAGTGTTGGCGACGATCAGTTTTCCTGTTCGACGCGTATTGACGCCGTGGCCGTCGCAATAGGCGTAGAGCGCATGCCTGCCCTCGACGCAGAGTCGGGCTTTCAAACTCTCGGGGAGATAATAGATCCCCGCATGGATGACCTCCGAGTTACGCGAGCTTATGCCAATACCGATGGCTTCTGCGGCTTCGACCACCAGCACTTCGTGGCCGGCCCGGGCCATTTCGCGCGCGACAGCAAGCCCCACCACGCCCGCACCCACCACGACGCAATCGATATCGACACTCACGTCACAGCTCCTATGAATGCTCACGCACTTAAGTACAAATAAAAATTGTGTTTGTGAAAAATTTATATTGATTTTTATTAGGTTGGTGCGGCTTTAGCATAAATCACCTACAAAAGAACGTTGGGCAACGCGTGCAATGCCCAATCCCACAACCCCATGAAAGCTGTATCGGAGTCCTGATGAGTCTTTCTCCTTTCCATCTCGCAATCCCGGTTTATGACCTCGCTGCAGCCCGCACCTTCTACGCAGAGGTCTTTGGCCTTTGCGAAGGGCGCTCCAGCAGCCAATGGGTCGATTTCGACTTCTACGGTCATCAATTGGTGATCCACGAACACCCGAAGACCGCTTCTCAAGACAGCGTCCACAGTAACCCGGTGGATGGTCACGACGTACCGGTCCCGCATTTCGGGATTGTTCTCGAGTGGGCGCAATGGGAGGCCCTGGCTGAGCGTCTCAGGTCCTTTGGTACCGAGTTTGTGATTGAGCCCTACATTCGATTCAAGGGGCAGGTCGGTGAACAAGCGACCATGTTCTTGTTCGACCCCTGCGGTAACGCGCTTGAGTTCAAGGCGTTCAAGGATATGCGTCAGCTTTTCGCGAAATAATACTGCCGACCTCGGGCTGCGCTTATCGTCTGGTTGCCGTGGGAGACGTCAAGGCTTCTTCAGACCCTGTTCGGTAATCAGTTGGACCAGCGCGTTTACCGGTTCGGTGAGGCTGCGGCGGGCACGGTGCACGAGGCCGATATCGCGGTGGAACGTGCGCTGTTTCAGGTCTACGGCGCGGACCGCTGCCGGCCATTCCTGGAGGGTGGCGGTTTCAGGCACCAGGGCCACGCCGACGCCGTTGGCCACCAGCTTGACGATCGCATCCAGCTCGTCGAGCTCGCACACTTCGTGCAATACGACGTGGGTTTGTCGCAAGAAACGGTCTACCTGTCGGCCGCCGAAAGAAGATCGGTCGTAACGAATGAATGGCTGGGTTGAAACCAGCTCCGACCAGTCATCGCCAGGCATATCGGCCGGGACGATGAGGCGATAGGGTTCACGTGTCAACGTTGTCCAGCGCAAGTCACTTTGAAGCGAGAAGGGCGGACGGATGATCGCTGCCATGTCGATTTCGCCGGCATCCACCTGATTGACCAGTTCCATGGAAAGACCCGGAATGACACGTGTCCTGCACTGCGCAAACTGCTGATGAAAATGAGCAATCGCTTGCGGTAGGAATGAGCGTTGCACAGAGGCAATCGCGCCAATCGTTACCAGGACGCTGGTGGGCAGCCCGACGTTTGTCGTGCCCAGATTCTGGAACTGACGGACCAGGTCCTGCCCTTGCAGCAGCACCTGTTGCCCCATTCGGTTGAGCTGGGCTGATCGTCCTTTACGGTCAAACAGCTCGACGCCGAGCTCCGCCTCAAGGCGTTGCATTTGCGCACTGACAGCGGCCTGGGTGAGCCCTATCTTGCTGCCGGCCGCGGCGAAGGTTCCCTCTCTCGCCACCGCAATGAATGTTTTCAGTTCTTTGATCATGGTCAAAGAGTAATGATGTTTCTACGGTGAATACATTTGTTTTTTTGTTGGCGGGTAGCGGATCGTAAAACTTGCATATCGTTATGCAGTAATCACTACAGTTGGTGTCGTTCTCGCGGAGCGAAGGTCCCGCTCAGGCCCATCTGTCAGGCTGTCATTGCCCGATTCGCGGCAATAATTTGCTCATGGGTAAACTGACTGCCCGGGGCCATGAAGCAGGCCAGGAGTGCGTCCCGGTTGTGTGGCGCTTTTATTTTATCCGCTGCACACAAGGCCAGTTTCAGTTCCGGCAGTGTCAGTTCGGTGCAGTACGCCGGCGTGCCCGGTTGCTGACGCCATGAGTCCTCAAGGGAGCCCGCGGCAAGCGCGGTGAAGCCGGTGTCCTCGACAAGACCCTGCGCTAATGCCTCAGCCTCGGTGTCATCCCCCGCTACGGGGATGGCGATACGTGTCGAAGACCCGGCGGGTTGGCCTTTGTCGGCAAGCGTTGCTGCGAGCACGGCGTTCCATGCCTTGACCACCGGGCGGCCGATCTGCTCGCTCACCCAGACGCTTTCGGGCTTGCCACTGTCAATGTCCTCAATCGCCCCGTCACGTCCCGGGTAGTAATTGGAGGTGTCGATGACGACGGCTTTCTCGGAAGCATCGCTCAGCGTTTGCCTGAGGTCGGGATATTTAGCGAATGGAACCGAGAGGATAACGGCGTCCACCTCAGACACCGCTTCTTCCCTGGTCACGGCGCGTACGCCAATTTCGTTGGCAAGGGCCTGAATACTCTGCGGCCCCCTCGAGTTCGCCAGTTTGACCTCATGACCGCACGCCGCAAGTTTACGGGCGAGGGTTGCCCCAATGTTGCCCGCGCCGATAATTCCGATTTTCATTTTAATGACCTCTTTACAGATAACAATTGTTGACCGTCACGCTGCCGGTGCTTTGTATTCCGCCAGCATTTTCAATACCTCATCGTGTGAACCGCTCGCTTCAGCAAACCGTAAAGGCTTGGCGCGTTCGACAACCAGTTCGCGCGGGGTAGGAGACAGCTTGAGCAGTTCGAAGATTTCATCCAGGAACTCCTCCAAAGGCATGGCATGTTCGTCGTTTTCCTGACCGAGCAAAGAGGTGCGCACACCCGGTGGCGCAAGCTCGATAACCTCGACTGACGAGGCTTGCAGCTGCACGCGAAGGCTTTGTGTGAATGAATGAACGGCCGCTTTGGTTGCGCTGTAGGTCGGTGTCGCCGGCAGTGGGACAAATGCCAACGCTGAGCTGACATTCACGATCGTGGCACTGGGCTGCTTGATCAGTTGGGGCGTGAAGGCATACACCATGCGAATCGTGCCAAGCAGGTTCGTTGCCACGATGTCTTCGGCTGTGCTCAGGTAGCCGGAGTCAGTCAAATCCTCCCAATGCATGATCCCGGCGTTGTTGACCAGGACGTTCAGATTCGGGTGGCTGACCGCAAGCGCTTCGCTGCTGCGCTGGATCGATTGTGGATCGCAGACGTCCAGCACTACCGATTCAATGCCTGGATGTTCCGAGACAATTTTGTCGAGCAAAGCCTTGCGCCGTCCCGCGATGATGACTGTGTTGCCCGCCTTGTGAAGCCTGAGCGCCAAGCCAAGGCCGATACCTGAGGTGCTGCCGGTAACCAGAATCGTATTGCCAGTGCCGTTCATAGTAAACTCCAATGAGATGCGGAAGCGGACATATGTCCGCTTCTTGAAAATTACCGGACAGCTGTCCGCTTTGCAATGCGCTCAAGGAAAAACTTTGCCCATGCCTGACGAATTGGTGATGCGTTCTGACGCCAGGAAAAACCGCGAACGGATACTGGAAGTCGCCGTGGTGGAGCTTACAAATGATCCTGCCGTTGCGCTGAGCACGATTGCCAAGAAAGCCGGAGTCGGACAGGGCACCTTCTATCGGCACTTCGCCACCAGGGAGAGCCTGGTATTCGAGGTGTATCAATTCGAAATGCAGCAGGTGGCCTCGTTGGCGGAACAGCTGCTCGCGACAAAACCGCCAAAAGAGGCGCTCCGAGAGTGGATGGACTGCCTCGTTGAATATGCGATGACCAAGGCGGGACTTGCGACCGCGATACGCCAGGCCGCTTCCGCTTACGAGTTCCCTGGAAAATCCGGCTACGCGCCAGTCCAGGCAGCAGCCGAATTGCTTTTGAGGGCTAACGAAAAGGCCGGAACGATTCGTAGCGGGGTCACTCACGACGACTTTTTCCTGGCCACTGCCGGAATTTGGCAAATAGACTCCCAGAGCGAATGGCGCCCACGTCTCGCCAGGTTGATGGACCTGGTGATGGATGGCTTATGCGCAGGCAGCCCCGAAAGCCTGAAGGCAAATGCAGTTGATGACGGTCCCTGCGGTCCAGCCTTGAACCAAACCTGAAAACCCCACCGGTCATCGCCGTGTTGAAACGCGATGACCGGAGTGTCGCACTGGTTACTTCTGCGCCAATAACGCCTTTCGTGCCGCCTTGTCGTGTTTCATGGCGGCGATTTCACGCTCGCAGGCCTCGACGTCAAAGGAGTTGTCCCACTTGGCAATGGCGATGGTGCCGATACCGTTACCGATCAAGTTCGTTACGGCTCGCGCTTCGTTCAGGAACCGGTCGATGCCCAGGAGCAAAACCAGGCCTACCAGAGGGATTGAGTGAATGGTTGTGAGCGTCGCAGCGAGCGTTACGAAACCCGCGCCTGCAACGCCAGCCGAGCCTTTTGAGGTCAGCAGGAACACGCCCAGCAGGATCATCTGATCCACGAATGTCAGCGGTGTGTTGGTCGCCTGGGCGATAAAGATGGCGGCCATCGTCAGATAGATGCAGGTGCCGTCCGCATTGAAGGTGTACCCGGTTGGCAACACCATGCCCACCACGGATTTTTTGCAGCCGAGTTTTTCAAGCTTGACCATCATTCTCGGCAGCACGGCTTCGGTGGAGCAGGTGCCAAGGGTGATGAGAATTTCATCCTTGAAATAACGAAGAAATTGCATCAGCGGCATGCCCGACCATCGAGCAACCGTGCCCAGCACGACGACGATGAAAAACAAGGTGGTGATGTAGAGCGCGACCAGCAACTGGCCGAGCGACAGCAAGGTCCCAATCCCGTATTTGCCGATGGTGAAAGCCATGCCGGCACCGGCACCAATCGGCGCCAGGCGCATGACCATTGCGACGATCTTGAACAGGCCTTGCAGGAACAGATCGATGGTGTTGATCAGCGGCTTGCTGGTTTCGCCCATTTGAACCAGGGCAACCCCCATCAGCACCGAAAGCAGGATGACCTGAAGCATGACGCCATTGGAGAATGCGCCGACGAAGGTCTGCGGGATGATGTTGAGGAAGAACTCAACGGTGCCGCCTTGCTCACTCGCGACTTGGCTGTATTTGCTGATGGCGCTGCCATCCAGCGCGCCAGCGTTGATGTTCATGCCCACGCCTGGCTTCACGAGATTGACCACGATAAGGCCGATGACCAGGGCGATGGTCGAAAGAATCTCGAAATAGATCAGCGCCTTTACGCCAATCCGTCCGACTTCCTTGATGCTGCCCATCTTCGCGATACCGACAACCACCGTGCCGAAAATAATCGGCGCCAACAGCATCTTGATCAGTTTGATGAAACCGTCGGCAAAGGGCTGGAGCTTGGCGCCAATATTGGGCATGAAGTAACCGATTGCTGCACCGATCACGATACCGATCAGCACTTGCACATATAGCTGGCTGTACCAGCGGGACTGGGAGATTTCCACGGGAGCACCTCATTTTATTTTTGTGATGGGCATGTGGCTTGGCGTCGAGGGGACACCGGGTGCTGCGGCCTCTTTCAAAGAGACCGCAGATCGGCGCTAGTCAGCCTTCGCCCAACTCACGCATGACGGCATACAAGGCGGATTTGGCTTCAAAGCCGACACCGGGAATATCCGGCAGGCCGACATAGCCGTTTTCCACACGAATGCCGTCAGCGAAGCCGCCAAAAGGCTGGAACACGTCGGGATACGATTCGTTGCCGCCCAAGTGCAGGCCCGCGGCGATGTTCAGGGACATCTGGTGCCCGCCGTGAGGCACTACGCGGCGCGAAGACCAGCCCATTTCCTCCATCACTTTCAGGGTGCGCATGTACTCCACGAGTCCGTAGGACAGGGCGCAGTCAAACTGGAGATAGTCGCGATCAGGGCGCATGCCGCCGTGGCGCAGCAGGTTGCGGGCGTCCTGGTGGGAGAACAGGTTTTCCCCGGTGGCCATGGGCAATTCATAGTGATTGGCGAGCTCGGCCTGAAGCGCGTAGTCCAGCGGATCGCCGACTTCTTCGTACCAGAAGAGGTTGTATTTCTTGATGGCTTCGGCGTAAGCGATGCCTGTTTGAAGGTCGAAGCGACCATTGGCATCGACCGCCAGTCGACGACCGTCCCCAACCACTTCGAGTACCGCTTCGATGCGCCGGATATCTTCATCCAGCGGCACCGCACCGATCTTCATCTTGACCACGTCGTAGCCACGATCCAGGTAGCTCTGCATTTCTGCCTTGAGCTTGGTCTGATCCTTGCCAGGGTAGTAGTAGCCGCCCGCTGCGTAGACCCAGACCTTGTCATCTGCCTCGCCGTTACGGTAACGGTCCGCCAGCAGGCGATAGAGCGGTTTGCCTTCGATCTTGGCCACGGCATCCCACACGGCCATGTCGATGGTGCCCACTGCGACCGAGCGCTCGCCATGGCCGCCTGGCTTTTCGTTGGTCATCAGGGTTTTCCAGATGGCGAACGGATCCAGGTTGTTGTTTTCGTGGTCGACCAGCGTATCCGGGTCAGCTTCGGTGATACGCGCCAGGAAGCGATCACGCATCAGCGCGCCTTGACCGTAGCGGCCGTTGGAGTTGAAGCCGTAGCCGATGACCGGCTTGCCGTCGCGAATCACGTCGGTGATGACAGCGACAACCGAGCAGGTCATTTTCGAGAAATCGATATAGGCGTTGGCAATGGGCGAGGCGATGGAAACGGTTTTTTCACGAATGTCTACGATCCGCATGGCGGGCTCCTCTTGTTGTTTGCAGCCCCACGTTATGCGTTGAGATGTCACCCGCCCAATGCTATTAATGCCGCACCCTATGCACAGGAGGCATGGCCCTTGGAACTGGTTTGGCTTGAAGACTTTTCAGCGCTTGCGGAGTACGGCAGCTTTGTTCGAGCGGCTGAGGCGCGGCACGTTACCCAGCCGGCATTCAGTCGCAGAGTTCGCTCGCTGGAGAGTTGGATGGGCGTGCAATTGTTCGTCCGTACGCCTCAAGGCGCGACGCTGACGGACGCAGGGCGGCAAATTCTGCCCAGTGCCCAGGAGGCGGCCAGGCGCTTGTACAGAATCCGCAGCGAGGCTCAAGAGATCGCCGGAATGACAGCGAGGTCGCTGCAATTCGCGGCCACCCATTCGTTGTCGTTTACGTTTTTTCCCAAGTGGCTTCGAAGCTCGGAGAACGGTGCGCCCATTGAGGCTGTGCAGCTGCATTCAGACAGCATGGCCGTCTGCGAGCAGATGCTGATCCATGGCCAGGTGCAGTTTCTGCTCTGCCATCGCCATCCCGACGTTCCGCCTCTGCTGGCCCCTGATCAGTTCGTCGGCAAGAAGGTCGGTGAAGACGTGCTCATCCCGCTAGCGAGTGCGTCCGCCCAATTCGGTACCTCGCCCGCGGCATTGCCCTACCTGGCCTACACCCACGAGTCTGGACTGGGACGTATCGTCGCCCATAGGCTGCGTGGTAAAGAAGATTACCTTCACCTCAAGCCCCTTTTCAGCAGCCACCTGGCAGCGGTGCTGATGTCCATGGCCCTGGAAAGCAAAGGCGTGGCCTGGTTACCCAAGAGCCTCACCGAACAAGAAATGCTCGACGGGCGCTTGGTCAGGGCGCTCGACGAAAGTTGGGACATACCGCTGGAAATTCATCTGACCCGTCCAACGGCACCGCTCAGTCAATCGGCCGAAGCATTCTGGGCCCGGGTGGGCACTTGAGGTTATTTGTAATGTTGTTCAAACACCGCCAATTGCTCGGGCTTGATCAACTGGAAGGGCACCCAGACGTCCGTTTCCACCGGTTCGCCCTTGATCATCTTGAGTGCTGATTGCACCGCGCTGGTCGCCTGGGCCTTGGGATCCTGGAAGACCGAGGCGACCAGCATCCCACGCTTGATCGCCGCCAGGCCGTCAGGCAAGCCGTCGATGCCGACAATCGCGACCTCGCCCTTGGCTTTGCCAGCCTGCTGCAAGGCCATGGCCGCACCAATGGCCATTTCGTCGTTGTTGGCGACGATGGCATCGAAACGACTGCCCGCCAGTAGCCAGTTGCTGGTCAAGTCCATGCCTTTGTTACGTTGCCATTCGGCGCTTTGCTGCTCGACGATCTTGATGCCGGGATAATCCTTGAGCACCTGTTTGACCCCTTCGGTACGGTCGTGGGTAGCGTTTTGCGCCAGGTCACCCATGATGATGGCAAGGTTGCCCTTGCCGCCGAGCCTTTCGGCCAGGTAACGCATTTGCAATTGCCCGGCCTCAATGTCATTGGAGGCCACGGTGACGACGCCTTTGGGCAAAGTGCGCTCGTCCGGGTGACGGTTGACGTAGACCAGCGGCGTCTTCGCTTCGACCGCGGCGCGGGTGATGTTGGCGGTGGCGGAGGTGTCCACCGGCAGGACAATAACGGCGTCGACTTTTTGATTGATAAAACCCTGGACCTGATTGAGCTGGCGTACCACGTCGCCCTGGGCGTCCTCGAACTGGATCTGCACGTTTTCCTTTTTCGCGGCCTCATCCAGGCCGTTACGCACGTAGGTCATGAAGTTGTCGTCGACCCTGGCGATGCTGACGCCGATGCGATAGTCGGCGGCGGCCCATTGGCTGAAGAGCGATAGCAGGGTGGCGAAAAGCAGTGTGCAACGACGCATGATGGTTTTCCTTTTGTTGTTATGAGTTGAAACGTCATCAAGAGCAGAAATTTGCCGCGTGTGCTGATTACATACGGGCCTCATCCATCAAGCGTGAAGGCCTGCCTGAAGCGCTCAAGCGCGACCTCGCTGTCACCGCTGGCCCAGCCTTCGAGGCCGACGACACCGCTGTATCCCATGCCAAACAAGGTCCTGGCAATGGCGGGGTAATGGATTTCGCCAGTGCCGGGTTCCATGCGACCCGGGACGTCGGCGACCTGGATTTCGCCGATGGCGCTGCCGGCGCGCTGGATCAGTTCGATCAGGTTTCCTTCGCCGATCTGTGCGTGATAGAGGTCCAGGTTCATCTTCAGGTGCGGGCTGCCCACAGCCTCGATCAGCGCCAGGGTCTCGTCAGCGCGGGCGAACGGTGTGCCGGGGTGGTCGACTTCGGTGTTGAGGTTTTCCAGCAGGAAGACCCGACCCGCGTCTTCGCCCAGGCGGGCGATTTTTTCCAGCGTCTTGCAGGCGTTCAACCACATGCGGCCGGTGGTCTGGGCCACGGGTTTGACCGGCAGGCCTTGACCATCCAGGCCGGTGCCATGCAGGTTCAGGCTTGGGCAACCCAATTGAGTGGCGACGGCCAAGGATTCCCTGGCGCTGTCGAGCAGTTGCCGGATGCCCTCGGGGTCGGTCAGGTTGCCCGCGATGTAGCCGGTCATGGAGGTGAAATCCGCGCCGGTCGCCACCAGGGCCTGGATGTCTTTGCTCGTCCAGTTCCATATCTCGACGCTGAAGCCCAGGCCGTGGATGCGCTTGACCCGTTCGACGAAGGGCAGGTCGAGGAAGACCATCTCGGCGCTGATCGCCAGTTTGAACGGTGTGAAACTCATGAGAGCGCTCCTTGCACACGCACCGTTTTGCCTTGTTGGAAGGACTCGATACAGGCACGGGCAATTGCCAATGCCGCTCGCGCGTCTTCACCGCTGGCCAATGGTTTTTCACCACTGCGAACGCAATGGACAAAGTGGTTGAGCTCGGCCACATAGGCATCCCGCAGCAAGTCAGTGTCCATGCGCTGGGTGTCGGCCTGGACGCCATTGGCCAGGTACCGCAGCAAATCAGAGTCGTTGACGTTGCCCATGGTCAACATGCCAGCGCTGCCGAACACTTCGCCACGAACATCGTAGCCATACACGGCCTGGAAATTGGCCTCGGCCGTGGCGATGGCGCCGTTGTCGAAACGGATCGTGACCACGGCGGTATCGAGAAAGCCTTTGTCCTTGTAGGCGGGTGCGATCAGGGCGTCGGCCATGACAAATACTTCAACCGCCTCGGCGCCCGGATTCAGGTAGCGCAGGGTGTCGAAGTCGTGGATCAGGGTTTCCAGGAAGATCACCCATTGCGGCGACGCCGCCGGATTGTTCAGCGCCGGGTCGCGGGTCAGCGAGCGCAGCAGTTGTGGCGTGCCGATCCGACCGTCAACCACGTCCAGATGAGCGGTGCGGAAGCTCCTGGCAAAGCGCCGGTTGAAGCCGACTTGCAGCGTCACCCGTGCATCGGCAGCGGCGGCGATGGCGCGGTCCGCTTCGTCCAGGGTGATGGCCATCGGTTTTTCACAGAACACACTTTTGCCAGCCCGGGCTGCACTGATCACCAGTTCAGCGTGGCTGCGCGCCGGGGCGGCAATCAGCACGGCGTCGATGTCCGGGTCATCAAGCAGTTGCTGTGGATCGGTATAGATCTTTTGTACACCCAACTCTGCCGCCAGGCGCGCGGCTTGGCCGCAGGTAGGGTCGGCGATGGCGGCGAGGCACGCGCCGGGAATGTGCCGGGCGGCGGTCAAACCGTGAAAACTGCCCATGCGGCCGGCACCGATGAGGCCCAGGCGAAGTGGGTTGGATGTGCTCATGAACTTGACTCCCTTTATTGTTTTTACGACTCGGCGGTATGAGTGTCCTCGTCTGTCCAGGCAAGGAGCAAGCGCTGTGCCAATAGTTAAGTGTTTGAAACGTAAGGTAATTTACGGTGATCGCGCTTGAGTCGATGTTCATTTGCATGACATGTCTATACTGACATGTCGAAATTATGGACATGGAGCCGGACAATGAACGATCAGCCCGCAGCATTGACCGCCGAAGACCGCGATTACCTCACCGCGCTTGGCCCAGCGTCCTTGAACGAGGGGCCAAGCACTGCGCTGGATGAGGCCTGGCGCGCGTGCCTGGCGGGTGAGATTCATCGGCCCGGCGGGATCAGGCGAGTGATTTGGGAGTCCTGGTTGCGCAGCGTCGGTGCCGGCCTGGATCCGGAAGACGGCGAGTATCGTTTTGTCGCGCCCGCCGCCCTGACCGCGACACTGGCCGCCAACCGGCTGCTGATCGCCGCGGCGGCGCAAGTCATGCGTGGTTTGCTTGCCTACAACCCCAGGGGGCATATCAACCTGACCGATGCCGAAGGCACCACGTTGTACTTCTGTGGCCTGGACCTCACTCCCATAGGCAGCCGACTGTTGGAATCAGTGCAGGGCACCAATTGCACCGGGCTGGCGATCCTCGAAGACCGTTTGGTCTACGTGCTGGCCGAGGAAAACTTCGGGCTTGGCCTGCGTCAGCGCCGCATGCATTGCGCCGCTGCGCCCATCCGCGATGCCCAGGGCCGGACGCTGGGTATGTTGACGTTGACGGCGGAGCCAGGCTGGTTTCATTTCCATACGCTGGGCACCGTCCAGGCCGCGGCCGAGGCGGTCTCCAGGCAAATGGCGCTGCAAGCCTTGCTGGAAGAACAACAAACAGTCCTCGAGGTACTCAACGAGGGCCTGGTGGTTTTGGATGAGCAAGGCCGCATCAAGGCGCTCAATCATTACGCCCGACAGCTGTTTCGCGTGGGCCATGACTTGCTCGGCAGCCCGTTCGAGAGCCTGGGCAAGAGTGAATTGACCGATGCAGTCCTGCTCGCAAGCGGGGAGACGGTGCGAGACTTGGATTGCACCATTGAACTGCATGACCGCAGCCATCTGGCCTGCCTGGTATCGGTCTGCCCGCTGGAGCAAGGCGGGCGGATCGTTTCGTTGCGCGAGAATCGACGCATTCGGGAAATCACCCGACGGATCATCGGCACCCAGGCCAGCTACACCTTTGAAACCATCCTCGGCCGTTCCCGGGCAATTCAAGATGCGATGCACCTGGCGCGGATTGCCAGCCGCAGTGATTCGACCACGCTGATCCTCGGCGAGAGCGGCACGGGCAAGGAGCTGTTCGCCCAGGCCATCCATAATGCCAGCGACCGTTGTGGCGGTCCTTTCGTGGCGGTGAACTGCGGCGCTATTCCCCGTGACCTGGTGCAGAGCGAACTGTTCGGTCATGTCGAAGGTGCGTTCACCGGATCGGCTCGCGGTGGGTCGGCGGGCAAATTCGAATTGGCCGATGGCGGGACGATCTTTCTCGACGAAATCGGCGACATGTCTTTTGATGCGCAGGTCAGCTTGCTGCGTGTCCTGCAGGAAGGCGAGGTGACACGGGTGGGGGCGAAAAAATCGCTGCGGGTCAACGTGCGCATCATCGCCGCCACCCACCGCAACCTCAGCCAAGCGGTGGCCGAGGGTGCTTTTCGCGAGGACCTTTACTACCGCCTCAACGTACTGAACCTGACGGTGCCGCCACTGCGGATGCGCCGCGACGATGTGCCGTTGCTGGCGCGGCATTTTCTCGCCCGTTGTGCCCGGTCGCTACGCAAGTCGATGCAGGACCTCTCTTCGGAAGCGCTGGACATGCTCAGCAGCTATCACTGGCCGGGCAATGTCCGTGAGCTGGAAAATGTCATTGAGCGGGCGACCAACCTGGCGATGGGCGAACTGATCCTGCCGGGCGATCTTACGCTGGAGATCAGGCAGCGAGGGCGGCCATCGACGGCGTGGGGCAGCGTCCCTGAGCCTCGGGCGGCTGCGGACCTCGGCACCCATGAAATGAACGCAATCATCGCCGCTCTGAAGGACAGCCGCGGGAACATCCGCCTGGCGGCTCAGCGGTTGAATGTGTCACGTGGCGGGCTGTACAACAAAATGAGTCGATTCGGATTGAAGGTTGATGCGTTCCGTTCAAAGTCAGACTGAACGTCATCCAGATTGCTCGATTCCTCGCGCAACCCGTTTGACCGCGTGAACTTACCTGACGCCGGGGACCGACGGGAGCAGGAATTCAAGCGCCTCGTCAACTAACCGCTCCGGCACCTGCTCTGCAATGTAATGCCCTGACTGCAACGCTTTTCCTCGCACGTCAGTGGCCACTTTTTGCCATTCGCCGAGCGGATCGAAGCAATGGCCCACGGCGCCGTCAGCCCCCCATAACGCAAGCAATGGCGTTGAAAGTTTCTTCCCGGCTTGCAGATCGCTCTTGTCATGCTCCAAATCGATACTGGCACTGGCTCGGTAATCTTCACACACACCATGGGCGGCGCCAGGAAGTGCCAGGCATCGCAGATATTCAGCGAACGCTGAGTCGGTAAAAGGCGCCATGCCAGCGCTGCGAGCGCCCATGACGCTGCGCAGATACAGCTCTGGATCAGCCTCGATGAGCGTCTCGGGGAAGGGCGCGGGGCGAATCAAGAAAAACCAGTGCCAATAGGCCCGGGCGAAAGCTTCGTTGGTCTGTTCATACATCGCCAGCGTTGGAGCGATATCCAGGGTGATCAACCGCTTCACTGCGTCTGGATGGTCCATCGCCATGCGAAAGGCCACCCGAGCACCTCTGTCGTGAGCCATTACGTCGAACTTTACGAATCCCAGTTCGCGCATGAGACCCAACCCGTCCAGGGCCATCTGCCGCTTGGAGTAGGTGAGGTGCTCGGCGTCGCTTGCCGGTTTGTCGCTATCGCCGTAGCCGCGAAGATCCGCCGCGACCACGGTGAAATACTTCGCCAGGGGCTCGGCGACCTTGTGCCACATGACGTGAGTCTGCGGGTGCCCGTGAAGCAGTAGCAAGCCATGGCCGCTTCCACCTTTGCGGTAGTTGACGGTTATACCGTTGACTTGGCATCGGCCCGATTCAAATGAGGCAAACATCGCGTGGCGCTCCTTCTGATTGTTGCGCCTATTTTAGAGCGAACGATCCTTCCTGCCAGGGCGCAGCGTGTGAGCGCTTTCTTCACGGATCGTGTGCAACCGCGCTGACGTCGGAGCAACCGCGCGGGGGTGTGGCAGGCGTGGCACAGCTGTCGCGGCAAATGCGACAACTGTCGCATGCCGATGCAACCCGTAACCTGGCTTGAAAGCCCCGTAAAACGGGACCTGCAACGATTTTTAAAACGGTGGCATGGGGGTTGCTCCTCTTCTGCTGCGCAGCGCAATGGCTTCGCTACTAATAAGAATCAGGAGTTCCCCCATGACACAGATTGGCCTCGCCGTGCCTACTGCTTCTCGGAGCGCGCCCCTTCGTGTTCCGCTCAAGACGCTATTTGTCGTGCTGGCGCTGACTCTCAATGCCGCGCCGGGCTGGGCCCAGGATATGCCAGCGAATGTCGACGGCAAGCGCATCATCGCCGCCGATCAGGAGCCCGGTAACTGGATGAGCACCGGCCGCACCTACGACGAGCAGCGCTACAGCCCATTGAAGAAAATCAGCGACCAGAACGTCGGCCAGCTGGGGCTCGCCTGGAGCTACAAGCTGGACCTGGATCGGGGCGTCGAAGCCACGCCTATCGTGGTCGACGGCGTGATGTACACCACCGGCCCGTTCTCCGTGGTCTACGCCCTGGACGCACGCGACGGCAAGCTGATCTGGAAGTACGACCCCAAGTCCGACCGCAACCGCGCCGGCGAGGCGTGCTGCGATGCGGTCAACCGTGGCGTCGCGGTGTGGAAGGGCAAGGTCTACGTGGGTGTGCTCGATGGTCGCCTGGAGGCCATCGATGCGAAGACCGGCCAGCGCGCCTGGTCGGTGGACACCCGGGCCGATCACACGCGCAGCTACACCATCACCGGTGCCCCTCGCGTGGTCAACGGCAAGGTGGTGATCGGCAACGGTGGTGCCGAGTTCGGCGTACGCGGTTATGTCACCGCCTACGACGCCGAAACCGGCAAGCAGGCCTGGCGTTTCTTCACGGTGCCGGGTGACCCCAAGCTGCCGCCGGAAGACAAGGCCATGGCCATCGCCGCCAAGACTTGGCACGGCGATGCCTACGTTGCTCAAGGCGGTGGCGGCACGGCCTGGGACTCCTTCGCGTTCGATCCGGATTTGAACCTGCTGTACATCGGCGTGGGCAATGGCTCGTTGTGGGACCCGAAATGGCGCAGCCAGGCCAAGGGCGACAACCTGTTCCTGTCCTCGATTGTCGCGGTCAATGCCGACACGGGCGAGTACGCCTGGCACTACCAGACCACGCCCGGAGACGCCTGGGACTACACCGCCACCCAGCACATGATCCTGGCGGACCTGCCGATCGATGGAAAGCCGCGCAAGGTGCTGATGCAGGCGCCGAAAAACGGGTTTTTCTACGTGATCGACCGCGCCACGGGTGAGCTGCTGTCGGCCAAGGGCATCGTTCCGCAAAGCTGGACCAAGGGCATGGACATGAAGACCGGGCGGCCCATCGTCGATGACGAGAACGCCGCGTACTGGAAGGACGGCAAGCGCAAGTTGGTCACGCCCGCGTTCTGGGGCGCCCACGACTGGCAGCCGATGTCCTACAACCCGAACACCGGCCTGGTGTACATCCCGGCGCACATCATGTCCGCCTATTACGAACACATCCCCGAGGCGCCCAAGCGCAACCCGTTCAAGAGCATGTACCAACTGGGCCTGCGCACCGGGATGATGCCCGAGGACGCCGATGGGTTGCTGGAAATGGCCAAGGGCTGGTCGGGCAAACTCATCGCCTGGGACCCGGTCAAGCAGCAACCGGCCTGGGAAGTGCCCTACGTGACGATCTTCAACGGCGGCACCTTGAGCACCGCCGGCAACCTGGTGTTCGAGGGCAGCGCCGATGGCCGGGTAATCGCCTATGCCGCCGATACCGGCAAGAAACTCTGGGAGCAGCCAGCGGCCAGTGGTGTCATGGCTGCGCCGATTACCTACAGCGTGGATGGTGAGCAATACGTCACCTTCATGGCCGGTTGGGGCGGTGCCTTCTCGACGTTCGCGGGTGCCTTGTCCTTGCGCGCCGGGGTCCGGCCGTTTTCCCAGGTGTTGACCTACAAACTGGGCGGCACCGCCAAGCTCAACGAGCCGGCACCGCTTGCCGACACCCCGAAACCGCCGCCATTGACCGGTGACACCGCCGCGGTGGACGCCGGCGGCAAACTTTATGACGGCTATTGCTCGCAGTGCCACGGCATCCATGCGGTCAGCGGCGGCGTGCTGCCGGACCTGCGCAAGCTGACGCCGGAAAAACACCAGATGTTCCTCGGCATTCTCTTCGGTGGCCGAGTGCCCGACGGCATGCCGTCCTTTGCCGACGCCTTCACGCCGGCACAGGTGGAGCAGATCCATCAATACCTGATCAAGCGCGCCCACGACCTGCAGCAGGAAGGCGGCGTCTGGAAAACCTTCACCGCCAAATGAACGCCCGGTGATGCAGGGGCGGGGCGCCTCTGCATCGTTTTCGACACTGTCCGCGAGAGCAAGCACATGACCGAAATCATCGATTACCAGAACTTCATCGCCAACGCCTTCGTTCCCGGCGACCCCAGCATCGAAGTGCGCAACCCGGCCAACGACCGACTGTTGGCGCGGGTGCCCGAAGCCATTGGCGAGCACGTTGAAGCGGCTATCGCCGCGGCGCGCAAGGCGCAGAGAAGCTGGGCGGCCCGACCGGCCATCGAACGCGCCGGCTACCTGCGCAAGATCGCCAGCAAAGTGCGCGACAACGCCGAACGACTCGCCCACATCATTACCGCCGAGCAAGGCAAGGTGCTGGGGCTGGCGCGGGTGGAGGTCAACTTCACCGCCGATTACCTGGATTACATGGCCGAATGGGCACGGCGTCTCGAAGGTGAGGTGCTGACCAGCGACCGCGTCGGCGAAAGCATCTTCCTGCTGCGCAAACCCCTGGGTGTGGTGGCCGGCATCTTGCCGTGGAACTTCCCGTTCTTCCTGATCGCTCGCAAAATGGCGCCAGCCTTGGTGACCGGCAACACCATCGTGATCAAGCCCAGTGAAGAAACCCCGATCAATTGCTTCGAGTTCGCCCGCCTGGTGGCCGAGACCGACCTGCCGGCCGGGGTGTTCAACGTGGTCAGCGGCACGGGGGCGACAGTGGGGCATCAGCTGACCAGCCATGCCGGCATTGATCTGATCAGCTTTACCGGCAGCGTCGGCACTGGCTCGCGGATCATGGCCGCGGCGGCGCCGAACATCACCAAGCTCAACCTGGAACTGGGGGGCAAGGCGCCGGCTATCGTGCTCGCGGACGCCGACCTGGAGCTGGCGGTCAAGGCCGTCACCGCGTCACGGGTGATCAACACCGGGCAAGTCTGCAACTGCGCCGAGCGGGTGTACGTCGAACGCAAGGTCGCCGATCAGTTCATCGAGCAGATTGCCGCGTCGATGGCCGCTACCCGGTACGGCGACCCGCTGGCCGAAGACGATCTGGACATGGGGCCGCTGATCAATCAGGCCGCGCTGGACAAGGTCGCGCAGATGGTCAAGAGCGCCACGGGGCAGGGCGCCGAAGTGGTGACTGGCGGCGCCGTGGCCGACAAGGGCCAGGGTTTCCATTACCAGCCAACCGTTCTGGCCGGCTGTGGCAGCGACATGGCGATCATGCGCCAGGAGATCTTTGGCCCGGTGTTGCCGATCCAGATCGTCGAAGACCTGGACGAAGCCATCGCCCTGGCCAACGACAGCGAATACGGCCTGACTTCATCGATCTACACCCGCAGCCTGAGCGCGGCCATGCGCGCCAGTCATGAACTGGATTTTGGCGAAACCTACATCAATCGCGAGAACTTCGAAGCGATGCAGGGCTTCCATGCGGGGACGCGCAAATCCGGCATTGGCGGCGCGGACGGCAAGCACGGCTTGTATGAATACACCCACACCCACGTGGTCTACATTCAGATCTGATCGCTGGTCCGTGCGCAGAGAAATGCCGGCACCCGTGAGGGCGCCGGCATTTTTATTGGTGCGGACGTGGTATCAGGGCTGGTCGTTGGGCGCGACGACGCCGTGCTTTTTCATCTTGCGATACAGCGTCGAGCGCGAGATGCCCAGGTCCGTCGCGGCGGCGCTGATGTTCCAGCGATGCCGGCGCAGAGTGCCCAGCAAGTGGCGGGACTCTTCGCCGCCCAGTTGTTCTTCCAGATTGCCGGCCTGCGGCTTAACGCCGGTAGCCAGTGGCAGCCCCTGCGGTGTCAGCAATTCGCAGGGCAGGCAGTCCAGATCGATCACGCCGCCTTCGGCCAGGGCCACCGCGTAGCGCAGGCTGTTGAGCAGCTGGCGAATGTTGCCGGGCCATGGGTAATCGAACAGGCATCGGCGGGCATCGGCGTCCAGCCGCAACCCGCGGGCGTCGGTCTGGGCTGCGAGCAGCGTGTCGATCAGCTCGGCTCGGTCACTGCGCTCGCGCAACGCCGGCAGCGCGAGGTTCATGCCGGCGAGGCGATAAAACAAGTCTTCGCGAAAGCGCTTCTCGCCGATCATGCTGTGCAGATCCTGATGGGTGGCCGAGATCACTTGGACGTCCAGCATCACCGGCGCCTCGGCCCCCAGTGGCGAAATTTCTCGTTCTGCCAGCACGCGTAGCAAGCGGGTTTGCAGGTGGGCGGGCATGTCGCCGATCTCATCGAGAAAGAGGGTGCCGCCGTTTGCCAGTTCCAGCTTGCCTTTCATGCCCTTTCGGTTGGCGCCGGTGAAGCTGCCGGCGCGATAGCCGAACAGTTCGCTCTCGATCAACGTCTCCGGGATAGCCGCGCAGTTCAGCGCAACGAAAGGTCCGGCGCGACGACTGCTGGCATGGTGAATGGCACGGGCAAAGGCCTCCTTGCCGGTGCCGGTCTCGCCGGTGATCAGGATCGCAATGCCCTTGTCGATCACCTTGCGCACGCGCCGCACGTTCTGTTGCAGCCTGGCATCGCTACCTGCGAGTTGCTGCAGATCCGGGTGAGCCTGGAGGGCGGGGCGGGCGACGGGCAGCGGGCGGTGCTGTTCGGAGGGGATACGCAGGCCGACGTCCAGCAAGGCCTCATCACGCAGGCCACGCAAGCGCACCCCCTGGGCGCCACCCTTGGTCAGCTGGAGCAGTTCGTCCACCGTGGTTGGGAGCAGGCTGTCGATGCGAGCGCCGAGCAATCTGGGATTGTCGGCCAGATCCAAGGCGACAAACGCGGCACGGTTGGCCCCGATGATGCGACCGCTTTCATCCAAAGCGAGCAGTTGCTCGTTGGCCAGGTCGGCGATTTCATCGATGGGTTTGAGGGACAGGGTCAGGCGGTCGCGGTAGCTCTGGCGAAAGTGTGCGTTCTCGATCAGGCGGGCGTACATGATCACCAGTTGCAACGTGAGGTACTGGCTTTCCCGAGGACCCTCGTTGTTCATGCAGGTCGCATTCAGGCAACCGCGCAACAAGCCTTGCGCGTCGAAGATCGGCGCCACCGAGCAGCTCAGGCGGAAGTTGGACGCCAGGAAGTGCTCTTCCCGGTGAATGATCAGCGGTTGCGCCGCCGCCAGGGTCGTGCCGATGCCGTTGGTGCCGACCTCCGACTCGTCCCACCGCGCGCCCACCACCAGCCCGGATCGGGTGTAGGCATCGTGCTGGCTGGGCAGCCGGGAATCCAGGGTGATGCCGTGCTCATCGCTCAGCAGCACGGCAAAACCGGCGGGCACCACGCGCCGGGCCAGGCCGTTCACGCCCTGGCTGGCAATGGAAAGATATTGCTGATGCTGTTCCTGGTGACGACGGATGTCCTCGGCGCCAAGGATATTCTTGCGGCTCGCCGCGCCCGGATCCAGCCGGTGCTGCACGACGCTGCGGTACCAGGACTGTGCAATGACCCCATCGGGCCTGAGGCCGCGCCCGGAAAAATGGTCGTTGACGAACGCCGCGAGTTCGCTGGGGATCGTCTGCGTGTCATGCAGGGTCATGAAAGGCTCCATCAGCGGTGAAGCCCAAGAGGCTTCACTGGGATCTTGTTATTAGCTATCTACCATAGACGCTGAAGCGTGAATTTTCAGCCTCCCAGGTTTTACCCGCTTAACGCTGATACGCCAACAACCGCCGCTCTGCCAATCGGAACACCGCCACCAGCGCACACGCCAGCAGCATGTAAAGCAGGGCGGCGATGCCATAGGCCTGGAAGGTCTTGAAGGTGGCCGCGTTGACATCCGCGGCGATTTTAAGGATGTCGGGAACCGTCGCGGTAAAGGCGATGGCCGTGGCATGCAGGACAAAGATCACTTCGTTGCTATAGGCCGGGAGTGCCCGGCGCAGCATGCTCGGTATCAGCACCAGAATGAACAGTTGGCGGCGGGTCATGCCCAGCGCAAGGGCGGCTTCGATCTCGCCGCGTGGTGTCGTGCGTAGCACGCCGGCGAGGATTTCGATGGTATAGGCGCAGGTGTTCAAGGCCAGGGCCAGGATCACGCAATGCATGCCGTCACGAAAGAACCACCACAGGCTCGGTGATTCCCTGATGAGGCTCAGGCTCGCCAGGCCGCTGTAGATGATCAGCAATTGCACGAACAGCGGGGTGCCGCGAAACACCAAGGTGTACAGCTGGATCGCCAGGGCCAGCCAGCGGTTGCCGTAGGTGCGAATCAGCGCCAACGGTATGGCCACGAGCAAGCCGATAACGGCGGACGTCACCAACAGCCAGAGCGTGACGGCCAGGCCGCTCCAGCGATAACCGTCCGACCAGAGGAAGCTCGGTCCGAACTCTTTCAGAATCTCGATCATGACACTCTCCGCTGCGGCTCAAGGCTGTAGCGTCGTTCCAGATGTTTGAGCACCAGGTTGGAAAGGATCGCGAAGGCGAAAAATATCACCGCAACCACCAGATAGAAAAACATCTGTCTCGACGTCGCATTGCCCGCCTGTTTGGCCACCTGAACCATGTCGTTGAGGCCCAGCAGTGATATCAGGCCGGCACTTTTCAACAGCACTTGCCAGATATTGCCAATGCCGGGCAATGCGAACCGCATCATCTGCGGCAGGCGGATACGCCGCAGCACTTGCCAATGGCTCATGCCATAGGCGCGGGCTGCTTCGAGTTGGCCGAACGGAATCGCCTGGAAGGCGCCGCGGAAGGTTTCGGCGCAGTAGGCTCCGTAGATGAACCCCAACGTGCCGATCGCGGTGCCATAAGGGTTCAACTGGAACGATTCGCCGCCAAACGCTTCCGCCATCTGGTTGAGTCCGATCTGCGCGCTGTAATAGATCAGCAGCATCAGCACCAAGTCAGGAACGCTGCGCACCAGCGTGGTATAGACCGTGGCCACCAGTCGTAAAGGTGCCAGTGGCGAGAGTTTCGCCAAGGCGCCGAGCAGGCCCAGGACCAAGGCGACACAGGCAGCCCACGTGGCCACCTGCACGGTCAGCCACGCGCCCTGGAAAATCAGATAGCCGTATCCCTCGAGAAACATGCTGTCAGGCTCCACTCGAGTGGTTCACTTCGGTGAGATATCGAAGTCGAAGTACTTCCTGGCGATGCGTTCATAGGTGCCGTTCTGGTGGATCCGTTCGAGCGCCTGGTTGATTTCGCCGGCCAGGGCGGTGTCGCTTTTGCGCATGCCGATCCCGGTGCCCGGGCCGAAGATCTCCGGTGACTTGACCACCTCGCCGGCATAACCGAAACCCTTGCCCATGGGCTTCTTCAACAAGCCTTCGGCCACCGCGATGGCGTCGTCGAATGCCGCATCCAGCCGACCGTTGATCAAGTCCGAGTAGGTCAAGTCACTGCTCTGATAAGGCACAACTTCCACGCCCTTGGCGCCCCACATCCGCTTGGCATAGACTTCGAACACACTGCCCTGCTGCACGCCGATGCGCTTGCCACGCAGGGATTCGGCTGTCGGCTGCAACGGGCTGCCTTCAGGGGCGACCAGGCGTGCCGGGGTGTCATAGAGGGTGTTGGAAAAGGCAATTTCAGCTTTGCGTTCTTCGGTGATCGACAGGGCCGAGAGTATCCCGTCGAACTTCTTGCCCTTGAGGGCCGAAACCATGCCGTCGAAGGCGTTTTCCACCCACACGCAACGCCGTTTCAACTCGACGCAGAGGCTTTCGCCCAACTCGATATCGAATCCGGTCAGCGTGCCGTCCGGTCGCTTGGACTCGAACGGCGGGTAGGTGGGATCGACCCCGAAACGTAGCTCTTCGCTGGCGGCCCAGGTCATCAATGGACTGGCCAGGAGCATCAAACCGATCAGACATCTTTTCATCGACAGGGTATCCACGACAGGTGGGTGGAGCCGTCCCGGGCATTGGCCCGCGGCAGCAGGGTTCAGCCTTGAAGGTTCAAGGCGCGTTTGAGTTGTTGGACGCGCTCGGCGTCGACGGCTTGACCATGGCCAAAGCCGCCGTTCCAGCCACACACCTGTCCGGCGTAACCGACACCCTCTGACAGGCAGTCGGCGAGGCACTGGCGTGCCTGCCAGGCCAGCAGGAACGCGGCGATAAAACCGTCGCCGGCGCCCATGCTGTCGACGAACGTGCAGGGCAGCGCAGGTTGTTCGTACGTCCCCCGGGCGTCGACCGCGATGGCGCCTTGAGCCCCCCGCGTGATGACCACTACCGCCGGGCCCATGGCCCGCAGTGAGTTCGCCAACTCGACGGCTTGTTTTGAGGAGTGCTCGGCCGCCGAGAAAAAAGCGATATCAACGTGCTGGATCAGCGCCTGCCAGTCGAACTCGACCCAGTTGTCCGAGAAGTCGAAGGACAGGCAACCACTGGCCTGGCGAACCTGGGCCAATTGATCTTGCAGGCCGCTGTAGAGGCTGCTGTGGGCCAGCCCAAACGTCCCGATATAGGCCAGGTCGTCGGCATCGAGCCGCAGTTGGCGACACACGCCAGGGTCGCTGCCGAGAAACACCCGCTCGCCATCGATACTGTCGACACACGCCCAGCCATTGTTTCCCGCCAGCATCCGGCAACGGGACGCATCGACGCCTTCCTGTTGCAGGCAGTCGAGCAGGTACTGGCCTTGCCGGTCATCGCCAACCCGGCCCAGGTAGGCACTGCGAACACCCAGCCGGGCGGCCATTACCGACACGTTGAGTGCATTGCCACCGGGGTATTCGATGTTCCGGTCCAAGTACACGTCCATGGTGTTGTCGCCGACCGCGATCAGGCTGGCCATGCTCAGTACTCCGTTTTCCACATGTAGCGGCGCGTCGACAGCGGCTGCTCGTGCCAGACCGCGAGATGAGCGGCGATGCGTTCCACGGCGATGCCGACGATGTAGGGCGCGACAATCGCGCGGATCTCGGGATCGATGCCCTCCATCGGGAAGTCCTTGGCGTCATAGACCATGACCCGTTCGGTGTAGCGCTGGCAGAACCGCACCACGCGTTCCATCTGCGCCCGGCTGGGGTCTTCACCCACCAACAGGAGCAGCGGCGTAGTCGCGTCGATGGCTTCGAACGGGCCATGGAAAAACTCGGCGGCCTCCACCGGCAGGCAGTGCAGCCACTGGCTTTCCATCACCACGCAAACGCCAAATACATAGGCCGTGGTGAACATCGGGCCCGAGGCGAGGAAATACATCACGCGATCATCTTTATACAGGCGTGCTTCCTCGGTGGCGCGCCGGTCGTTATTGACGGCGGCCTCGGCAAGGGCTCGCGGCAGTGCCTTGAGCGAGCGAGTGAGCTTGTCCAGCAACGGCCAGCCTTCGCGCTTGGCGAGGATCCCGCCGACCAGCGCCTGGAGGATCATGAAACAACCGAAATACGCCTCATCGGTACGCCCCAGCAGGAAGCAATGTTGGACCGCCTGGGCCAGCGGCAGCTCGGCGGTTTGCGTCACGCCTACGGTGAGGCAGGGCTTGTCCTGCAGGAAACGGGCGGCGGCGATGGTTTCCTGGGTCGTGCCGGATTTGGAGGCAAGGACCACCAAGGTGCGTTCATCCAAGCGCGGCGGATTGATGTCGATGAAGTCGGCCGGAAAATAACGCCGCACTTCCAGTGTCTGGCTGTAGCGCTCAAGCCAGTACTGCAAGCCGAGCATGATGCGGTTGGGGGCGCCGCAACTGACGAAGTAGATGCGGTCGATTCGCGTGGCCAGCTCTTGGCCGAACTGCTGGGCGTCGTCGACGATTTGCACGGATTGCTGCAAGGAAGAGATGAAGGCTTCCTGGTTGAACTGGATCGCCATGTGAGCTCCTGGGGCTTTGTTACGGTGAATCATGTGCTGTTCATGGTCACCATTTAGACCAAAAGCTATACCACGAAAAATACCATTACAAGGCTTTTCCTCCATGGTCTAATGAGCGCGCGGAGCGGTGCTGAACGCCTGCTCAGGGCCGTTATTTCGCTGGCATCTTAAGGTTGGCGGGTTTGCGACGGTTTTCCGCTGGGTGTCGTTGCAATGCCGTGGCTGAAAAAATAATCCAGGATGTAGACCATGAAAGTAGCCCCTCCGAAGTCCTCCGATGTGGCGCATCTGGCGCCCGAACGCAAGCAGGTGGCCTGGCAGGCCGTCCAGGCACTGCTGGAAATGCTCGAGCGCCCGGAGTTCGGGCCGACTGAGCGGATCCCGGCGGAACGGGACCTGGCCGAGCACTTGGGCATCAGCCGGATGACGCTGCGAAAGGCCTTGCAGACGCTGATCGACCGTGGGGTCCTGGAGCGGCGGGGCAACCGTGGCACCTTCGTGACCGCGCCCGGTGTCGAGCGACCACTCAATACCGTCGCGCGCAAAGGCATCGCCGAAGTCGTCGAGCAGGCGGGGGCGCGGCCCGGGAGTAAATTGCTCTACTTCGAGCAAACCCAGGCCAGCGCGCGCGTGGCGAAACTGCTGAAGATCCAGGAAGGCGACCCGTTGCTGACCATCAGGCGTCTGCGCACCGTGGATCAAAAGCCATTCTGCATCGAGACCAGCTACATCCCGGCCGCCCGTGTGCCGGAACTGGTGGCGGGCGACCTGATTGAGGGGGCGTCGCTGTATGCGTTGCTGCTATCGCGCTACCAGATCGAAATCGAAAGCGACGAGGGCACGCTGAGCATCGCCACGATGAACGATCAGGAGGCGCGCTTGCTCGACGTCGAGCCCGGGACGGCTGCGCTGGTCTATCGGGGCGTGATATTCGATCGCCAGGGGCGGCCAGTGGAGTACCTGGTGTCGGTCAACCATCCCCAGCGGGTGGTGTTCAAGTTGGCCGACAGTCGGGTCAATAGCGACTTGCTGGTGGAACGATAGCAGCGGCGATGTCCCAGATTCGCCATATCCGGGTGGCAGCCGCATCAATCACCATCCCGGTAATAGGCCTTCAACGTATCGACGAATTCCTCGGCCAGGCGTGTCCTGGTTTGTGCGGCGGGCCAGATTACGTAGGTCGGAAAAAGGATATCCGGGATGAATGGTCTGATCACGATTTGCCGATGCAGATAGTCCTTGGCAACCAGCGGATGGGCGAGGGTGATGCCCATGCCGAGCGCTACCATTTCACAGTTGATCGCGCTGTATTGCGCTTCGACCGCCATCACCCGCTCGACGCCGGCCTGTTCGAATAACCCGTCCACCTGTGCGCGCGTTCCGTCGCCGTGGCAGAGCGAAACAAAGGGTTGCCCTTCGAGATCTTCGAAGGTGATCTGCGCTCGTTCAGCCAGCGGATGCGCGCCAGGCAACACGCACACGGCTGCTCGCTCGGCGAGCAACTCGACGTGCTGGCTGTTGACGTCGCCGGGATGGACCACGATGCCGATGTCGCAGAACTGCGATTTCACCCATTGCTCCACCGTCGGCGAAGAGTTCACGTGCAGTGACACCGTGAGTTCCGGCCGAGTGCTGGTGAAGTGCTTGATGACCGCCGGAAGCAAGCTCAGGCCAGTCGATGGTACGGCCGCCACGCGCAAGCGCCCGGTGCCCAGGTTGCGAATGTTCTTCGCCGAATGCTTGAGGCTGTCGAGGCCGACATAGGCACGTTCCACTTCATGAAAGAACGCCTGGCCTTCCTGCGTTGGGATCAGCCGTACGCCCGCGCGCTTGAACAGCGTCAACCCGGTGCTCAGTTCCAACTGGGCGATCAACCGGCTGACGTTGGGCTGCGAGGTATACAACACCTCGGCCGCCGCGGTCATCGAGCCCAGTCGCATGACGCTGCGGAATGCTTCGATTTGCCTGAGATTCACACCTGCCTCCCCATATCAAATATGAATAACTCGCCCGCATATTCTGATTTGACCCTATGGATGGTGCATCCAATACTCCAGACCAGCAACCCATAGCGCACATGAAGATGCGCCATCGGCGTGATGGATTCGCCGAACATGCAGCGTGCTGCATGGCTTCGATTGACGCCGAAGCGACTGACGCATTGTTCGATCTGCCCCACGCACTTCGGAGATAGTCTGTGAATAGCCATAACTCGCCTTCAGCCACATCGCCGTTTCGCCCTCTGAGCCGCCTCGCCGCCGCTGTCACCTTGGCCCTCGCCGGGTTGGGCAGCGGCGCCGCTTTCGCCGAACCGACGCTTTATGTCGCCGGTGTAGGCGGCTCCACCGAGCAGATGTACAAGACCAAGGTCATCCCCGCGTTCGAAAAGCAGCACAACGTCAAGGTGGTCTACGTCGCCGGCAACTCCACCGAAACCCTGGCCAAATTGCAGGCCCAGAAAGGACGCCAGCAGATCAACGTGGCGATGATGGACGACGGGCCGATGTACCAGGCGCTGCAAATGGGGCTCTGCGCAAAGCTCAGCGACGCGCCGATCTACAAAGACCTGTATCCGTTGGCGCGAATCAGCCCCGAGGCGACTGGGATCGGGGTGGTCGCCACAGGCATTGGCTACAACGAGGAGGCGTTCAAGCAGCGTGGCTGGACCCCGCCGGACTCCTGGGAAGACCTGACCAATCCGCGCTACAAACAGTTGCTGGGCATGCCGCCGGTGACCAACACCTATGGCTTGCACACATTGGTGCAGATGGCCCGGTTGCGCGGCGGCGGCGAGAAGAACATCGACCCTGGCTTCAAGGCCCTGAAGGACGAGATCGGCCCCAACGTCCTGGCCTGGGTGTCGGCGCCGGGTGAAATGGACGGCATGATGCAGAACGGCGACGTGGTCATGGCGGTGTATGGCAGTGGCCGTGCGGTGGCGTTGCAGGGCACCGGTTTTCCGCTCAAGTTCATCTACCCGAAAGAGGGCGGTATCGCCTTGCAGGTCGCCGCCTGCGGCATCACGCCAAACGCCCAGCCCGAGCTGTCGCAGCAATTCATCCAGTACGTCCTGTCTCCCCAGGTGCAAGAAATCCAGGCCCGGGAAAATGGCTTCGCGCCGGTCAACCAGACCGTCACCCTTGAGCCGGAGATTGCCGCACGGATGCCTTATGGGCCGGAGAAGGTCAATGCGCTGATCCAGGTCGATTGGGACACGATCAACCAACAGCGCAGCGAATGGACGACACGCTGGAATCGCACGGTCGAACGCTAGCAGCCACTGGCTCGAATCCTTCTCGTAACCATTCTGGAGGCGCAGGCCCGGCCTGCGTGGCACGCCAATGGCATTTCTCACGCTCGAAGGCATCGTCAAGACGTACGGCAGTTTCAAAGCCATCGACGGCTTGGACCTGGAGGTCCGGCACGGTGAGTTCATCGCTTTGCTCGGACCCTCCGGGTGCGGCAAGACCACCACGCTGCAATCCATTGCCGGCTTCGTTCAGCCCACGCAAGGGCGGATCGTCCTCGACGGGCGCGACATTACCCACGTGCGGCCCGAGCAACGGGGGCTGGGCATCGTTTTCCAAAGCTACGCATTGTTTCCGCACATGACTGTTGCGCAGAACATCAGTTTCGGCCTGGAAATGCGCGGCGTAGCCAAGGCCGAACGCAGCCAGCGCGTGGACGAGGCGCTGACGCTGGTGCGCCTTGACGGCCTGGGCGAGCGTTACCCCAAGGCACTCTCCGGAGGGCAACGCCAGCGGGTGGCAATTGCCCGCGCCCTGGCCATCCGCCCGAACCTGCTGTTGCTCGACGAACCGATGTCCAACCTCGACGCCAAGCTGCGCGAAGAGATGCACATCGAACTGCGGGCGATCCAGCGCGACCTGGGTATCACCACCATCCTGGTGACTCACGACCAGGTCGAAGCCATGACCATGAGCGACCGCATCGCGGTGATGCAAAAGGGTCGGATCGTGCAGATCGACACCCCGTATGAAGCATACGAGCGCCCCCATTCACCCTTCGCCTCGGCGTTCCTGGGCAAGACCAACGCCTTCGCCGGTGCCGTGCAAACCCGTAACGAGCGGTGTTGCCACGTGCAGGTCAAGGACACGCTGTTGCATGTGCCCCATGAAGACCGGACGCTGGGCAATGAAGTCAATGTCTACATCCGCCCGGAGAAGATTCGCCTGGCGCAGGCCGGCCACGGGCGTCTGAACGGGCGTATCCGCTTGCGCGTGTTCCTTGGCAATCTTTGGCTGATCGCGGTGGAAACCCACTTGGGCATGGTCCACATGACCCAGCCGAACCTCGGCACTCCGCCGCCTGACGAAGGCCATGAAGTTGGCCTGGATTGGTCCGACGACGATCTGCGCCTGTTGGACCGGGAGGTTGCCCATGGCCAGGTATGATGCCGAACATGTCGGTGCCGCTCCCTGGTTGCTCAGCGGCCCGGCGTTGCTGGTATTCGTCGCGTTGCTGCTGGTGCCTTTGCTCCTGACGGCGGTGTTGTCGCTCAACCTGTTCAGCGACACCGAGGGGGTGTTGCCGACCTACAGCCTCGGCAACTACCTCGAGGTATTCAAGGACGGTTACTTCCACGACATCTTCCTGCGCACGGGCGGCCTGGCGCTGGCCGTCACCGTGTTGTGCGTGCTGCTCGGCGTACCGGAGACCATCATCATTGCGCGCATGGCGCCGCGCTGGCGCTCGTTGTTCCTGCTGGTGGTGCTCGGGCCGCTGTTGATTTCGGTGGTGGTGCGAACGCTCGGCTGGGCGATCCTGCTGGGCAACAACGGTTTGATCAACGATGCCTTGCAGGCGCTGGGGATTACCGACCAACCGGTGAAAATGCTCTTCACCCAACTCGGTGTGATCATCGCGCTGACCCATGTGCTGGTGCCGTTCATGGTGATTGCCGTGTGGGCCACCTTGCAGCGCCTGGACCTGCAAGTGGAGTGGGCCGGATTGTCCCTGGGCGCATCGCGCCTGACGGTGTTTCGCCGGATCATCCTGCCGCAGATCATGCCCGGCATTCTTTCCGGTTCGATCATTGTCTTCGCCCTGGCGGCGTCCGCCTTCGCCACGCCGGCGATCATCGGCGGGCGGCGCCTGAAGGTCGTGGCGACCGCGGCCTATGACGAATTCCTCGGCACCCTCAACTGGCCCCTCGGCGCCGCCATCGCAATGCTCCTGCTGGTTGCCAACCTGATCATCATCCTGGGTTGCAGCAAGTTGGCCGAGCGCCGCTTCAAGCAAGTCTTCGAGTAACCGGCCATGCACAAGAACGGATTTTTCTCACTGCTGTTCCATCTGTTGTTCATCACCTTCATCGTCGCTCCGCTGGTGGTAGTGATGGCAATCGCCTTTACCGACAAGGGCTACCTGTCGTTGCCCACCGACGGCTTGTCGTTGCGCTGGTTCCGGGCGCTGCTTGAAAACCAGGAAATGCTCGATGCCTTCTTCCTGTCACTCAAGCTGGGCCTGGTGTCGGCCACCGCTGCGACGCTGCTGGCAGTCCCCGCGGCGTTGGCAATCAGTCGCTACGAGTTTGCCGGACGCAGCACACTGACCGGCTTCCTGCTCTCGCCATTGATGATTCCGTCCGTGGTGCTGGGCATTGCGTTCCTGCGGTTTTTCTCGATGGCGCAGATTGGCGGCTCGTTCTGGGCGCTGAGCATCACCCATGTCATCGTGGTGTTGCCCTATGCCTTGCGGCTGACGCTGGCTTCGACCATCGGTCTTGAGCGCGACATCGAACAGGCGGCGTTGTCGCTCGGGGCGCGGCGCTGGACCGCTTTTTATCGAGTGGTGTTGCCGCGTATCCGTACGGGGGTGATCGGTGGCTGGATGTTGGCGTTCATCCAGAGCTTCGATGAGTTGACCATGACGGTATTCGTCGCCACACCGGGCACCACCACCTTGCCGGTGGCCATGTACAACCAGATCTCCCAGACCATCGACCCTCTGATCACGGCGGTTTCCACGGTCCTGATCATCGGCACGTTGTTGTTGATGCTGGTGCTCGATCGCATGGTCGGGCTGGATCGGGTATTGATCGGAGAAAGCAAATGAGCCAGGACAGGCACGACGTTGTGCAGTCGGACGTGATCGTCGTCGGCGGCGGACTGGTGGGAATGGCGGTGGCCTACGGCTTGGCGCGCGAGGGTGCCGAAGTTCAGGTGCTCGATCAGGGCGATGATGCATTCCGTGCGTCACGGGGCAATTTTGGCCTGGTCTGGGTCCAGGGCAAAGGCCATGACCTGACGGATTATTCACGCTGGACGCGCTCCTCGGCCACGCGCTGGCCGGCGTTTGCCCAAGCGTTGCTGGCCGACAGCGGCATCGATGTCCAGCTCAAGCAACCAGGCGGCTTCCATATGTGCTTCAACGACGAAGAACTGTTGGAGCGCCAGTCGCGCCTGCAGACCTTGCAGGATGCGTTGGGTGAATATCCCTTCGAAATGCTCGACGCCGCCGAGGTAAAAGCGCGCCTGCCGTTGATCGGTCCTGCGGTGATCGGCGCCAGCTATACGCCCCAGGACGGCCACGTCAATCCGTTGAAATTGCTTCGCGCCCTGCATGCCTCGGCGCAGGCCAAGGGCGCCCGATTGCAGGGTGGCGTGCAGGTCGAGCGCATTGATTATGCCCCCGGTGAGTTTCGTGTGAGGGCCGGCCGCCGCAGCTTCGTCGCGCCCAGGATTGTCCTCGCGGCCGGGTTGGGCAACGCGACGTTGGGGCCGCAGGTGGGCCTGCACGCACCGGTGGCGCCCAATCGCGGGCAGGTGCTGATCAGCGAGCGGGTCCGGCCGTTCCTGCCATACCCGACGCTTAACGTGCGCCAGACCGATGAGGGCACCGTACAGCTGGGCGACTCCATGGAGGAGGTGGGCTTCGACGACAGCACCTCCACCGAGGTGCTGGCCGCTATTGCCCGGCGCGGTGTCTCGACCTTCCCCTTGTTGCGCGACGTTCGGCTGGTCCGGGCCTGGGGGGCCTTGCGAGTGATGAGCCCGGACGGGTTCCCCGTCTACCAGCAGTCGAGCGTGCATCCGGGGGCGTTCGTCGTCACCTGCCACAGCGGCGTCACCCTGGCCGCCGCTCACGCCCTGCGTATCGCGCCGTGGATCATGGGTGGGGCCCGGCCGGCGGAGCTGGCGGTGTTCAGCGGCGATCGTTTTCTAACTGACAAGGTGTTTTCACATGCGCACTGATCCGCTCTTTCAACCGATTGTCAGCGAAGGCAGGCCGACGCGGACAGTGAGCCTGACCTTCAACGACCAATCGCTGAGCGTACCGGCCGGTACCAGCGTTGCCGCCGCCTTGCTGATGAGCGGCATCAGCCGATTTCGCGCCACGCCGGTGAGTGAGTCGCCCCGGGCGCCGTATTGCATGATGGGCGTGTGCTTCGAATGCCTGGTGGACATCGACGGCGTGCCCAACCGCCAAAGTTGTTTGGTGGAAGTGGCCGAGGGCATGCGCGTGCGCTCCCAGGAGGGCGCGCGGGACCTGGCCTATCAGCCAATGGATATCCAGGCCGTGGAGCAACCGTCATGAATCATGAAACCGTTGATGTGGTGGTGATTGGCGCCGGACCTGCCGGCATGGCGGCGGCGAGCCGGATGGCCGAGCTGGGTTTGCACGTGGTGCTGTTGGATGAGCAGGGGAGTCCGGGTGGGCAGATCTACCGTGGCATCAGCCTGGCGCCTTTGTCGCGCCGGGACCTGTTGGGAGCCGATTATGCGCAGGGCAACGAATGGGTCCAGGCCTTGGCCGCTTCGAGCGTGCGTTATGAAAAAGCCGCATCGGTGTGGCAGGTGACGCGGGATCGCCAGGTCAGTTATCTGCGTGAAGGGCGCCTGTATACGTTGGACGCCAAAGTCGTGCTGTTGGCAACCGGCGCCATGGAGCGGCCGTTTCCGATTCCCGGTTGGACCTTGCCCGGTGTGATGAGCGCCGGTGCGGCGCAGATCCTCTTGAAAAGTTCGGGCCTGGCACCGAGCGAACCGGTGGTATTGGCCGGCTGTGGTCCGCTGTTGTACCTGCTCGGCTGGCAGTACCTGCGCGCCGGTGTGACGATCAAGGCCTTGGTCGACACCACGCGCGCCGAAGATTACTGGCGCGCCCGTCGTCACCTGTTCTCGGCCCTGCGAGCCTGGCCTTACCTGCGCAAAGGATTGGACCTGATGCGCAGCCTGCGTGCCGCCAACATCCCTCACTACAGCGGCGCCGAACACTTGGCGATTGAAGGCGACGAGGCGGCGCAAGCCCTGACATTCAGTGTGTCCGGCAAGACGCACCGCGTCGCCACGCGCTGCGTATTGCTGCATCAAGGCGTGGTGCCGAATATTCAGTTCAGCCAGGCGTTGCGCGCCCGCCACGAATGGGACTCGCAACAGCTGTGCTTCACCCCGGTCAGCGATCCATGGGGGGAATTGGATGTGCCGGGGGTCTACGTTGCCGGGGACGGCGCTGGCATCGGCGGGGCGCAGGCGGCGGCGTTGCAGGGGCAACTGACGGCGCTGGGGATTGCCGCGCAGCTCAAGGCGATCAGCGGCTCCGACCGCGATGAACAGGCGCGCGGTTTGCGCCTGCAACTGGACGCCAACTTGCGGATCCGGCCTTTTCTCGACACGCTGTATCAGCCCAAGGAGCACAACCGGATTCCCGCCGACGGGGTGATGGTCTGCCGCTGCGAGGAAGTGACGGCGGGTGAACTGCGCGCCTTCGTCGCCCTGGGTTGCGCGGGTCCTAATCAGGCCAAGGCGTTTGGTCGTTGCGGCATGGGGCCTTGCCAGGGGCGCATGTGCGGCCTGACCGTGACCGAAGTGATCGCCAAGGCTCGCGGCGTTTCGGCGGCCGAGGTGGGGTACTACCGGATTCGGCCGCCGATCAAGCCGATCACCCTGGGGGAACTGGCCGGTGAGTAAGGCAAGCGAACGCGGGGCGGACGTGCTGATCATCGGCGGCGGGATCCATGGCCTGAGCACGGCGTTGTTCCTCGCACAGGCTGGCGTCCAGGTGACCGTGCTGGAAGCGCAGTATTGCGGTCGCCACGCCTCGGGCGTCAACGCCGGCGGAGTACGTACCCTGGGACGCCACGCGGCGGAGATTCCATTGGCGTTGGCCTCGCGAGACCTTTGGCACAACCTTGAAAGCACCTTGGGCGATGACGGCGGTTTTGTCCCCAGCGGCCAGCTCAAATTGGCGGAAAACGCGGCAGAGCTGCTCGAGTGCCGGCACCGGGTCGAGCACCTCCAGGCGTTGGGTTTCGCCCATGAAGTGTTGATCGATCAGCATCAGGTGTTCGAGAAAGTGCCGAGCATTTCAAGGCATGTGACCGGCGGCATCTGGGTCGAGGACGATGGCTACGCGGTGCCTTACAGGACCGTCACCGCGTTTCGCCTGGCTGCGCAGAAGCGCGGGGTACGGATCCACGAGAACACCCCGGCGCAACGGATCGAACAGGCCGGCGCCCGATGGCAGGTACGCACCGAAAATGGCTGTTTTAGCGCCGGGCACCTGGTGGTGACGGCAGGCGCCTGGGCCGCCGAGCTGGCGGCACAAGTTGGCGAGCCGGTTCCGGCGCATCCCGAAGGCCTGATGTTGATGGTCACCCATCGGGTCGCGCCGTTCTGTGTCCCGGTGCTGGGCGCCACGACGAGGGCCTTGTCGTTCAAGCAATTCGCCAACGGCACGGTGGTGATTGGTGGCAAGCTGATCGGGTCACTGGATTTTCTTTCGCGCCATGGCGAGGTCGACATGGCGCGCTTGGGCAGCAGCGCACGGACTGTCACCGACTTGTTCCCGCATTTGCAACACCTGGGCGTCAATCGCGTCTGGGCCGGTGTCGAAGCCTTTACCGCCGATGACCTGCCGGTGATCGGCGCCAGTCGCAAGGCCAGCAACCTCAGTTACTCATTCGGCTTTTGTGGCAGCGGCTTTCAGATGGGCCCTGGCACCGGCCAACGCCTGGCCCAACTGATCCTGGGCGAACACTCGGACATCTCCCTGGAACCCTTCGCCATCGATCGTTTCGACGTTGCCGCAAAAGCGGCAGCTTCAGCTATCCAACCCACCTCAACCCTGTCGCAACACTAAGGAGTTCACATGCTGGATATCACCCGGATTGAAACCAATCAACGCATGAGCCGTGTCGTTCAATGCAATGGCCTGACCTTTCTCGGCGGCCAGACGGCCACTGACCGGACCCAGGACATCAAGGGCCAGACCGCCCAGGTATTAGCGAAAATCGACAGCTACCTGGCCCAGGCCGGCCTGGACAAGACCCGCATTCTCAGCGCCCAGGTCTGGCTGTCGGACATCCAGGCCAATTTCGCCGGTATGAACGAGGTGTGGGACGCCTGGGCCCCGGAAGGTCATGCACCGGCGCGCGCCACCGTGGAATCGCGTCTCGCGGCCCCGGACCTGTTGGTGGAGATCACCGTTATCGCCGCCAGTTGATTGCCAGCGGCGTCATTGCTCACTGCCAGTCTTTCGCGACGTCGGTGAGCATTTCATGAATCAATAGCCCGAACCGTTGCGTGAGCAGGCTCTGCGGCCTGTCTGCCGGCAGCAGCAGGTAGGTCGAGAAGCGTATCTGCGGGCGGAACGGGCGGGTTTCGATGCCGGTGTGCAGGTACTCCAGCGCCACGATCGGGCTGACGATACTCACGCCCAAGCCCAGTCCCACCAGTGAGCAAGCGGTGGCTGCATAAGGTGTTTCCAGGCTCAGCTTGCGGTGGCTCCGGTCCTCGGGAAACGCCCGGTCGACCCGGGCGCGAGAGCCGTCATTTTGCGACAGCGAAATGAACTCCTCACCTTTGAGATCCTCCGGCCCGATGCACGTCAGCGCGCCGAGTCGGTGGCCCTTGGGAAACACGCAAACCCCTGGCACGTCGCAAATTGCCTTGGTCGTCACCCCTGGCATGTCCTCGCCGACGTACGACGCCAGCCCCAAGTCGCAGAACTGCGAGGCCGTCCAATGACCGACCATCGGTGAGTCGTTGGTATGCAGCGATATAGCGACGTCAGGGTTCTCCTGGCGAAAGCGCTGGATCACCCGCGGCAGCACCGTCAGCGACAGTGAAGGGACTGCGGCGATGCGCAAGCGCCCCGTGCCGGCGCGCCGGATGTTCTGTGCCGACTTTTCAAGGCTGTGCAGGCCGATGAACGCTCGTTCGACATCGGCGAACAGCGCGGCCCCCTCATCGGTCGGCAGCAAGCGTCCGGCGACCCGTTCGAACAGCTTGAAACCGGCGTTGCGCTCCAGCTGGGCGATCAATCGGCTGATGTTCGGCTGAGAGGTATGCAGGGACTCGGCTGCGGCGGTCATCGAGCCACTCAACATGACCGCGCGAAAGGCTTCGACTTGTTTGAAGTTCATGGCGTCCCATATCAATTCGGTATGAATGACTAATGAATTGTCATTTGTTTGCATGAGCTACAGGCTTTATAAATTCATTACATCGACGTGAACGCCAAGGCGGGAACGGCGATGCGGTTCGAGCATACGGCAGTCATAAGCATAAAAAAACGCCGCTCTTTATCTCATTTCTGCCCTTGTATTTCATGGTGTCGTCCAGCCTCTGCGCCGTTCGATACCGATATGTAAACCAGGAGGCATCATGTCGTTTTCATTCAAGATTCTTGGCAGTGCGCTGACGTTTTCGTGCCTGGCGCTGGGTGGTCTGGCCCAGGTCCACGCGGCCGAGCTGCCTGCGGTTCCCGATGAGATCAAGGAGGCCGGCCAGCTGCGTGCCGGCGTGCGCTGCGATCAACCACCCTACGGCTTCCAGGACGGAGGCGGCCAGTTCGCTGGCGTCGAAGTGGAGATGGCTCGGCAGATCGCATTGTGGTCGCTGGGTTCGAAAGACAAAGTGTCGTTCACCTGTGTCACGGCGGAAAACCGCGTTCCGCAATTGCTTGGGCGCAAAGTCGATTTCCTGATTGCGACCCTCGGCGTCACCCCTGAACGCCTGCGGGTGATCGACTTCACCACGCCGTATCGGTGGGGCGCCAGCGACGTGGTGGTGAAGAAGGACAGTCCGATCAGGAAGATCTCCGACCTCAAGGGCAAGACCCTGGCCACCCTCAAGGGCTCGGTGCAGGTCAAGTGGTTCGAGGACCATATGCCCGAGGTCAAGACCTTGCGCATGAACAGCGCCGCCGATGCGCTGCAGACCTTCCGCCAGGGCCGGGCCGATGCCTACACCCACGATGCCGCGACGCTCGTGGTGGTGGCCGACAACGACAAGGACGCGCGGCTGCTCAACGAGCCGTTCCAGATCTCCGATGCCGCAATCGGCGTGCGCAAGAACGACGAGGCCTGGCGCGATTACCTCAGCGCCGCCATCGCGCGCATGCACGAGGAGAAGCTGTTCCGTGGCTGGATCCAGCAGTTCGTGCCACAGGGTATCCAGGGCTACTACATAAGCGTCTTCGAGCAGCCCAAGCCTGCCGAAGCCCTTTGAGCGGACGTCAGCCATGGATTTCGATTTCAACTACCTGCTGGCCCAGTGGCCGGCGCTGCTCGACGGCGTGCAGATGACGTTGCGGGTGTCGGTGCTCGCCATCGTTTGCTCGTTGCTCATCGGTGTACTGGGCGGCGCGGCGCGGGTAATGAAGGTGCCGGTGCTGGCGCAGGTCGTGGCGTTGTATGTGGAGCTGATCCGCAATACGCCGATCCTGGTGCAGCTGTTCTTCATATTCTACGGGCTGCCGGCCATTGGCATGGGCCTGTCGCTGTTCTGGTCGGGGGTGTTGTGCCTGTCGCTCTGGGCCGGGGCTTATCAGATCGAGAATGTGCGGGGCGGGCTGGCGACTGTGGAGCAGGGCATGCGTGAAGCCAGCGTCGCCCTGAGCCTCAAGCCGGCGCATTACTTTTGCCTGGTGGCCTTGCCCATCGCCTTTCGGACCAGTCTGCCGGCGATGTTGAACACCGCCATTTCACTCTTGAAGAACTCCTCCTACCTGCAGGCCATCGGCCTCGCCGAACTGACGTTTGTCGCGGTGGATCGCATCGCCACGGATTTTCGTGCGATCGAAATGTTCAGCGCCATCTGCGTGATCTACCTGGCGCTGGTGGGAATCCTGGCACTGTTGACGGGACGGCTCTCGGCCCGCTTGCAACGACCTTTCCAACACTGAGGCCGGCATGAATTTTCTGATCGAAAACTGGGCCTTCGTTTGCAAGGGCCTGTGGATGACCGTGCGCCTGGCGCTGGTGGTGCTGCTGTTCACCACGCTGATTTCCATTGTTCTCGGCGTGTTGGCGACCCTCAAGAGCCGGCTGTTGCGGTGGACGATCCACGCTTACGTCGAGCTGTTTCGCTCGATCCCGCTGATCGTCAACGTGTTCTTCATCTTTTTTGGCGCGCCGATGCTGGGCCTGGACCTCAGCCCGTTCGCCGCGGTGACCACCGGCCTGACCCTGTGGGGCAGTGCCAATGGCATAGAGATCGTGCGCGGTGGTCTGGAGTCGGTGGCTCGTCATCAATGGAAAAGCGCCTGGGCGCTAGGCCTGCGGCCCTGGCAAATCTACTTGCACGTGATCGCGCCACAGTCGATGCGCGCCATTCTGCCGGCGTACACCGGTCTGCTGACCATGCTGGTACAAGCCACGTCCCTGGGCGCGCTAGTGGGCGTCGGCGAGTTTCTCAAAGTCGGCCAGATCATCATCGAGCGCGACACCGTCATGACCGGCGTCAGCCCCGCGTTCACGGTCTACGGCCTGGTGCTGCTGGTGTACTTCGTCATCTGTTCACTGCTGAGCTGGCTCAGCCGTTATCTCGAACGTCGGCTGGGTCGCCCAGTGACGCGTGCCACTCCAAAAGAGGTTTCAACATGCAAGCATCCAAAGTCAGCCGGCGCCTGAAGGAAGCCACCGCGCCGGAAGTCAACGAGTACATCTACCGGCCGCGCCTGCAGGGCTTCGCCGAAGGGTTCGACCTGCTGGGCAACATCAACAAGGCCCATATTGTGATGCTTGCCGAGCAGGGTCTGATCCGGAACGAGCATGCCGCCGTGTTGGCCAGGGGCGTTCTCGAAATGGAGGAGGCCGGACCTGGCGAGGTGACGCTCGACCCGTCCCGCGAGGATGCATACTTCAACTACGAGGCGCACCTGATCGGGCGGATCGGCACCGACATCGGCGGTCGCCTGCACACTGGCCGCAGCCGCAACGACATCCTCGCCACGCTCGACCGGCTGCGCTGCCGTGAGGTGCTGATGGACTTGATCGATGCCTTGCTGGAAGTCCGGCAGACCGCCGTCAACAATGCCGAAGTGTTCGCCGATGTGGTGATGCCGGGCTATACCCACCTGCAACCGGCGCAACCGATCACCTACGGCTATTACCTGTCGGCGGTGGAGCAGGCGTTGAACCGCGATTGCAAGCGCCTGACCCAGACCCTGGAATCGATGAACCAGAGCCCGCTGGGCGCGGCGGCCTTCGCCGGGACACCGTTCAACATTCACCGAGGGCGTACCGCCGAACTGCTGGGTTTCGACGGCTACCTGGACAATGCCCTGGACGCCGTCGGCTCGCGGGATTTCATTCTCGAAAGCCTGTCGCACCTGAGTCTGCTGGCGGTGTTCTGGAGCCGCGTGGCGCAGGACTATTTTGTCTGGAGCACCCACGAATTCAGCCTGATCGATTTTCCCGACAGCGTGGCGGCGACGTCGAGCATCATGCCGCAGAAGAAAAACCCCACGGTGCTGGAATACCTCAAGGGCCGCAGCGGGCACATCGTCGGCCTGCTGATGGGGGCGAGCATCAGCATCAAGGGCAGCAACTTCTCTCACACCGGCGACGGCAACCGCGAGGGCACCCGTGGCTTTTGGGAGGCCGCCGAAGAAAGCCTGCGCTGCTTGAAACTGCTGGATCTGGTGTTGCGCACCGCGACGCCGAACATCGAGCTGGCCGTGCGCCGGGCGGGCGAGGACTTCTCGACCGCCACCGGCCTGGCCGACCTGATCGTGCAGGAAGCCGACCTGTCGTTCCGTGAGGCCCATCATGTGGTGGGCGCGGTGGTGCGCAGGGCCATGGATGCAGGCCTGTTGGCGCACCAGATCGACACCGCCATGGTCGACGCCTGCGCCTTGGAGCAACTGGGGCATGCGCTGAACCTGCCGGCGCAGAAAGTGCGCGATTGCCTCGACCCGACCGCCAACGTACAGGCGCGGACTTCCGCGGGCGGCCCATCGATGGCGTCACTCAAGCCGAGTCTGCTTCGCGCCAACGCCAGAATCGCTACCGAGCGCCAAGCCAACCAGGCCCGTCGCGATCGCCTGGCGGCGGCCCATGAACGTCTGCAGGCGGCGACCCGGGCACAGGCGGGGCTATGAAGAGCATGTTGACGGTACGCGGGTTGCACAAGCGGTTCGGTGACCATGAGGTGGTCAAGGGCGTGGACCTGGACGTTGCTGAAGGTGAAGTGGTGGTGATCATCGGCCCCAGCGGCTCAGGAAAATCCACCTTCATTCGCTGCCTCAACAGCCTCGAAGTGCCCTCCGCAGGCAGTGTGGTGATCGGCAATGGCGAGTCGATCAAGGCTGGTGATCGCAAGGCACTGGCGAAGTTGCGGGAGGAGGTGGGCATGGTGTTCCAAGACTACACGCTGTTCCCGCATATGTCGGTGATGGCGAACATGATCCTGGCGCCGGTCAAGCTCAAGCGCGCCACGAAGGCCCAGGCCCAAAACGATGCGCTGGCGCTGCTGGACCGCGTCGGGCTACGGCATAAAGCTGAAGGATATCCGTCCGAGCTTTCGGGCGGCCAGCAGCAGCGGGTAGCGATTGTCCGCGCCCTGGCCATGAAGCCCAAGCTGCTGCTGTTCGATGAACCCACTTCGGCGCTGGACCCGGAAACCGTTGGCGACGTGCTGAACGTGATGAAGGGGTTGGCCACTGAAGGCATGACCATGATCGTCGTGACCCACGAAATGGGCTTCGCCCGGGAAGTGGCGGACCGGGTGGTGTTTTTCGACGGCGGGCGGGTTGTCGAAATGGGGCCGCCATCCCAGATGTTTACCGCACCCAAGGAAGCGCGGACGCGGCAGTTCCTGCAAGCGGTCCTTCACTAGAACAACGGAGGGAGCTTGTGATGAATGAAGTGATCGAAAGCATGATCCGCATGGAGGGCGTGCACAAATGGTACGGCCAGTTCCACGTGTTGAAAGACATCAACCTGAACGTTAGCCAGGGCGAGCGGATCGTGCTGTGCGGCCCGTCGGGCTCCGGCAAATCAACGACCATTCGTTGCCTGAATCGCCTTGAAGCGCACCAGCAAGGCAAGATCGTCGTGGACGGCAGCGAGCTGACCTCGGACCTGAAACAGATCGAGACCATCCGCCGTGAAGTCGGCATGGTGTTCCAGCACTTCAACCTGTTCCCGCACCTGACCATCCTGCAGAACTGCACCCTGGCGCCGATGTGGGTGCGCAAGATGCCCAAGCGCAAGGCCGAGGAAATCGCCATGCATTACCTGGCGCGCGTACGCATTCCAGAGCAGGCGCATAAATACCCGGGCCAGCTCTCCGGCGGCCAGCAACAGCGCGTGGCCATCGCCCGTGCCCTGTGCATGAAGCCGAAAATCATGCTGTTCGACGAACCGACTTCGGCACTCGACCCCGAGATGGTGAAAGAGGTGCTGGACACCATGATCGGCCTGGCCGAAGACGGCATGACCATGCTCTGCGTGACCCACGAAATGGGCTTCGCTCGCACCGTGGCCAACCGCGTGATCTTCATGGACAAAGGCGAAATCGTCGAACAGGCCGCGCCGAACGACTTCTTCGACAACCCGCAAAACGACCGCACCAAGTTGTTCCTGAGCCAGATCCTGCATTGATCGAATTTGCGCCGCAGGCCAAGGGGAGAGGTCGGCAAACGGCTTTCTTGACGGGGAGAGTGGGTATGCCCCGATAGAACGATAAAATGGCGAGCAGGGCATTCGCTACGCCGGCTGTAGCTGAGCTTCGATCGCTTGTTTGTCGACAATCGACCAGACCTCGCGGATCCTGCCGTCCTCGAATGCATAGAAAACGTTTTCCGTGAAGGCGATCCGTGCGCCGTTGACCGCAAGACCCAGGAACTCGCCAGCCGGCGTGCAATTGAACATCAGGCGAGCCGCCAACTTGGGTGGGTCGATCACCAGGAATTCACTTTCAAAGCGCAAGTCGGGAATGTCTCGATAGTCCGATTCCAGCATGCTTCGATAGCCATGCAATCCTAATCGTCTCGCGTTGTGGACCACCTCCGGGTGCACAAAAAGGCCCAGGTTCTTCCAATCCTGTGCATTCAGGCAGGCGATGTAGTCGGTGTAGATATCTGCAAGATTCGAGGTCATGGGAACTGATTCTCCGCTATGTGCCTATTGCAAGAGCATAGTCATGCGTCGGCAGGTTCACTGAGCGCGCCCCTCGGCATTTTTACCAATGTCCATGCTGTGCAAGGGAGGAAGAGTCATCGCGTCTCTCGTGAGAACCGGGGCAGGAAGGATGTTACAAACTTAGTATTCCCTTTCGGGTTGATGACAGCAGAAGCGACTATCCTTGCGGACACTGAAGGTAAACGTTGCATCCATAAAAAAAAGAGACGCCATGTCAGATTATGCTCGCGCCAGCGCCCCCTACCCAGGCATCAAACGTGATCGAACCTGTTTGATCAGGTCCCGGTTGCTCCGGATAGTTTCAATGACGCTTCTCGGTGTTTTTACAGCAATGCCCAGCTACGGCCAGGACCTGCCAGCCTCGGCGGGTGAGGAAAATTCTGCGGTGACCGTGGCTCAAGCGCAGGACATGGTAGCCAAGGCCACCCTCGGCGCCGTTCCCTGGAGCGGTCCTGAAACCGGCCCGCGCGCCCAGCGCGGCAAGAGCATCGCCATCGTCGCGGAAGATATGCGCAACGGAGGTATCGTCGGCGTCGCCCAGGGTGCTCGCGAGGCAGCCAAGGCGATGGGCTGGACGCTGAGGGTTTTCGATGGCGCTGGAACACCGGCCGGGCGCGCCAAGGCCTTTTCCGATGCCCTGGCGGCGAACCCCGACGGCCTCATCCTGTGCGGTGCCGATGCCCTCGAAAACAAGGCGGCGCTGGGCGTCTTCGCAGAAAAGGGCGTGCCGGTGGTGGGTTGGCACGCCGGGGAGCGTCCCGGGCCGATTGACGGTACGCCGATGGCCATGAACGTCACGACCGACCCGCTCGAAGTGGCTCGCATCACGGCCATGGCGGCGGTGGCGCAGTCAAACGGCAAGGCCGGCGTGGTCATCCTGACCGATTCCAGATACAGCATCGCCATGGCGAAAGCCAGGGCCATGGAAAAGGTCATTCGGGCCTGTCGGGAATGCACGTTGCTGGAGGTGCGCGATGTCGCGATTTCCGAGAGCCGCGAGAAGATGCCGGCGATCACCAAGGAACTGCTTCAGCGCCATGGCAAGCGCTGGACCCACGCGCTGGCCATCAACGATATCTATTTCGATTACTCGGTTGCCGCCTTGAGCAGCGCCGCGATACCCCGGGACGGCATCAGCCTGCTGTCCGCCGGTGACGGCAGCGCGTCGGCGTTCCTGCGCATACAGGAAAAAAATTACCAGACGGTCACCGTGGCCGAACCACTCAACCTGCATGGCTGGCAGGTGATCGATGAGTTGAACCGGTTGTTGGCAGGTCAGCCGGTGAGCGGCTTCGTCGCACCGGTTCACTTGGTTAATGCCGACAATATCGCGTTCGACGGCGGGACGAAGCTCCTGTATGACCCAGCCAATGGTTATCGAGACATCTATCGATTTCAATGGAATCGCTGAGACCTGGACGTTGCTCACGGAAGAGGGGACTTGCCGTCTCCTTTGCCTTCAAGGCCTGTCGAAAATAATTTCACCCACCCGTCGATTCCGGCCGTTGTCATTCGATTAGTCCGTAGAGCCGCCACACGGGCGGCTTGATCCATCCATTCTCAGGAGGTTCGAGCATGCGATTTATGGTGATCGTCAAGGCCAGTCCGGAATCGGAAGCTGGAGAAATGCCCAGCGAAGAACTGCTGGCGGCCATGGGCGCCTACAACGAAGAACTGGTCAAGGCCGGGGTGATGCTCGCGGGCGAAGGCCTGCATCCCAGTGCCGAAGGCGTGCGTGTGCAATTTTCCGGCAACGACCGGACCGTCGTCGATGGGCCCTTTGCTGAAACCAAGGAGCTGGTCGCCGGCTTCTGGATCTTCAAGGTCCAGTCATTGCAGGAGGCCATCGACTGGGTCAAGCGCTGCCCCAATCCGATGGTCAGCGACAGTGAAATCGAAATCCGCCAGATCTTCGAACTTGAAGAGTTCGGCGAGACCTTTACCCCCGAGTTGCGCGAGCAGGAAGACGCTTGCGGGCGCAGATGTCCGGTCAATCATGAAACCGGAAACAGGAGATCCCACCATGAGAATCATCCCTTACCTGACCTTCAACGGCCAATGCAAGGAAGCCTTTGCGTTATACAAGGAGGTGCTTGGCGGCGAGTTGTTTTCCATGTCCTTTGCCGAGGCGCCGGAAGATGTCGGCATGCCCAAGGACGCGGACCTGATCATGCACACTTGCCTGACCGTGGGCCATTTCAGCCTGATGGCCTCCGACTGCCCGCCGGGCCAGCCGTATGGCAAACCGCAAGGCGTGTCGGTTTCCCTCAATGTCGACAGCGCTGAGGAGGCCGAGCGGTTGTTCGACGGCTTGAGTGCGGGTGGCAGCGTGCAGATGCCCTTGGCAAAGACGTTCTGGGCGGAGCGCTTTGCCATGTTCGAAGACCGTTTCGGGATTGCCTGGATGGTCAATTACGAGGGAAAGCAATAAACAGGAATCCTGCATCAGGCTGTGCAATAGCCATGTTTCCCATTACGCTGAAAACCCCATACCCGGTAAAGCACCCAACAGCGTGAAGAAAATCATTCGAGTCGATGACCTCCAGGTGTTCGTGACCACCACGGACGCCGGGAGCTTTTCGGCGGCGGCGCGGTTGTTGGACATCTCTCCGGCGTTGGCCAGCGTCGCGGTGCAGCGGCTGGAAGCGAGCCTGGGGGTGAGGTTGTTCGTGCGCTCTACGCGGCGGCTGCGTTTGTCGGACGACGGTGTGCGTTACCTGACCCATGCCCGGCAAGCGCTGGAGGCACTGGGGAATGGCGAGTTGGCCCTGGCACAGGGACGCGACGAAATTGCCGGGACGCTACGGCTGTCCATGCCTTCGGATATCGGGCGCAACCTGCTGCTGCCGTGGCTGGATGAATTCCAACAATTGCATCCCAACGTGCTGTTGCAGTTGCGTGTCAGCGACCAGGTGGCGGATCTGTTCACCGAGCACCTGGACGCGAGCATTCGCTATGGCCAACTGGCTGACTCAAGCCTCGTGGCCCTGGCACTGGCGCCTTCCAACCGCAGGACTGTGTGCGCATCCCCCGGCTACATTGCACGCCATGGCCTGCCGAAGACCCCCGCGGAGTTAAGCCGGCACAATTGCCTTCGTTACGTGATGGGTGAACAGACTTTCGAGCGCTGGAGTTTTCAGACGCCCGAAGGAATGGAAATGGTCCAGGTCATGGGCGATCGCATCAGCGACGATGCCGATATCGTCAGGCGTTGGGCGGTATCGGGGCTGGGGGTCGTCTACAAGTCCAAGCTCGATGTCATGGACGATATTCGCGGCGGCCGCCTGGTGGAAGTTTTCCCGCCGGACTACGGCCAGCCGGCGCCGCTGCAACTGGTCTGCGCTCATCGAACCTCACTGACGCCCGCGGTCCAGGTGTTGAGGTCTTTCCTGGCCGCGCGCTTGGAGCGTTACATCAGCGGATGAGCGGGGCGCGAGGCCCCGCGCTTGTGGGGGAGCCCCGACAATCAGTTATGCGCGGCTCAAGCGGGCTCCTCGACACGTAACAAGACCCGGGTCACCCGACGCTCTTCAACTTCCACGACGGTCATGCGCCAGCCCTGCCAACTGAGGGTGTCGCCAATGATCGGCAGGCGATCCAGCAGGCTCATTACCAGCCCGGCAAGCGTCTGGTAATCCTCTGTCGCTTCAACCAGGAAGCCGATGTGCTCGCGAATCTGACTGAGATTCAAGGCGCCGCTGACGAGAAAACCGCCTTCCTGGGGGACGATGTTAGGGCCTTCGATTTCGCTGGCATCCGGCAATTCGCCGGCAATGGACTCGAGGATGTCGGTCATGGTGAGCAGGCCCACGAAGTCGCCGAACTCGTTCACCACGAACGCGATATGGGTCGACTCCTTGCGCATCTGTTCCAACGCGTTAAGGATCGTGAAACTGTCGAGCAAGTTGATCGTTTTGCGCGCCATGGCTTCCAGGTTCGGCTGGTTGCCCGCCAGTATTTCCTTGAGAAGTTCTTTCTTGTGGACGAAGCCCAGGGGCTCATCCACGCGTCCTTCCCGAATCAACGGCAAGCGCGAATACGACGAGTGCATCAGCGCCGTACGGATCTGTTCCGGCGTGTCCGCCAGGTCAATATGGTCGATTTGCGCACGAGGCGTCATCACATGGCGGATCGGGCGCTCTGCCAATTGCAGCACGCCACTGATCATGACCCGCTCGCGTCGATGGAAAACCTGTTCGTGTTCACCGTCGGCCAGCATGTCGGCGATTTCTTCGCCAACTTCATCGGCACCCAACTGTTTGCCGCCCAGCAGGCGCATCACCGCATGAGCCGTACGCTCACGCATCGGCAGAAGGCCTTGCAGGCTTTTCTTGCGACGCGAGCGTGCCAATTGGTTGAACAGTTCGATCAGGATCGAGAAGCCAATCGCGGCGTACAAATAACCTTTGGGGATGTGAAAGCCCAGGCCCTCGGCGGTGAGGCTGAAGCCGATCATCATCAGGAAGCCCAGGCAGAGCATGATAACGGTGGGATGGCCGTTGACGAATTTCGTCAGCGGTTTGCTTGCCACAATCATCAAGCCGATGGAGAAAATCACCGCGATCATCATGACCGACAAGTGCTCCACCATGCCCACGGCGGTAATCACCGCATCCAGGGAAAAGACCGCATCCAGCACGACAATTTGCGCGACGATGGGCCAGAACATCGCGTAGGCGGCATTACCGGCGCGTTGCGTCACGTGGCCCTCAAGCCGCTCGTGCAATTCCATGGTCGCCTTGAACAACAGGAACACACCGCCGAACAGCATGATCAAGTCCCGACCCGAGAACGTCTTGTCGAACAGTTCGAACAGCGGGTTGGTCAGGGTCACCATCCAAGAGATGCTGGCCAGCAGGCCAAGACGCATCAGCAGCGCCAGGGACAGGCCGATGACGCGGGCACGGTCACGCTGCTCGGGCGGGAGCTTGTCAGCCAGGATGGCGATGAATACGAGGTTATCGATGCCGAGCACCAGCTCCAGCACAATCAAGGTCAGCAGGCCGAGCCATGCCGTGGGGTCAACGATCCATTCCATGGTTATGCGTTCCCTCGGACGATCAGTACAAGGGGAGAGGGCTGCGACCGGAAGGTACCCGGCGCTGGGGGGCGGAAAACAGTGTTGTGGGAAATGCGACTGGGAGGTTCCTGAAGCGTGTTCATACAGACCTGGCAATAATTGGGGAAGAAATCCTACAACGGTTTCCAACACTTCATACGAGACGATTTATTACAGGATCTGACGGAGCGACAGCCTGAAGCGCTCGTCCAGGCTGGCCTTCGTCATTGGGGAAGACAATAGCCTTCCCCTTTTTACGACGCATTGCCGAGCATTCAAGCTTGGCCAGCGGCCTCGCGGACGAAATCATCGTAGGTGCGTAGAGGGCGTCCCAGAATGGCTTGCAACCGTTCGACCGTCCCGTCTTCGGCCTGCATGCCAAAGGCCTGGATGCCGGCCATCATCAGGCGCATGTCGTACGCCAGCCAGCTGGGGCCGAACGATGCCATCTGTCCTTCGAATGCGGCCACGTCGTCACCGCCATAAGCGACTTCGCGACTCAGTGCCAAGCTCCAGGCCTGTGCCACGGCTGCACCGGTCAATGCTTGCGGGCCTACAAGTTCCAGCGTGACGCGGTCGAGGGCAGTGGGGGCACGGTCCCGTCGCAGCAACTCGGCGACGGCGATATCGGCGATGTCGCGCGCATCGATCATCGAGACGCCCTTCGAGCCGATCGGCATCGGGTAGACGCCGTAGTCACGGATGGTCTGCTGGACCATGAGCTCGTTCTGCATGAAGTAAGCCGGACGCAGAATGGTTGCCGGAACGCCGTGACTTTCGATCATCCTCTCGACCGTGTGCTTGCCGGTGAAGTGCGGAACGTTGGTGAACTTGTCGGCATGGATCACCGACAGGTAGACGATGCGCTCGATACCGGCTTCGCGCGCCAGGTTCAGCGTGATCAGTGCCTGTGTCACCTCATCGGGCGTGACGGCGTTCAGCAAGAACAACGTACGCACCGATGAAAGCGCGGCGCGCATGGACGGTACGTCGGTCAAGTCTGCGATGACTTCGGTGACGCCTGCAGGGAAGTCCCGCTTGCCGGCCTGGCGCACCAGCGCTTTTACCTCGGCGCCCGCTTCAGCGAGCCGCGCAGTGATAAGTGACCCAATGGTGCCCGTGGCGCCGGTGATCAAGATGCTCATATGAATCTCCTGTCGTGGATATAAGGGAATGCGTTCCCCGATGACAGGACGATAGGTTGTTGCAGGTGTAAAACGAAGACGCCAATATGTAGACACATTGTCCCGAAAATGGAACACCATGAACCTGAACGCGCTGATCGATTTCGCCTTGGTCGCCACCAATGAAGGGCTTGGAAAGGCCAGCCGGGCGAGCGGCAGATCGAAAGCGACCTTGTCGCGGCGCATTGCCGACTTGGAGGAGCAGTTGGGCGTCCGGCTGATCGAGCGCAGCGCCCGTGGCTTGAAGCTCACCGAGGCTGGGGAGATGCTGATTGCCCGGACCGAAGGCCCGTTGGGCGAAGTGATCGAGGCCATGGCGGCGGCGCAGGAAGGGCTGTCCACGCCGCGCGGACGCTTGCGGGTGGCTGCCCCGGTGTTGTTTTCGCAACTGGCGATGGGGCGCATTGGGGCTGAGTTCTGTGCGGCCTACCCGCAGGTTGCGCTCGATGTCGTGGCCGAGGATCGGTTGGTCGACTTGGTGGAGGAACAATACGATGTGGCCATCCGGATCAACCCGAGCCCGGACAGCAGTCTGGTCGGAAGATGTTTCGCCAAGGACCGGTTGGTGGTCGTGGCCGCGCCAGGAATCGCCAAGCCGACACGCGGTGCGGTCAGGCCGGTTCCCAGTATCGTGTTCTCGAACTTCCAACCGACCCACTGGAATCTCGATGACGGGCGCTTGATCCTGGAGCCTGTCCCCAAGCTATGGTTTTCCTCGTTCCTGATGATTCGCGACGCGGCTATCGCCGGGGGTGGGGCGGCACTCATTCCGCAATCCATCGCCGGTAGCCAACTTGCACGTGGCGAGTTGGTTCAATGGGGGACGGTATCGGGAGTTGAAGCGCAGCTCTGGGTGTTGCACACGTCCAGGCGCCTGGCGGCACCGAAAGTTCGCGCATTCGTCGATTTCATGTGCGCCAGGTATCTGGACATGTCATTGGTGCTGGAAGGATAAAAGACTGCACGTCAACTTAGGGTTATGGCTGTTCCTTCACCTTCGTAGAGACGACCGCTTCGTAACTTCCCGCGGGTGCTACTTCGTTTGTCACCCACAACCGCTCACTGCGGCATTTATATTTAACGCCTTTGCGCGGCACCATTTCCCTGGCCGTGTCGACACACATTTGCCTGGAGGCATAGGTGGGTCCGGTTCTTCGCTCTTCGACACAGCCTTCCATGCCACTACAGATCGTCATGACAAGAAAATAGACAGTCATCATCTAATGTTGCTCCATCGAGCGATGCGGTTAGTTACGTCCTGTGTCAGCGCGGATGAGCGCCTGAACGCACAGTGATACCCGGCGGATGATGAGCTTCCCCCCGAATCTTCAGCAATGGACGCCAGCGCCACCTGTCGGAAAAATGGCACCTTATTTAAAAATTTTTATAGGTGCCATTTCTGTGACGGTTTGTTGGCGCCACGAAGGCTGCCATGAAGCATTTTTTATACCCCTGCGAGGCGGTGCTCAGCGGCATATTCGGGACGGTGAAAAAGCGGTTTTTATAAAAAATAACTCAGCGTTCCTAACGTGAAGAAACGGGCCTTGGCGCCTATGTTTACACGTCCAATAGTTGAAGTTTCGGGTCGTTCGAAGTTATTCAATTAGCCTCGCGAAGTTACAGCGGAAGAGTCTTCGAGGACGGGGCTATATGGACAAAATCTGTCCACTTGTCAACGTGGTTTCAGCCCCTATTATTGGCGCACTGAATCGCCAAGAAGAGGGTGTTATGGGGCAGTTATTTGAAGGTTGCATAAAGGTGATCGTTCCTTGTGGTTCGTTGGGGGCGGGTGTTCGCGAAGAAGAAATTGCTTATGGGTTGGCGGCGGGGGCGCAAGTCATTGCTTCGGACGCCGGTTCCACCGATAGCGGTGCGGCTTATCTCGCTCTTGGAAAATCCAAGAACAACCGAGGCGCGGTCAAGCGCGACCTGACAATTTTAATGAAAGCCCAAGCGCAATCCGGCGTGCCGATAATTGTCGGCACCGCGGGGCAGGCAGGCGGTGATCTGAACTTGGATTGGACGCGAGATATTGCCCTTGAAATTGCTGCAGAGTTGGGCGTGTCGCCAAAAATAGCGCTCATCTATTGCGAGCAAGACAAGCAGACAGTTAAAAAACTGAACGCTGAAGGTCGTATCAAGCCGCTCCCGCCTCATGGAAGTCTGGAAGACGCGACGGTGGACAATTGTGAACACATTGTCGCAGCGCTTGGGGTGGAACCCTTTCTCGCCGCCCTTGATGCTGGCGCGGACATAATCCTGGCTGGTCGTTCCACCGATACTGCGGTCATCGCCTGTTATCCCATCTGGAAGGGCGCGCCTTGGGGGCCTTCCTGGCACGCCGGCAAAACCGGTGAATGCGGCGTGCAATGCGCCGTCAACCCGACACTTGGATCGGGCATCCTGCTGAGTGTTGATGCGAATGGCTTCGAAGTCGAACCCTTGAGCCAAGACAATCAGTGCACCCCTCATAGCGTATCGGCCCACATGCTCTACGAGAACAGCGATCCGTTCCGGTTGATCGAGCCAGGCGGCATCTTGAATGTTGCCCAGGCGCGTTATACCGCTCTGAATGGCCGCGCCGTTCGAGTGGAGGGTTCGTGCTGGGAAGAAATGCCCTACACCATGAAGTTGGAAGGCGCCTCGGCTGGTTTATATCAAACGATCATGCTGGTGGGCATCCAGGATCCCGATGTGCTCAATGATATCGATGGTTTTCACGATCGCTTGCTCGAAGCCCTCCATATAAGAACGCGCCAGTCCATACCCGCCGAGGAACTGGGCGAGTTTCATATTTCCCTGCGGATGTACGGATGGAATGGCGTTACGGGTGCAGCGCCTGCTGTCGGGACATTGCCCCCGCCTGAAGTGGGTATGTTGTTTGTCGCAACTGCCGCGACCCAGGAAATGGCCAATACAATTGCTCAAGCCTGCAATCCTTATTTTTTCCATTACCCCAGTGTCATGGGCAAGGAACTGCCTTCCTATGGGTTTGCCTTTACACCGGCCGATATACCTCGCGGGCAGATATTCGAGTTCAAGTTGAATCACGTCGTGCAACTTGAAGATCCATTGGCGTTGGTGCGTCTGAAATGGATTGATCTATCAAACAAGTCGACGGCTATACAGGAGCTTGCACAGTGATCAAGTTGCGTGATGTCTGTCGGCATGTCCGATCCAAACAAGCGGGGCCGTTCTGGATTACTTTCGATATCTTCTTCAATGGGCGCGAGAACTTTGAGCGTTATTCCGATTGCGCCGCACTTTCTCCCGGGCAATTCGCGAGGCTCTACGGCACCGATCCCGAACAAGTCAAGCGCGTTGCCGTGCCCGACCTGGAAATGGTCAAGATCTCTTATCCGCGGGCAACGCCGCAGGGGGGCATGGTCGAGCGCGACATGCATGCCGGCCAGCAATACGTCCGCCTGCTCGACGTGATGGTCGAGTAAGACTCCCTACGCCCAGTGGCGCCTGGATTTGTTCGCCTCACGGACGAGGCCTGACCCACCCATACCTGAGGTAACCATGACGGACTCGACCGTTGCTATGCGGCTGGCGCAATACGCCCACGAATTCAGGAAGCAAAGGCTACCCGTAAAAATCATCCACCTGGTGCGCCAGCGCTTTATCGATAGCCTGGCCTGCGTGCTGGGCGCTTATGGGGCGGACCCGGTAACGGCTGCCGTGTGTTACGCCGCCGCCAACACCGCGAAATCCTCCAGCGTCTTCGGCACGGATTTAAAAACGACGCCGGAAATCGCCGCCTTCGCCAACGGCCTGATGGTCCGCTTCCTCGACTATAACGACGGCTACATGGGCAAGGAACCGGGCCACCCCAGTGACAACATTCCCGCCTGCCTCGCGGTGGCCCAGGCCGAGGGGGCAACGGGTGCCGAGCTGATTTCGGCCATTGTCCTGGCCTACGAGATCCAGATGCGGTTGCAGGATGCGGCCAGCTTGAACAAGCGTGGCTGGGACCACGTCAATTACATCAATGTAGCGATGGCGGTGGCGGCTTCGAACCTGATGAAACTCGACGTGCTCCAGACTGAGCAAGCGATCAATATTGCCCTGAGCGGGCATCTGGCGATGCGCCAGGTGCGCAGTGGGTCGTTGTCCGACTGGAAAGGTTGCTCTGCAGCCAATGCCGCACGCAACGCCATTTTCGCCGCCCAACTGGCGCGCCATGGCATGACGGGGCCGTCGCCGATCTTTGAAGGTGAGATGGGCTTCTTCAAGCAGGTTTCGGGACCGTTTGAGCTGGATACCGATCGTTTTGGTACGCCTGACAATGGCGATTACGCCATATGCCGCTCCCTGACCAAGACATTTCCCACCAATGGCGAGCTGCATACGGCTGTCTGGGCTGCGCTGGATCTACGCAAACGGATCGACGGGGTGGGAGAGATTGCCGCCATTACCATCGAAACCTCGGAATTCAACCGCCGAGTGCTGGCCGATACGCCGGAGAAATGGTTGCCGAAAACCAGGGAAACGGCGGACCACAGCCTGCCTTACAACGTCGCCCGGGCATTGCTCGATGGCGACATCACGATAGGCTCTTATTCTGCTGAAAAAATTGCCGACCCAGCGGCGATTGCCTTGATGGACAAGATTGTCGTCGCTGAGGATCCGGCGCTGACGGCACTGTTCCCACGGCACCTGGCCAATCGTGTCAGTGTGACCCTGGTGTCAGGCGAGCAAGTGGTGAGTGAGATGATCACCGGGCCCGGATCCGTCGAAACCCCGATGAACGATCATGATTTCGAGCGAAAATTCGTACGCATGGCCGCGCCGCATATCGACGCAACGGCCCAGGCCCGAGTGCTGGGGTTCGTTGCCCGGCTTGAAGAACAAAACGAGTTCGAATCGCTATTCGCGGCGATGACGGTCTCGTAACGGGATTGGCGCTCCCAACGGGGCTCGCAGGGAGCGGCCAAGCTGGGGCTCAACGGCGGCCGATTCTGGTCGCCGTCGGCAAGGTCCCCGTATACCGCGCGCGGGGTCGAGCGTCGTGGTGTTGGTTGTATTGCTCGCTGGCGTGGGCTATCCAACCGATCGAGCGACCGACGCCCGCCAGGGAAATTTCCTGTCCGCGCAGTCCCAGTTTCCGGCCAATGAAACTCACCATGAGAATGAATTCCGGTGGGTAGGCAACGAGTTCCGAGGCCACTGAAAAGGCTTTCTGCAGCTTGGCAAACTCGCTGTCGCCGTCGAATACCGCAGTCAACGCCGCCAGGAGATTGCTGGCGCGCGGGTCATTGATTGAATGGACATTGGCGCCGAACCCGACGATATGCCCCTCCTGGCTGTAGCGCTGCAGAATGGGTTGGGCCGGGTCTGGGGCCGTGCAGATTTCCTCGATCATCCTGCTGGCGGCTTCATTTCTTCCGTAGGCGACCTTATGGCCCCTGGCCGCTGCAAGCCCGGCGATCACCGCGTAATAAGGCGTAGCGCCGGTAGTGGCGGCGACGCGGACGCTGTGGGTGGCGTGGTCCAGTTCATGATCGATACTGAGAATCAGCAGGCGCCGGATCAGGTCGGCATGGGCAGGCGGGGCGCCGCAGGCCTGGGTGATGAATTCATGCAAGGGTTGCGTGCTCGGTTCGGTCGCACCCACCACCAATGCGGCAAACCATCTCACGACGTCGGCGCCCGTGCGGGCGTAACTGTCGGTGGAAAGATCGAACGCCTTCGGGTTTTCTCGCTGCACCAGGGGGAAAAGCGCGATGGCTTTCTCTTGTGCGGACATGTGCTCATAGATCTTCAACAGCTTGGCAGCATCGTTGGGGGCACGAGGCAATGACGTGCCGAAGGCCGAAGGCACTTGCCAGATCAATTCGGCGACCTCTTCAACCGTTGCGTGATCAGCCAATTCGACGACATCGTGTCCCCGGTAGAACAGCCCGTCATCGGTGATCAGCGTAATCGCACTGTCCGACGGCGACAGCCGTTTCGCGGCATGTTTCTCGCCCGCCGGGACTTTTACCAAACGCTGAATGTCCTCGGCCCAGTAGCGACGTTTGGGCGAACCGGCAATCTTGATCGAGCGGATATTCTTGCGGCTGACATAGGCGTACAGCGTCGCAAGGCTGACCCCAAGCAGGGCCGCGGCTTGCTCTGCCGAGAGGTAGAGGTTTTCTTGATCTGGCATGACGAATCCGATCAGGTTGATTGGGTTTTGTACATGTTTATTAAATATACCGAGATTTCATCAATGTCTATCGGAGCGTCAATTTCTTTATGAAAAAGACAAAAGTCTCACGCAGCGATAGCAATCGATCCGTCAGCCAAACAGCTGGATGTTGACGAAAAAAATCAAGATTTACAGCCATTCCACCCCTATGTAGATTTCGGCTGCGCAAGAGCTGTTCACATTGATTTTCGATGACATCGATAACAATAAAAACGAGAAGGTGACACGCATGGCTTGGTTAGGTTTCGCAATGGTCGTCACGTTTATGGCATTGATCATAAGCAAGCGACTTTCTGCCGTGACGGCACTCATCCTCGTTCCAGTTGCTTTTGGACTGGCCAGTGGGGCAGGGCCGGAATTGGGTGGCATGGTGATGAACGGCGTGAAACAGGTCGCGCCCACCGCACTGATGTTGATGTTTGCAATCTTGTACTTCGCAATCATGTTCGACGCCGGGCTGTTTGAACCCGTCGTGCGAAAAATCCTCCGCTACGTAGGCAATGATCCGCTTCGCGTGGTGCTGGGCACCGCGCTGCTGGCCACGGTTATTTCTTTCGACGGGGATGGCGCAACGACGGTGTTGATCGTAACGACGGCGTTCCTGCCGCTTTACCTTCGCCTCGGCATGAACCCGCTGATTCTCGCGCTGATGCTTCTGTTGACCAATACCGTGGTCAACCTTATTCCCTGGGGAGGGCCGGTGGCGCGAGCCGCCAGTGCGCTTCATCTTGATGTCGCTGAGCTGTTCCTGGGCTTGGTGCCAGCCATGTTGGCGGGACTGGCCTATGCGTTCGTCGTCGCCTTCTGGATCGGCCGCAAAGAGCGGCGGCGTTTGGGTTGGACGCCCGCGTCCAACGTCGCCACAGAGGCCGACCCCGCACTACCCATCCTGCAATCTGAAACGCATAGGCCTAAGCTTTTCTGGATCAACCTCGCGTTGACCGCGGGGCTCATGTACGCCATGGCGACAGGCCTGGCGCCTTTACCGATGTTGATGATGGTCGGTTTTTCCTTGGCGCTGCTGATCAACTATCCGCGCCTGGCGGAGCAGAAGGCCAGAGTCGCGGCTCACTCGGAAAGTGTCCTGATGGTCATCGCCCTGATATTCGCGTCAGGTGCATTCACCGGGATCTTGTCAGGCACCGGCATGGTCGATGGCATGTCCGAAAAGATCGTGCATTTGATCCCGGAAAGCGGCGGCCAATATTTCAGCATCATCACCGCGCTTGTCGCCTTGCCGCTTAATTTCCTGTTATCCAACGACGCGTTTTTCTTCGGAATCTTGCCCGTGCTCGGGGCCGCCGGCGCCGAATACGGCATCGACCCCATGCACATCGCTCGCGCATCGGTACTGGGTCAGCCGGTGCATGCATTGAGTCCATTGGTCGCGGCGGTTTATTTGATCAGCGGAATCATCAAGCGCGACATGGGCGACATGCAACGCTATTGCCTGCTCTGGGCCATAGGCAGCAGCCTGGTGCTGATTGTTACGGCTGTTATTACCCGGGCAATTATCTGATTCATTGATTCGCTACGCCAAAGTTTAACGGACGCCTTGTTCGCGTCTGCTCACGTCAAAATAAAAATAATAGATGAGGTGGTCGATGAAATCGATTAACGCCGTCGCGATGACGTTCCTGTCAACATTGTTTATGTCTGATCTTTGTCTGTCGGCGACGATCAGTCATCCGGAAAGGTTTCAGCAGGAGGGAAAGTTGAATGCCTATCTTCGCTCGATGTATATCAATACGCGGATATCCAATGACTTGATCGAGGACCGTTTTGGTGGTTTTCCGGATGGCTCGGAGCTAGGCGGGACAGGGGTCGGCGCAATACTGGACTATAACTCCGGTTATTGGGCCGGGGTCGTAGGGTTTGACGCCTCGTTGTATGGCGTGGCGATGATTGATTCAAAAGACAATGGCCGAAACTTGTTTGACGATACCGACGGTACCAACGGCGGTTTCGCAAAAGTTGGGCAGAGTTACTTCAAGTTGCGTTATGAAGGCAACGGTTGGGATGCCGACACTCAAGTCGGCCGGGGCCGATTCGATGCGGGGACATTGGTCACGCTCGATACTCGAATCGTTCCCGGTTCCTACCAGGGTGGCCGCGCCCATTTGAATTTTACCGAGATGGGGATCGGTCCGCTGCCCGGTACGCTAGGGTTTGAAACCGCCTACATCAACCGCACATCCCCTCGGGACAGGGAAGAATTCGAGCACCTGCTGAGCCAGACAGGCGAGGAAATAAAGGATCTCTATACCTATGGCGTCAAGTACGACTTGAAGGCCATCGAGCTTGGTTTCGACCAAGGTGTGTCGCGAGACTTCAATAAGAACACGCGTTATGGGTTGACGCTCAAAGCGCCGCTTGGCGATAAAGCCGGCATCGTGTTCGACACTCAATATTATGAATTCGAAAAAGCCGGGCGGATCTGGGAGCGTGATTGGCAGTCCGGCCAGGCCGCCTATGACGATGATGCGACGTGGCTGAACATCAATGTCGGTTTGTTGCTCGATAAACTTCGCCTGGGTGTTTCATTTTCCGAGACGCACGCGCAGTTGAGCAATGGCCAACTGGGTTACGCCTACTTTGACCACGGCGATAACGTCGACGGAAGAATGGATGCGTGGACACGCTCGGGTAACGATTTTAATAACGATGGCGAACGAACCTGGCAACTAGGCGCCGAATATGACTTGAGCGGGCATTCGTTATTGGGTGCTTCATTGGACGGTTTCAAAGTCATGACTATCTACAAGCAAGGTGAGTTTGACGCCACCGATCCCTTTAGCGGCCGGCGCACGGACGTGACCGAGCGGCAAAATGAATACCGTCTCTATTACCGCTTCGATGAAAAAGAGTACGCGGGACTTTCGGTGGGCTTGATTTATATCGACTACCGAATTGACCAGGACTTCGTTGCACTTATCTCCGCGCAAGCCGACAACGTCGTCAGCGGCTCCGAGGCCCGCGTGTATCTGGATTACGCGTTTTGATCATTGGATACCGATATCGGGAGGCCCGAGATGTTTGAACCTCGCCATAAAGTAGTGGTGACACAGCGATTCTTCGACGCCATGGCTAGCGACTTCCTCAAGAGCCATGGCTGTGAGGTCGTCGTCGCGGAACTGGCTCCGGGGCAAGCCGACGGTGACCTGAGTGAACGCCAGTTGACGGACCTCCTGGCGGATGCCGACGGTTGGATCGTCGGGCACGCGAACATCACGTCCAGCCTGTTGGCTTCGCTCCCGCGCATGCAGGTCATCGCCCGTCGCGGCGTGGGCTACGAGCGGGTCGATACGGCAGCGGTAGCAGCGGCGGGGAAGGTGGCGACCATCGCTATCGGCGGCAACGATGCCAGCGTCGCCGACCACACCGTCGCGCTGATGCTCGCTGTGTGTCGTCAACTCAAGCAGTGCCAACTGGGGTTGGCCGCCAACGACTGGTCGATTCCCCTTGGGGGCGATTTGTACCGTAAAACCGTGGGTGTCATCGGGTTGGGCCGCATTGGCCGGGGCGTCCTGCAGCGCTTGTCCGGCTTTGAGGTCAAGCCGCTGATTTATTCCCCTCGCCCGGGTAGCGCCCAAGACGACGGTTGCTTTGTCGGCCTGGAAACACTGCTCAAGGAAAGCGATTTCATCACCCTGCATGCACCGCTCAATCCTCAAACCCACGGGCTGATCGATGGCCCTGCGTTGGCACTGATGAAGCGCTCCGCAGTGCTGATCAACACCGCGCGCGGCGGATTGGTGCGTGATGCGGATCTACTCGATGCCCTGCGAGAAAAGCGCCTGGCGGGAGCGGGACTCGATGTTTTCGAAAGCGAGTCGGACCCCCAGTTTTCTTCGGTCACTGAACAACTGATCCAGCTCCCGAATGTCGTCGTTACGCCCCATGCCGGGGCGTCCACGGTCGAGGGGCTCAATCGCACCAACCTGATTGCCGCCCAATGCGTTGCAGCCGTCCTGGAAGGCCGCAGCCCGCCCAGCCATTGCGTGATCGCTGACGGACGTCGCTGCGAAGGTCAGCCATGAGTCGCGCTGGAAGCCTGCCGGTGGACACACGGCCGCCGGTTCATGCTGATTTGCTCGCCGTGGCCACGGCGCTGCATGAACAAGGCTTGCTGCCGGTCGTTCAGGGGGATGTGCAAAGCGTCCGTGCGCAACTGGAACGGATCAATACCTGGGCGGCACGCCGCAGCGTGCCGCTGTCCTACGAACGCACCTTGGGGTTCGCCGTCGATGGCCGGACGGTGCCCTGCAAGCTCTATTGGCCGGAAGGCGATGAGACGCCATGCTTGATGTTCTACTGCCATGGCGGTGGATTCCGCCACGGGTCGCTCGCGGGCTGGGACGCGCCGCTGCGCCAGTTGGTGCGCGACAGTGGCCTGGCGGTGCTGTCCATCGACTACGCGTTATCGCCGGAGTATCGCTTTCCGGTCGCATTCAACGAAGTGCTGGCGATCGTCAGCCGGGTCATCAAGCTGGGGACGATCACCGATTGCCCGGTACGCGGTTATGCCTTGGGCGGAGATTCGGCAGGCGCCAACCTCGCCCTGGGCGCTGCCATCGCGCTGCGTGATACGGGAATCGATGCGCTGCGGCAGTTGTTGCTGTTCTACGGCAGCTACTCGCGGGACATGACCTCCGACTCCTGGCAGCGGCTAGGCGGATACGCTGGCCAGAACCTCTCGGTCGAGACGATGAGTGCCTATTGGGCGAGCTACCTGGCCAGTGATGAAGATGACTGGCGCGTGCAGCCGATCATCGCCGACTTGGCGGGCCTCCCACCGGTGCGATTGGTCGTTGGTGAACTGGACCCGTTGCTGGATGAAAACCGCGAACTCGCGAATCGACTGAGAAGCGCGGGCGTGGCGACGAGCCTGCAAGTGCTCGCAAACATGACCCACGGGTTTGTCCGGTTCAACGAGGTGGCCCCCGTCGCGCGCAACGTCATTGCTGCGCAGGGCAGCGCCTTGCGCAAGGCTCTTTCCGGTCAGGCGAAGGGTTCATGAATACTTTCCCAATCGCGTTCCTCACACGAGTCTGCATCGGTGCGTTCGTTGTCGTGACGGCCAATGTCATGGCGGCCGGTACGCTGCCGGTCGGCCCTGCGGCAGGCGATATGACGCTGTCGCCGTTCTATCGCTGGGCGGGGCCGATGCCCGGATTGCCCGGTGCGGTGCTGCGCAGCGAGACCCTGCCGGTGCAGCCGCAGATGCCCGCCGCCGCTCAGGCGTTGCGCCTGCTCTACAGCTCCAACGACTCACGCTGGCACTCCGGCCTCGTTCCGGTCAGCGGGGCGTTGTACCTGCCGGCGGGCAAGCCTCCCGCCGACGGTTGGCCGCTACTGGCCTGGGCCCACGGTACGCTGGGGATCGCCGATGTCTGTGCACCGTCCTGGGCGGGATGGCGCGAGCGTGATTCGGCCTATATCAACCGCTGGCTGGCCCACGGGTTCGCTGTTGTCGCCACCGACTACCAAGGCTTGGGAGGGCCGGGGCCGCATCCCTATACATTCTGGCAAGCCGAGGGACGCTCGGTGCTGGACTCGATCCGCGCCGCCCGGGCAATCAGGCCAGGGCTCATCGCCAAGCGCGTGATCCTCGCCGGACAATCCCAGGGGGCAGGGGCGGCGCTGGGCGCGGCGATCCTCGCTGGCAGCTATGCACCGGAACTCCCCATCTTCGGTGCGGTGCTCACCGCTGCGAACAGTACGTTCCCCCAAGGGCCGATTGCGCTGGCGCCACGCCAGTCCAATACCCTGTTCCTCGCGTTGGCGTCCGGCGCCCTGGGCGACGACGGGCCACGGATAGAGGAAATCCTGACGGACGATGGCCTGGAACTGCTAAGGGTCGCCCGGCAAAGTTGTACCCGGGACATCGCCGCCAAATCCAAGGAATTGCAGATCGGTTCATTTGCCGAGCTTCTGGCCATCGCTCCCGAAGCGTTGACTGCGCTGCGCACCCCGATGACTGATATGCCCCAGGCGTCGGTTGCCTTCCCATTATTCATTGCCACGGGCCAGGCGGATCGAACCATCACGCCAGAGCGCCAGTACGCAGTCGCGGCGGCCTTGTGCGCCGCCGATAACGACGTCACCTGGCGCACCTATGAAGGCCTGGGGCATGACGGCGTGCTCCATGGCTCGTTGGACGATGCCTTTGCCTTTGTCGAGGCCCGGCTCGACGGGGCAGGCCATGGCTCCAATTGCTCCACCCTGCAAAGGCCTGGTCCGCCGGGTGCGAGAAATCCGGACGCGCCGTTCAACGGTGATTGAGCGAGCAATGCGTTTTGTAGATGGATACACGATTGCAACGAATGTCGGTCCAAAGCCTCATATGACTAATAAGCGCCGGCCCTGAGCCCAGGGGCGGTGCGACTTTTTCATCACGACAGGCGATTTTTTTATGACGATGGCTGAGAAAAATCATGTCGACTGGCTGGTCGAACAATCGATGCTTCACGCTGCGAGACAGCGAGCCAAGCTTTACTCGGGGCATGGTCGCTTGTGGCAGCAGCCCTTCGCGCATACCCGTCCTCGCGATGCGTCTGCGCTTTCGTCGGTATGGTTTACCGCGTACCCGGCATCCATCGTCACCCGTGAAAATGGCACGGTGCTCGAGGCGCTGGGAGACGAAACCTTGTGGCATGCGTTGTCGAAAATCGGTATCCAGGGCATTCATAACGGGCCGTTGAAAAGGTCTGGAGGGCTTCAGGGCACCGAGTTCACGCCAACCATCGATGGCAACTTTGACCGCATCAGCTTCGACATCGACCCCGACCTGGGTACCGATGCGCAGCTCCAGGCGTTGACCCGCATGGCCGCCGCGCATAACGCGGTGGTCATCGATGACGTCATCCCGTCCCATACCGGCAAGGGCGCGGATTTCCGCTTGGCGGAGATGGCCTATGAAGACTATCCAGGGCTCTACCACATGGTCGAGATCCGTGAGGAGGACTGGCCGCTGCTGCCCGAAGTCGGGGAGGGGCGCGATGCGCAGAACCTCACCGCGCAGCAAGTGGACGCCCTTCGGGACAAGCACTACATCGTCGGCCAGTTGCAACGGGTGATCTTCTTCGAGCCCGGCGTCAAGGAAACCGATTGGAGCGCGACACCGGTCGTCATGGGCGTCGATGGCAAGCCGCGGCGTTGGGTCTATCTGCATTACTTCAAGGAAGGGCAGCCGTCGTTGAACTGGCTTGACCCGACGTTTGCCGCGCAGCAGATGATCATCGGCGACGCGTTGCACGCCGTAGATGTCATGGGGGCGAAGATCCTCCGTCTGGATGCCAATGGCTTCCTCGGCGTGGAGCGCAAGCTAGATGGTACTGCCTGGTCTGAAAGCCATCCGCTGTCGATTACTGGCAACCAATTGCTCGGCGGTGCGATTCGCAAGGCAGGCGGTTTCAGTTTCCAGGAGCTGAACCTGACCTTGGACGACATTGCTGCCATGTCCCACGGCGGGGCAGACCTGTCCTACGACTTCATCACCCGTCCGGCCTACCAGCATGCGTTGCTGATGGGCGACACGGAATTCCTGCGCTTGATGCTGCGCCAGATGCACGCCTTCGGCATCGACCCGGGATCGCTGATCCACGCGTTGCAGAATCATGACGAACTGACCCTGGAGCTGGTGCATTTCTGGACGTTGCACGCTCACGATACCTACCTGTATCAAGGCCAGACCTTTCCCGGGAGCATCTTGCGCGAGCACATCCGCGAACAGATGTACGAGCGCCTGTCCGGCGAGCATGCGCCCTACAACCTCAAATTCGTCACCAATGGCGTCTCTTGTACGACAGCGAGCATCATCACCGCCGCCTTGGGCATTCGTGACCTCGATGCGATCACGGCGGCCGATATCCAGCAGATCCGCCAGGTCCATCTCCTGCTGGTGATGTTCAACGCCATGCAGCCGGGTGTGTTCGCCTTGTCGGGCTGGGATCTGGTGGGCGCACTGCCGTTGCCGGCGGAACAGGTCGAGCACTTGATGCGCGACGGCGACACGCGCTGGATTCATCGCGGTGCCTACGACCTGGTGGACCTCAACCCGCAAGCACCGTTGTCGGCCGGTGAGATGCCCCGACCGAAAACCTTGTACGGCAGCCTGCCGAGCCAGTTGAAGGATCCGGACTCGTTCGCTTCGCAACTGCGCCGGATCCTGGCCGCGCGCCGCGCCTACGACATCGCCGCCAGCCGCCAGATACTCATACCGGACGTCGAGCATCCGGGGCTGTTGATCATGGTCCATGAGTTGCCGGCCGGCAAAGGCACGCAAATCACCGCGCTGAACTTCGGCTCGACGGCCATCACCGAAACCCTGCACCTGCCCGGTATCGCACCGGGGCCGGTGGTGGACATCATCAACGAGCGGGTCGAAGGGGACCTTACGCCCGAGGGTGAATTCACAATTACGCTGGACGCATTCGAAGGCTTGGCGCTGCGGGTGGTGAGCAGTTCGCCGATGATCTAGGGCGCAGGGAAGCGAGGAAGTGTATGAGAGTTAAAAGGAATCCGGAAAAAGTATCAATGTGCCACTAATGTTATTAGCGTAGCTGCCGACACAGGCAGCATCGTTTTTAATCATAAGGACTTGATGCATGTTTTCTCATACGCTTCGTACCCTGGCAGCATTGACTGTGCTTGCCTGCCTGACGCTCACCGGCTGCGCCCACGTCCAACCCCCGGTACCGCTGGACAAACAGTTCTGGGATGCCAAGGAACCGACCATTGGCGTGGCCATCAACGTGGTACCCGAACCCGTCCTCGCGCTGACCGGCAACCAGGGACTGTTGGACCTGGCCATCAACAAGGGCGTCAACAGCAAGCTCAGCGATAATGTCGAGAAATGGCAGGTGCGTGACCTCAACACATTGCCGGACGCGATTGTCGCCAAGTTGCAAGCCAAGGGTTACAAGGCCAAGCGCATCAACGAGCCGGTGGATCTGAGCAAATACAAGGAAGTGAGTTTCCGCGAAGGCTTCACCGCCCGCGACCTGACACCAATCAAGGCCACCTACGGTGTCGATCGCCTGCTGTTGGTCAACGTGATCGGGACCGGCGCCACCCGTAGTTATTACAGCATCGTGCCGACCAGCGTGCCCATGGCACAGGTGTTTGGGCAGGGCATGGTGGTCGATCTGGCCGATAACAAATTGTTGTGGTTCAAGCCGTTTGCTGTCGTGCAGGCCGCCCAGGGCGAATGGGACGAGCCTGACTATCCTAATCTGACCAACGCCTTTTATCAGGCCATGGACTCGAGCCGCCAGCAAATGATCACGCCGTTCGAACAATGAACCGTGGATTGATGGCGGTCGGCTTGCTCGCCCTGTTGTTGGTGGGGGGATGCGCTCAGAAGCCGGCACCGCAGGCCGGTTTCAAATCGGCGGATGCGGTGTCCTACGTCCAGGCCCATGGCGTCAAGGTGGATCTGCAACTGCCGCAGGCATTTGTCGGTGCCAGCACGGTGGTCGACGCCGAGGCCGCGCAGAAGGCTGCGTCGTCGAGCCATACCCTGGTCGCCAGTTCCGGCAACAGCGCCGGGCTCGCCGGTTTGCTGGTTGCCAGCCTGATCAATACCCAGATGGGCAGCGGCAGCTTGCAGCGCGATGCGGAAAATACCGCCGCCAAGGAATCGCGCCCGCTGGCGGATCTGCTTGCTGGCGTGCCGTTGCAGGAGCGCCTGCAACAGCGCTTCCAGCAGGCGTCGCTGGCGGCCGGCCTCAAGCAGGGGACGGGCGACATCAACGCCCGGCTGGTCATCGAGCCTAAACTGATGCTTACACCTGATCGTGGCAGCTTCGTGCTGATCAATCGGGTGCAGGTCCAGGATATCGCCGGTTCGGCGCTGTATCGAATGCGCATCGAAGTCTCCAGCCAGCCGATCAGGCGCTGCGGCAAGCGTTGCATTGATGACGGCGAGCTGGATCTGGCGCAAGTGACGACAGTGCTCGACGAATGCATTGACGAGTCGATGCGGGTGCTGGCAGCCGACCTGATGTTACCGGCGCCGCCGGAAGCGGCCCAGGAAACCCTGCGTTACGTGCTGGATGGACAGCGCGTGGTCGAGCGCGGTTATCAGCTGGCCAACAACGGCAATTACTGGCGTTATCGCAACCTCTACGGCGCGGTAAAATCGGTGCCGGTGCCCTTCGAAGACGCGCTGACCCAGGAGCAGTTGCAGAAGGTTTACGGTCATTGACCGTGAATCGTTGCCTTGGTCCGCCAAGTGTCAGCGTTGGTCCAGCCAATATCGGTTGACCCCACCCCGCGCGCCGTACACCGGATCCCGCTGAGGAAACGACAGCGTGTCGATATTTGCCAGCTGAGCCTCGCTCGGCGCTTCGCGGCAGATGTCGGCCTGCTGGCCGGGTGGGTATGCGCCTACCACGAGGAAGTCTTCGCTGGAGCCCAGGTTGCAATGCCCGGTACCCGCGGGTAGCAGCAACACATCGCCGGCCTTGACGTCGAGGACTTGTCCACCCGGACCGCCGATCATCAGTCGCGCCTGGCCGCTGGCAACGCCCAATACCTCGTGGCCTTCGGTGTGATAGTGGTGAAAATCATAAATCCCATAGCGCCATTGCGGCGGCCAGCCGTGGCTGCGGAACGTCTCTTCCAGGTGGGCGGCCAGGGCCGAGGCCTGGGCCGAAACTGCGTCACGGTAAACCAACACCGGCAGGCGCGGGTTATTGGGCACCCAGTCATTGCGCTCCAACATCAGGGTCTGGATGGAGTCCGACATGGCGTTCAGTGTGCTCATCGAAAAATCTCCAGGTCTGTGCACCTATAAACTGGACGATGTTTTCGAAGGAGGAGTTCAACCCGGCTGACGGCTACCGCCCGTCAACGTTCCTCCTTCATGATCCGCGCCACTTCGCCTGAAGCCTTGAGCGCTTCGAACGCGCGTTGGGCCTTGGCGACAGTCTCGTCCGGCGTGCTCAGGCTGAAGGCCAGATAAACCCGGTGGGGCTGCTCATCAAGGGCATAGACTTCCTCCAGGGCTTCGAAGTCCACTTGGGCATCTTGGCTCATGAGGCGTGCGGTGTTCTCAGGCATCGGCACGAGCTGGACCTGGCGGTTCAACAGTTTCTGGAAGTTATCGTGATTGTTCGCCGACACGACCAGTCGGCTGAAACCACGTCCCTGCAAATAAACCTGCTTAGCGTCATTTCGTACCACGCCGATGCTGTACTGCTTGGCCTCTTCGAGGCTGCCGACCGTGATGCGTTCACCGCCTCGCAGCTTGTAAAGCCTGCTGGTGGACCGATGTATCTCCCCGACCCACTTGAACAGCTGTTCACGGGCCGGGGTGCGATCCAGCGGAAAGATCAGCACGTTGGGCTCGTGCAGCGCCATTTCATAGGCCCGCGCCCATGGATACAGCGCCATGTGGTGGTCGCTGAGACCGGCCTGCTTCAAGGTTTCCGAGGCGATACGGATACCGGGTCCGACCAGCTTCTCGTCTCGCAGATAGGCGTACAGCGAGTCTTCGGTGACGACCTCGATGGTCTCGGCTTGGCTTTTGAAGCTGATCAAGGCCAGGAGCACGCAAGAGTAGAGCATCAGACGGTGGCGCATAGAGACCTCATGGCTGGCGATGATGTCAGAGGGAAACGCGATTGCGCCCCTGGTGCTTGGCTCGATACAACGCCTGGTCTGCGCGCTGCATCAGTTGATCGAAATGATCCATGGCCTCGGGGTCCAGTTCGGCGACGCCGATGCTCAGCGTGACAAACGGCGAGACCGATGAGCCGCTGTGGGGCAATTCCCGCTCGGCCAGGGCGATGCGCAGCCGTTGAGCCGCGTCGCCAGCCTGTTGTGCATTGATGTTGGGCAGTACGATGACGAACTCCTCGCCACCGATGCGCGCGACCAATTCGCCGGAGCGCCCGAACACGTCACGCAGGGTTTCGGCAATCTGCTGCAAGCACTGGTCGCCGTTCATGTGGCCGTAGGTGTCGTTGTAGATCTTGAAAAAATCCACGTCGCACATGAGCACGGCCAACGGCGTGTGGTGGCGGACCGCGCGGCGAAATTCGATTTCCTTCAGTTCGTCGAAATGGCGACGATTAGCCAGTCCCGTCAAGGCATCGTGACGCGACAAGGCTTCGAGGGCCTGGTTGGCTGCCCGGAGTTCCGCTGTGCGCGCCTCGACCAGTTCAACCAACTGATCGCGGCTGGCGGCGATCGCCAGTTCGTCCGAACGCTGGCGCTCCAGGTGGGCATGCAGATTGTCCTGCAGTTCGTTGACCTGGGATTCGAGCAGGCTCAGTTCGTCCTGGCGGTCCACCGAGCGTTGCAGCTTGAGGTGATGCTTGAGGGTCTGCGGAGCGAGCTCGCCCAAATGCCGGGCGATATGCACCACGTGGATCGTCACCAGGCGATTGAACATGGTCATGACCAGCCCGGCGAGCAGCATCGATTGGATGATCTGCGTGATGACGATGCTGCGCGCTTCGCCCCACAGGCGCTTCCAGAGCAGTTGGTTATCGCCTTCGATGGTCAGCTCACCGACTTTTTCATGGGCTCCGAGATAGGGCTGAGCGATTAGCTGGCGCTGCAGCACCGGTGCCGCGCCCGCGTTGCCGGTGGTGTAGCGATTGCGCTCAATGGTTTCCGGCGAACGGCCGGGCCGCAGGACATTGAGCACTACGCGTCCGACCGGCGCGGCATTCGCGACACTGTTGAGCTGCTTGTCCAGGGATTCGCTGTCCATTTCCCAAATGGCATGGGCCAAGGTGTCCTGGAACACCTGGTCGATCAGGCCAAGCTCGGAATTCATCTCCGCCAAATTGCTTTCCCAGGCCAGCCAGGTGCGCCACGTAACCATTGCCAGGGTAAAAAACAGGCAGAACAACAAGGTCGCCAGCACCAGGCGCCGTCCCAGGGAGCTGAGTGCCTTGGTCGGTGATCGGTGAGAGGAGCCCGGTCCGAAGTTGCTGTCCATCTCATAACCACTTGCGCGCGATGGCGTCGTAGACGCCGTTGCGACGAATGGCCTCCAGGCCGGCGCGGAATTTCTCGACAGTCCGCGCCGGTGTGTTGCGGCTGAACGCCATGTTCAAGCCGTCAGCGCTGCTGAGCTCGGGCAGTGGCAGCGACTTGATCAATACTTTTTCCGGATCTTCGCCATTCTGGCGAGTCAGGTACAAGGCGTTGAGTTCGTTGGAAATCCACAACTCCACATGATCGACCTTGAGCTTGCGGTAGTTATGTTCGTATTTGCTGCTGGACTGCAATTCCTCGCCGATGCGAAAACCCTTCGAGACGAGAAATTGCTCCCCCACGTCCTGATTGACCGTCGCGATCTGGTGACCGTGGGCATCGGCCAGGGAGTTGAGCTTCACCGGCCGTTCGGCCAGCGAGTAGATATACCATTGGGTCGGGGCGATGGCGCCGATCCATTGGAACAGGGATTCGCGCGCGGGAGTGCGGACGATCGAATAGATCAACACGTTGCTTTCATTGAGCGCCAGTTCGTAAGCGCGCGCCCAAGGCATGGGCTGGATCGAAGCCTCGACGCCGATTTCCTTGAGCACGGCCTCGACCACCTCGGTGCTCATGCCCGTCACTCGACCGTTCTGGGTCATGTTATAGGGCGGCAATTCCTCCGTCACAATGCGTAACGGCGGCTCTGCTGCGAGGGCCGATGCCGATCCACCTGCAATCAGGAGCATCAAGGCAACCATCGTCAGTAAACGGTTAAGCTGCAGAACCATTGATCATTACCCTATTCAACCAGCAGAGCCCGGCGAGGCCGGAGGGCCGCCGTCATAAGGGTTATCGGCTGGGTGGGGGACTGCTTGAGCGGGCCTTCAAACGCATGGGGCGGACCGCTCTAGCACGTGGCCGCCAGAACGTATCCCCGGTGAACCTTGCGGCGATACAGCACTCACTTGTCAGGTAGCTGCCTTGGCTGAGCCAACTGTTTTTTGCCGATAAGGAATTCGCATGGATCAAATTTCGAGCCCGCACGTGCGCCCCGTAGAGCGCGAATTCAGCCCGCGCGCGGTGATCACGGGAATCGTGCTTGGCATCCTCCTGACGCCTTCCAATGTCTATGCGGGATTGAAAATCGGCTGGTCGTTCAACATGTCGATCATCGCTTTGCTGGTCGGCTATGGCATCTGGCAGGGCTTGGCCAAGCGCTCGAGCGGACGACTGCCCTGGACGCTGCATGAAAGCAACATCAACCAGACCGTAGCGTCGGCTGCGGCGTCGATCATTTCCGGCGGGCTGGTGGCGCCCATTCCGGCGTATACCTTGCTGACTGGCCAGCAACTGGACGCGGTGCCGATGGTTGCCTGGGTCTTCTCGGTGAGCTTCCTGGGCATCTGGATCGCCTGGTACCTGCGACCGTCACTGCTCAACGACAAGGCACTGAGGTTTCCCGAGGGGATGGCGACCCTGGAAACCCTGCTGCATATCTACAACCATGGCCATGAAGCGGCGACGCGCTTGAGGGTGCTGCTGGGGGCGGCGCTGTTGTCCGGGGTGACCAAATGGGTCGATACCTTTTGGTGGGCCATCCCACGCTGGTCGCCCAGTGTGCCGTTGGAGCGACTGACGTTTACCGCCGATCCTTCACTGCTGCTGGTGGGGTTCGGCGGCATCATCGGCATCCGCGTCGGCTTGACCCTGCTGCTCGGCGCATTGCTGGCGTGGGGCGGGCTGGCGCCATGGTTGCTGGACAATGGCCTGGTGCAGTTGCCGCCCGGCAGCAGTGGCCCGCAGTTCGCGGTGCTGGTGGAATGGTTGCTATGGCCGGGCGTGAGCTTGATGGTTTGCGCGACGTTGGCGTCCCTGGCGATTCGCTTGTGGGCGTTGCACACGTCCACCAAGGCCAGCGGCGGCGCGACCTGGGTGATCCCCAAGGCCGGGCCCGCCGTTGGTTTCCTGTTGGCCATTGTCCTGGTGGTGAGCCTGCAAGCACTTTTGTTCGGCATCAATCCATGGATGGCGCTGCTGACCATTCCCTTGGCCATCTGCCTGGCGGCAGTGGCGGCCCGGGTGGTGGGCGCCACGGGCATTCCGCCGATTGGCGCCATCGGCCAATTGTCCCAGTTGAGCTTTGGCATCGTCGCTCCGGGGCAGGTGCCGATCAATCTGATGAGTGCCAATACCGCCGGCGGATCGGCCGGGCAATGCACGGACTTGATGAACGATTTCAAGGTCGGCCGGGCGATTGGTGCCACGCCACGCAAGCAATTGATGGCCCAGACCCTGGGCATTTTCATCGGCAGTATTGTCGGCGTGCTGGCCTATCTTGCGCTGATTCCAGACCCGCAAACCATGCTGCTCACCGAAGAGTGGCCGGCCCCGGCGGTCGCCACCTGGAAAGCCGTGGCGCAAACCCTGACCCATGGCCTGGACTCCTTGTCAGCCAGCATCCGCTGGGCGATCTTCATCGGCGGCGTTGCCGGTTTGCTGTTGGGCATTCTCGACAGCGTGCTGCCGGCACATCGTGCCCGCTACCTGCCCAGTACGGCAGCCTTGGGCCTGGCCTTTGTCCTGCCGGCCTCGGTGTCGCTGATGATGGCCCTCGGCGCGGTGCTCACCTGGTTGGTGAGCTGCCGCTGGCCGAGCCTCACCGAACGCTTTGCGATTACGGCCGCGGCGGGGTTGATTGCCGGCGAGAGTATCACCGGGGTGGGGGCGTCGTTGTGGGAGATGGTCGGGAATCTCTGAAGGCCCTGTGGCGAGGGGATTTATCCCCGTTGGGCTGCGCAGCGGCCCCCAGACCAGCCGACCCGGTGTGTCAGCAAGATGGAGCTCACTGTTTTAGGGCTGCTACGCAGCCCAGCGGGGATAAATCCCCTCGCCACAGGAAGCGGGTTGGCGCATCTAGTCAATGAGAATGCCGCGGCTCCCCACTGCGGGCGATCACGCGCAAATGCAAGGTGGCCGGCTCCAGGCAGCCTCCCGTGGACAGCTGCCCAACCAATTGTCGATACAGTTCCTGCCAGGGCGTCTGCGAAGGCGGGATACTCGGGGTCCACTCGCTTCGGCGCCGCTCCATCTCGGCGTCGTCGACCAGCAGGTTCACGGTGCGGGTGTTCAGGTCCACTTGCAGACGGTCGTTGGTCTGCAGCAGCGCCAGGCCACCGCCCACGGCTGCTTCCGGGGACATATTGAGGATCGACGGGCTCGCCGATGTGCCGCTTTGGCGACCATCGCCGAGGCAGGGCAGGGAGTCGATGCCTTGTTTGATCAGCGCCGCCGGCGGGGCCATGTTCACCACCTCGGCGCTGCCGGGATAGCCCACGGTGCCGACGCCACGAATCACCAGGATGCAGCGCTCGTCGATGTCCAGCGCCGGGTCATCGATCCGTGCGTGATAATCCTCCGGTCCTTCAAATACGATGGCCCGTGCCTCGAAGCTGTTCTCGGCACCGGGCTCGGACAGGTAGGTCTTGCGAAACGCTTCGCCCACCACCGACATCTTCATGATCGCGCTGTCGAAGAAATTGCCGCTGAGCACGATGAAGCCGGCACGGTGCTTGAGCGGGGTTTCAAACGGGTAGATAACGTCGGCGTTGCTGGTCAGGCTGCTGCTGACGATCTCGCCAATCGACTTGCCGCTGACCGTGGCGCAGTGTTCGTGCAGGCGCCCGGCCTTCTGCAATTCATGCATGACTGCCGGCACGCCCCCGGCGCGGTGGAAGCCTTCGCCCAGGTACTTGCCGGCCGGCATGCAGTTGACCAGCAGCGGCACGTCTTCACCGATCCGTTGCCAGTCGTCCAGGCTCAACTCGACGCCCATGTGCCGGGCAATGGCGATCAGGTGCGGCGGGCAGTTGCTCGATGCACCGAGTGCCGAGGCGACGGCAATGGCATTCTCGAACGCTTCGCGGGTCATGATCTGGGATGGGCGCACGTCCTGGCGAACCAGGTCGCAGATGCGCTTGCCGGTGGCGTAGGCCATTTGGCCGCGCTCGCGATAGGGCGCCGGAATGCTCGCGCAACCGGGCAGCGACATGCCCAGGGCTTCGGCCAGGGCGTTCATCGACAGGGCCGTGCCCATGGTGTTGCAGTGACCCACCGATGGCGATGCCGCGGTGGTCATTTCCATGAAACCTTCGTAGTCGATTTCGCCGGCGGCCATCAGGTTGCGCGCATGCCAGAGCACCGTGCCGGAGCCGATCAATTCGCCCTTGTGATGGCCGTCGAGCATCGGCCCGCCGGACAGCACGATGGCGGGCAGGTCGGTGGTCGCCGCCGCCATCAGGCAGGCGGGGGTGGTCTTGTCGCAACCGGTGGTGAGCACCACGCCATCCAATGGATAACCATGGAGAATTTCCACCAAGCCCAGATAGGCCAGGTTACGGTCCAGCGCGGCGGTGGGCCGGCGCGACTGTTCGGCAATCGGGTGCACCGGGAATTCCATGGGAATGCCGCCGGCATCGCGGATACCGGCCTTGACCCGTTGGGCCAGTTCCAGGTGATGACGATTGCAGGGCGTCAGGTCGCTGCCGGTCTGGGCAATGCCGATGATCGGCCGGCCCGATTGCAGCTCTTCGCGGGTCATGCCGTAGTTCATGTAGCGTTCGACGTACAGGGCGGTCATGTCGGCGTGGGCCGGGTCATTGAACCATTGCTCGCTGCGCAGGCGGCGTTTTGGCGTGTCACTCATGATTCATTTCTCTCTTGTAATTGGATGAATCGACGATCTGTCGTGCTCAGCGACCCAGCAGCCCTCGCGCGGCGAGGTTGCGCAGCAAGGCGCCGACGCCGAAGGTCCAGGGTGCGGCGTCACAGCTGTGGGTTACCTGATTGTGCAGGCCGCCAAGCAACGGGCTGCTGATACTGACCCTGTCACCCCGTTTGTGGGTGAAACCGCTGCCGACGTGGTCACGATCATCGGTGGGGGCGAACAGGGTACCGAGAAACAGCAGGAAACCATCCGGGTATTGATGGTTGGCGTTGAGCGTCTGGCCGGCCAAGTCCTGCGGGTCGCGGCTGATCTGGCTCATGGAGCTGGAACCGTGCAGGCGGTAGCCGTCTTCGCCATCTACCTGGAGATCGACTTCGCAGGCACGCACGTCGTCGAGGCTGAAATGCTCATCGAACAGCCGAATGAACGGGCCGATGGCGCACGATGCGTTGTTGTCCTTGGCCTTGCTCAGCAACAGCGCGCTGCGGCCTTCGATGTCCCGCAGATTGACGTCGTTGCCCAAGGTGGCGCCGTGGATCTGGCCACGGCTGTTCACCGCCAGCACGACTTCGGGCTCAGGATTGTTCCATTGGGAGGCCGGGTGGATGCCGATCTGGCTGCCACTGCCCACGGCGGCCAGGACCGGCGCCTTGGTAAAGATTTCCGCGTCCGGCCCGATGCCGACCTCCAGGTATTGCGACCACATGCCCTGTTCGATAAGAAAGGCCTTGAGGCGCATGGCTTGTTCGGAGCCCGGCACGATCGAGCGCAAGTTATCGCCGATCACGCTGTGCACCGTGGCGCGCACGGCTTCGGCCCGGGCCGCGTCACCGCCGGCCTGTTCCTCGATCACCCGCTCGATCATGCTCGCGGCGAAAGTCACGCCGGCGGCCTTGATCACCTGCAGGTCCAGCGGCGGCAGCAAAAAGGGTTTGGACAGATCGGCATGCAGGCCGGTGTTGGCCAGCAGCGCTTCGACGCTGGCGATGAAGGTGCCCGGCGTTTCTCTCACCGCTGCCAATGGCGAGGAGGTTTCCAGCAAGTCGCTCAAGGTCGCGAAACGCTCCGACAAGTCGAACACCCCGTCGCTGCGCAGCACGATGGGCGAGGGCCCGGCAACGGCGCCAGGCACCCAGGCACGACCAATCAGGGTGCCGGCGACGCCATCGACCGGCAGGGTGTTCTCGGGAGTAAGCATGAGCGACATGGGCGATCTTCCTGGTTCGTAAAGCTTTCACGCTAGGGCGCGCTGTCGATGAACTCCAATGAGATATATTCAGTATCTGATAACGTCTGGTTATTACACGTTGAGGAGCACCTATGTCCGACTTGTCCTTCTCCAGCTTCTGCGGCTGGCTCAAATTCCGCCATCTGCTGCTGATCGACACCTTGGGGCGTACCTGCAACATGCATCTGGCAGCCCAGCAGATGAACCTCAGCCAGCCGGCGGTGAGCAAGATGCTCAAGGAAATCGAAAGCCTGCTGGGCTTTGCCCTGTTCGAACGCCGCCCACGAAGCATGCCGCCCACCGCCCTCGGCGAGCACGTACTGCGTTATGCGCAAATCGCGTTGAACGACGCGCGTTCGTTTGTCGAGCAGATCAGCAGCCTGCGCGAAGGCGGTCATGGCTACCTCAAGGTCGGCGGCATCTTTGCCGCGACAGCGGTGGCATTGCCCGAGGCGATCCTGCAGATCAAGCAGCGCTGGCCTTTGCTGTCCATCGAAGTGGTGGAGCAGACCAGCAACCATCTGATGGAAATGCTTGAAGAGAAAAAGCTCGACCTGGCAGTGGCGCGCTTTACCGATCAAAGCCAGCAGCAGCGCTACGATTTCCAGCCCCTGGCCCCGGAACCGTTCTGCATCGTGGTGAACAACCGCCACCCGCTGGCGGACGCCGGGCCAACATCCTTGCAGCAACTGGTGGACCAGCCGTGGATCCTCTATCCGGTCGGTACGCCGATCCGCGCGCGCATGGAGCTGGCGTTCGCCGAGGCAGGAGTGGGCATGCCGCGCAACACCATCGACACCATCTCCATGCAGACCTTTCTCCAAGTCCTGAAACGTGGACCGATGATCGGCATGTTGCCCAATGCCATGGTCGATCCGCTGCTCGAAAGCGGCCAACTCAAGACCCTCGACACGCCGCTGCACCTGGTGCCGCAGGACTACGGCATCCTCACCCGAAAGAACGAGCCGCTGATAGGCGCGGCGCTGGAGTTCGCCGAGATCCTCAAGGACAACGCGCGCCTGAGCGGTTGAATCCCTGTGGCGAGGGAGCTTGCTCCCGCTGGGCTACGAAGTAGACCCTTTGGATTCCGATAACAACTGGTTATCAACTAATCCAAAAATGCCATTGGGAATGAATCGATTCCCAACAGTAGAGTCCTCGTTCAATCGCCGGATGATTCGCTCATTCGACGTGACCCAATAAAAACAATCAGGGGTTACTCATGCAAACCATCTCCGAGCATTTGCCCGCACAGGCTCCCGCCGGCGGACTGGATTTCGAAGACCGGACCTACCGCAAGGTGATCTGGCGGATCCTGCCCGTGTTGCTGTTGTGCTACATGGCCGCGTATCTCGATCGTGTGAACATCGGCTTCGCCAAGCTCGACATGCTCAACGAATTGCAGTTCAGCAACACCGTGTACGCCTTGGGCGCGAGCATGTTTTTCTGGGGCTACTTTCTCTTCGAAGTGCCCAGTAACCTGCTGCTGCATCGCTTTGGCGCGAGGTTCTGGATCGCGCGGATCATGCTCAGTTGGGCGGTGATCTCCATGGCCGTGGCCTACACCGTGCCGCTGGCGGGTTTTTTCCACGTTGAATCGAGCACGATGTTCTATGTGCTGCGCTTCCTGTTGGGGATCTGCGAGGCGGGCTTCTTTCCTGGCGTGATTCTCTACCTCAATTACTGGTTTCCGACTCATCGGCAGAGCCGCGTGATGTCCGGATTCCTGCTCGCGTTGCCGGTCAGCCTGACCCTCGGCGGGATCCTGTCCGGCTGGTTGATGAACAGCATGCAGGGCGTGCACGGCATGTCCGGCTGGCAGTGGATGCTGATCATCGAGGGCATTCCTTCGATCATCATGGCCTTCGTGGTGATCGTCTGCCTGGCCGACAACATCGACAAAGCCAAGTGGCTCTCGGCGGCGGAGAAAGCCATGCTCAAGGCCAATCTGCAAACCGACAACCAGGGCAAGGCCACGCGCCTGAGCGAAGTGTTCTTCAACCCTCGGGTGTGGTTGCTGGTGCTGATCCTGCTGACCTTCAACACCGGTTTCTACGGCCTGGCCTTCTGGATGCCGTCGATCATCAAGAGCACCGGCATCTCCAACAGTCTGCACATCGGCTTGCTGACCGCCATTCCTTACTCGGTGGCAATCGTGGCGATGCTGCTCAACGCACGCCACTCCAACCGCACTGGCGAGCGGCGCCTGCACGCGGCCATTCCGGCCTTCATCGGTGGCGCCGGGCTGATCCTCAGCGCGTTCTTTGCCGATAACCTGGTGCTGTCGGTGCTGTTCCTCAGTGTCTCGGCCTCGGGGATCCTCAGCCTGATGCCGATCTTCTGGACCCTGCCAGGCACCGTGCTGTCGGGCGTTGCCGCCGCAGCCGGGATCGGCATGATCAACGCCATCGGCAACCTGTCGGGCTTCACCGGATCGATGATCACCGCCGTGGCGGAAACCCTCACGGGCAATATCAATAACGGTACTTATGTGTTGGCCCTGTGTCTGTTGGTCAGCGGTGGGTTGATCCTCGCGATCCCTGCGTCGATGCTTGGCAGGACACCCAAGACCGCGCCTACCGCCGCGCAACTGGAGACTGCATGAGCCCGAAGAACAAACGAGTCCTGGTGACGGCGGCGGGGCAAGGCATCGGCCTGGCCAGCGCCATTGCCTTCGCCCAGGCCGGTGCCGAGGTGTTTGCCAGTGATATCGACGTCGGCGCACTGGCGGGCATCGATGGGATCACGCCGATGATTCTGGATGTCACCTCGGCCGGCGCCATCGACGCTGCCCGTGACCGTATCGGTGGGCTGGACGTGCTCTTCAACTGCGCCGGCTATGTGCACAGCGGCAATATCCTCGACTGCGACGAAGCTGCCTGGGCGCGCTCGATGGACCTCAATGTCACGGCCATGTACCGCATGATCCGCGCGTTCCTGCCGGGCATGCTGGCCCGTGGCGGCGGATCGATCATCAACATGTCGTCGGTGGCTTCCAGCGTCAAAGGCGTGCCCAATCGTTTCGCCTATGCTGCCAGCAAGGCAGCGGTGGTGGGGCTGACCAAATCTGTCGCCATCGATTTTGTCAGCCAGGGCATCCGCTGCAACGCGATATGCCCCGGCACCGTGGATTCTCCTTCGTTGCGCCAGCGTATCGCCGACCAGGCGGTGCGCCAAGGCCTCGAGGAGGCAGAGGTCTATCGACAGTTTCTCGACCGCCAGCCCATGGGACGTATCGGTGATACCCAGGAAATCGCGCAATTGGCGCTCTATCTGGGCAGCGACGCATCCGCCTACACCACCGGGACGGTGCACGTCATCGACGGTGGCATGAGCCTCTGAATTTTCACTTGAGCAGGAGCACTTCATGAAACTGTTGCGTTACGGCGACAAAGGTTCGGAAAAACCCGGACTCCTGGATGACGACAATCAGATCCGCGACCTGTCCGGCCACGTGCCGGACATCGCCGGGCAGGTCCTGGAGCCGGACAGCCTGGCGGCGCTCGCCTTGATTGACCCGCAAAGCCTGCCGCTCGTGGCCGGTCAACCGCGGATCGGTGCCTGCGTCGGCCAGGTCGGCAAGTTCATCTGCATCGGCTTGAACTACGCCGACCACGCTGCCGAGTCGAACATGGAGGTGCCGAAGGAGCCGATCATCTTCAACAAATGGACCAGCGCCATCTGCGGGCCGAACGACAACGTCCAGATTCCCCGTGGCTCGCTGAAGACCGATTGGGAAGTCGAACTTGGCGTGGTCATCGGCAAGGGCGGGCGCTACATCGACGAAGCGAACGCCATGGAGCATGTCGCCGGTTACTGCGTCATCAACGACGTGTCGGAGCGCGAGTGGCAGTTGGAGCGTGGCGGCACCTGGGATAAGGGCAAAGGCTTCGACACCTTCGGCCCGCTTGGGCCGTGGCTGGTGACCCGGGACGAAATCGCCGATCCTCATACGCTGGACCTCTGGCTGGAAGTCGACGGCCATCGCTATCAGAACGGCAACACCCGAACGCTGATCTTCAGCGTGCCGCAACTGATCGCCTACCTGAGCCGGTGCATGAGCCTGCAACCCGGCGACGTGATCTCGACCGGCACGCCTCCGGGTGTTGGCCTGGGCATCAAGCCCAACCCGGTATTCCTGCGCCCCGGCCAGACCATGCGCCTGGGGATCGAGGGGTTGGGCGAGCAGCGTCAGGTCACGGTGCAGGCGGACTGATAGTGGACTCGCTGGCGCTATTGCGAGCGTGCTCGCGATAGCGCTGGTTCAGTGACCGGGATTCAGGACGTGGGTTATGTCTTGAAGGGTACTGTCCACGCCCCGAAAAATCCTCGAAGATGCGCGACTGATTCGAGAGAACGACCCGATCCATGAGCGACGACTCCCACGCACGGTTCTTCCGTTTTCAAACCCCGGATCCCAGCATCGCCCCCCGAGAGCAGGCACCCATGCTCCCGCAGGAGCTGGCTTGGGCGCGCGAGCGTGCATTCATGCACCGCTTCAGCTGGTTCGTGGTCCTGCTGCCGCCATTGAGCATGGGCCTGGTGCTGCCGGGCTTGGTGTTCTTGTCGAGCTTGGCCCTTGTCCAAAAGTTATTCGCCCCGGACATGGATATAGACCGGATCGTCGGTGACTCCTTGGGCTGGCTGGCGCTGGCGACGCTGCTCTTCGTGGCGGGCTGGGCACTGTCCAATTACCTGCGCGACTCGCGGGACCCGACCCACCATTATTGGCAATCGATGCCCGATCACGGGCTGGTCGAGCTCGAACGCCATACGTTGGTATCGGGCGTCAGCCTCTGGGCCAACGACTTTGACCCGGATTGCAACAGCCTCATGCTCTGGAAGAACGACAAACTGGTGCGCGTGCAAAGCTCCGGCGTGTCGCAGTGGGTCCTGGCCATGACCGAGGCCGGCCACTGGCTGGTGCTCAAGGACGAGTTTCCCGGTGACTTCTGCTATGGACGGGTGGGGCAGATGCCCGCGCCCGAGAAGCAGATGCAACCCCGGCAGCAACTGGCGATCGCCTTCGCGCCCGGAACCCAGTTGGCACTTGGCCGACGTTTTGACGGCGCGCCTTTGCCAATGACGCAGACGTCTTATTGGATGTCTGCCGATGAGATCAAGCGCCTCACCGAAGCCGCCCATCACTGGGTCTTTTTCCCGCCCGATCGTTACGCCGTGGTCAACGCCCACGACGCCGGTTGGGTGCAACGACTGGTGGACCGGGCCCAAGCCAGCGTCGGTCCTCAGCCAGCGCAGCGCTTCCTCGACGAGCGCACCGCCCGCCGGGAAGCCTTCAAGGGCAAGTAGGCCTGCAGCGCCTCAATCGGCTTTGCGACGCCTGACCCGCTTCATCACCACCACGAAAAACACCGGGACGAATACTATCGCCAACGTGGCGCTGATCATCCCGCCGATCACGCCAGTGCCAATCGCCTGCTGGCTCGCCGAACTGGCGCCCGTGGCGATTGCCAGCGGGACCACGCCGAGGATGAACGCCAGCGAGGTCATGATGATCGGCCGCAGGCGCAGGCGCGCGGCCTGGAGCGTGGCGTCGATCAGGTCATGCCCCTCGTCGTACAGGCTTTTGGCGAACTCGATGATCAGGATCGCGTTCTTTGCGGACAGGCCGATGATGGTGATCAGGCCGATCTTGAAGAACACATCGTTGGGCATGCCGCGCAACGACACGGCCAGCACGGCGCCGAGCACGCCCAGCGGCACCACCAGCAGCACCGAGGTCGGGATCGACCAGCTTTCGTACAGCGCCGCCAGGCACAGGAACACCACCAGCAGCGACAGGCCCAGCAGGATCGGCGCCTGGCTGCCGGACAAACGTTCCTGCAAGGACAACCCGGTCCACTCCTGGCCCAGGCCCGCCGGCCCTTGGGCCACCAGCCGCTCGATTTCGGCCATGGCTTGCCCGGTGCTGTAGCCGGGCGCCGGTTCGCCGGAAATGCTCACCGCCGGATAGCCGTTGTAGCGGGTCAATTGCGCCGGCCCCTGGGTCCAGCGGGCCTGGACAAAGGCCGACAACGGCACCATTTTCCCGCTGCTGTTGCGCACGTGGATCTTCAACAAATCCTCGACCTGGCTGCGCTGGTCGCCCTCGGCCTGGACCACTACGCGCTGCATCCGCCCCTGGTTGGGGAAGTCGTTGATGTAGGCCGAACCCACTGCCGTGGACAACACGCCGCCGACGTCGGCGAAGGAAATGCCCAAGGCATTGGCTTGCTTGCGGTCGACTTCCAGTTGCACCTGCGGCGCCTCCGCCAGGGCGCTTTCGCGGACATTGATCAGCACCGGGCTTTTTTCGGCAGCGGCGAGCAACTCGCTGCGGGCCTGCATCAGCGTGGCGTGGCCGAGACCGCCGCGGTCCTGCAAGCGGAACTCGAAACCACTCGAAGTGCCCAGGCCGTCCACCGGCGGCGGCAACACCGAGAACGCCATGGCGTCCTTGATCTGGCCGAAAGCCTGGTTGGCGCGGTCGGCGATGGACGCCGCCGAGTCTTCGGCGCCGCGTTGCGACCAATCCTTCAGCGTGGTGAAGGCCAGGGCCGCGTTCTGCCCGCTGCCGGAGAAACTGAAACCGAGGATGACCGTGCTGTCGCCGACCCCCGGCTCACCGGCGTTGTGGGCTTCGATCTGCTCCACCACCTGCACCGTCCGGTTTTTGCTCGCGCCCGGTGGCAGCTGGATGTCGGTGATGGTGTAGCCCTGGTCTTCCACCGGCAGGAACGAAGAGGGCAGGCGACTGAACAGCAGGCCCATGCCCACCAGCAGCACGCCATAGATCAACAGATAACGGCCGCTGCGTTTCAGCGCATAGGCCACCCATCCTTGATAGCGATCGCCGAATCGGTCGAAGCCACGGTTGAACCAACCGAAGAAACCGCTTTTGCCGTGGTGATCACCTGGGGCGACGGGTTTGAGCAAGGTCGCGCAAAGTGCCGGGGTCAAGGTCAGGGCGAGAAAGGCCGAGAACAGAATCGACGTCGCCATCGACAGCGAGAACTGTTGGTAAATCACCCCCACCGAGCCCTGCATGAACGCCATTGGAAGGAACACCGCCACCAGCACCAGGGTTATGCCGATGATCGCCCCGGTGATCTGGCCCATGGCCTTGCGCGTGGCCTCCTTGGGCGACAAGCCTTCCTGGGCCATGATTCGCTCGACGTTCTCCACCACGACGATGGCGTCATCCACCAGGATGCCGATGGCCAGCACCATGCCGAACATGGTCAACACGTTGATCGAGAACCCCAGCGCGAGCATCGTCGCGAAGGTGCCCATCAACGCCACCGGCACCACCAATGTCGGAATCAGCGTGTAGCGGATGTTCTGCAGGAACAGGAACATCACCGCGAACACCAGCAGCATCGCCTCGCCGAGCGTATAGATCACTTTGGTGATCGAGACTTTGACGAACGGCGAGGTGTCGTAGGGAATCTTGTATTCGACGCCGGCCGGGAAGTAGCGCGACAGCTCGTCCATCTTCGCCCGCACCAGGGTGGCGGTGTTCAACGCATTGGCTCCCGGCGCCAGCTGCACCGCCACCGCAGTGGACGGCTTGCCGTTCAGGCGCGTGGAGAACTGGTATTCCTGGCTGCCGATTTCCACCCGCGCGACATCGGCGATGCGCACCGTCGAGCCGTCGGGGTTGGCCTTGAGCACGATGTCGGCGAATTCCTCCGGCGTCGAGAGCTGGCCCTTGAGGACGATGGTCGCGGTGATTTCCTGGGTGCTGCGGCTCGGCAGGTCGCCGAGGCTGCCCGCCGACACCTGGGCGTTCTGCGCCACGATGGCAGCGTTGACGTCCGCCGGGGTCAGGTTGAAGCCCACCAGCTTCTGCGGGTCGATCCAGATGCGCATGGCTCGCTCGGCACCGTACAACTGGGCCTTGCCGACGCCGTCCAAACGCTTGATCTCGTTCATCACGTTGCGTGCCAGGTAATCGCTGAGCGCCACGTCGTCGAGCTTGCCGTGGCTGGAGGTGAGGGTAATCAATAACAGGAAACCGGCGGAGACCTTGTCCACCTGCAAGCCCTGCTGGGTGACCGCTTGCGGCAGGCGTGACTCCACCGCCTTGAGGCGGTTCTGCACATCGACCTGGGCCAGTTCCGGATTCGTGCCCGGTTGGAACGTTGCAGTGATCGTTGCGCTGCCAAGGCTGCTCTGGGATTCGAAGTACAGCAGGTTGTCGGCGCCGTTGAGTTCTTCCTCGATCAGGCTGACCACGCTCTCGTCCACGGTTTGCGCCGAAGCGCCCGGGTACACCGCGTAGATCTCGATTTGTGGCGGCGCCACCACCGGGTATTGCGCCACTGGCAGTTGCGGGATGGCCAGGATTCCGGCCAGCAGGATGAACAACGCGACGACCCAGGCGAACACCGGACGGTCGATAAAAAACTGCGGCATGGCTTAGTGTCCTGCCTGTGGCCCGGGAACCTGGGCAAGGGGAAGAGGGGAGTCATCGACCTGGACTTGTTCACCGGGGCGGGCGTGCTGGACGCCTTCGACGACGATGCGATCGCCCGGTTTCAAACCGTGGGTGACGATCCAGCGATCCTTCTGCGCAGCACCCAATTGCACCGGTTGCTGGCTGACTTTTTGCTCGGCGTCGAGTAGCAACACCTGGGCGACGCCGGCACTGTCACGCAAAATCGCCCGTTGCGGCACGGTGATGCCCTGGCTGTCGACCGCCTGTTCCAGGCGCACGCGAATGAAGCTGCCAGGCAGCAGGTCCAGGTCCGGGTTGGGAAACTCGCTGCGCAGGGTGATCTGGCCGGTGCTCGGGTCGACGCTGAGGTCGGTGAACAGCAGTTTGCCCGGTAGCGGATAGAGGCTGCCGTCGTCCTCGATCAAGGTGGCCTTGGCTTCGCCCTGGCCGACTGCCTGCAGGTGCCCGGCACGAAAGGCCCGGCGCAGATCGTTGAGTTCGCGGGTCGATTGGGTGAGGTCGACGTGGATCGGGTCCAGTTGCTGGATCAGCGCCAACGGCGTGCTTTCGTTCTGTCCCACCAGCGCGCCTTCGGTGACCAGGGCGCGACCGATGCGTCCGGAAATCGGCGCGGTCACGGTGGCATACCCAAGATTCAGTTTCGCCCGCTCGAGCGCGGCCTTGCTGGCGGCGACGTCGGCTGCGGTCTGGCGCACGCTGGCCCGGGCGTTGTCATATTCCTGGCCGCTGATGGCTTTGTCGTCGACCAACTGGGCGTAACGCTGCTCTTGTAGACGGGCCTGGAACGCATTGGCCTCGGCCTTGCGCAACGCCGCCTCGGCACTGTCGAGGTCGGCCTTGAATGGCGCCGGATCGATGCGAAACAGCACCTGGCCCTGCTTGACATCGCTGCCTTCGCGAAACACCCGCTGCAGGACCACCCCAGCCACCCGCGCCCGGACCTCAGCCACCCGCGGCGCGGCGATCCGGCCGCTCAGCTCGTTGCTGATCGACAGTGGCCGGGCCTGGACGGTTTCGACACGCACGCTTGCCAGCGGGGTGGAGGCTTGCGGGTTCGAGGCGCTATCACAACCACTGAGCAGCAGCGCGCCGACCAACAGGCCCAGTGTGACGAAAGGAGTCTTGGACATGGTGCTTCCCCAATATTGAACCCGGCATGGTAGGGGGCTGGGGCAATGGCAGGGGTGAAGCTTTGTAAGGGGCTGTGAATTTGTGTAATCCCCCTAAATCCGGAAAACGCTGGAAGACCTCGATCCGCATAGAGTCCAGGCGATGGCCGAGTCCGATTCTTGGCGGGACGACCCTGCCAATCGTCTGAAACCTGCCCGCACCTGTAAGTTCTGACAGTAGCGCACCCCGACAAGGCGCGCTTAGATACCCACCTCAGGACGTATTCAGTTCCCCCTTATGCGCGAGCCCTCGCGAGGTCATGTCCATGTTCAAGTTCCCTCCACGTTATGTGCCCGACAACAAGGTACTGGCGCTTGATCCTCCTTACTTCCCCGCATGGACCTTTCCCCTGCTGAACGAGCCCCATGATGCCGGCATCCCGGCACGGGCAGTCGAGGGGGGGCTGCGCTGTATCGTCGATCCCTGGGCGAGCATGGACGTCGGCGATGAGTTCAAGCTGTACTGGAAGGACACCACAGCACCTGTGTGGAGCATCACAATTGATGCGGATCAGAAGAACAACCGCCTGGTTTTCGACATCGATGAGAGTCATATCCTCAATGGCGATGCGTCTCCGGTGTACTACACCGTTAAGCGCATCAGCCAGGATCCCGAGGAACCGGATACGAAGTGGAACCTGCTGGTCAAGCTTGACCGACCCGGCGGTTTCGATGATGACCAGGCAACCCCGGGGCACTCCGGCCTGCTCTATTCCATCCCCCAGGACATCATCGACCACGGCGTTGGATCCGGCGATGCGGCGGCGGGGGTGCCAATCACCATCAAGCCCTACGAAAACATGCGTCGCAATGACCGGATCAACCTGGCCTGGGGCTCCAAGAATGTCTACCACACGGTGCTCGATGGCCAGGTGGACAAGGAAATTATCATCCCCGTTTCCAAAGAAATCATTGAAGCAGCCGGTGATAGCAACGGAGTCGCCATCGCTTACCAAGTGGTGGACGTGTGCGGGAACTACCCGGGCGGCGCCTCGACCTGGTCAGCGGTGACTAAGCTGCTGGTCGATCTTGGCAACAACCGCCTTGAGGCGCCGCTGGTACTGGTCGGTGGTTTTCCCGTCGAGGAAATCGACTTGGAGGTGTTGGCTGGTGCCGATGCCATCGTCCGCGTCACCCCCAACAGAACCGACCACGCTGTTGGCGATACCTTGCGCATGACTTGGATCGGTACCCCCGCCGAGGGGACGGCAGTGATCGTAGGCCCCTTGGATCTGCCCGTCACAACGATCCCAAGCTACTGCGATTTCACCATTCCGTATGAGTATGTCGCCGCTATCGCCAAGGGCCGGGCCTCGGTGAACTACGTGCGCATCCGTAGCGGCGAGGCCGATCGCCCTTCCAAAAGCGCGGCGGTGACCGTGATCGGTGAGTTCCGCCGGTATGTGGCCCCCAATATCAACGAAGCGGTGGGAAACACCCTCGACCCGGCGCTGAATTTCTACACCATCAGTGTTCCCTATTATGCGGGACGTAATCCGGGGGACGAACTCTTCATCGTTTGCGAAGGGCGAACCGCCAGCGGCGTTCCGACTTACTACGACAACTATGCCAGCGTGGGCGATGAGGCGGTGGGTGCACCGGTACCGGTCAATTTGCCCAAGGCGGAAGTTCAGCGCCTGGATGGCGGTTCGCTCACGGTTTACTACAGCGTCAATGGTCAGCCGCCTTCGGATGAGTTGACCCTGTCGGTGGGCGTCGCGGCGCCCTCGCTGGCTATCCCGACGGTCGTGGAGGCCGATGCGAACGATGTGTTGAATCCGGACGATGTCAACCCCGCCATTGGTGCCAATGTCATCGTGACTTACACCCAGACCTTGCCCGACGACAAGGTCGTCTTGCACTGGCGCGGTTCGTCAAGCAGCGCACCGGATGCTTCCAGAGACCTGACGGCGAACACGGCGGGCAAGCCAGTGCCCTTTACCGTGCCGTTCACTTATGTCAGTGGCAACCTGAACGGGACGGTGGACGTCAGCTATGCCATCACGCGAGGGATAAACCTGGTGGGCAAATCCATCGTCCGGAGCCTGAGAATTGGTGGGGGCCTGGACCTCATTGCTCCAAGCGTCAAACAGGCCACCGGCAGCGCGCCGACCCAGCAACTCAACCCGGTGGCGGCCAAGGACGCCCTGACCGTGGTGATTCCGGATTACGGCGTCCAGCCGGGCGATAAGGTCAGCGTGACCTGGGCCGGTGCTGCTGGGGACGGTTCTCACATCACACCGGCAGGCGATTTGCCTGCCAATCAAGAGATTGCACTTCCGGTTCGCATGATCGCCTACAACTTGGACCGTTCGGTGACGGTGACTTACACCGTGACTCGCGGCGGCAAGGAGTGGCCAGCGTCAGAGCCACTGACCCTGAGCGTGCAAGCGATACCCGAGGCGAGTCTGCCCACACCGCTGATCCCTCAAGCGGCCAACAACGGCACCGGTAGCGAGCTCGACCTGAGTAGCTTCACCGGCGATGCCCGTGTCACGGTGGCGCCTTGGCCACTGATCGCCGCCGGCCAGCGGGTCTGGCTGCGTTGCGAAGGCACTGCCAACGACGGCACCCCGCACGTGATCACCCAGTGGATCTCCTCGGGCGTGACAGCGGGGGAGGTGACTGCCGGCCTGTCCAAAGGCATCTCGCGTACCGAGCTTGAGAAGCTGCGCGACGGCTCCGCGCTCAAGGTCGTGCTTGAGGTCACGTTCAACCGCAGTAGCAACCAGAGCGAGGCCGTTGCGTTCCCGGTGCGTACTTATACCGTCAAGGCAATTGAGTTGATAAAGCCGGTCATCAGCTCAGTGAAAGGCCAGCCCAGCAACGACGAGATCCCCAACGGTGGCAACACTGTTGAAACCTCGGTGATTCTCAGTGGCACGGCCACGGCGGGCATGAGCGTCGAGATCTTCGAAGGCGAGGTCTCCAAGGGCACTGCCGACGTCAATGCCAATGGCGACTGGAGCAAGCAAGTCACCGGACTGGCCGTGGCCGAGCACCGCTTCGCCGCCAAGGCGCTGTATGGCAGCGAGCTGATCTCGGCTGTCTGGGTCGTAACAGTGGCTCGGGCCCTTGGGATCCTTGTCGGCTATTACCCTTTTTGCCATGCTGCCAGTCCCGACGGGACCCATGTGTACGTAACTGTTCCTGACAGCAAGTCAACTGCCATCGTTAGTACTGCGAACAATTCCGTAGTCAAGAGGATTGCTCCGTTCGAATCAGGAAACCTTCTGGGAACGGTTGCCGTTGCCCCCAATGGGACACGCGCCTACATTGTGAATGGTAAATGGAATTCCCACCGAAACACCGTGCAGATAGTCGATACCTCGACCCAATTGGTAGTTGACCAAATAGAGATAGATCCAGCTCGTACAATGTATGAAATGGCGGTAACGAGAAACAGTAGTTATTTATATGTATACACTTCCGGCTATATATTGGTTTATGACACCGCTACACATGCTTTGATCAAAAGCATTTCCTTTTACGGCCACAGCGGGCACACGGTCATGAGTCAGGTTGCTGATCGCGCTTATTGCGTCGGTTGGCAATCGGGAAGCGGAAAAAGTATTTTTTACGTCATTGATACGCTGAATCACACTGTGATTCATGATCTGTCTTCTGGCTTGCCAATCTATGTCCACCGCATTGCGCTCAGTCCAGATGGAACGAAGGCCTATATCATCCATTCTGGGATCGACATACTTCAGGTCTTCGATATCGCGACAAACCAAATTGTCAAGTCCGTGAGCCTGCCAAGCGATGGCAAGGGGGCGTTTTACGGGCTTGCTGTCACTCCCGACGGCGCTAAGCTTTATATTTGCAGGGGGAGGCGCCGTGAGATAATGGTTTTCGATACGCGGACGCAGACACTCCTTTCGAGCATCGTCATCCCGGATGAGATAGACGGCACAGGCGCAACGTCCATCACGCTGAACGGGGTCGGTACGTCGGCATATATTTCGATGAGTGAAGGACTCCATCTTGGATATATTTCTCTCGTCTGAAGTACATTCAGCAACTGATCGAGCTTGGCGAACCGAGCGCTGGATAACCTCGAATCGCGTAGCTGCCATCATGTCCCGTGGCGAAGGAGTTATGTGCCGCTTATAACAGGCTGCACTGCATCGAAAACCCCAACGCCACCGACTGCCCTTGCTCCAGCAAACGCAACCCCGGCCGCCCGGGCAAGTGATGGGCATTGACCGGGTGGCTGACCGGTTCGATGCAGAAAAAATCCAGCCCGACTGGGCAGTACAGCAGGAAGTATTTGCTGCCGCTGGCGCGGCATTCCAACTCATAGCCTGTGCGGGCGGTGCGTGGAAAATACGGATGCAAGCCCAGCCCATGCCAGGCAGGCTGTTTGGCTGTGTGGGTAACGAGCATGGCGATCCGCAGTAGGCCGCCGCTGAGGCGGATCCGCAAGCTGGCGCAGTAGGCGAACGGGTGCAGGCTGTCGAGTTGCAGCAATGCTTCCTGGCCGCTTTGCTCGATCACTTGCCACGGTTGCTGCCAGGCGCTGCCATGGATCGGAAACGGGTCGTTGGGGCTGTTGGCTTCCAGGGCCAGCCAGCCACCGGGGCAATCGAAACCGCCCTGGGCGATCCGGTTCGACCAGGGAATCAAGGGGAAACAACCCAGCTTGCCCGGCAGGCCATTTTCCAGCGCTTGCGGGGCGGGCGGACGCAGCAGCGGGGCGCCGGTGCTGCGCAAGGTCCATTCAACGAGACTGGCGCCCAAGTGCGGGGCCAGATCATCCTGCGCGACCCGGTCAGCGGCGTGCTGTGCGGCGGGACCGAACCCCGGGCGGATTCACACATTGCCGTTTGGTGAGAGCTGCCCCACAGGTTTGCCATTACCGCCCATGCCAGCCCAATTGACTGGAAATCTGTTGGCTGGCATGCATCAGCTGCTTGACGTAATCCTGCTTCAATTCTTCCCTGAAGCGAAAGCACGGGAATGAAACGCTCATCCCGCCGATCACGTGGCCAAAACGGTCGCGGATCGGTGCCGCCAGGCAACGCATGTTGTCTTCGAACTCTTCGTGATCCTCGGCATAGCCTTGCTGGCGAACAATTTCCAGTTCCTGCAGATACGCCTCGACGGTGGTCAAGGTATTGGCTGTGCGACGCTCGAAACTTTCCTGCTCAAGGTGCGCCAGCAACTCGTCTTCTTCGAGCCAGGCCATCAGCACTTTGCCAATGCCCGTGCAGTACAACGGCGCCCGGCGGCCGATGCGCGAGTACATGCGCAGGTTGTACTTGGAGTCGATCTTGTGCACGTAGACGATGCTGCCTTCGTCGAGAATCCCCAGGTGGACGGTCTCGCCCGTCAACTCGTTGATCCTGCGCATCCCGGGCTCCGCCTCCCGGACGATGTCCAAGTGGGGCAGGGCCTGGGCACCCAGTTCGAATAGCCGGACGCTGAGACGATAGCGATCTTCGGCATCCTGCACCACATACCCACGCGCCTTCAGCGACTGCAGGAAGCGGTAGACGGTGGCCTTGGACATGTCCAGTTTGGTGGCGATTTCCGAAACGCCGCTTTCTTCCGGATGTTCGGCCAGCGCTTCGAGCACGGCCATGGTCCGGCCGACCGCCGACACCAGATCGTTGTTTGGGATGACGCTGTTGTCCATGAAGGCTCCAACGTAAAAGTAAAACCCAAGGATATACGCAAGCAGAACAAAACGCTGTTTCATTTTTGCTTGACGAGGCGAGAAATCTGACTAGACTCGGGCCTTGAGATAAAAATGAAACGCCGTTTTAAAAACAACAAAGGCGCGTAATGATGGATGTAACGCTTAACCACGACCCGCAAACCCGTTTCGACCGTTCGTTGAAAGTGGCGCTGCTGGGTGAGTGCATGATCGAGATGCGCGGTGAGCCGGGTGCGGCAATCACGCAAACGTTCGGTGGCGATACGCTCAACACCGCAGTCTATTTGGCACGATTGAGCCCACGGACGACGATCAGCGTGGATTACCTGACGGCGGTCGGCAGCGACGCGTTCAGCGACGCGATGCGCCAGTCCTGGCTGGACGAAGGTGTCGGTGACGGCCATGTTCGGGTGATCGAAGATGCGTTGCCAGGGCTGTATTTCATCCAGACCGATCCACAGGGCGAGCGGCGTTTTCTCTATTGGCGTGGGGAAGCGGCGGCACGGCGCATGTTCGACGGCCCCGAGGCTGAGGCCATGCTTGATGCGCTGGCCGATTACGACTTCGTCTACCTGAGTGGCATCAGCCTGGCGATCCTCACGCCAGAAGGGCGCGCACGCCTGATCCAAGCCTTGCAGGCAGCTCGCCGAGCCGGCACGCGCATCGTCTTCGACAACAACTACCGTCCCCATCTATGGCCCAATCCCGAAACGGCTCGGCAGGCCCACCGCGACCTGTTGCGCCTGACCGACCTGGCCCTGATCACTTGGGAAGACGATGTCCTTTTGTTCGGTTATCGCGACGCGGATGCCTTGTTCATTGATTACGCCCAAGTGGGCGTCGGCGAAGTCGTCCTCAAGCGTGGCGCCGCCAGCTGCTTGATCCAGTGCCCCGCCGGGCGTTTCGAAGTGCCCGCCCAAACCGTCACCCGTGTCGTCGACACCACCGCTGCCGGTGATTCATTCAGCGCTGCCTACCTGGCCTGCCGCCTGCGTGGCGGCGATCCGGAGCAGGCGGCCCGTTGGGGCCATCGCCTGGCGGCCCAGGTCGTCCAATACCGAGGTGCGCTGATTCCCCAGGCGGCCATGCCGACCATGGGCGCGTCCTCACTTCCTTCTGTTGCACAGGTCTGACTCTATGAAAATCGTTGAAGCGCGCGTCATCGTTACGTGCCCGGGCCGCAACCTGGTCACCTTGAAAATCGTCACCGATGAAGGGATCTACGGCATTGGCGATGCAACGCTCAATGGCCGCGAACTGGCGGTGGTCGCTTACCTGGAAGAACACGTCCTGCCTGCGCTGATCGGCCGCGACGCCCACCGCATCGAGGACATCTGGCAGTACCTGTATCGCGGCGCGTATTGGCGCCGCGGGCCGGTGACCATGACCGCCATCGCCGCTGTCGACGTCGCCCTCTGGGACATCAAGGCCAAGGCCGCGAACATGCCCTTGTACCAGTTGCTCGGTGGCAAGAGCCGTGAGCGGGTGATGGTCTACGGGCACGCCACCGGCAAGGACATCGAAGGGTGCCTGGACGAAGTCGCCCGTCACGTCGAGCTCGGCTATAAAGCCGTGCGCGTGCAATGCGGCGTGCCCGGCATTGCCACCACCTACGGCGTCGCCAAGCGCAGCGGCGAGCGCTATGAGCCGGCCGACAGTGACTTGCCTGCCGAACACGTCTGGGACACCGCCAAATACCTTAACTACGTGCCCAAGCTGTTCGCCGCCGTGCGCGAACGCTTTGGTGACGACTTGCACATTCTTCACGACGTGCACCATCGCCTGACGCCCATCGAAGCCGGGCGCCTGGGCAAGGCGGTGGAACCGTACAACCTGTTCTGGCTGGAAGACTGCACGCCGGCTGAAAACCAGCAGAGCTTCCGCCTGATCCGCCAGCACACCACCACGCCGTTGGCCGTGGGCGAGGTGTTCAATTCCATCCATGACTGCCGGGAGCTAATCCAGGAACAGTTGATCGACTACATCCGCACGACGCTGGTGCATGCCGGCGGCATTACCCATGTGCGGCGCATTGCCGATTTCGCCGCGCTGTTCCAGGTGCGCACGGGCTTTCATGGGGCCACCGACCTGTCACCGGTGTGCATGGGCGCGGCCCTGCATTTCGATACCTGGGTGCCCAACTTCGGCATCCAGGAACACATGCCTCACGAAGAGCGCATCGATGAAGTCTTTCCCCATGCCTATCGCTTCGAGGACGGCCACTTCACGCCGGGTGAAACACCAGGGCATGGCGTCGACATCGATGAAGACCTTGCCCGCCAATACCCCTACAAGCGCGCCAGCCTGCCGGTCAACCGCCTTGAAGACGGCACGCTGTGGCATTGGTGAAGCGGTTCCAACTATTTGAGGAAAACGGGGCGAACGTCCCGTCAGGAGTGACCCGATGAAAGCGTTCCAGGTAAGAGCACCCTTCGAGTTCGGGCTGGCCCAGGTCGACCGCCCCGAGGTTGCCCATGGCGAGGTCCAGGTCGATGTGGCGTATGCCGGCATCTGTGGCTCGGACATGCACATCATTCATGGGCAGAACGCCTTCGTGCGTTTCCCCCGTGTCACCGGCCATGAGTTCTCCGGGGTGATCCGGCAAGTCGGTGAAGGTGTCGAGCACCTGCAGGTGGGTGACCGGGTGTGCATCGATCCGGTGATCAGTTGCGGCACGTGTTATCCCTGCCGCATTGGCCGGCCCAACGTCTGCACGCGGCTGCAAGTGATCGGCGTGCACCGCGACGGTGGCTTCAGCGAACAGGTCTGCGTACCAGCCGAGAACGCCCATCGCCTGCCCGATGCGATGTTCCTCAGCCACGGCGCCCTGGTCGAGCCTTATTCCATTGCCCTGAACGTGCTCGATCGGATGCAGCCGCAACCGGGCGACAGCGTGCTGATCTACGGTGCCGGGGTGATCGGCCTGACCTTGGTACAGATGGCCAAGGCGCTGGGAATGACTGACATCACCGTCACCGATGTCATCGACAGTCGCTTGGAAACAGCGCGGGCGCTGGGCGCCAGCCGGACCCTTAACGGCCAGCAAGTCGATGTCGAGGCGACGATGCGTGAATTGACCCAGGGTGAAGGCGTGCCGCTGATTGTCGATGCGGCGTGTATCCCGGCGTTGATGCCGCAGATGGTGCGCCTGGCCTCGCCGGCCGGGCGTATCGGGTTGCTGGGTTTCAATGCCACGCCCAGCGATCTTGTGCAGCTGGAAATGATCAAGAAAGAACTCACCTTGGTCGGTTCGCGCCTCAACAACCGCAAATTCCCCCAGGTGATCGAACTGATCGCCAGTGGCAAGTTGCAGGTCCAGGACCTGATCAGTCATCGCGTCACCTTCGACGAAATGCCCGGCGCCATCGACCTGATCGAAAAACACCCCGAGCAAACCCGAAAAGTGCTGGTGGAGCTGACGAACGCCCATCAGTGAGCCGTCGGCGCCACCGGTTTCACCGTGCCTGTCATGGGCACCCTCACCGAATAAACACAACAAGCGGGAGGTTCCACCATGTTTGGTCAAGGACGTAGCTTAATCATCATCATGCTGTTCCTGGCCGGGGTCATCAACTACCTCGACCGGTCGGCATTGTCTGTGGCGGCGCCTTTCATCCAGAAGGACTACGGTCTGAGCACGGGTGAGATGGGCATGATCTTCAGCAGCTTCTTCGTCGGTTATGCCGCCTTCAACTTCATCGGTGGCTGGGCCGCCGACCGTTACGGCGCCAAGACCACGTTGCTGCTGGCCATGGTCTTGTGGTCGTTGTTCAGCGGTCTCACGGTGCTGACGGTGGGCTTTGCTTCGCTGGTGCTCATCCGGATCCTGTTCGGCATGGGCGAAGGCCCGCTGAGCGTCACCACCAGCAAGATGGTCAACAACTGGTACACCCCCAAGCGTAGGGCTCGAGCCCTGGGTGCCTCGATGTCCGGCACGCCGCTGGGCGGGGCGATCTCCGGTCCGGTGGTGGGCTTTATCGCTGTCACCTACGGTTGGAAAGTATCGTTCATCATCATTATGTTGGTCGGCCTGATCTGGGCGGCGGTCTGGTACAAGTTCGTCAAGGAGAAGCCTGAAGGCGAGGGCGCCGAGGACATTCTGCGGGCCGAGGGACAGAGTGAACTGGCGTCGCAACCGGTGTTCCCGCTGCGGTTCTACCTCAAGCAACCGACCGTGCTGTTCACCTCCCTGGCGTTCTTTTCCTATAACTACACGCTGTTCTTCTTCCTGACCTGGTTCCCCAGCTACCTGACCATGGCCCATGGCCTGAACGTCAAGGACATGAGCATCGCCACGGTCATCCCTTGGCTACTGGGTTTCCTCGGGCTGGCACTGGGTGGGTTCATTTCCGACTTCGTGTTTAAGAAGACCGGGCGGATCATGTTCTCGCGCAAGGTGGTGTTGGTGACGTGCCTGTTGGCCTGCGCCGGCTGCATCGGTGTCGCCGGGGTGGTGAAGACCTTGTATCCGGCCGTTATCCTGGTGGCCTTGGCGGTGTTTTTCCTCTATCTCACCGGGGCGATCTACTGGGCGATCATCCAGGACACCGTGCCTGCAGCGCGGGTAGGCGGGGTCAGCGGCTTCATGCATTTCCTGGCCAATACCTCGGGGATCATCGGGCCGACCTTGACCGGCTTCATCGTGCAATTCACCGGCTCGTTCACCAGTGCTTTCCTGCTGGCGGGCCTGCTGACGATCATCGGTGCACTGTGCGTGGCGCGTTACGTCAAGCCGCTGGCGGTGGCGGGTGTCGCACCGCAGGCCGACGGCGGCGCCGAGCCACGTCCAGCGCTGAATCATCCCTGAAAGGAGGACGCCCATGTCGCTCATCCAACGGATCCCCGCCACGGGCCAGCCCAGTGAAATCGGGATCGTGCACCTGGGCCTGGGAGCCTTTCACCGGGCTCATCAGGCGGTGTACCTGCAACGCCATCTCAATCGCCACGGCACGAGCGAGTGGGGGCTGTGCAGTGCCAATATTCGCTCCAACCGCACCTTGGTCGAGCAGTTGCGCGACCAGCAAGGCCGCTACCACGTGGCCGAGTACCTCGACAGCGAGCAGGTGGTGCTGCGGGAAATCAACGTACTGCGCGAAGCCTTGTACGCCGGTGCTGGCGCCAATGAGCTGGAGCAGCTGTTACAGCGCATGGCCGCGTCGCAAACGCGGATCGTCACGCTTACGGTCACTGAAAAAGGCTACTGCTTGAGTCCGTCCTCCGGGCAATTGCGCAGCGAAGATCCATTGATTGCCCATGACATCGAACACCCACACGCGCCGCGTTCGGCTCCCGGCATTGTCCTGGAGGCGTTGCGTCGCTGTCGCGCCGCCGGCGTTCCCGCCTTCACCGTGTTGTGCTGCGACAACATGCCCGACAATGGCCAGCGCACCCGCCAGGCGGTCAGCGCGTTGGCGGCGCTGCAAGATCAAGCGTTGGCGCAATGGGTCGAGCAAGAAGTCGCATTCCCCAGCTGCATGGTCGACCGCATCGTGCCGGCCATGGACGACGAATCTTTCGGTCGGCTGGAGCAACAACTGGACTGTGACGATCGCGCGGCGGTGGTCTGTGAAAGCTTCAGCCAGTGGGTGATCGAAGACAATTTCCCCCTCGGCCGTCCGGACTGGGAAGTCGACGGCGTGCAGATGGTCGACGACGTGCGCCCGTTCGAAACGATGAAGCTGCGCATGCTCAATGGCAGCCATTCGTTGTTGGCCTACGTGGGGCTGCTGGCGGGCCATGAATCGGTCTTCGAAGCCGTCAGTGATGGGCGGTTGGCGGGCCTGATCGGACGCTACATGGCCGAGGAAGCCGCGCCGACCCTGGACATGCCGGCAGGCATCGATCTTTCGGTGTATGCCAACGACCTGCTGGCGCGTTTTGCCAACGACAGCCTGCAACATCGGCTGCGCCAGATCGCCATGGACGGTTCGCAGAAACTGCCGCAACGCTGGTTGCTCGGCGCGCAGCAGTTGCTCGACCAGGGGCGCGGCATCGACTGCACTGCGCTGGGCGTCGCGGCGTGGATTCACTACTGCACGCAGCCGCTGCCCGGTCGTGCGGCGCACGTGGTCGACGATCCTTTGAGCGCGACCTTTGCCGATCTTGCCGGACGATTCGACGGCGCGGCGCGGGTGGACGCTTTTCTTGCCCTGGACGAAGTCTTCCCGCCAGCGCTGGTGGATGACCCGGCGTTTCGCGAGGCCGTACACCGCGCCTACGGCGCCTTGGCCCGAGACGGCGTCGATAGCCTGTTGCACAGCTTTGCCACACCCAACTGACAAAAAGGAAAACAACATGGAACAGACATGGCGTTGGTTTGGCCCCAAAGACCCGATTTCCCTGGCGGACGTTCGCCAGACCGGTGCGACCGGCATCGTCACCGCGTTGCACGAAATTCCTAATGGCCAAGTGTGGCCGGTGGAGGCTATCGCGGCGCGCAAACAGATGATCGAAGCGGCCGGCCTGAGCTGGTCAGTGGTGGAAAGCATTCCGGTGCACGAAGACATCAAGCGTGGCTGTGGGCGGCGCGACGAGTACATCGCCAACTACCAGCAAAGCGTGCGCAACCTGGCGAGCTGCGGCATCGATATCGTCTGCTACAACTTCATGCCGGTGTTGGACTGGACCCGTACCGACCTTTTCCATGAGCTGGCGGATGGCGGCTGGGCATTGCGTTTCGATCAGACCGCGTTCGCCGCCTTCGATCTGTTCATCCTCCAGCGCCCCGGTGCGCAGGCCGAGTACAGTCCCGAGGATATCCAGCAGGCCAAGGCGTACTCCGAGCAACTGACGCCAATTGAGCGCGAAACCTTGGTCAACACCCTGATCGCCGGTTTGCCCGGCGCCGAGGAACATTACAGCCTGGACAACTTCCGGGACTTGCTGCGGACCTACGCCGACATCGACGAAGGCAAGTTGCGTGAGCACCTGGAGTATTTCCTGCGGGCGGTGATCCCGGTCGCGGAGGAGGTGGGCGTGCGCATGGCGATCCACCCGGACGATCCACCCCGGTCGCTGCTCGGCTTGCCGCGCATCCTCTCCACTGCCGCAGACGCCCAGTGGCTGCTGGACGCCGCGCCAAGCCCGGCCAACGGCCTGACGTTCTGCACCGGTTCCTATGGCGTGCGTGAAGACAACGACCTGGTGGCGATGGCCAAGCAGTTTGCGCCATACATCTACTTCACCCACCTGCGCTCGACTCGCCGGGAAGCCGACCCGCGCAGCTTCCATGAAGCCCATCACCTGGATGGCGACGTCGACATGGTGGGGGTCATCAGTGCCTTGGTGGCTGAAGAGCGCCGACGCGAGCGCGAAGGCGGCCCACGCTTGCCGCTGCGCCCAGACCACGGCCATCAACTGCTCGACGACCAACAACGCAAAAGCAACCCCGGCTATTCATTGATCGGCCGCCTCAAAGGCCTGGCGGAAATCCGCGGCGTAGAACTGGCCGTGCGTCGACAGTTGGGTTAATCAGGAATACAGGGCTTTCAGGTACTGAGCGCTATTGTGGCGAGGGGATTTGATCGTTCCCACGCTCCTGCGTGGGAATGTCGCCAGGGACGCTCCGCGTTCCGCTTCTGGGGCGTGACGCAGAGCGTCACGGGATGCATTCCCACGCAGAGCGTGGGAACGATCAAGTGTCTTCCGGCCCCAGCGCTTGCAGCCAGCGGTTCTCCGAGCAGTTGAGATGCTGGCGCATCGAGGTCTGGGCGCCGAACACGTCCTTGCTGGCGAGGGCGTGCAGGATCGCCTCGTGCTCGGCGACCGCGGCTTCCCATGTCTGGGTGTTTTCCGAGTGTTTGCTCAGGTGAGCCGAAATCGGCGTGTGTCGTTCATCGAACAGAGCCGTGATGATTCGAACCAACGCGGAGTTGCCGCTCATTTTGGCCAAGTGATGATGGAATCTACGGTCATCCTCCAGCGGCGGCTGGCCGTTGGCGATGCTGGCGCGCATGGCGTCGATGCACGCCTGTAGGTAGCGATAGTCGCTTTTCTTGCCATGCAGGCACGCCAGGACGACCGATTCGCCTTCGATCAGGGCGCGCGCCTGCATCAGTTCCGAGGGGCTCTCGCCCAAGGTCATGCTGCGGTTTTTTCCGCTCTCGGGCCTGGCTCGCACGTACACGCCGGAGCCCATCTTGATTTCAATTTCACCGTCTATCTCCAGGGCGATCAGCGCCTCGCGCAGCGAGGGCCTGGAAACCCCCAACAGCTGGGTCAGATCACGTTCGGGTGGAAGCCTGGAACCCGTTTTGAAATCCCCTTGGGCGATGTAATTGCGCAGTTGATCGGCGATTTTCTGATACGGCTTTCGTTCGGCGGTGTTGATCGGTGAGGCCATGGGCTGGTGTCCATCGGATAGTCCGCAAAGGCTACCATAGGCTTGCTTGGGGTAAGTTCATCTGCCTCGTCATTCACATCACCGCGCCGATCTGCCAGGGCAGGAATTCGTTGTCGCCCAGGCCGTTTTCCTCGCTGCAGGTACGGCGACCGGAAGCGGTTTCCAGCATCATTCGAAACAACCGTTCACCTGCCTGCGCCACGGACTCGAGGCCATCGGCGATGCCGCCGGCGTTGAAGTCCATATCAAGCTCCATGTGTTGGAACAGGCGGGTGTTGGTCGCGATTTTCAAAGAAGGCGTGGGCTTGCAGCCGTAGGTCGAGCCGCGACCGGTGGTGAAACAGATGAGATTCGCGCCGCCCGCCACCTGGCCGGTTGCAGACACCGGGTCGTAGCCGGGCGTGTCCATGAACACCAGGCCTTGGGCATCGATTTTCTCGGCGTAGTGATAGACGCCCATCAGCCCGGTCGAACCGGCTTTCGCCACGGCACCCAGGGATTTTTCCAGAATGGTGGTGATGCCTCCGGCCTTGTTGCCCGGCGAAGGATTGTTGTTCATGTCGCCGTCGTTGTGGTGCACGTAGGTTTCCCACCAGCGGATCCGCTCCATCAGCTTTGTCGCGATGTCGGCGGATGCGGCGCGGGCCGTCAGCAAGTGCTCGGCCCCGTAGATCTCCGGCGTTTCCGAGAGGATCGCCGTGCCGCCCTGTTGCACCAGCAAGTCCACGGCCGCGCCGAGTGCCGGATTCGCCGTGATGCCTGAATAACCATCCGAGCCGCCGCATTGCAAACCCACGCACAGGTGGCGGGCGGAAACGGTCGTCCTTCGGTACTGGCTGATGATGGGCAGCATCGCGTCGATATGGGCGATGCCCTGTCGCACCGCTTCGCGAGTCCCGCCTTCGTCCTGGATGATCAGGCTGGCCTTTAGCACCGGGCAACGATCCCCCAGTTCGTTCATCAACGGCGTGAGCTGGTTGACTTCGCACCCCAGTCCGATCAACAGCACGCCGGCGAAATTGGCGTGATCGGCATAACCGCGCAAGGTTCGCTTGAGAATGTCGATGCCTTCGCCTTTGGCCCCCATTCCACAGCCGCTGCCATGGGTGATCGCAACGACGCCATCGACGTTGGGGAAGTCTTTCAGGCGCTCGGAAGAGAACGCGTTGGCGATGTGCTTGCAGACGGTCGCCGAGCAGTTGACGCTGGAAATCACGCCGATGTAATTGCGCGTACCGACGCGGCCATCGTCCCGTACGTAACCTTCGAAGGTCGCGGGGATTTCGCCGAGCGGGGTGGGCACGTAGGTGTTTTGTACGGGATGCCCGGCGTTGGTGGCGGGCATCTGCAGGTTGTGCACGTGGACGTGATCACCGGGCTCGATGTCCCGGGTCGCCTGGCCGATGGTTTGCCCGTACTTGAGCACTTGCTGGCCGGCCAATACCCTGCGCAGGGCAATCTTGTGGCCGGACGGAACCGGTTGCCGGGCGACCAGGGTGAGGCCGTCGGCGCCGAGGCGTTGGCCTTCGGCGATATCGCCCCGGGCCACCGCGACATCATCTCCCGGTGTCAGCACAAGCAAAGAAGAGGGTGGGTTCATAGCACGTCCTCCGATTCCTAGCACTCGATGATTGCCTTGACGACGCCCTGGCTGGGGTCGAGCAATGTGGAGAAGGAATGGGCCACGTCGCCCAGGCTCAGTCGGTGGGTGTTCAGGGCTGCATCTGGAATCAATCCATCGCGCAAGCATCGCTCGACATGCTGGAAGTCTTCGTGGGTGGCGTTGCGGCTGCCCATCAGCGTGGCCTCGCGCTTGTGGAACTCGGGGTCGGAGAAGGTGATGGAGTCCCGCACCACCGAAATCATCACGTAGGTGCCGCCATGAGCGATGAACTCGAACCCGCGCTCCATGGCCCGGGCATTGCCGGTGGCGTCGAACACTACGTTGAAAAAATCACCCCCGGTCAGCTCCGCCAAGGCCTGCTTGTCGCCCTCGCCGATGTGGACGGCCGCATGGATGTTCAAGTGCTGCTTGCAGAACGACAGGCGATCCTCCCGCGTATCCAGGACCGTCACTTTCGCCCCGCGCAGGCTGGCGAAGATCGCCGCCGCCATGCCGATCGGGCCGGTGCCGACCACCAAGGCGTGCGTGTCCGGCTGGACGTTCGAACGCCGCACGGCGTGAGCGCCGATCGACAGGAATTCGATCATCGCCGCCTGGTCGAGGGAAATTCCCACGGCCTTGTGAACGAATTCCTCGGGGACGCTCAGGTATTGGGTGAACGCGCCGTCGCAGTGGACTCCCAGCACCTGGATCCGGGTGCAGCAGTTGGTCTTGCCCTGGCGGCAGGCAATGCAGTTTCCGCAGGACAGATAAGGCATCACGTAGACGACGTCGCCCACCGCCAGGTCGCTGGGGTGGTCTATGTCTTCCACGATCCCGGAAAACTCATGGCCCATGACGCGCGGGTACTCGAGGTACGGTTGATTGCCGGTGAAAATGTGCAGGTCGGTGCCACAGACACCGACGCGCTTGACCCGGATGAGGATTTCGCCGGGTTTCCTGGAGGGTATTTCACGTTCGATGGCGGTGAGCGAGCCGGGTTCGTTACAGATGACAGTCAGCATATCGATGCTCCTTTAGCGAGCGTGCAGGCCGGGGGGCTTGCAGGCGGGAGGAGGGTTGTGAGCGCACGGCTGCCGGGACCGGGGCTCTCTTTCTTGTTGTTCGCGCACAGCGACCTGCGCCGCTGATATTGGCTCGAAACTACACGCGGGGAAAAATATTGGCAAGACCAATCTATAAAAAAATGGATTGGACTGACCAGTGTCAGGGGGCGGGTGTTGTCTAGCCGAAGACCGTCACCCGATTGCGTCCGGTCTTCTTCGACGTATACAACGCCTGGTCGGCCCGGGCGATCAGCTCGGCGTGGTCATTCGAGGGCTCGCTCAGGTCGGCGACCCCCAGGCTGATGGTGAAACGGATGTCCTGGCCGTTGTATTGCACCACCAGCTCCTCGACGGCTTTGCGCAGGCGCTCGGCGAAAACCCGGGCGCCGTCCTTGTCGGTGTCTGAAAGCACGACGCCGAACTCTTCGCCGCCATAACGCCCGGCCACGTCGGACTCACGCACATGCTCATGCAGCAGCCTTGCGACGTGCTCGATGACCTTGTCGCCCGCCTGGTGGCCGTAGGTGTCGTTGACTCGCTTGAAGTGGTCGATATCGAGCATCACCAGGCTCAACGCATTGCCGTAGCGCTGATGCCGGGCATAGGCGGATTTCAGGCTGCCTTCCCAATGACCACGGTTGTACAGCCCCGTCAGGCGATCGGTGCTGGAGAGCAGTTGCAGTTGTGCGTTGGCGGCCTGGATCTGGTGCCGGTTGGTGGCGACGTCGGTGACGTCATAGATCACCAGGCAGATATGGTTGATGCGGTTGTCGGGCGAGCGCAGTGGCAACAACGTGGTGTTCTGGTACATGAACTCTTCCTGGCCGGTGATCGGCTGGTAGCTCTTGAACCGCATCAGGTAAGGGCGCTGCTCCCAGACCGTGAACGCGGGCGTGCCGAGGGTCGCGACGCTCTCTACCTTGCGGGTGAACCATTGGCGATCGATCTCGGGGAACAGATTGAAGAAGTTCTGGTTCTGAGCGTCCTTGGGCTGGACCCCGGAGCGGTTCTCCATAAAGGTGTTCCAGACCTGCACTTTGTACTCGCGGTCGAGCACCACCACGCCGACGTCGATACTCTGAACGATGGCCAGCAACCAATGGAATTCGTTCAGATCAATGGAATCGGTCATGGGCTCAGTTCATCAGGTAGGCGAGTTTGTGGGTCAACCGTTCGATGGAGTCTTCCGTGAACAGCAGCAACAGGTCGAAGCGAATATTCTGCCCTTCCAGGCTGTAGCTGATTTCCACCGCCAAGGTCTTTTTCCAATGGGTGCGGTTGGCGCGGATCAGTTCCTCGATAGCCGCGTGTTGACCAAGGATCTGCGGATGGCCTTGGGAGAACACCACGTCTATCTGCTCGGCGATGCTGCTCAGGCAAGCGCCGATCAGGATGCTGGACAGGTCCACCAGCATTTCCAGGTCCGAATAATCAGCGCTCTCGCGATGCATCAAGTGCCCAATGTCGGCGATCTCGGAGTCGTGGAAGATCAGCAGGGCTTCGCCGGCGATGCCGTCGCCGATAAACCCCTGGCAGATGGCAGTGAGCTGCTGGGAGCTGCCGACGTCATTCAACGCCATGTGCAACTCGCCGACTTCGAGGATGTTCACGTTCGGCACCGGCAGTTGCACGAAGACGCCCAACACCTGGGCGATCAGTGCCGCGGCCTGACCGATGGCGACGTTGACGGTCTCGCGGAACGCATCCTGAAAGCTGATGGCCGCGTCCGGTGCCGATCGACTCTGCGGTGTTGCCTTGCCGGGTTGCGTCAGTAGCCCCACTCGGGTAAGCGTCTGGCGCAGCTCGTTTTCATCGAACGGTTTTTTCAGGAACGCCAGCGCACCCAGTTCAAGCACGCGGCGCACCGCCTCATCCTGCACGTCACCGGAAATCACGATGACCTGTGCGTTGAGCCCTTCGGCCCGCAAAGCGCTCAAGACTTGGTAACCGTCCATCTCCGGCATGGTCAGGTCGAGCAACACGACCTGCCCCAGGCCTTGGCGGATGGCTTCCATCGCTTGGCGACCGTTGGCGGCCTCGGTGATCGATACCGGCCAATCTGACGGCAGCGCACGCAGTACTTGCTTGCGCGCCATGGTGGAGTCGTCACACACGACCAGGGGAATCAGCGGCACTGGAAAGTCCAAAGCGGTTCAATGGCGGGGGAGGTGTTTCGTACATCGTTCATAGGCAGCATCGGCCCTCTGATTGTCGAACGGGGAGTTCCGAACGGGGTATCAGCCATAACGCCCTGTCTTTTAAAAACTGGACCATTAAGTCAAGGACGTCAAATGCACTTCGTCATCTGGCGCAGCTGCGCCGGACTCACCCCAAGGCGCTGCTTGAACGTCGTCGTCATGTGCGCCTGTGAGCTGAAGCCGCAGGCGAGGGCGATTTGCGTCAGTGTAGTTGATGTGTCGCGTATCAACGCCCGGGCCTTGGCCAGGCGTCGATCGATCAGGTAACCATGGGGGCTTTGACCCGTGGCGTGTTTGAAGGCCCGCATGAAGTAGCCTTCGGACAGTCCCAGCAGTTGCGCCATCGCCGGCACGCCCAGCGGTTGGTCGAGGCCCGCATCGATGAACTCATCCAGCAGGCGCATCCGGGCGTCGGTCATAGACCCTTGGAGCGTCGCTGGCGAGCGCTTGCCCGGCGCCGTGCATTCAGCCAGCGCCAGGGCCCACGCCTCCCAATCGTCGTCGATCGAGCCGTGCAGCAGCGCGCGCCGCATGTGTTGGGCGAGGGCGATGGCACGGGGATCAAGGTGATTGTTGAAGGCGCGGTCTCCCGCCAACGCCTGCCCGTCGGTACGCAGCACTCGCAGATACTCGCCGCCCTGGGAAGACTCCGAATAGACGTCACACTGGGCCGGGACGAACGCCAGGCCATTGGGCATGGCAAAGAAAGGCTGTATCCGGTCGCTGCCGATGGCGTGCACGCCTCGCTGGCTGTCGAAGGCAAAGCCGATCGCCGCCTGGGTCGCGACGTAGCGGGCGGCATAAGCGCAGCCGGGAAGCAATTCGATTGCCCAAGGGCCGACTTCGATACGACGGATCGATTCAGTCGGGCGCGGCAACGGCGTGCGGTTTCGATGGCTCATGGTGTTCATAGTAGTGAAGCAGCGCCGCAAAAGTCAGGTCAGTTTTTTGAAAGCCCGGATTCGGTGTCCCTGGCTAGACTCGGCGAAACCCCAGGAGGTCCACCATGTACGCACTGACTCATGACGACATTGAACAAGCCGCCCGCCAGGTCTACCAAGTCATGCCCGCCACGGCCCAGTACGCCTGGCCCTTGCTGGCGCAACGGCTGGGTTGCACGGTCTGGGTCAAGCATGAAAACCATACCCCCACGGGCGCTTTCAAGGTGCGCGGCGGTATCACCTTCATGCATTGGCTCAAGCGTGAGCGCCCGGAGGTGAACGGTATCGTCACCGCCACCCGGGGCAACCATGGCCAGAGCCTGGCGCTGGCAGCCAGCGCGGCGGGGCTGAAGGCATTGATCGTGGTGCCGCAAGGCAACTCGGAGGAGAAAAACAATGCCATGCGCGGCTTCGGTGGCGAGGTGATCGAATATGGTCGCGATTTCGATGAGGCCCGTGAAGAAGCAGCACGTCTGGCGCAGGCACAGGGCCTGTATCTCGTACCGCCATTTCACACCGAGTTGGTCAAGGGCGTCGCCACCTACGCCCTTGAGTTGTTCAAGGCTGTGGCAGACCTGGACACCGTCTACGTGCCCATTGGCTGCGGCTCGGGCATCTGCGCGGTCATCGCTGCACGTGACGCCTTGGGCCTTAACACGCAGGTGGTGGGCGTGGTGTCCACCGAGGCTACGGCGGCGAAACAATCGTTCGAGGCGGGCATGATCTGCGAAACCGCCTCGGCCAACACCTTCGCCGACGGCCTCGCGGTGCGCAAACCGATACCTGAGGCTTTCGCCATCTATCGCGCCGGGGCGGCACGGATCGTAGCGGTCAGCGATCAGGAGATTGCCGAGGCGATGCGAGTCTATTACACCGATACCCACAACCTGGCAGAGGGGGCCGGCGCGGCGGCTTTGGCGGCGCTTATCCAGGAGCGAGGGTTGATGAAGGGGAAAAAGGTCGGGGTAATCCTGTCGGGTGGCAATGTCGACAGGTCGGTGTATGCGCAGATCATTGGTTAACTGGAGCAACCGAGCGCCAGCGCTCGGTTGCTCCGCCGGTCATACCGCGCGCTTGACGTTTCGTTGTACCCATTCCTGATCGCTTTGCAACTCCAGGATCTTGTGATGGAAACCTTCCAGCGAAGCGTTATGGCCGACGCTGACCAGGATCGTCTCCGGTAAGGACTGCCTGAGCAACTGGTAGCAACGCGCCTCATTGGCCGAGTCCAGCGCCGAACTGCTTTCGTCGAGAAACAGCACTGTCGGGCGGGTCAGCAACGCCCGGACGAACGCGCAACGCTGCTGTTCGCCGACGCTCAGGGTCTGCGACCAATCACGCTCCATGTCGAGTTGTTCGCCCAGATGTTGCAGTCCGACCTGTTCCATGGCCCGCTGCAAGGCAGCGTCCTCGTGACCGAGAGGTGCATGGGGATACCACAGCGCCTCGCGCAGACTGCCCAATGGCAGGTAAGGCTTCTGCGACAGTGTCAGGGCGCGCTCCCGGTCGTAGCGGCTCGAACCGCAAGCATGGTGCCAGAGCCCGGTGATCGCGCGGATAAGAGTCGATTTGCCGTAGCCCGATGGTGCGCTGATCAACAGGCTGTCACCGGCTTTAAGTGACAGGTTGAAACCCTTGAACAATTGCCGGCCGTTCGGCAGCCAGACATCCAGGTTCTGCACGTCGAGCCCTGAAGCTTGCTGTTCCAGCCTGACCTTGGAATCGATGTCGACCGTGTCCAGGCGATCCTGGAATCCGATCAAGCGGTCGATCACTGATTTCCATTCCGACAGTTCCGGGAATACTTCCACCAGATAAGCGATGGCGGCGTGCACTTCGCCGAAGGCGGCGCTGATCTGCGTCAGCCGACCGAGGGGGAACGCGCCCGCAAAAAACTGTGGTGCCATGATGAACATGGGAATGACCGTGGCGCTGCGCAAATAGAGCGTCGAGTAGCCCATGATCAGCTTTTGCTTTTTCACCAGGGCCCAGAAGTTCTGCAGTGCTGCCTCCAGGCGATGGTCGAAGCGTTGTTTTTCTGCTGCCTCTCCTCGGTATTGGGCGACTGAGTCGGCGTTTTCCCGCAGGCGGATGAGTGAGAAGCGAAAATCCGCTTCGCGTCGCTGCTGCATGAAATTGAGGCCAGGCAGTGCGCGTCCCAACCAGAATGCGACGCCGGTCCCTACGATTGCATACACCAGCGCCACCCACACCAGCAACCCGGGGATGACGAACGATTCGCCATTGAAAGGCACGGTGACCAGGCTGGAGGCCTGCCAGAGAATGTGCAGGAACGAAAACAGCGACACCACCGACGTCAGTAGCCCCAGGCTCAACTTGAGGGACTTTATGATGAACAGGTCGATGTCTTCGGCGATCCGCTGGTCCGGGTTATCGACGTCCGTCTCGGTCAGTTTCAGTTTGTGGTAACGCTGGCTGCCCAGCCACTGATCAACGGTGTTGCGCGTCGCCCAACGCCGCCAGCGCAGCGTCAGCTTCTGTTGGAAGTGAAACGCGCCTACGGTAAACGCGGCGGTGCCGATCTGCAGCAGAATGAACTGCAAGCTGCCTATCAGGAAACCGTGGTAATCCAAGGCCTGCAAGGCGTTGTAGAAATGCAGGTTCCAGAAATTGGTGAGGATGTTGATGCCGACCATGCACAGGGTCATCAGCACTGTGGCGCACAACAGCAACAGGGCCGGGTACTTTTCCTCGGATGCCCAGAACGGCCGCGCCAGACGCCAGAAATTGCGGAGTGTTTGCATGTGGTCTTGATGAGCCCGGTCGCTGACGACGTTGAGTTTGCAGGGGAGGGAGGATAGGATCAGCCAATGCTAATCGTTTGCATTAGTTAGGGAAAGCCATGGGGGCCACGTTATCGAATTTCCAGAATGGCTTGGCCAGGCTTGGCCGCCAATAACACGGGTCATTCGACAAGAACCCGGCGATCAATCGTTTGTGGGGTTAAGTCATGTTGCCGACCCTGCCGTGCTGAGGCCGTTGCTGTCCCGGTTTGCCCTGCAATACCCAGGCGTGAATCGCGCGGCGGTGGTCTCGCAATGGTCAATGAACTACTTGAGCATCGCCCTGCCGGCCGCCTTGGCGTGTGTGCTCACGCGTGATGGCTCGATCGATTTCTGGGGCGAGGAGGCGGTGCTGTTCCACGCTGACGGAGAACCCATGGCGTTGGGCTTGAATGCCCGGTTGATGTCGCTGTCACCTCAAGGGCGTGCCGACTACTGGAATCGGCTGATCCATGAGCACCTGGCGCCGCTGTTCGTTGCCTTGGCCGCCGCCGGTGGCCTGGCACCAAAAGTACTCTGGGCCAATATGGTCGCCATCTGGGACGGCGCCTTCGCCAGGATGGACCCCGAGCTGTCGAGACCGGGGTTCGCCGAGGCACACCAATGGCTGGAGCAGGTCACGGTCAACGACGGGCGCCTGAGGCTGCGAGGCTTGCAACGCATGGTCGAATCACCGGCGCCGCTGATTTGCCCCCGCCTGCCATTGCGCCGGCATTGTTGCCTGCATTACCAATTGCACGAAGCGGTAGAAGGCCAGATGCCGGTGCTTTGCGAGTCCTGTCCCAAGTTGCATCGCCTGCCTGTGGAAGTGCAGGTGAGTTACCTGCACTCCATCTATCAGGACGGCTAATGGCAGCGGCGTCGCGATGCCATTAGGCGTAAGCGGCCTGGGCTTCGACTTGGGTGAGACGGCCGTTCTCGACTTTCAAGACCCGGTCGGCCTGGGAGAAGTAGGCGTCATCGTGCGTGATTACAATCACGGTCTTACCTCGGGCCTTGAGCTCCGGCAACAGCTCCATGTAGAACACCCGCTTGAAGGTCGGGTCCTGGTCGGCCGCCCATTCATCGAACAGGTAAAACGGTTTGTCGTCCAGATACGCTGACACCAGCGCCAGCCGTTTGCGCTGGCCGGTGGAGAGTTCCACGGTGGAGAAGCGATCATCGACGATGCTGACCTTGTGTCCCAGGCCGAGCGCCTTGACGTAGCGTGTGGCATCGGCTGTGCGTTGTTCGGCACCCGGGCCGTCATCTCCCAACAGGTGTTCAAACAAATGGAAGTCGGCGAATACGGCGGCGAAGTGCTGGCGATATTGTTCACGGTTGTCGTCGTCCACCTCCACGCCGTTGAGTACGACGCAACCGGCTTCCGGCGCATACAACCCGAGCAGCAGCATGGACAGCGTGGTCTTGCCGCTGCCGTTGCCGCCGACGACGAACACCAGCTCGCCCGGTTCCAGCGTCAGGTCTACTGGCCCGAGCAGGAAAGGATGGTCCTCATGTTCGCCCGGGTATCGATGACATACCCCGTTAAGCAGCAGGCGCATCGGCCCGTTGCTGGCAAACGCGTTACCGACCGGCGCCGCCATTTGTGCTTCGGTGCTCAGTTCGGCGTCGAGTTGGCGAATGCGGGTCAGGGCGATACTGGCTTGGCGCAAAGAGGGCAGCGCGATCATCAGGTCGGAGATCGGTCGCACCAGATAGAGCAACGTCACCGTGAAACTGGTCAGCACGGTAATTGATTGCGGCAGCCAGAACGGCACGACAAAGAGCAGTACGCCCAGGTTGAGGTAAAACAGTAACGTGCCGAGGTTGGCCACCACCGAATACCCGGCCATCCCGCGCAGGAATCGTACCCGGAACTCATCGGCGCCCGGACGGATGACGCGCTCCACAAACGCTTCGCCACGAGCATTGCTCAGTTGCAGCTCCTTGCTGCCTTCGATCAGGCTGCGAAAGTGCTGGTAAAGCACATCCTTCTGTTGCCGCACCCGTTCCAGATGGCTCAACGGTCCGCGTTCGGCCAGGTGAAACGCGATCAGGCCGACCAGCAGGAACAACGCCAGGATCAACAGCAATGACCACGACAGCCAGGCCAGATAGGCGAAGCACGCCAATGTCACCACGGCGTTGACGAACAGCAGCGGCACCCACTCGAACGCAGCGGTGAAGGTGTGCACGTCTTCGGTCAGAATCACCAACAAGCGGTGCTTGCCCATGGTTTGCAAGCGCTTGAGCGGGGTGGCGAGCAGTTTGCGCGACAGATCGATGCGCATCTGGAAGATGGCGCTTTGGGTCAGGTGCAGCAATGACAGTTCCGAGCAGAGTTTGCACAGCAACATACCCGCACACAGTCCGAAGAACCCCATGGCCAGGTCCGGCAATTGAGTCGGGTTAGCCAATCCACGGTTGATCAGGATCACCAACCCCGCGCTGGCCAGGCCGCCGAGGGCGCCGCTGATGGAAGCCAGGGCCAGCAGGCGTGCCGATTGGCGGTAAAGATAAAGAATCAGGTTCATGCGACGGTTTCCGTCGAGGCCACGGCCAGCGACTTGTTGAGTTGTTCATGGAAGGCAGGCTGCCCAAGGATCGTGTCGTGATCGGCAACGACCCGATGATGACAGGTTCGCAGGCTGATGGCGTCCCACTGCGCAGGCAGGGTCGGGCGTTCGACCAGAGTCTGCTCGGCCCACCATAGCTGCAGGGTCGCCTGCACGGTGGGCACGCGATAGTCATTGACCCAACGGCGTGCGTCAGCCATCACGTTCAATGTTTGTTCGACGTACGCCAGCGGCGCATTGAGGCTCAGGCCGTTGGCATTCGTCCAATGCAGCAGGGCGAAACGCAATTGCTCCACCCGATCCAGACTTGCGGTGGCCGTGCGCAATTGCGCCAGGTGTTCCGGAGCGAGCGTGGCCAGTCGCTGGCGGCTGTCGCTGGTCAATTCCTGCTGCACGGTTGAACACAACGCATCCCAGGCCAGCGCTTCGTCCTCGGCGTGGAACGTGCTGTCGAACAACCCCAGCCATTCGACCGTTTGCCCCAGGGCTTCCAGTTGTCGAGTCAGCTCCAACGCGAGCAGTCCGCCCATGGACCACCCGCCCAGGCGATACGGACCCTGCGCCTGAATCTGGCGGATCTGCGGTACATAGGCGTTGGCCAATGCAACGAGGTCCTGGTCGCGTAGCGACTCGGGCAACGCTATGCCATACACCGGGATCTCCTGGGACAACCCGTCGACCATCGGCAAATAATGATGAACCCCGCCCGCCGGCTGGTGCAGGCAGAACAGCGGTGTCTGGCCTGCTGCGCCGGGCTGCAAGGCGATGACGGCTGAGCGGTCACGGGGCAGGGCAATCTGCTCGGCGAGCTGGATCAGCTGCGGGTGTTGGAAGATCACGTTGACCGGCACTTCGATACCGAGCAGGGCGCGCAGCCTTGCGGTCATGCGCACCACCAGCAACGAATGTCCACCGAGGGCGAAAAAGTCGTCGTGGCGACCGATGATCTCGACCTCCAGCAGCTCCTGCCAGATCGCCGCGAGCACCTGTTCGACATGACCTTCAGGCGCGGCATAAGCCGCAAGACGGTGGTTCGGCTGTCGGGCCAGCAAGGCACGATGATCGACCTTGCCGTTGGCGGTGCGGGGCAGTTGCATCAGCCACTGGATGTCGGCGGGAATCATGTGCGCCGGCAAAAGTGCCGCAAGGGATTCGCGCACGACGCTGGCCTGAAGCGCGTTAGCCGACTCAACGAAAGCGCGCAAGCTGGGTTCGGCCTGGGTGGTGTCCAGCAACACCACCGCGAGTCTGGCACCAGTGACCTTGCACAGGGCGGTTTCGATCTCGCCGAGCTCGATACGGTAGCCACGCAATTTGATCTGCGAGTCGCTACGCCCGAGGAACAGCAGTTGCCCGTCCAGGTCCTGCCAGGCGAAATCGCCGGTGTGGTACAGACGTTGGCCGTCGAGTGCCGGATGGCTGGCCTGGATAAACTTCTCGGCCGTCATCTGTGGCAGCCCCAGGTAACCTTCGGATAACCCGGGCCCGGCGATGTGAATTTCGCCCTTGAGCCCCCGTGCAACAGGCGCGCCGTCGCTATCGAGTAGATACACCCGCGTGTGGGCAATCGCTCGGCCGATGGGCACGGGACCCGTACCGTGATCGGGTTGGCAGAGGGCGACGGTGCTCCATACCGAGGCTTCGGTCGGGCCGTACTCGTTGTACAACTGCGCGCCGGGCTGGCGGCGATAGTGATTGTCCACCAGCGCCGGCGGGCAGCTTTCGCCGGCGACAATCGCCGTATTCAGCGGGCTCGGGCTGTCGCCCAACTCATCCAGCAACAACGCATACAGCGAAGGCAACGCCAGCAGGTGTGACACATCGTGGCTGCGGATCAACCGGGCCAGTTGCAGCGGATCTTTTTGTTCGGTTTCACTGGCCAGGTGCAGGCAACCGCCCTGGGCCAGGCTCCAGAACAGCCCGGCGATGGAACTGTCGAAGGCGAACGACGACAGCAGCAGGAAGCGTTGCACGGGATGTGGATAGCCCGACAGCCGCGCCGCCAGCGAATGCAGGGCGTTGGCATGACTGATAAGCACGCCCTTGGGCTGACCGGTGCTGCCCGAGGTGTAGATCAGATAGGCCGGTTGATCTCGCGAAACCTGCGGCTCGTCCTGAAGCGGCACCACCGCCGTTGCTTGATCGATTGCCAGCGCACTCGGCTGCCAGTCTGTCGGCAGGTCTTGCATTCGAGCCTGAAGGGTGAGCACCAGGCGTGCCTGGCTGTCACGCAAGATATGTTCGATGCGCTCGGTGGGGTAGCTTGGGTCGATCGGTACGTAACAGGCACCGGCGCGCAGAATCGCAACCAGTGCCACCACCGCATCGATGTCGCGCGGCAGGAAATGTGCAATCCGCGCACCCGGCTCCAGGCCCTGGGCGAGCAGTTGCTGGGTCAGGGCGCTGACGCGTTGGTCCAGCTCGGCGTAGCTCAAGGTGCCGCTGGGCCCGCTGACTGCCGGGCGCTGGGCGCGGTCGGTGGCGTCGAGGGTGAAGCAAGCGGCCAGGTTGGGCAGCGCGAAGATAGCGGCATACAGCTGTTCCTGCGCCGGACTCTGGATTGGCGAAGCCGCCAGCGCGCCGGTGACACGCTGCTGCTCGGCGGCGCTGCAGGTGGCCAATTGGCCCAGGCTGGCAGACGGCTCATGCAGGCTGTGCTCGATCACGCTCAGCAGTTGCTCGGCGAGGATTTCGACGTGGGCCGACGTGTAGAGCGCGGCGTCGAAATGCAGTGACAAACCATTGGATGACGACGGCTGATATTGCAACAGCAGCGCGCAGCCGGCACTGACACTGTCAGCCTGTTCGATCCGCCACCCGGCATCGTTCAGGGCACTGTCCGGCGTCACCGCAAGTTCGCGAAAACCTACGCTCGTCAGCGATGGCGCGTCGCTCAAGTGGCTGGGATAGCTGTCCCGGGCGTCGTTGAGCGCGCCAGCATGTTCGCTCAGTTGCCGACACAACGCGGCAAACGACAACCCGGACGCGACGTCGATCGTCAACGGCAGCGGTTCGGAAAACAACCCGAGGGCATCGCCGAGCACGTCAGGACGCACCTGGCTCTCGTAGGCGAGCGTCAGGCATTCAGCTTCGCTGTAGCGGTGCCACAAGGCGACCCAGGCGCCGAGCAGGAAAACTCCCGTGCTGACACCGAGGTTGTTCGCTTGATGTTCAAGGCGCAGCAGGATTGAGTCGTCGAGTTGCAGTTGTACTCTGCCAAGGTTGATCGCTGCGGACGACGCCGGGTTCTGGCGCTGCCAAGGTAACGGCACGTCCGCAATCATGGCGTTGAACTGCGCATCCCAGAACCGGCGGCCTTGCTCGTCCACCGACTCCAGGCGCCAGGCCGCGTAGTCGGCGTACTGCAACGGTGGTTCCCCAGGTGCTGCTTGCAGGTAGCACAGCGCCCATTCTTCGGCGAGATAACCCAGGCTGGTGCTGTCCAAGTGCAAGCTCGGCAAGTGCAAGGTGGCCGATTGAGCGTCCACTTGCAGCTCGATGCCCAGCGCCTGCCAGTCGGCGGCTGAATCGTCGATCACTTGCATCGGCAGCAACAGCCCCGGCAGTTGCGGATAGCGGGTGCGCAGGATCTCGTGGCGTTGCACCAGTGCCAATAAACTGTTCGTCAGCCGTGCACCGTCCAACGGTTGCTCACTGCGAATACGCAGCGTGGCCCGCTGCGCTGCCGCCGATGCCAAGCGGGTTTGGTGCAGGCGCCACAGGCGGGCCTGTTGCGGTGACAGTTCGAAACCTTCGACGGACGTGTCTTCGTGGGACTGAGTCATGCTGAGACCTGTACAAAAAGGTTGGAAATGAGCTCGGGGGCGATCATTGTTCGGCATCCTTCACGACAGTGCGACGACGGGCCTGGCCCAGGGCACTCTGACGTGCGCTGCCGGCTTCGCGCAGTGCGGCCTGGGCCTGTTCACGACGGGTCTGTTGCAGCTGATTGAGTGGCTCCAGCAACTGGGCGACATGGGTGTCGGCGCTCAGGCTGAGTTGCTCCAGCAGGCAAACGAACAGGCAGTCGAACAGTTCGATGTAGTCGCGGGTATAACGGCCGGTGTCGTAGTCGTACACCACCAGCAGTCCTGCACCGTCATCGACGACGTTGATCAGCAGGTCCACGTCCGAGGCCTGCGGCTCCAGTTCCCGTTCGCTGATCGCCAGCCCCGGCAAATGCAGGTCCTGCTGACGGGTGTTCTGCACCACCAGTTTGACCTGGAAGAACGGCGTGTACCGCGCGTCCCGCTGTGGCAGCAGGTCAGCCACCAGCGCATCGAACGGCAAGTCCTGATGGGCAAACGCATCCAGCGCCACGCGTCGGGCATCGCCCAGCAGTTGTCCAAATGTCTGCTGTGGGGTGACGCGGCAACGCAGCACCAACTGATTGACGAAGAATCCGACCATATCTTCGGTCTGTTGCTGATGGCGGTTGGCGATATCGGTACCGACCAACAGGTCTTCACGTCCGGTCTGCTGATGCAGCACGACGTTCAGCGCGCTGTGCAGCACCATGAACGGCGAGGCCTCGCGAGCTGTCGCCAAGTCGCTGATAGCCCGGGCCAACGACGCCGGCAGGCGGCTGCGATGGCGGGCGCACCCGCCGTGATCGCGGGTCTGGGCGCCAGGCAACAGCAACGGTGCCGGACTGGCTTGCAGCTGTTGGCGCCAATAGGCCAGTTGTTGCTGCCAGACCGGGCCCGGCAGATGCTTGCGCTGCCACACGGCGAAGTCGGCGTACTGCAGGGGCGCGGGGACGATGCGGGTCGCGGGGTTGCCAAAACCGGCGTAATCGCTGGCCAGTTGATCGACCAGTTGGGCGATGGACCAGGCATCCACGGCAATGTGGTGCAGGGCGATGGCCAGCACATGGGTCTGCGGGTCTAGCTGCAATAGCCGTGCGCGAATCAGTGGCGCTTGGGTCAGGTCGAACGGCTGGCCGAAGACCTCGGACAATTGCGCCTGAATGGCCGACTCCTGTTCCTGCGCCGGAACCTGTTGCAGATCGGTGATTGGCAGCGCGAAGGCCTGCGCCGCTTCGATCCGCTGCCAAGGCTCGCCATGGTCGCTGTGTACGGTGCTGCGCAGCACTTCATGACGGGCAACTAACTGCTCGAAAGCCAGGCGCAGGGCTTCGACGTCCAGCGCTCCGGTCAACGTCAGGGCGAACGGAATGTTGAAGCCGCTGGAGCCAGGATTCAGTTGTTCGAGGAACCACAAACGCTGTTGGGCAAACGACAGCGGCAGGGCTTGCGAGCGATCTGCCGGAGTGATGGCCGGCAGGGCCAGAGGTGCTGTTTGCAGGCGGGCGCTGTCGATGGCGCGGGCCAGGTTCGCCAATACCGGATGATCGAAGACTGCACGCAGCGGCAGGTCCACCGCGAGCTGGCCGCGAATCCGCGAAACCACCAAGGTCGCCAGCAACGAATGTCCGCCAAGGGCAAAGAAATTGTCGTCAGCCCCGATCGCTGGCACGCAGAGAATCTGCGCCCAGATGGCGCCCAGTTGCCGCTCGGTGTCGCTGCTCAACGGTCGTTGTTCGATCAGGTCGTTGTCCAGCGTTCGCGACGTCAAGCCTTTGCGGTCGACTTTGCCGTTGGCATTCAACGGCAATGCCTCCAGCTGTTGCCAATGGGCCGGCACCATGTACGACGGCAGGCGTTGGGCCAACCATTCGCGCAGTACCGCCACCGGCGTGTCGTCGCCCGTCCAGTACGCGACCAGTTGCAGATCGCCGCGCTGGTCGGCGTTGACGATCACGGCCACGGCTTGCACGGCGGGATGACGACCCAGGTGATCTTCGATTTCCCCCAGTTCGATACGGTGGCCACGGATCTTCACCTGCTGATCGCGGCGACCGAGGAACTCGATCACTCCATCTGCACGCCAGCGGCCCAGGTCACCCGTGCGGTAGAAACGGGCCTCGGGTTCGAACGGGTGCGCGACGAACGCGGCCCGGGTTTTCTCCGGATCGTTGAGGTAGCCGCGACCGACCCCCACGCCACCCACGCAGATTTCCCCCGGCACACCCACCGGCACCGGCCGCAGTTGCGCGTCAACCAGGTACAGATGGTTGTTGGCGGTCGGCCGGCCGATCGGCATGGCATTGCCGCCTTCCTCCGACACACGGGTCAGCGGGTGGAACGCCACATCGTCCGAGCATTCCGCCGGACCATAGGCGTTCATCAACGGTACATGGGCAAAGCGGCCCAGCCAGGCTTGGGCCAGGGCCGGAGGCAGGGCTTCGCCGGTGGGCAGCAACCAGCGCAGTGCCGACAGTCGGGTGTCGGCGCCCGCGAGGTCGAGCAGGGCGCGGATCATCGTCGGCACGGCTTCAAGCACCGACAGCTGTTGGTCTTCCAGGGCAGCCAGCAGGCGCTCGGGATCATGGGCAACCACGTCCGGCAGGATGTGCACGGTGGCCCCGAGGATCGGTGCGGCGAGGAACTGCCAGACCGAAATGTCGAACGCCGGGGAGGCGGTCTGGGCAATTCGGTCGGCGCTCGACAGGCCCAGCGTCGGCACCTTGCCGAAGATGTTGTTGAGCATGCCACGCTGTTCGATCATCGCGCCTTTGGGTGTGCCAGTGGAACCCGACGTGAAGATCACATAGGCCAGGTCGTCGGGGCTGCCCGCCACTGGCAATGGCGTCGCATCACCGCTCAGCCAGAGCGCTTCGGTGCGCAGGCGTCGTGGTGTTGCGGTACACGCGGCCAGTGCCGGGTCGATGACCGAATCGGCGCTGTCGCTGGTCAACAGGAGCGTCGCCTCGGACAGTTCGAGAATTTCACTCAGGCGTTGTGGCGGATGCTTGATGTCCAGCGGCAAGTAGGCGGCACCGGCCTTGAGCACGGCGATCATCATGCTCAGCAGCGCCAGGCCACGTTCGCTGGCCAGGGCCACCAGGGTGTCACGACCGGCACCGGTTTCCACCAGTGCACGGGCCAGGCGGTTGGAACGCTGATCCAGCTCGGCGTAGCTCAGGCTGTCGGCGCCACACACCGCAGCGATGCGCTGTGGATGCGCTGCCACCTGACGGGCGAACAGCTGGGCGTAGGTTTGATCCAGTGGGAAGTCCAGCTCGCTGCGGTTCCAGTCCACCAGCAGGGTCTGGCGTTCCTCCGGCGTGAGCAACGACAGCGCGGCCAGCGGTGCATCCGGTCGGGCAACCATTTGAGTCAACAGCTGGCGCAAGTGGCCGAGCATGCGCTGCACCGTCACCGTGTCGAAACGTGCGGCGTCGTAGGTCAGCCGAATGCCCAGGCGATCGCCAGGATAAAGCACCACCGTCATCGGATAGTTGGTGTGTACCCGGTCTTCATAGATGTCGATATTGAAGTCGATTTGACGATCCGACAGGCCCGCGTCGAACGGCGCGTTTTCGAACACCACCAGGCTGTCGAACAGCGAACGACCGTGCTCGATTTCACTCCAGCGCTGGATATCCACCAGCGGTGCGTGTTCGTAGGCACGCAACTCGACGTTGTGTGCGAACAGCGCTTGCAGCCACGGCACCACGATTTGTTCATCGTCAACCTTGACCCGCAACGGCAGGCTGTTGATGAACAGGCCGACGATGTCTTCCACGCCGGGCAGGTCGGTTGGACGGCCTGACACCGTGACGCCGAACAGCACGTCGTCGCTGCCACTGTAGCGCGACAAGAGCAGGGCCCACGCACCTTGAATCCAGGTGTTGGGCGTGAGTTGGTGCTGTTGGCACAACGCGGTCAATGCTCGGGTGTCGGCAATCGACAGGGTGACGTCGAGGTTGGCCACGGTCTCGACCGCTTGCTCGGCCTCGGCCGGGCGATCCACCACCAGCGGTGTCGGCGCGCTGAAGCCGGCCAGTTCGCGGGTCCAGAATTGCTCGGTGATGGACGTGTCCTGGCATTGCAGCCAATGGACGTAGTTACTGAACGACGGCAGCAACGGACGCGCCACCGGCTGGCCGAGCACGCGCGCCTGGTAGTGGGCGAAGAGGTCGGCCATCAACAGGCCGAAGCACCAGGCGTCGGTCAGGATGTGGTGGAAGCTGCGTACGATCAGGAATTCCCGGTCGGCCACCTGGAACACCCGCAGGAAGGTCAAGGGTGGCCGGCGCATGTCGAAACCCTGACGGCATTCAGCGTCCAGCACAGCGTCGAGTTGACGCTGGCGGCTCGCCTCGTCGAGGTGCCGCCAGTCGTACCAGGCGAAGGCCGGATCGGTGTCGTGGTAGACGCATTGCAGCGCCGCCTTGCCGTCCTGCCACCAGAAACCGGTACGCAGCATTGGATGCCTGGCCAACTGTTGTGCCCAGGCATATTCGATGGCACTGCGGTCCAGTTCGCCGTCCCAGCGATAACGTTGCTGCATCAGGTAGATGCCGCTGTTGGGGCGCAGCAGGGTGTGCAGCAACATGCCTTCCTGCATCGGCGACAGGGGTAGCAAGTCGTCGACGCCGGCCCAGTCGAAGTTTGCGCCCAAGGCAGTGAGGTCGTGCCCGGCGGCGCGGCACAACGGGAACGCATGGGCGCCGGGGATGGCGTGCTCGGCTTCGGCGGCCAACAGGGCCAGACGTTGTTCCAGCACCCGGGCCCACTGTTCGGCGCCTGGGCCACGGCAATCGATTTTCAGCTGACCGCGTTGCAAGCTGACGGATAAGGTCAGTCCGGATGCATCGATCGGCGTGCTGCTGGCAACGACGTCGCCCAGCGGCCCTTCATGAGTTTGCCATTCGCCGGCCATGGCGATATGCACGGTCGGCCGGGGCAGGCTCAGCAGCGGGTCGCGCAAGTAGTCGTTGTCCGCCAGATAACGCAACACGCCATAGTCGTCACCGGTGTTCGGGGCAGCGGCCAATTGCGCGTCAACCTGCGCCAGCATCTGTGCGGCGCTGGCAGTCGGTGCCAGGGTCACACGCAGGGGAACGGCATGGCTCAGCGCGCCGATGACGGTGGCCGGGTCGAAGTCGGTTCGGCTCAAAGCGCTGGTGAGCGGTAGGCGATCACGCTCGCAGCGACCACGATCCAGGCTGAGCCAGACGTCTTGATTGGCGCTTTGCTGTGCCAGTTCCGCTGCGACGGCGGTGGCCACCAGCGAGACCCAAGGCGCGTGGCTGCGGCGTTTGAGCAGGTTCAGACGTGCGCTGAGGGACGGCGAAATCTGCACGCGGCTTTCGCTGGCCGGACCTTCATGTTGCGGGGTGGGCGGCAGGGTTTCGCCGGCGTATTGCAGCCAGTATTCCCACGCGGGTTCCAGTCCGTCCTCGTCCTTGGCGCGGGTATTCTGATGTTCAGCCCATTCATCCAGATTGCCGCCGTGATGCGGCAACTCGATGGCGCGATCGTACTGTGCTTGAGCCACGGCCAGCGCCAGGTCCGTCATCAGCAAGGCCCATGAACTGGCGTCCAGGCGCAAGGCATGCGCCACCAACAACACAGCGTCGCCCTGCTCGCCAAGGCAGGCATGCCAGCCTTCGCCTGCGGGGTGGTCCAGCCTGGCCAGGGTGGTTTCAGCCAGCTCGGCCAGTGCATTGACGTCGTCAGTGTCCAGCGGTTGGCGACTGACGCTGGCCGGTTTAGGCGCGGCCGGCAGGGTTTGCACCCAGGTGCCGTCAGCCTGTGGGGCCAGACCCAATTGCAGCGCCCCGTGCCGCTGTTGCAGGGCCAACACGGCGCGGCTCAATACCTCGACGCTGATCGGCCCATGCAGCGCCACGCAACGCCAGTCTGCCGTCAACGGGCCGGCTTCGAGGCGGGCATGCTGGCCCGCGGTCAGCGGTACACTTCGCGCTTCGCTGCCGGCATCGCGGCTGTAGTTCGCGCCTTGGCTGATCACCGCGGAGATCTCGGCAATGGTACGGTTGTCGAACAACTGCTTGGGCGTCAGCTTCATGCCGCGTTGATGGGCTCGGGCGATGATCTGCAAGTTGAGAATCGAATCACCGCCCAGGGCAAAGAAATTGTCGCGAATGCCGACGCGTTCCACCCGCAGCACATCCTGCCAAATCTCGACAAAGGCGCTTTCCACCGCATCCCGCGGGGCTTCGTAGGTGTCCTGGCTGGCTGGTGCATCGGGCAAAGGCAGGCGGGCTATGTCCGGTTTGCCGTTGGCGTTGAGCGGGATTTCATCCAGCGCGATGAAATCTGCCGGCACCATATAGTCCGGCACGCGCAGGGCCAGGTCGTGGCGCAACTTGTCGGTGGACAGCGAGGTGCTGGCGACTAACCAGGCGATCAGGCGTGGCGTCTCGTTGGCCGGTTGCACCACGCGCACCAGCACTTGCTGGATGTTGCTGGACAGGTGTTTGATCTGCGCTTCGATTTCGCCCAACTCCATGCGATAGCCGCGCAGTTTGACTTGGTTGTCGAGGCGCCCGAGGAACGCCAATTCGCCGGATTCCAGCCAGCGCACACGGTCGCCGGTGCGGTAGGCCCGGGACAGGTCGGCGACGGCGGTGAAACGCGCAGCGGTTTGTGCCGGATCGCCAAGGTAATCGATGGCCAGGCCTTCACCGCCCACCCACAACTCGCCCGGCACACCGACGGGCACGGCGTGGCCCTGGTTGTCGAGTACCCGCAGTTGCCGATTCGGTTGCGGGTGGCCCAGCGGTTGCACACCGGCCAGTGGTTGATCGATGCGCGACAGGCAAATGCCCACGGCGCTTTCGGTCGGACCGTAGTGGTTATAGACAGCGAGCTGCGGACACAGCGCGCGGACAGTCTCCAGCAAGGTGCCTTGCAGCGCTTCGCCGCCTAGCAACAAGGCACGGCGCGGGAGCAGATTGGCGTCGGGGTGAGCGGCGAGTAAACCGTGCAAGTGGTTGGGGGTGAGCTTGATCAGGTCCGGGCTGAATTCGGCAAAACACTGGGCCAGGGCGTTCGGATCAGCGCGCGTGTCGTCGTCCACCAGCAGCAGGCTGCCACCGCTGACCAGCGCGCCGAACAGCTGGGTGTAGCCGAGGTCTGCCGCCAGGGTCGAGAGCAGCGCATGGCGCCAGGGTTGTTCGGCCTCGGCGCAACCCAGCTCGGTCAGAATGCCGGTGATATAGGCGACGATCGCCCGATGAGACAGGCGCACACCTTTCGGCGTACCGGTGGAGCCGGAGGTGTAGATCACATAGGCGCAGGCCAGTTGATCCAGCGCAGGCAGGTCGATGTCGGTGGCGCGGGCCGAGGCCTCGATCACTTGCGCGGAGGCGCTTTCGAAGGTCGGTGTGCCAATGATGAAATCGACGTCGGCACTGGCGATAAGCGCACTCAGGCGCGAGGCGGGTTGACTCAGGTCGAGCGGCAGGAAGCAGCCACCGGCCTGCATCACCGCCAACAGCGAGATGACCGCGTCGTTGCTGCGGGGCAAGGCCAGCGCGACTCGATCACCCTGTTGCAGGCCACGCTGGCGCAAAGCCTTGGCCAGTCCGGTCGATGCTTCAAGCAGTTCGCCGTAGCTCAAGACACCGTTGGCGTCGCGCACAGCTTCTCGCGCGGGATGGCGGCGCGCCTGGGCGGCGATCAGTTCGTGCAGCGGCGCTACAGGCAACGGGAGGGGCGCACCGTTGCCCCAGTGGCCGGTCAGTTCCAGTTCCTGCGCCGGGCACAGCGGCACGTCGGCCAGTAGTCGATTGGCGTCACGGCTCAGCTCCTCGACCAGCGCGGCCAATTGCTGCAGCAAGCGCGCGCCTGCCGCATCGGACAAGCGTTTGCGTTGATGCACCAGATGCAGTTGCAAGCAGTCGCTTTCCATCGACGCGATCAGCGACATGGGGTAGTTGTTGCGCCCGCCGGTGTGGCGCAATGGCGCGGCGTGTTCGGCGTCCGGTAGTCCGAACAGGCCGTCGTCGATCTGATCCAGTTCCTGGGGAAACGGGAAGTTTTCGAATACCAGGATCGCTTCGAACAACTCGCCACCGGGCGGCAGGGCCGTCAGTGCCCGCAGACTGGCCAGCGGCGTGTGCTCGTGCTCGCGCATCTCGGCATTCCAGTCCTGGATGCCCGCCAGCCATTGGCCAACGGTCGGTGCATCGTCCCAACGAACGCGCAACGGCAAGGTGTTGATGAACAGACCGACCATGCGCTCGACGCCGCTCAGACGCTGGGGGCGTCCGGCCACGGTGACGCCGATCAGGCTTTCGTCGGTGCCATTGTGGCGGCCCAGCAGGTAAGCGTAAGCCGCTTGCAGCAAGGTGTTGACGGTCAGGTTGTGGTTCCGGGCGAAGCCGGCCAGGCGAGCGGTCGTTGCGGCGTCCAGCCTCAGCGAATGCTCGGTGCAAGGCAGGTGCGCGTCTACCGGATCGGCGAGCAGGCCACGGGGGTCCGACTCGGGCACGCGCGTGGTGTTGGCGAAGTCCGCAAGGCGGCTGCGCCAGAACTCATCGGCCGCTGGGCGCTCGCTGAGGTAGGCCACGTAATCCTGGAACGGTCGCACCGCTTCCAGCGCCGCGTGTTGACCGCGCCGTGCCGCGCGATACAGATCACGCCAGTCCGCCAGCAGTGAGCCGACACTCCAACCGTCGAGCAATAAGTGGTGGTGTGTCCAGACCAGCGACCATTGTGCCTGTCCGTTCACATCGTCCAGTCGCGCCAGGGTCAGGCGCATCAACGGGGCGCTGCCCAGTTCGAAGGCCTGAGCGCGGTCTTCGGCCGCGAGGGCTGCGACGCCTTGCGCGTTACCGCGTAAATCGACTTCACGAAGGGGCAAGTCGACTTCCTTGAGAATGACCTGATAGGCGTCGTCCAGCTCTTCCCAGAGAAACGCCGTGCGCAACACCGCGTGGCGTTGCATCAGGGCCAGCCAGGCCTGGCGGAACGCATCGAGGTCGAGTTCACCGGCCAGGCCGATGCTCATCTGCTGGTAATAAACCCGGGACTCGGGCGCATAGGCCTCGTGGTACAGCAGGCCTTTTTGCAGCGGGGTCAGCGAATAGATGTTTTCGATTTGATCATGCATGGCGGCAGTGTTCGATCCAGAAAAACGGGGAGACACGTGCGCCGCTAACGGCGCACTTCGAAGTCAAATACAGGTCGTGCCGGGGCTCACTTCTTCGGCCCCAGGCGTTTGAGCAAGGTGTCGAGGGTCGCCTGGTTCATGCCTTTTGCCAGTGGGAAGTCCGCCGGCATCAGCGAACCGGCCTGCGGGTCGAGGCAGTGTTCGACCAGCGCCTGCAAACGTTCCAGCAGGCGAGCAGGCAAACGGCTGTCGGCTTGCGGCGTGATGCTGTGCCATTCGACACGCAACACGCCGTCCTCCAGCCAGGCCACCACTTCCCGGGCATGGGTCACTCGGTTCACCGGGGCCACGTCCGCTGGCGGGACCAGGCTGCTGGCGCGCAACCAGCCCGCTGGCGTTTGCTCATGCCCCAGGTAGTTGAACAGCACATCGCCGTGGCTGGCCGGCAACTCGCCGCGCTGGCGCAGCAAGCCGTAGCCCAGGCCCTGGCCAGGTACGTCACGCAAGGCTTGCTTGGCGTTGCGCACCTGGTCGCCGGCGGCGCCGCTGGCACTCACGCGCAGTGGGTAAAGAGTGGTGAACCAGCCGACGGTGCGGCCGACGTCCAGCCCGGCAAACGGTGCGTCACGCCCGTGGCGTTCCAGGTCCACGACTATGTCACTGCGCTGTTCAACCTCAGCCAGGGTCGCGGCGAGGGCGGCGATTAGCAGTTCTTCCGGTTGCGTGCGGTAAGCGGCGTGGGACTCGGTCAACCATTGGTGCGTGCGGCGGGCATCCCAGCGCGCCGACAGGGTCTGGCGTTCGGCAACCGTGGCCATGTGCGGCCGGTTCGCAGAGCTCTGGGCACTCCAGTAGCGCTGCTCGGCGGCAGCTTTCGCGGCATGGGCTTGCAGGTGCTCGGCCCATTGACGATACGAGGTGGTTTTCGCCGGCAACGTTGGCTGCTCGCCACGCTCCAGGGCGGGGTACAACTGTTGGAAGTCTTCCAGCAGCGGCGTCCACGACACCGCATCGACCACCAGGTGATGGGCCACCAGGTACAGGCGTTGCGGCGTGCCGTCCAACAGGGCCGCGGCGAACAGCGGGCCGTGTTGCAGGTCCAGGCTTTGCGCGACTTCCAGCAGTTGTTCCGGGTGCTCGCAGCAGGTCAGTTGGGCCGGTGCCACTGGCGCGATGTGCGCCTGCCATTGGCCGTCGACGTCGGTGAAACGCAGGCGCAGGGCGTCGTGGTGGGCCACCAGCCGGTCCAACGTGGCTTGGACGATGGCCGGTTCCAGGCGACGGTCGCTGTCGGCCAGCACCGATTGGTTCCAATGCGCGGCTTGGACCTGCTGCTGGTCGAAGAACCACTGGTGCAACGGCATCAGCGGCATCGGCCCGGTCACGTCGCCTTGGTCGGCCTGGGTCAGCAGGGCCGTGGTCACATGGGCCAGGGCCGCCGGGGTCGGCGAGCGGAACAGGTCCCGTGGCGTGAGCGAATAACCCTGTTCACGCAAGCGTGAGATCAGTTTCAGGCCGAGGATCGAGTCACCGCCCAGGGCGAAGAAACTGTCCGAGGTGCCGACTTCACGGCCGCCGGTCAAGCTTTCCCCGAGCAGTTCGCCGAACAGCTGGCAGAGCAGGCGTTCCAGGTCGTTGCGCGGTGCCGCGTAGTCTTTCTGGGTATCTGGCAAAGGCAGTGCGGCCAGAGCCTTGCGGTCGATCTTGCCATTGGTGCTCAGGGGCAGGGCCGGGATCTGCACCCATACCGCCGGCACCATGTAGGCCGGCAGCTCGGCCGCCAGTTGGGTGTCGAGGTCCGATTGCGCGGTGCTACTGCTGTAGAACGCCACCAGGCGGTTGTCGATGACCAGGGTGCAGGCGCCAGTGATGGCCGGCAAGCTCAGCAGTGCCGAGTCGATTTCCCCCAGCTCGATGCGCTGGCCGCGCAGCTTCACCTGATGGTCGAGACGCCCCAGGTACTCGATGTTGCCATCGGCCAGGAAGCGGCAACGGTCGCCGGTGCGGTACAGGCGATCACCGGCCGCGAACGGGCTGGCGAGGAAGCGTTCTTCGGTCAGGTCCGGACGTTTCAAATAACCACGGGCGACGCCGACGCCGCCGATGTACAGCTCGCCGATGCTGCCAATCGGCAAAGGTTGCATGGCCTCGTCGAGGATGTACAAGCGCAGGTTGGCGATGGGCTTGCCGATCGGCACGATGGCGTCGTCCGCCGAGCAGCGCCAGACCGAGACGTCGATGGCCGCTTCGGTCGGGCCGTACAGGTTGACCAGCGCCGCCGGGTGTTGGCCCATGAAACGCCGCACCAGGTCCACCGGCAAGGCTTCGCCACTGGCGAAGACCTGGCGCAGGCTGTGGCAGTCGGTCAGGCTCGGTTCCTCGACAAAGGCACGGAGCATGGAAGGGACGAAGTGCAGCGTCGTGACCCGTTCCTGCTGGATCAACTGGCTGAGATAGGCCGGGTCGCGATGACCGTCCGGACGGGCGACCACCAGGGTCGCGCCGGTGATCAGCGGCCAGAAGAACTCCCATACCGAGACGTCGAAGCTGTATGGGGTTTTCTGCAAGACGCGGTCGTTCGGGCCAATCGGGAAAGCGTCCTGCATCCAGTGCAGGCGGTTCATCAAGGCGCCGTGTTCGTTCATCACGCCTTTGGGTTGGCCGGTGGAACCGGAGGTGTAAAGCACGTAGGCGAGGTCGTGGGCCTCGACGCTGATCGGCTCGCCAACTTCAGCGTTTGGCAACGCGTCCAGCGTCCAGGCGTCATGCCCGGCTGGCAGTCGCGACAGCCACTGGGTTTGGGTCAAGGTGACCTTGGCATCGGCGTCTTCGATCAGGAAGGCCAGGCGTGCGGCCGGCAATTCCGGATCCAGCGGCAGCCACGCGGCACCGGCATGGACGATGCCAAGCAAGGCCACGACCATGTCCACCGAGCGTTCCATGCACACCGGCACGATGCTGTCGCTGCCCACGCCGGCGGCGCGCAGGGCCCGGGCGACAGTTTGTGCCCGCTGATCCAGCTCGGCATAGCTCAGCCGCTGGCCTTCGAACACCAATGCCGGAGCGTTGGGGCTCAGGGTCGCTTGTTGGCTGAGGGCGGTGTGCAGGTTGGTCGGGCCGCTGTAGTGACGTTCAGTGGCGTTCCAGCGGTCGAGTTGCTGCTGATCCTGCTGTTGCGGGAACAGTTCGATCAAGGTGCGCCCAGGGCTGGTCACCAGGGCGTCGAGCAATGCGCACCACTGCGCGCTCCAGCGTTGCATGGTCGTTTCGTCGAACAAGGCCGATTGGTATTCCAGCGCCAGCGTCATGTCGCTGCCGTCGTCCTGGACTTCCCAGCTCTGTTCGAATTTGGCGTCGATCACCGGCAGCATCTGCTCTTCGACGTTCAGTCCCGGCCATTGGCTGCTGTCGACGCGGCCATAGTTGAGGGAGAACAGCACCTGGAACAGCGGTGTACGGTTCAAGTCGCGGTTCTGCGCGACGGCACCGACCAGGGTGGCGAACGGCAGGTCGGCGTGGGCCTGGGCGGCGCGCAGGTCGGCCTCGAGGCTGGCGAGCAGTTGCTCGGCCGGGGCCCGTTGATCGACGTCGCTGCGGATCACCAGGGTGTTGACCAGGCAGGCCAGCAACGTCTGGGTTTGTGCGTGCTCACGTTGGTCCGCCGGGGTGCCGAGGCGAATCTCCCGCTGGCCGCTGTAGCGGGCCAGCAGTGCGCTCAGGGCCGTGGCCAGCACCACATAGGGGGTGGTGCCGCGCTGACGGGCGAACTGGCGGATGGCTTCGGCGCGCGGGTGGCCGAGGCGCACGCTCAGTTGCCGGGCGCGACGGTCGGCTTCGGCGCCACGTGGATGGTCGATGGGCAGGTCGAGCTGGTAGTCGTCCTGGCCCAGGTGGTTTTTCCAGTAGTCCAGGCTGGCACTGCGCTGGGCCTGGGTGTCCGGGTGCTGCTGCCACAGGGCGAAGTCGACATAGTCGATCTCCAACGGCGTCCAGGTGGGCGACTGCCCCTTCAGGCCGGCGGCGTAGGCCTGGGTCAGCTCGTCGATGAGCAACTGCATGGCCCAACCGTCGGTGGCGCTGTGGTGCAGGCACACCAGCAACCGGTGTTCGTCGCTGCCCTGGCGTTGCAACAGGTGCGCACGCCAAGGCGCGGCGGCGGCCAGGTCGAACGGGGCCATCAGTTCGTCTTGGGCGCTGGCGCAGGTCGCGGCCCAATCCTGGGTGGCGACGCCAGTGACCGTGAGCGCCGGTCCATGATCGTCAATCAGCAATTGCGGCTCGCCGTCGACCTCGACGATCCGGCTGCGTAGCACCAGGTGACGCTGGCTGACCTGCTCGAAGGCTTCGCGCAAGACCTCGACTTGCAGCTCGCCGCGCAAGGCCAGGGCGAACGGCATGTGGTACTCGCGGGACTCCGGCACCAGGCGGCTGAGCATCCAGAACCGGCGCTGAGCCAGACCCAGGGGTAACTGCGCCGGGCGCGGTTGCGCGGTGATCGACTCACCGGGCAGGGCCGCACGCAGGTGCTCGGCCAGGGCCGCGACCGTCGGTTGGGCGAACACCAGCGGCAAGGGCAGGGAAACCCCGAGGCGCTCACGAACCTGGCTGACCAGGCGCGTGGCCAGCAAGGAGTGGCCGCCGAGTTGGAAGAAGTGGTCCTCGATGCCGACATCTGAACAACCCAGCACTTCGCCGAACAGTTCGCAGAGCACGGTTTCAGTGGCATTGCGTGGCGCGATGCGTGGCTGGTCGCTTTGGCTCTGTGGCAGCGGCGTGGCGGCCAGGGCCTTGCGGTCGAGCTTGCCGTTGCTGTTGAGCGGCAGGTGATCGAGCGGCACGAAGAGGCTGGGTTGCATGTGCGCCGGCAGGCTGTCGGTGAGGTCGGCACGCAGGGTCGCCTCATCGGCATCACCGCACCAGAAACTCACCAGGCGCTGGTCCAGCAACAAGGTGGCGGCGTCGCGAACACCGGCCTGGGCCAGCAGCGCAGCGTCGATTTCCCCCAGCTCGATGCGCTGGCCACGCAGTTTCACCTGATGGTCGAGACGCCCCAGGTACTCGATGTTGCCATCGGCCAGGAAGCGGCAACGGTCGCCGGTGCGGTACAGGCGATCACCGGCCACGAACGGGCTGGCGAGGAAGCGTTCCTCGGTCAGGTCCGGGCGTTTCAGATAACCGCGGGCCACGCCGACGCCGCCGATGTACAACTCGCCGATGCTACCAGTCGGCAACGGCTGCATGGCTTCGTCGAGGATGTACAGGCGCAGGTTGGCGATGGGCTTGCCGATCGGCACGATCACATCGTCCGCCGAGCAACGCCAGACCGAGACGTCGATGGCCGCTTCGGTCGGGCCGTACAGGTTGACCAGCGCGGCCGGGTGTCGGCCCATGAAACGCCGGACCAGGTCCACCGGCAAGGCTTCGCCACTGGCGAAGACCTGGCGCAGGCTGTGGCAGTTGACCAGGCTCGGTTCCTCGACAAAGGCACGGAGCATGGAAGCGACGAAGTGCAGCGTCGTGACCCGTTCCTGCTGGATCAACTGGCTGAGGTAGGCCGGGTCGCGATGGCCGTCCGGACGGGCGACCACCAGGGTCGCGCCGGTGATCAGCGGCCAGAAGAACTCCCACACCGAGACGTCGAAGCTGTACGGCGTCTTTTGCAGTACACGGTCGTTCGGGCCAATCGGGAAGGCGTCCTGCATCCAGTGCAGGCGGTTCATCAAGGCGCCGTGTTCGTTCATCACGCCTTTGGGTTGGCCGGTGGAACCGGAGGTGTAGAGCACGTAAGCCAGGTCGTGCGCCTCGACGCTGATCGGCTCGCCAACTTCAGCGTTTGGCAACGCGTCCAGCGTCCAGGCGTCATGCCCGGCGGGCAGGCGCGACAGCCACTGGGTTTGGGTCAAGGTGACCTTGGCATCGGCGTCTTCGATCAGGAAGGCCAGGCGTGCGGCCGGCAATTCCGGATCCAGCGGCAGCCACGCGGCACCGGCATGGACGATGCCAAGCAAGGCCACGACCATGTCCACCGAGCGCTCCATGCACACCGGCACGATGCTGTCGCTGCCCACGCCGACGGCGCGCAGGGCCCGGGCGACGGTGTGTGCCCGCTGGTCCAGTTCGGCATACGTCAGGCGCTGGCCTTCGAACACCAGTGCCGGAGCGTTGGGGCTCAGGGCCGCTTGTTGGCTGAGGGCGGTGTGCAGGTTGGTCGGGCCGCTGTAGTGACGTTCGGTGGCGTTCCACTCGATCAGTTGGCGCTGACGCTCGGCCGCCGGCAGAGGTGTCCAATCATCGAGGCGGGTTTGTGGCGCTTCGAGCATGGCTTCCAGCAGTTGTTGCCATTGCTCCAGCCAACGCCGGGCCGTGGTTTCACTGAACAGCGCGGCGCGGTACTCCAGCAACACCGACAGCACCTCGCCGTCGTGCACTTCCCAGTTCAGGTCGTACTTGGTGGCCTGGGCGGTCACGGCGCGTTCGCTGACCTGCAACTGCGGCCATGGCTGGCTCGACGAGTCGGCGTTCTGCATGGCGAACAACACTTGGAACAGCGGCGTCTGGCCGAGGCTGCGCGACGGCCTCAAGTGCTCGACAACCTGGTCGAACGGCACGTCCTGATGCTGTTGGGCATCCAGCACACGGTTGCGCACCTGATTGAGCAAGCCTTCGAAATCCAGTGCCGGATCCAGGTCGGCACGCATGACCACGGTGTTGACGAAGCAGCCGATCAGCGGTTGCAGCTCGGCGAATGGACGCTGGGCCACCGGGCTGCCGACCCGCACGTCGCGCTGGTTGGCGTAGCGCCCCAGGAGCAATTGCGCGGCGCCGAGCATGAGCATGTACAGGGTGGCACCGCGTTGCTGGGCGAACTGCCGCAGGCGTTCCACCAGGGCGGGCGGCAATTGCAGTTGCACCGCGCCGGCCGTCGGGTCGAGCTGGTTCGGGCGGCCCTGTTCGGTCGGCAGGTCCAGCAGGTAGTCGCCGTCCTCCAGTTGGTTGCGCCAGTAGTCCAGTTGGCTGCTGAACGCGGTCTGTTGGCCGGGCTCGCGCTGCCAGAGGGCGTAATCGGGGTATTGCAGCGCCAGTGCCGGCAGTGTCGCCGGGGTGCCTTGGCACTGGGCGGTGTAGAACTGTCGCAGTTCCTCCAGCAGGTTCTGGCTGGAGGCGTCATCGATGGCGCAGTGGTGCACGCTGAGCAAGAGCAACGACTGGTTGCCGCCGCTGCGTTGCAGCAATTTGGCCCGGACGGGTATTTCGGCGGCGAGGTCGAAACGGCGGCCGGTTTCTGCGTGAATTACCGCGTCGGTCAGTGCCTGCCATTGCTCGTCACTGGCGGCCTGCACGGGCTTCACCTGCACGGTGATGTCGACCTGCGCGTCGATAACCAACTGCAATTCGCCGTCGCCATCGCGCACGATGCGGCTGCGCAGGATCTCGTGGCGTTGGACCACGCTGTTCAGGGCCGTTTGCAGGGCCTGGGCATTGAGTGCGCCGTCCAGCTGCACGGCGCTGACTACGTTGTACTCGCCACCGCCGGCGCTCAGTTGTTCGAGGAACCACAAGCGTTGCTGTTCGAACGACAGCGGCAGGCGCGCCGGACGAACCGCTGGGACGAAGGTCGCCGTCGGGGCTTGCAGGGGATCGCCCAGCAGCGCGGCCAAGGCCTCGAGGGTCGGGTGTTCGAACACCGCCCGCAACGGCGGCACGCTGGCGAACTGTTGGCGCAAGCGGGCGAACAGCGCCGCCGCCAGCAGCGAGTGACCGCCAAGGTAGAAGAAATGGCTGTCACGGCCGACCTGCGTCGTCGGCACGTTCAGCAACTCGGCCCACAGGGCCGCCAGTTGTTGTTCGGCGGCGCTGCACGGCGGGTCGAGGGCGTCTGGCGCGGCTTGGATATCCGGAGCCGGCAAGGCCTTGCGGTTGAGTTTGCCGTTGTCGGTCAATGGCAGTTCATCGAGCACCACAAACGCCGAGGGCACCATGTAGTCGGGCAGGGCGGCGCCAATGGTTTTGCGCCAGGCGTGGATGTCTGCCTGCTGGTCGCAGGTCACGTAGGCCACCAGGCGCTTGTCGCCGGGCACGTCTTCACGGGCCAACACCACGGCCTGGCGCACGCCCGGCTGGGCACCGATCAGGGTTTCGATTTCCCCCAGTTCGACGCGGAAGCCACGGATCTTCACTTGATGATCCATGCGTCCCAGGTATTCGAGCTGGCCGTCGGGCAACCAGCGCACCAGGTCGCCGGACTTGTACATCCGCGCGCCTGGCTGCGACGAGAACGGGTCTTCGATGAACACCTTCGCCGTCTGCTCGGCGCGGTTGAGGTAGCCCAGGGTCACGCCGGCACCGCCGATGTGCAGTTCCCCCGGGACGCCCACCGGCATCGGGTTGAGGAAGGCATCGAGCACATAAGTGCGCACGTTGGCGATGGGCCGGCCAATGATCGGCCGCTGCGGGAAGTCATCCACCGCGCAGCCGGTGGCGTCCACGGTGCATTCGGTCGGGCCGTAGGTGTTGAAGAAGCGGCTGCCGGCAATCGACGGCAGGCGTTGCCACAGCTGTGCGTCCACCGCATCGCCACCGAACAGCACGAAGCGTGGCAGGTACACCTCGCCCCGGCGGACGCCGTCGCTTTCGAGCAGGGCCTTGAGCTGTGCCGGGGTGCACTCGAAGGCCTCCAGACGGGTATCGCGGAAGAAGCCGGCGAGGGCCTCGGGGTCGTAGCGCACGTCTTCCGGGGTCAGGTACAGACTGTGGCCGTCGAGCAACAGGATCAGCTCCGCCACCGAACTGTCGAAGGCGAACGAGTAGTTGAAGCTGGTGCGCATCGGCTGGTCGGTGTAGCGACGATACAAACCGTGGATGCGCGCCCAGGCCAGGTTGACCACCGAACCATTGGTCACCAGAGTGCCCTTGGGCTTACCGGTCGAACCGGAGGTGTACATGATGTACGCCAGGTCTTGCGGCCCGGCCAGTGGGGCCGGGTTGCTGTCCGGCTGGTTGGCGAACAGCGCTACGTCGCTGTCCAGGCGCAGGCGTGGCAGTCCGGCCCCCAGCTGTTCCAGCAGGCCCTGCTGGCCGAGGAACAGTGCCGGTCGGGCGTCTTCGAGCATGTACGCCAGGCGATCCGCTGGGTAGGTCGGGTCCAGCGGCACATAGGCGCCACCGGACTTGAGAATGCCCAGCAGGCCGACCAGCAGCTCCAGCGAACGCTCGACACACAGCGCCACCGGGCTGTTCGCGCCGACGCCACGGCTGCGCAGGTAATGCGCCACTTGGTTGGCGCGACGGTTCAGTTCGCCGTAGCTCAGGCTGCGGCCTTCGAAACACAGCGCGTCTCGCTCAGGGGTGCGCTCGGCCTGTTGTTCGAACAACTGGACGAAGGTCAGGTGCGTCGGCACCGCCATCTCGGTACGGTTCCACTCGACCACGCTGCGTTGCCACTCCGCCTCCATCAGCAGCGGCAAGGCGGCGACCGGACGCTGGGGCTCGGCGAGCATGTGTTCGAGCAGATGTTCCAGGCGTGCGAGGGTTTGGCGGGCGCTGTCGGCGACGAACAGGTCGAGGGCGAACATCAGCTCCAGCTGGATCGGCGCATTGGCCGGGCACAGCACGTGCAGGTCCAAATCGCATTCGGAGTGCCGCAGCGGCGTGTCCAGTGCTTCGAATTCCAGCCCGGGGAAGCGCAACCGCGACTCCATGGCCAGTTGCTGGGCGACCATCACCTGGTACAGCGGCGCATGGCTGAGGCTGCGTGGCAGTTGCAGGCTGTCCACCAATTGCTCGAACGGCAGGTCCTGATGTTGCAGGCCACTGCGCAGGCGCTCGGCCACTTGCTTGACCAGGGCAGTGAAGTCCGCTTGCGGCTTGAAGTCCGCGCGGATCGCCAGGTTGTTCAACAGGATGCCCAGCAGGCCTTCGGTGCCCGGCTGTTCACGGTGGGTGACCGGGGTGCCGAGCAGCACCGTGGCGTCGCCGCTCAAGCGGTGCATCAGCACGGCGAAACCGGCGAACAGGACGGTGAACGGCGTGGTGCCGAGGCGACTGGCGAAGGCTTGCACCCGGGCGCTGAGGTCGGCGCTGAGTTCACGCTGTACGATCCCGGCGCGGTAGCTTTGCACCGAGGGCCGTGGATGATCGGTGGGCAAGGCCAGCAGCGGGCTGGCGTCGCTGTCACGGCGGTCGAGGGTGGTGGTCCAGTAATCGAGTTGGCGCTTGAGTTCGGCGCCTTGCAGGTGTCCGCGCTGCCACAGGGCGAAGTCGGCGTATTGCAGCGGCAGGGCCGGCAGTTCGGCGGGGGCGCCGTTGCAACGGGCTTCATAACCCAGGGCCAGTTCGCGCAGGGCGATGGTGGCCGACCAGGCGTCAGAGACCAGGTGGTGCAGGGCAATGCCGAGCACGTGCTCGCCCGGCGCCAGGCGCAGCAAGCGCGCCCGCAGCAGCGGCGGGCTGGTCAGGTCGAACGGCTGCTCGAAGGTGTCTTGCAGGGCATTGAACTGCGCGCCTTCGCGGGCGGTGGCGGTCAGGCCCGACAAGTCTTCGAAGGGCAGCGCGATGGCCAGCGCCGGGCTGATGCGCTGGCACGGCACGCCGTCGGTGCTGTGGATGCCGGTGCGCAGGATTTCGTGGCGCACCAGCAGGTCGTTGAGGCTGGCATGCAGGGCCTCGATGTTGAGTTCACCCTTGAGGTGCAGGGCGAACGGAATATTGAACAGGGTGGTGCCGGGCGTCAGTTGCTCGATGAACCACAGGCGCTGTTGCGAGAACGACAGCGGCAGCAGCGTCGGGCGTGGCTGGGCCTTGAGCAGGCCGGGGGCGTTGGCTTGCGGTGCGGCGGCCTCGGCCTGGCGGGCGCCGATGGCCACGGCCAGCAAGGCCACGGTCGGCTGTTCGAACAACACCCGCAGCGGCAGGTCGAGCTTGAACTGGGTACGCAGGCGCGCCACGATCTGGGTCGCCAGCAGCGAGTGCCCGCCGAGGGTGAAGAAGTTGTCTTCCACGCCTACCGTGTCACGCCCGAGGACTTCGGCCCAGATGGACGCTACGGTGGTTTCCAGCGCGTTGCGTGGGGCGATGCTTTCCTGGGTGTCGGCCTGCCAGTCCAGCTCGCGCGCAGCGAGGGCCTTGCGGTCGACCTTGCCGTTATTGTTCAGGGGCAGTTTGTCCAGGCAGACAAAGGCCGCCGGCACCATGTATGGCGGCAGTTGCGCCCGCAAGTGTTCGCTCAGGCCGTCACTGCCCTGGGTCTCGTCATGGGCCGACCAGTACGCCACCAACCAGGCTTCGCCGACGGTGTTTTCCCGCAGCAGGACGGCGGCTTCGCGCACGTTCGGGTGCTGGGCGAGGCGGTGTTCGATTTCCGTCAGTTCGATCCGGTGCCCGCGCAGTTTCACCTGCTGGTCGCGGCGGCCGAGGTACTCGATCACGCCGTCTGTACGCCAGCGTCCCAGGTCACCGGTGCGGTACAGGCGACCCTCGAGCTGAGGGTGGTCGATAAAGGCCTCGGCGGTGCGTTGCGGGTCGTGCAGGTAGCCGCGGCCGACGCCGACGCCACCGACACAGATTTCCCCGGCCACGCCAACCGGCACCGGGCGCAGGGCTTCGTCGAGCACATACAGGCGGTTGTTGGCGGTCGGCTGGCCGATGGGCATGTGGCTGACCTCGGCCCCCGGTGCTTCGACGATCGGCTGGAAGGCTACGTCGTCGGCGCATTCGGCCGGCCCGTAGGCGTTCATCAAGGCGATGTCGGGGAAGCGCGCGAACCAGTCCCGGGCCACGGTTGGCGGCAGCGCTTCACCGGTGGGCAGGACCCAGCGCAGGTCCGGCAGCTGCAAGTCGCACGGGCACAGCGCGAGCAGGGTGCGCATCAGGCTCGGGACGATTTCCAGCACGTTCAGGCGCTCGCTGGCGAGCACTTGCAACAGGCGTTGTGGGTCGTGGGCGACGTCATCCAGAAGAATATGCACAGTGGCGCCGAGCACCGGCGCGGCGAGGAACTGCCACACCGAAATGTCGAACGCCACCGACGCGGTCTGGGGAATCCGGTCGGCGGCGCTGAGCCCCAGGGCCGGCACCTTGCCGAAGATGTTGTTGAGCATGCCGCGCTGTTCGATCATCACGCCCTTGGGCGTGCCGGTCGAACCCGAGGTGAACAGCACGTAGGCCAGGCTGTCGGGGCGGGCGAGCACCGACAATGGCGTGTCGTTGCCGCCGGTCCAGCAGGCCTCGGCGAACAGCGCCTTGGGCGCCGGCTCGAGGCCGCTGAGCAGTTGATCGAGCAGGCCGTTGCAACCTTCGCTTGCGACCAGCAACGGCGCGCGGGACAGCCCGAGGATCTCCCGCAGGCGCTCGGGTGGGTGATTGACCTCAAGGGGCAGCATCGCCGCGCCGGCCTTGAACACCGCCAGCATCATGGTCAACAGCGCCAGGCCACGGGGGGCCACCAGCGCGACCAGTTGGTCTTCACCGGCGCCGGCCTCGCGCAGGGCATGGGCCAGGCGCGTGGAGCGCAGGTCCAGCTCGGCGTAGGTCAGCGACTCACCGGCACAGATCGCGGCGACCTGATCACCGCGCTGGGCGACCTGGGCGGCAAACAGCTCGGCGTAGCTTTGCTCCAGCGGGAAATCGTGGGGGTTGAGCGCCCACTCGCCGAGCAACTGTTGACGCTCCTCGGCGGCCAGCAGTTCGAAGCTGGCCAACGGCGCGTCGGGGGCGGCGAGCATGCTGCGCACCAGGCTGGCGATGTGGCCCAGCAGGCGCCGCACTGTGGCGGCGTCGAAACGTTCGCGGTCATAGGACACGCGGATGCCCAGTTGTTCGCCCGGCAGGATCACCACGGTCAAGCCGTAGTGGGTGTGCACGCTGTGGTCCATGCCTTCGAGGCTGAACTGGAAGCCGCCTTCGAGAATCTGCTCGTCGATGGGCGCGTTTTCGAATACCAGGATGCTGTCGAACAGCGTCTCGCCCCGGGGGAAATCGCTCCAACCCTGGATGTCCGTCAACGGCGTGTGCTCGAAGTCCCGCATGTCGACGTTGAGCTTTTGCAGGTCGCCCAGCCAATTGCCGAGCGCGGCGCTCGGGTCCACCGAGACCCGCAGCGGCAGGGTATTGATGAACAGGCCGATCATTTCCGCGACGCCGGTCAGGTCGGCCGGACGCCCGGCCACGGTGACGCCGAAGACCACGTCCTGCTGCCCGCTGTAGCGCGACAGCAGCAACGACCACACGCCTTGGAAAAACGTGTTCGGGGTGATCCGGCGACGGCGGCAGAACGCTGCCAGCGCCTGGGTTTCCTGTTCGTCGAGGTGAATCAGCTGGTCGTCCACCAGCACCGCATCGGTGTAGCGGTCGCGCGTCACGCCGTTGTCCACGGTCAGTGGCGTGGGCGCATTGAGGCCTTGCAACTGGCCGCGCCAGAATTGCTCGGCCTTGCCGGCGTCCTGGCGTTGCAGCCATTGGATGTAGTCGCGAAACGGCCGAGGGCTTTTCAGCTCGGGCGTGCGGTCGTTGCACAGCGCTTCGTAGACTTTGAGGAAGTCCACGGTCACCAGGGAAATACACCAGGCGTCCATCAGGATGTGGTGGAAGCTGCGAATGAATTCGTAGGACTCGTCGGCCAGGCGCACCAGCCGGAAGCGAATCAGCGGTGGCTTCGACAGGTTGAAGCCGACTTTCTGCTCGTCTTCCAACAGCGTGCGGATCCGCGCTTCCTGCTCATGGGGAGCGAGCCCGCGCAGGTCGAGGGTGTCCAGCGGCACCTTGACCTGGCGATGGATCACCTGCACCGGTTGCTTCTGGCTTTTCCACTGGAAACTGGCGCGCAGGGAAGGGTGCAGCGCCACCACCTGGCGCCACGATTCGAGGAACGCCCCTTCATCGATGGCCCCGCCGATGCGGTAGCGATCCTGCATCAGGTATACCCCGGAGTCTTCGTGCAACAGGGAGTGGAACAACATCCCTTGTTGCAGCGGCGACAGCGGGTAAATGTCTTCGATCGGGTTACCGGCGGTTTTATCGGTGGTCATTTAAAGCGTCCTGCGTAAAAAGGGGCAACGGTGATGGCGTAGCAACGCAAGGAGCCGTTCACAGGTCGGCCTCGTTCAGTTCGGCCATCAGCGCTTGCATTTCATCATCGGACAGGCCCGAGGCGCTGAACTCGGTGCTGTCGGCTTGCGGCTCGGCGGCGCTCGGGTCCAGCGCTTGCGCGACCTCGGCCATGGCGGCGATGGTCTGGCGTTCGAAGACTTGCTTGGCCGAGAGCGCGATACCTTGCTCGTGGGCCTGGGCCACCACTTGCAGGCTCAGGATCGAGTCGCCGCCGATGGCGAAGAAATTGTCGGTGACGCTCACCGTGGAAAGCTTCAAGACCTTGGCAACGATGGCTTGCAACGTGGTTTCCATGGCGTTGCGCGGCGCCACATGGGCGCTTTCGTCGAGCTGGTCCGGATCGGGCAACTGGCGGGTGTCGAGCTTGCCGTTGGGCGTGCGCGGAAAACTCGCCAGGGTCAGCACCAGGGCCGGCACCATGTACGACGGCAGGCGCTCGCCGAGGAAGCGCTTGATTGCCTCCGAATCCGGTGCGTAGCCGTGGGCGGCCAAGATGTAGGCGAGCAAGCGTTTGCCGGCGGCCTGTTCCTGGACGATCACTGCGGCTTCGCGCACGTCGCTGTGGTTGCACAGTTGACGCTCGATTTCACCCAGCTCGATGCGGTAGCCGCGCACCTTGACCTGATGGTCCTTGCGCCCCAGGAACGCCAAGCGCCCGTCGGCCAACCAGCACGCCAGGTCGCCGGTGCGATAGGCGCGAGTGCCGTCAGCCAGAGTGACGAAGGCCTTGGCGGTTTCTTCGGGTTTGTTGCGATAGCCGCGGGCCAGAGTCGGGCCAGCGAGGACGATTTCACCCGGTTCGCCAATGGCGCAAGCGGTGTCGAATTCGTTCAGCAGGCGCAGGTCCATGCCGGCGATGGGGCGGCCGATGCTGACGTTCCGGCTCGGCTCCAGCACTTCATAGGTAGCCCAGACCGTCGCTTCAGTGGGGCCGTATTCGTTCACCAGCCGGGCCTGTGGCAGGGTCTTGCTGTGTTGCGCGATCAGCGACGGCGGGCAAGCCTCGCCGGCGACGATCCAGCAGGCGAGGGGATGGGTTTCCCCGCTGCGCTGCAATTGATCGAGCAGGGCCTGGTACAGCGACGGCAATGACAGGCCGTGGCTGACCTGATGTTGGACAATCAGCTGCGCCAGGCGGGCCATTTCCAGTTCTTCACCCGGCGCGGGCAACACCAGGCGTCCGCCTTGGGCCAGGGTCCAGAAAATCCCGGCGACCGAGCTGTCGAAGGCAAACGACGACAGCAGCAGGTAGGCGCGCACCGGGGCTTCGTACGTGGCCATGCGCACCTGGGTCGAGTAGCTCAGCGCGCCGTGGCTGATTTCCACGGCTTTTGGCGCACCGGTAGAGCCGGAGGTGTAGATCAAGTAGGCGAGGTCGTTCGCGTCTGGCAACGGCAGTGCCGGCAGATCGCCGAGGTCGGGTGTTGCCAGGTCATCCAGCACGAAGCGTTGCAGGTCAGCCGGCACGCTGTCGGCCAGGTCGGCGCTGACCACGATGTGGGCGATGGCGCTGTCGGCGAGCATGTAGGCGCGGCGGTCGGCGGGGTAGGTCGGATCGACGGGCATGTAGGCGCCACCGGCTTTCAGGACGGCGAGCATGGCGACAGTGGCCGCGTTGCTGCGGGCGAACAGGATGCCGACCGGCACCCCGGGGCCGATGCCGGCGGCGACCAGTCGATGGGCCAACTGCGTGGCGCAGGCATCGAGGCGGCTGTAGCTCAGGTCGCCGTGCTGGTCGCTGAGGGCGATGGCGTTCGGTTGTTGACGAACTTGACGAGCAATCAATTCCACCAGCGTCACCGGTTCGATGGACGGCACGTCCACGCCGGTGCCGATCAACTGCGATTGCAGCGCTCCACCGAGGGGCAACTGCGCCCAGGCCCGTTGCGGTTCGGCCAGGGCGCCTTGCAGCAATTGCAACCATTGCTCGGCGAGGCAGCCGGCGGCTTCGGCGCTGAGGGCATGGCGGTCATAGACCAGCTGCGCGTGCAGGCTACCGGGCAACTGGCGCACGTTCAGGCACGCCTTCAGCGGGTTCATCACGGCGCTGGCATGACGTTCCTGGGCATCGCCCGAGCGCCAGGCAAAGGCGTACCCGCCGTTGAGGGTGCCGGTGTAATAGTCTTGCCAGCCGATCGCCCGTTCCCGGGTGGCGGCCACTTGGGTGCTTTGCGCCAGCAAGGTCGCCTGGGCGTCCAGCTCGATGCGCACGGGCAAGCACTGCTCGAACAGCCCCAGGGTGTTTTCCAGTTCCGCGCCGCGACTTTCATGAATCAGGGTGAGCGGCACCTGTTGCTGGCCGGCCAGGCGTCCCAGCACCGCTGCCCATGCCGCCAGCAGCAAATCCGAGGTCAGTGCCGGGTGGCGGGCGAGGTCGGTCGGCAGTGTCAGGTCCAATCGGATCGGCGCGAACCCGCCTTCGAGCGTCGATTCGAGGGGCAGTTGCAACGTGGCCTGTTCGGTTTCCCCCGACGGTGTCCAGAAGCTCACGCCCGGGTGGTCCGGCGCGTCTTCAACCAGGCTCCAGCGCCATTCGGCGTAGTCGGCGTACTGCAAGGTTTCGGATAGGTCCGGTGCGGTGTCGTGCAGCAATCCAGCGGCCAGCCATTTCAGGCTGGCAAGGTCGAAATGGCTGCTGGCCGCGGCCAGGTCCAGGACAGTTTGCTCGTCGTCCAGGCGCACCAGGGTCACGCATAAAGGGTTCGTCCAGTCGCGAGGCTGGCTGGCGAATTGAGCCAAGGCCGCGTCCTGGTCGGCGCGGCTGTGCTGGCGCAGGTCCTGGAGGTTCACCGCCAGCGCAGCGGCTTCATCAATCACTTGCACCGGGTGGCGCAGGCCGGGCACGGGCATCAGGCGCGTGTGCAGGATTTCACTGCCGGCCACCAAGGCCTGCAGGCGGTTGTTCAGGGCATCGAGGTCCAGCGGTTGCGACAGCGACCATTGCAAATGACAGCTGAACGGGTGCTCCGCCGCGCCGTTGATGTGGGGATACACCGATGCCTGTTGCGGGGAAATACGAAAACCTTGAAGTCCGCTCATGTTCATCTCGACTGGAAAAGGGCTTGAGCCTGGATCACCGCACAGACGCTGGGGCTTGCTGGACATGCGTCGGGCAAGCCACCTGCGCACGGCGGGTGGCCTCGTTGAATGTCAGACGGCAACGTCGCTCGACAGCAGGGCTTCAGCCATGCCGGTCATGATGGCGCGCTTGCCGGTAAAGGGTTCGCGACCGTGCACGGCGAGCATGTTGTCGATGAACAACACGTCCCCCTGCTGCCAGCTGAAGCGCACCAACGAATTGAGGTACGCCGCACGCAGCGATTCCAGGACTTGCGGCTCGATTGGCTCGCCGTCGCCATAAAAGGTGTTGGTGGGCAGGTCGAGGTCGTTGAAATTGCTTTGCAACGAATCGCGAATGCGCTCGGGCAGAGTGCTGATGTGGAAGAATGTGGCGTGGTTGAACCAGACCTCTTCGCCGGTGCGCGGGTGGCGTACCACGGCCGGCCCGCGTTGACGGGTGCGCAGGCGATTGTTGTCTTTCCATTCCACTTCGATGCCGACGCTGGCGCAGTAGGCTTCCACTTCGCTGCGGTCTTCGGACTGGAATACGGTCTGCCACGGCAGGCCGAAACCGTCGCCGTAGTTGCGCACGTATAACACGCCTTTTTCCCGGAACCGCGCTTCAATCTGCGGGCTGATCCTGGCCTTGACGGCGCGGGTCGAGCCAATCGGTGTTTCACCACCGGTTTCGGACGGAAGATGGCAATAGAAGAACAGCCGCAGGGGGAAGCGTGGTGAGTAGGAATGCTCGTTGTGGGGAAAGATCATTTGGTCGGCCGGGTAGTCGGTCGAGGTGTAGATATTGCCGCCGACACGTGTCCGGGGCGAGGCGCGGAACATGTATTCCAGCGCGCCAGGGGAAAGCGCGGCGATCACTTGGTCGAACTGCTCGACGGACGTGACGTTGAAGCCGCGAAACAGCAGGGCGCCATATTGCAGCAGTTTCTTTTCTAATGACTCGCGTTCCCGTGCGGCCCAGGCAACCAGGTCGACACCGCTGACGGCTGGCTCGATCACCAGCGGCAGGGCGTGGTCCGGGCTGAGCAGGCGCTCGGTCACCAACTGTTGTTCCGAGACGTTCATGGCTTTGCGACGCACTGCGCCGAGGGCGCGTGGCGATGGGGGCACGATAGACATAGCGGCATCCGACTCGGTTAAAGGGACAAGGAGCGACGTTTGGCTTGCATCATCTGGCTGCGACCGGCCAGCGCCTGGGACTGTTGCCGCTCACGGGCAAAGGCCTGGTCCCAGCTGCCGATGCGCTTGGCCAGCGCCGGCAGCGGCTCGTCCAGCAGGGTGGGGAGTTGCTCCAGCAGGCACGTCCACAGATGTTGCAGGCGCAACGCACGGCTTTGGTCGAAGTATTCGCCGCGATACTTGAGGGTTGCGGCGAGGCCCTCGCTGCCATGCACGAGGTCGAGCACCAAGTGAAAGTCCCCCGGTGCCTGGGCCACGACCAGCGCAGACAACTGCGCGCCGGCAATGGCGGTCGGGGACACCCGCGACGGTTGATAGTTGAGCTTGACCTGGAACAGCGGTGAGTGACCGGTGCGGCGCTGCGGCGCGAGGGCCGAGACCACCAGGTCGAAAGGCAGGCCTTGATGGGCGTAGGCCTGGCGCGCTTCATCGCGAACCTGCTCGAGGAAATCGGCCAGGGTCGGTTCGCCGCGCAGGTCACAGCGCAAGGTCAACTGGTTGACGAAGAAACCGATGACGTCGTTGTGCTCGGCCAATGGCCGGCCGCTGACGTCGGTGCCCAGCAAAAATTGCGCTTGGCCGCCCAGTTGCTTGAGCACCAGTTGGTAACTGGCGAGCAGCAGCATGAACAAGGTCATGCCTTGTTCGCGGGCCAATTCAGCCAAGCGCTCGCAGCGGGCCTGGGACACGTTGAAGTTCAGGCTGTGTTTGCCCGGGGCCGGGCCGCTGCCACCGAGTTCCAGGGTTTGTGGCATGTCGGCCAGGTATCCACGCCAGAAGTCCTGCTCGCTGGCGATCCGCTGTTCACTCCAGTGCCGGGCTTCCCATTGAGCGAAATCGAGGTATTGCCCCGGCAGCCCGGCGCCCACCGTAGCGGCCAGCTCCGCCAGCAGCACTTGCGCCGAGCGTCCGTCGAAGGCGATGTGGTGCAGGGTCAGCAGCAGGTCATGTTGTTGGTCATTTCTGCTGAGCAACTGCGCGCGCAGCAGCGGGCCGGCTTGCAGATCCACCGGAGTGGCGTGTTCATCGGCCAAACGCTGGCTCAGCGCCTGCTGTTGCTGGGTTTCGTTCCGGTCACGTAAGTCATGCTGGACCAGCGCTACAGGCGTGGCTGGCAGCACCTGTTGTTGCGGGCCATCGACGCCGTCGCGGTACACCGTGCGCAACACGCCGTGACGCTCGACCAGCGTGTTCAGGCGCAGGGAGAGCGTCTCGATGTCCAGTGGACCTTGCAAGCGCAAGTGCAGTACGAGGTTGTGGCGCGTGTCGTCCGGGTTCAGTTGGCGCAGGAACCACAGGCGACGCTGGGCGAACGATTGATGCGCCTGGCTGAGGCGGGCCTGCACGGACGCAACCTCGGCTGTTGGCGCCGGTTGATTCAGGAAGCCTTGCAGGGCGAGCGCCCATTGTCCGAGGGTGGTTTCCCCAAACAACTCATGGGTATCGAGGCTCCAGCCCAGGTCCCGGTGCAGGCGCGCGGCGAAGTCGGCGACGCCGATGGAATCCAGGCCCTGGCCGATCAGGCTGCGGTCGAAGTCGGCCGAAAAATACGGGTTGACCGCGTGAAGCGTCTGTTCCAACCATTGACGGCAGGCGATTTGGGCCTGTTGCGGTGTTTCAGTGGCCAGGCGCTTGAGCTGGGCAAGGTCAAGGGCTTCGTCATTCGAGGCCAGGGTCCCACCGCTCTGGGCGATGATGCTCAACGTGCCCGCAGCGAGTTGTTTACGCGCGCCTTGACGGGCGATCTTGCCGCTGGTGGTCATCGGGATGGTGCCGGCTTGCACCAGCACGATCTGGTCGATGCCACAGTCGGCGGCTTCGCGCACGGCGTTTTGCATCGACGCGAACAGCGCCGGGTGATGGGCCGGGTCAACGAATTTGCGCTGCGGCTCGGCGACGATCACCAGCTTCTCGCGGCCCAGTGCCGGGTCCATTTCCGAGAAAGCGGCGATGCGTCCGGTGCGGATGCCCGGCTCGGCGTCGGTAATGGCGAATTCGATGTCGTGGGGATAGAGGTTGCGCCCGTTGAGAATCAACAGGTCCTTGAGCCGCCCGCAGATCACGACCTGGCCTTCGTGCATGAAACCCAGGTCGCCGGAGCGCAGGTAATGCTCCGATGAGCCGGCGATCCGCGCCTCAAAGGCTTCGCGAGTGGCCTCGGGATTCTTCCAATAGGATTCGGCGTTGCTCGGGCCCTTGAGCCAGACTTCGCCGATGCGGTCAGGGGCGCAGCGCTCATAGGTCTGCGGGTCGACGATGGCGATGCTGTGCAAGGCTTGCGGGTAGCCGCAGGCGACGAACTCCACGGCGGCAGCACCGGCCGCCGCCAGCGCCACACGGCCGGTCTCCAGCACGGACTTGTCCAGGCGCAGCACCACCGGCAGCGCGTCGGCCGGGGTGGCGCTGACGCACAGGGTCGCTTCGGCCTGGCCATAACCGGGGCTGATGGCCAACGGGTTGAGGCCACAGGCGGAAAAACGCTGGACGAACGCTTCCAGGGTGCCGGGATGGATCGGTTCGGCGCCGTTGATCGCGTGTTTCCAGGCGCTCAGGTCAAGCTGCGCGATCAGGTTGTCGCTGACCACCCGGTTGCACAGGGCGTAGGCGAAGTTAGGAGCGAAACTGGCGGTGGCACGGTAGCGACTCAACGCCTGCAACCAGGCCGATGGCGCATTGACGAAGGTCTGGGAAGCCATCAGATAACAAGGCATGCCGCTGTAGAGCGGCGCCAGCATGCCGCCGATCAGGCCCATGTCGTGGTACAGCGGCAGCCAGTTGACCATGGCGCCTTGTGCATCGAAACCATAGGCCTGGCGCATCAGTTCGACGTTGGCGATCAGGTTGCGTTGACGCACCTCGACACCCTTTGGCGAACCGGTGGAGCCGGAGGTGTATTGCAGGAAGGCCACGGTCGAACCGTCGATGGCCGGGCGTAGCCACTGGCTGGCCGGTGGCGTGCCAAGAGCCTGGACGGTCAGCACATCGACGCGACCCTCCGCCAGTTCCAACAAGCCTTCGCAATACTCCGCCGGGGCGAGAATCAGCGCCGGCTCGGCATCCACCACTACATTGCGGACGCGGTCGAGGTGACGCGGTTTGCGCGACGGCGGCGGGAACAACGGCACCGCGATCAGGCCGGCATACAGGCAGGCGCAGAAGGCGCGGGCGTAGTCGAGGCTGCTGGGCAGCATCAACAGCACGCGGTCGCCCGGTGCATAGCGCGCTTGCAGCGCGGCCGCCAGGGATTGGGACTGCTCGTGCAATTGGAAGAAGGTCAGGGATTCGCCGATCTCGACGCCGTCTGGCAAAAAGTGCAGTGCGGCGTGCTGAGGAAAAAGCTGGGCGTTGGCTTCCAGCACGTCGATCCAGTGTTCGAAGGAAAACATGTTCAATTCACGCCATGGCCACGATGACTTTACGGTCACCGGTAAAAGGATTGCGACCGTGTGCCACCAGTCGGTTGTCGAGCATCAGGATGTCGCCGGGCTGCCAGGGGAAGCTGACGGCAGTCTGGCGATAGACTTCGCGCACGGTATCGAGCATGTCGTCGGCAATGGCCGAGCCGTCGCCGAAATAGACATGGCGCGGCAGGTTCTCCTCACCCACTGCCGCCAGCAGACTGGCGCGTACGCTGGGTTCGATGGCCGAGACATGGAACAGGTGCGCCTGGTTGAACCAGACCCATTCGCCGGTCTCGGGATGCTGCTGCACCGCGGCGCAACGCTGGCGGGTGCGCAGGTCACCATCGGCTTTCCATTCCCACTCGATGTCGTTGTCCTGGCAGTAGCGTTCGACCTGGGCGCGGTCCAGGGTGTTGAAGACTTTTTCCCAGGGAAGGTCCAGGGCGCCACTGTAGTTGCGTACATAAAGCAGCTCGCGGCTGGCGAACAGCTCGCGGATCTCGTCCGGTATGCGCTGGTAGATCAGGCGGCTGTCGGCAATCGGCGTCTCGCCCCCGGTTTCACTGGCCTTGATGCAGTGGAACCAGATGCGCGAAGGCCAGGGCCGGGTGTACGCCTGTTCGTTGTGAAGAGGGATGAATTGATGGGCCGGGTATTCAGTGGAGCTATAGACCCCTGCGAAGACTTTGCTACGCGGCGTGGAACCGAATTCGTAACTGGCCAGTGGTGCACCGAAGCTGGCGGCGAAGCGCTTGAAATCGATGGGCGTGGCAACGGCAAAACCGCGGAACAAAACCCCGCCAACCGTAGCCAGGAGGTGGGGCAGGCTGTCGCGAGTCGAGGCGTCCAGATCGTGAATCGACTGACCTGGCGCCGCCTGTACCAAGACGGGCAACGATGGTGCGCCTTCATCCATGGAAGCCACTGAAATAGGCGCAGGACGCCCGTCCAAGTGTTCGATTGAGGTCATCCTTGTGCATCCTCTTTTATCTTCTTCGACCAGTCACAAGACCTTGAAAGCAGCGCAGCGGTCGGGTGTGTAGGACTCGTCTGTAATGTATCTGGATAAATACAAGACGGCATATTAGGTACAAATGAGAGAGATTATCAATACTGTTTATTTATATTTTTTTTTGGATTAGACTCCGCTCCGCTGGTACCAACAGGCGGTCAGGCCGGCTAAAAAAACCAAAAATATCTGTCGCAGGGGAGCGGGGCGTGAATTTCAAAAAGAATACAATTGCGTTGGCTGTAGGGTCTGCGGTAGGCCTGGCCAACTGTGCTTGGGCAGCTGAAGAGTCCAACGCGATGGAGCTCGCTCCGATCACCGTTTCGGGTGAGAAAATCGACCGCACCCTCGAGAAGACCCAGTCCAGCGTGGTGGTCGTCACGGACAAGAATCTGCGCGAGCACGGCGACAAGGACTTGGTGGATGTGTTTGCCCGCACGCCCGGTGTCTATAGCCAGGCCGGCAACGAGAACTGGGGCATTCGTGGCGTGCCGGTGTCCGGTTTTGACGATCAGGGCCCAGCGACGCTCAATGGTGCTGTGTCGGTGTATGTCGACGGTGCCGTGCAACCGAACCGCGCGCTGACCCTCAGCCCGGTCCCGCTCTGGGATGCGGAGCAGGTCGAGGTGTTCCTTGGCCCGCAATCCACCACCCAGGGGCGTAACTCCCTTGCTGGCGCGGTCGTTATCCGGACCAAGAACCCCACCTTCGAACCGAGCTTCTCGGCGCAGACCAACGTGGGCAACGACGGCGAGCGCGGTGCGGCCGTGGCCGGAGGCGGGGCCATCGTCGATGACAAGATCGCCGGGCGTATCGCGGTGGACTATGGCGAAGGTGACGGTTACATCCGCAACACTGCGCTCAATGATGACGCCAACCCGCGTCGCACCAGCAACACGCGCGGCAAATTGCTGATCCTGCCCAATGATGACACCGACGTCCTGCTGACCTACGCCCACAGCGAGCACCGTCAGGGCGACCGTTCGACCATGCGCGTCAACGGCAAGCCGAGCTATTACGACATCTCGTCCAACACCAAGGCCTTCGACAACCTCAAGCAGGATACGCTGAGCGCCAAGATTGACTACCGGCTGAACGATGCTTGGACGTTGACGAGCATGACCGCCAATACCCGTTCGGACTATAGCGCTCGACTGGATTTTGACCAGAGCGCTCTAGCCAACGATGTCATTCTTCGCAAACAGGACGGCGACCTGTTTAGCCAGGAGTTGCGCCTGAATTACGCCTCGGACACGGTGAAAAGCTTCGTTGGTGCGTACTACGGTCGTAGCACTAATAACTTCCATGACCGCTTGTTGTCCGGCGCTGATCTATTTACGGTCAAGGGTGATACCAAGATTGAAAACAAGGCTGTATTCGGCGAAATCAACTGGACGTTTGCTCCGCGCTGGACATTGATCACCGGCCTTCGTTATGACCATGAGACCAACGACACTGACATCGAAGAGGACGCTTTTTCCAGTTCGGGAAAAGTCAGCAAGTCGTTTGACGCGGTACTGCCGAAGCTCGGTGTCGATTACGAGTTGGCCACCGATCAATACCTCGGTTTCATGGTGCAGAAAGGCTATCGTGGCGGTGGCGTCAACGTGCGAGCCGGTGGCGGTCATGAAGCTTACGATCCGGAATACACTACTAACTACGAACTTTCCTACCGTGGCTCGTTCTTCGACAAGACGCTGCGTACCCGTGCCAACCTGTATTACACCGACTGGAAAGATCAGCAAGTCAGTGTTCTGGAAAGGGGCGCTAGCTTCGCACGCATCTACAATGCGGGCCGCAGCGATATCAAGGGTCTGGAAGTCTTCGTCGAAAAAGACCTTACCGAACAGCTGACCCTGAACGTCGGTGGTGCCTACACCGATGGCAAATACAAGGATTTCGTCACCGGCGAAGGTCAGGACATGAGCGGCGAATCGTTCCTTTATTCGCCCAAGTACAAGATGTCGGTGGGTGGTGTCTATCGCTTCGACGACCGTCTGATATTCGGCACGGACGTTGTCTACCAGAGCGCCGCGCCTTCGGAGTACGAGTTCGATGCCAGCGGCAACGTCACCGGTGAGCGCCGCAGCGACAACTACGTGCTGGTGAACTTCAATACCGAGTACAAAGTCACCAAGAACGTCGCGGTGTCCGCCTACGTGAAGAACGCGTTCGACAAGGAATACGTCACCAACAACCGCAACGACACCATCATCGACGTCGGCGCACCGCGCACGGTGGGGATGATCCTTCGCTACGACATGTAAGCTACGACATGTAAACCCGCGGGCGCGGGAAGGCAATCTTCCCGCGCCCGGCCTGTTGCTCCCGGATGTTTGTTCCAGGCTGTTTGTCCCTTCCAAACCCAGCCTCCATGGAGGAAATCATGAGTGCTTCTTCGAATGTCACAGCAGGTGGCGCGCAACAGCTACGCCTGTTGCATACCGGTCTGTCGAGCCCATACTGCCTCGATCCGACGCCGCTGCTGGAGCGTCAGCAACAGCAGGAGTCCAACGCCCGCAGTTACCCGCGGCGCATTCCCCTGGTGCTTGAAAGGGCCTATGGCATTTATGTGCAAGACAGCCGGGGGCAAGTATTCGTCGATTGCCTGGCCGGTGCCGGAACCCTGGCGCTGGGGCACAACCACCCGGTAATCATCGAAGCTATCACGCAGGTCATGACTGCCGGTGTGCCGATGCACACACTGGACCTCATGACGCCGGTGAAGGACGCATTCGTCCAGGAAATTTTCGCCTGCCTGCCCAGCGAGTTCGCGCGTAACGCACGCATCCAGTTCTGTGGCCCGAGTGGGGCCGATGCGGTCGAGGCCGCGCTCAAGCTGACCCGTACCGCCACGGGACGCCATTCGGTCTTGGCATTCGAAGGGGCTTATCACGGGATGACCCTTGGCACCTTGGCCATCAGCGGCAACCTGTCACCAAAGAATGCCCTAGGCGCCTTGATGCCGGGTGTGCAGCGCTTGCCATTCCCTCACGATTATCGCTGCCCATTTGGTGTAGCGGGCGATCAAGCCGTTACGCTGAATGTCCGTTACCTGGAGCACTTGCTCAACGATCCGGAAAGCGGCGTAACTGCTCCGGCGGCAATGATCCTGGAACCAATCCAAGGGGAGGGCGGGGTGATCGCCGCGCCGGACCGTTGGCTGCAGGAGCTGCGCCGGTTGACCCAGGCTCATGGCATCCCGCTGATCGTCGACGAGATCCAGTGCGGCATCGCCCGTAGCGGCCGGATGTTCGGGTTCGAGCAATCGGGTATCACGCCCGACGTCATCACCCTGTCCAAAGCCATCGGAGGCGGCTTGCCGCTTTCGGTCATGGTGTATAACGACTCACTTGACGTCTGGCAGCCGGGCGCTCACGCCGGCACGTTCCGCGGCAATCAGCTGGCGATGGCGGCGGGCACTGCGACCTTGCGCTTCATCCGCGATGAAGGCCTGGTCCAGCACGCCGAAACGGTGGGCGCCCACTTGCGCAACCAACTGCAGGCGCTGCAAAACGAGTTCGCCTGGATCGGCAATGTGCGTGGGCGCGGCCTGATGCTCGGGATGGAAATCGTCGACCCACAAGGCGCCCCCGACGTGCAGGGCCATCCACCGGCGGACTCGATACGGGCCAAGGCCTTCCAGCAAGCCTGCCTTAAGCACGGCTTGATCGTTGAGCTTGGCGGGCGTCACGGCGCAACTGTGCGCTTTCTGCCGCCGCTGATCATTACCGAAGAGGAAATCGATTTCGTCGCGCAGATACTGTTTCAGGCAGCTCGCTCGATCAGCTAGTTTTTTTCGTTGATTTCCAGGCGGCCGACGTTGAGTCGGCAGTCCTGCCGAGCAAATTCTGCATCGCTGTTAGTGACGATATCTTGCATGGGTCATGAGTTGTCACCGACCTTGCGGATGCGTAAGCTGCCCCCATGAACCAGCCATCAGTTATTTCCCCCGGCGCTCGCGGCCCAGTCGATCACGACATTCGAGATCAGATCGTCGCGGCAGCCAATGAACATTTCAGCCAGTATGGCTATGGCAAGACCACGGTTTCCGACCTGGCCAAGGCCATCGGCTTTTCCAAGGCGTACATCTACAAATTCTTCGATTCCAAGCAGGCGATCGGCGAAGCCATCTGTGCCAATTGCCTGTCGACTATCGTTGCGGCCGTCGAGAAGGCCATCAACGAAGAGGGCCTGTCAGCAACGGAGCGTTTTCGTCGGCTGGTCAAGACCGTGGTGGCCACTGGGGTGGACCTGTTCTTCAACGACCGCAAACTTTATGACATCGCGGCGTTTTCGGCCTCGGAGCACTGGCCCAGTTCGCAGGTCTATAACGCGCAGATCAAAAGCTTCGTGCTGCAGATTGTCCGCGAAGGGCGTGAGCTCGGCGAGTTCGAGCGCAAGACACCGCTGGACGAAACCGTAGATGCCATTCACCTGGCCCTGCGGCCATTCGTCAATCCGCTGCTGCTGCAATACAACCTCGATTTCGTCGAGCAAGCCCCCACGCTCACCTCCAATCTCATCCTGCGCAGCCTGATGCCCTGAACGTTGGCTGAAGGGCCGCTCACGTCGCGAAAAAGTGACTGTTCTGGAAAACAATCACCTTGTCGCTACGGGTAGCTCTTCAGGCGGTTGCCAGCCACCACCTAGCGCCCGAAATGCCGCGACCGCCGCCCGTGCCGACTCCGTTCGCGCCTGGGCATGGGCATCGGAGGTGCGCAGCAGCGTGTCGTCGGCGTTGAGCACATCGATCAGGCTGGCGGTGCCTTTCTGATAGGCAGCGAACGATGACTGCCGGGCCTGGGTCAATGCCGTTTCGCCCTGGGCGAGGGTGGTCGCCTGGGTTTCCCGATTGACCAAGGCGCTGAAGGCATTCTCGACTTCTTCGGTGGCGCGCAATACGGACTGGCGATAAGCGGCCAGCGCTTCGGCCTCCTGGCCTTTTGCCTGATCGATCTGAGCGTTGATTCGGCCGAAATCGAAAAGCCTCCAGCGCAGGCCCAACACACCCGCCGACTGGCTGGCGCCGCTGCTGAAAAGATTGCCACCGGACACCGCCGTGGCGCTGCCGAGCAAGGCGCTGAGGGAGAACTTCGGATAGTACTCGGCGACGGCCTCGCCGATGCGCGCATTGGAAGCCGCGAGGCGCCGCTCCGCGACCATCAGGTCAGGCCTGCGCCGCAGCAGGTCGGCCGGTGTTCCCGTTGCCGTTAGCTGTGGGGCAAGAGGAATATCCCGTAGTGCAGCCAATTGCGGGCGATGGGTGCCTGGCGGTGTGCCGAGCAGGACATCGACTGCGTTCATGGCCGCATCAAGCCCAGTCTGCAATATCGGAACCGTAGCCTGCACTTGTGCCAATTGCCCTTCGGTCTGTCGGACCTGATAGCTGGCGGCAAGGCCCTTGCTGTAGAGCAGCTGGACTTTTTCCAGCAGGTCTTGCTGCGTTCTGACTTGACGGTTCGCGATGTCCAGTCGGCTCTGCAATCCGCGCAAGGTGATGTAGGTGTCGGCAATTTGCGCGGCGACGGCGAGTCGCGTGGCGGCTACGCCCGCCTCGGACGCTTGGTAATCGGCCAATGCCGCTTCGCGTCCGCGTCGCAGGCCGCCGAAGGCGTCGATCTCCCAACTGGCGCCGAGGTTGAGTTCGTAGGAACTTCCGTACCGGTCGTAACCGGGCGTTGAGTCCAACACCTGGCCGAGCGGCGTTTCCACCGACTGATAAGCGCGCGCGGCTTGGCCGCTGATGTTTCCCGACGGTAGTAAAGCGGCGTTGGCGGCGCCGAGGCCCGCCCGTGCCTGCGTGAGTCGCGCCGAGGCCTGTGCCAGGTCCAGGTTCTGTCCAAGAGCCTGGACGACCAATCCGTTGAGCGTGAGATCATCAAAGCCTTCCCACCAGGCGGCCCAGTTGGCCGGTGTGCTCGCGGAGCTCTGTTCGACCGAAGAATGTTCGACCGAAGACTGACCCAGGTACCGACTCGAAAGTGGGACCTCGGGACGCTGGTAGTCCGGGCCGACCGCGCAGCCCGCCATCAAGCTGGCGCTCATCAAAAGGGCAATGGGACGCAAGGGTGGCATTGAGGTTCCTTGGGCTGGGATGGATGTGACCATATTACGTTGTGGTCACAGTCTGTCAATCCGGCTTCTCTTAGCTTGCAGAAAGTGCAGTTTGATTGTCTGATGCCACCGGGCGATGGGTGAGCGAAAGGATTCGGTACGGGAGATAGTGACGATTGACAGATATGGTCACTAGATTGAGAATGCGATTCCCATCCTATCCATTCAAGTAAGGGACCCTATGTTCCGGCACCGATCCGTCACCCTTGCCGCTTGCTTGTTGCCACTCGTCCTGACGGCGTGTGGCGAGTCATCCACCGCGAATGATCCGCGCACGCTTGCGCCGTTGGTGCGGGTTGCCGAAGTCCAGGGCTCGTCCGCGACTTCTCGTACATTTTCCGGTGTCGTCACGGCAAGGGTTCAGAGCGACTTGGGTTTCCGGGTGTCGGGCAAGGTGCTCGAGCGTCTGGTCGATACCGGCCAGAGTGTAAAAAAGGGACAGCCGCTCATGCGCCTGGACCCGATCGACTTGGGGTTGCAGGCGCGGGCGCAACAGGAGGCTGTCGCCGCCGCGCGGGCCAGGGCCAAGCAGACCGCTGATGACGAGGCGCGCTACCGCGACCTGGTCGCCGCCGGCGCTATTTCCGCTTCGGGGTACGACCAGATCAAGGCCGCCGCCGATACCGCCAAGGCGCAGCTCAGTGCCGCCCAGGCGCAGGCCGACGTGGCTCGCAATGCCTCCGGCTACGCCGTGCTGCTTGCTGACGCGGACGGCGTCGTGATGGAAACGCTCGCCGAGCCCGGGCAAGTCGTCAGTCCTGGGCAAATTGTGGTCCGACTCGCGCGGGCCGGACAGCGCGAAGCCGTCGTGCAGTTGCCCGAGACCCTGCGGCCGGCCGCAGGCTCCACCGCCCAGGCGACGCTTTATGGCAACGCCAAGCAGGTGGTGAGCGCCAAGCTGAGGCTGCTGTCGGATTCGGCCGATCGGGTGACGCGTACCTTCGAGGCGCGGTATGTGCTGGAGGGCGCGCTGGCTAACGCGCCGCTGGGTTCGACGGTGACGCTTCGGATCGCCGAGGGCACTCAAGCGGGGCAAGCACTGCAAGTGCCGATTGCCGCCGTTCTCGACTCGGGCAAAGGCACCGGTGTGTGGGTCATTACCGCAGAGCCGGCGAAAGTTGCCTGGCGTCCCGTCGAGGTACTCGCCTTGAGCGACGATGCCGCACAAGTCTCGGGCGACCTGGAAATGGGCGAGCGGATCGTCGCGCTGGGCGCCCATCTGTTGCGTGAAGGAGAAGCGGTGAGGCTGGCTCCGCCGGGCGATGTGAACGTCGCGGGGAATCGCCCATGAGCTTCAACCTTTCGGCGCTCGCGGTCCGCGAGCGCTCCATTACCGTGTTCTTGCTGTTGCTGATCGCTGTCGCGGGCGTCCTGGCCTTCTTCCAGCTTGGGCGCGCCGAGGATCCACCGTTCACGGTCAAGCAACTGACGGTGATTACCGCATGGCCGGGCGCGACGGCCCAGGAGATGCAGGACCAGGTCGCCGAGCCGCTGGAGAAACGCCTGCAAGAACTGAAGTGGTACGACCGCACGGAAACCTATACCCGCCCAGGGCTGGCGTTCACCATGGTATCGCTGGTCGACCGCACGCCACCGTCGCAGGTGCAGGAAGAGTTTTATCAGGCGCGCAAGAAGCTCGCCGACGAGGCTATCAAACTACCGGCCGGTGTCATCGGGCCGATGGTCAACGATGAGTTCTCCGATGTGACCTTTGCCTTGTTTGCCCTCAAAGCCAAGGGCGAACCGCAGCGACTGCTGGTCCGCGACGCCGAGGCGTTGCGCCAACGGCTGCTGCATGTTCCGGGCGTGAAGAAGGTCAACATCATCGGCGAGCAGCCCGAACGGATCTTCGTGTCTTTTTCCCATGATCGGCTGGCGACGCTGGGCGTTTCGCCCCAAGAGATTTTCGCCGCCCTGAACAGCCAGAACATGCTCACGCCCGCCGGTTCGATTGAAACCACCGGACCACAGGTCTTCCTGCGCCTGGATGGTGCCTTCGACAAGCTGCAGAAAATTCGTGATACGCCCATTTCAGTCCTGGGACGCTCGCTGAAGCTTTCGGACGTGGCGACCGTTGAGCGCGGTTATGAAGACCCGGCCCCGTTCCTGGTGCGCAACGGCGGCGAAGAGGCGCTGTTGTTGGGTGTGATCATGCGCGAGGGCTGGAATGGCCTGGACCTGGGCAAAGCGCTGGATGCTGAGACGAACTCGATCAACGAGGGCATGCCGCTGGGCATGACGCTGAGCAAGGTCACCGACCAGTCGGTGAACATCGACTCGGCCGTCGGTGAGTTCATGGTCAAGTTTTTCGTCGCGCTGTTGGTGGTGATGATCGTGTGTTTTGTCAGCATGGGCTGGCGCGTCGGTGTGGTAGTCGCGGCGGCGGTACCGCTGACGCTGGCCGTGGTGTTCGTGGTCATGGCCGCCACCGGCAAGAACTTCGACCGCATTACCCTTGGTTCGCTGATCCTCGCGCTCGGGCTGCTGGTGGACGATGCGATCATCGCTATCGAAATGATGGTGGTGAAAATGGAGGAGGGCTACGACCGGATCAAAGCCTCGGCCTACGCCTGGAGTCATACGGCTGCGCCGATGCTGTCCGGCACGCTGGTGACCGCCATCGGCTTCATGCCCAACGGCTTCGCGCAATCGACCGCTGGCGAATACACCAGCAACATGTTCTGGATCGTCGGCATTGCGCTGATCGCTTCCTGGGTCGTCGCGGTGGCGTTCACGCCGTACCTGGGCGTGAAACTGTTGCCGGACATCAAACAGGTCGAAGGTGGCCACGCGGCCATTTACAACACCCGCCATTACAACCGCTTTCGTCGGGTACTGACGCGGGTCATTGCGCGCAAATGGTGGGTGGCCGGTACCGTGATCGCGACATTCGTGGTGGCGATCCTCGGCATGAGTCTGGTGAAGAAGCAGTTCTTCCCCACCTCGGATCGGCCAGAGGTGCTGGTGGAAGTGCAGATGCCCTATGGCACGTCCATCGAGCAGACCAGCGCCACCGTCGCCAAGGTTGAAGCCTGGCTACAAAAACAGGACGAGGCCAAGATCGTTACCGCCTACATCGGCCAAGGCGCACCGCGTTTCTACCTGGCGATGGCGCCGGAACTGCCCGATCCGTCTTTCGCCAAGATCGTCGTGCTGACGGACAGCCAGCAATCGCGCGAAGCCCTCAAGTTCCGTCTCCGTGAAGCGGTCGCCGAAGGGCTTGCACCGGAAGCGCGCGTGAGGGTGACCCAACTGGTGTTCGGCCCGTATTCGCCGTTCCCGGTGGCGTATCGCGTGATGGGGCCTGACCCGGCAAAACTGCGCGAGATCGCCAGCCAGGTCCAGGACGTCATGCAGGCGAGCCCGCTGATGCGGACCGTCAACACCGACTGGGGACCGCGGGTGCCAACCCTGCATTTCAATTTGGATCAGGACCGCTTGCAGGCTGTGGGGCTGACCTCCAACGCGGTCGCGCAGCAGTTGCAGTTCCTCCTCGCAGGGGTGCCGATCACGGCGGTCCGCGAAGACATTCGGTCGGTGCAGGTGGTCGGTCGCGCCGCCGGGGATATTCGTCTGGATCCCGCCAAGATAGAAGGCTTCACCCTGGTGGGCGCGACGGGACAGCGGATTCCGCTGTCCCAGGTCGGCGAGGTGGATGTGCGCATGGAGGATCCGATCCTGCGCCGTCGTGATCGCACACCCACCATGACCGTGCGCGGCGATATCGACGAAGGCCTGCAACCGCCGGACGTTTCCAGTGCTATTTTCAAGCAACTGCAACCGGTCATCGACAGGCTGCCCAGCGGCTACCGGATCGAGCAAGCGGGGGCCATCGAAGAATCGGGCAAGGCCGGCAAGGCCATCGTCCCGTTGGTTCCGATCATGGTCGCAATGACGCTGCTGATCATCATCCTGCAAGTCCGTTCGGTCTCGGCGATGATCATGGTGTTCCTCACCGCACCGCTGGGTTTGATCGGCGTGGTGCCGACCCTGCTAATCTTCAACCAGCCGTTTGGTATCAACGCGCTGGTCGGCCTGATCGCCTTGTCGGGCATTCTGATGCGCAATACGTTGATCCTGATCGGGCAGATCCATCAGAACGACAAGGAAGGTCTCGATCCGTTCCACGCGGTGATCGAGGCCACGGTGCAACGGGCCCGTCCGGTGCTGCTCACGGCACTGGCGGCAATCCTCGCGTTCATTCCGCTGACCCATTCGGTGTTCTGGGGGACGCTGGCCTACACACTGATCGGCGGCACGTTCGTCGGCACCATCATGACGCTGGTGTTCCTGCCGGCGATGTATTCCATCTGGTTCAAGATCCGTCCTGAGACGAAGAGGGCTTCATGAAAAATCGCCAAGATCAAACACGCATCGTCGTCACTGGCGTCGGTATTGTCGGCCCCTTGGGCTGTGCCGTGGAAGAGGTGTGGAAGCGCCTGCTGGCTGGGTATTCCGGGATTCGCAACCTGTCCGATGACATCGTCGAAGGAACCGGCGTTGCCGTTGGCGGGCAGGTGCCTTCCCTCGAAGAGGATGGGATTGCCGGCTACGACCCGGAACGTCTCATCGCGCCCAAGGACCGCAAGAAGATGGATCGCTTCATCGAGTTCGCCCTGGTGGCCGCTCACGAAGCCCTCGAACAAGCGGGCTGGCATCCCGTCGATGCCATCGATCAAGAGCGGACCGCGACGATCATTTCCTCGGGCGTGGGTGGGTTCGCCACGATTGCCGAGGCCGTGCGCACCACGGACAGTCGTGGCCCGCGACGGTTGTCGCCGTTCACCGCCCCGGCTTTCCTGGCCAACATGGCGGCCGGGCAGGTGTCGATCCGGCATGGTTTCAAGGGGCCGCTTGGCGCGCCTGTCACGGCTTGCGCTGCCGGTGTGCAGGCCATCGGTGATGCCGCCAGGCTCATTCGAAGTGGCGAGGCGGACATCGCCATCTGCGGCGGCACCGAAGCGGCGATAGACCGTGTGACCTTGGGTTGTTTCGCAGCGGCCCGCGCACTGTCGACGGGGTTCGCCGAGCGCCCGCAAGAAGCTTCGCGGCCCTTCGACCGTGAGCGTGACGGCTTCGTCATGGCCGAAGGCGCCGGGCTGCTGGTGATCGAATCGCTGGAGCACGCCCTGGCCCGTGGCGCCAAGCCGCTGGCGGAGCTGGTGGGTTATGGCACCAGCGCCGATGCCTATCATTTGACGGCCGGGCCGGAGGATGGCAACGGTGCACGGCGCGCCATGGAGCAGGCGCTGCGCCAGGCTGGGGTCAGCCCCGCCGAAGTGCAGCATATCAACGCCCACGCGACGTCCACCCCGGTCGGTGATGCCGGTGAACTGGCGGCGATTCGTGCGGTATTTGGCACCGGCTCGGGCGTGGCGATCACGTCGACCAAATCCGCCACCGGCCATCTCCTTGGAGCGGCGGGAGGCATTGAAGCGATCTTCACCGTCCTCGCGCTGCGCGACCAGGTCGTGCCACCGACGCTGAACCTGATTCATCCCGATGAGGCGGCCAGCGGGCTCGATCTGGTTGGTTTGAAAGCTCGGAAAATGCCGATCACCCATGCGCTGTCGAATGGCTTCGGCTTTGGTGGCGTCAACGCCAGCGTGCTGTTTCGCCGTTGGGAAGACTGATACCGATCAGCGCCGCAGGACGAACAGGAGCAGCGCGACCAGGCACGTCAGCGCCTGGATCGCGCCCAGCGTGGTGACGGGTGAAAAGCTCAGCACAGAGGCCAGCCAGGTCGTCAGCGCAGCCGCACCCATGGACAGAAAACCCAGCAGTGCGGAGGCCATCCCGGCCTCCTTGCCAAACGGCCCCATGGTGATGGCCGTGCCCAGCGGATTAGCCAGTCCCATGCCCCAAAGAAACGTGACCATCGCCACCGCATACCAGCCAAGGCCAGGCTCGGCCGATCCGACGAGCAGCAAACCGCCGCCGACCATGGCGCAGGCGATTCCCAGCAAGGCGATGGTTCGAGGACCGTGGCGGTGCGCCAGGCGGGGTGCCGCCATGCCAGCGGCGAACACGACGAACACCGTAGAGGCGAAGTACAAGCCAGCCTGCACCGACGTCAGGCCGATGCCTTTCATCAGGATCGCGGGGGCGGCGGCGAAGGAAGCGAACAAGCCGCTCAGCAGCAGGCTCATCGACAGGGCCGGCAGAATGAAGCGCGTGTCCATCATCAACCTGGCATAGGCGCGCAGCACGCTGCCGGTGGAATGCGGCGCCCGGCGGTCGGCGGGATGGGTTTCTCCAAGGTCACGCACATAGAAAAAAGCCAGTACCACGGCGGCCAATCCGACGAGAATGAAGATGGCGCGCCATCCGAGCGTGACGGACAGGACGCTGCCGGCCAAGGGCGAAAAACCTGGCGCTGCGGCGGTGGCGACCATCGTCAGCGACAGGGCGCGCGCCAACGTTTCGCCCTCGAACAGGTCCCGTGCGATAGCGCGCGACAACACCGAGGCTGCGCAGACGCCCAATGCCTGGACGACGCGTCCGGCGATCAGCAGATCGAGGGACGTGGCGAAGCCCGCGATGACGGTGCCGGCCACGAACACGGCAAGTCCACCCAGCACCAGTTTCTTGCGCCCATAGCGGTCGGCCAACGGACCGACCAGCAATTGGGCGAACGCAAAGGTCACGAAGAAGCTGGAGAGGGTCAGGCCGAGCTCGCGGGCGGTCACGCCGAGTTCTTCGCCGATGACCGGGAAGGCCGGGAGGATGATATTCGTGGAGAGCATGCCGATCGCCGCGAGGCCCGCGAGCAGCGCCACGATTCGGCCGGTCAGGGGTTGGCTGGAGACGTGTGGCGCCGTCGCGGCCATTGCCGATGCATTTCCCGTGTCCATGTGTTATCCCCTGCTGCGAGCGCTTATGATGGTCGTCATATTTTATGTGTAATATGACGACCATCATCTGATGCGTCAAGCCGAAAGGCTGCGAGGATTTGCATCCTTGTGCGGGCCGATCACTCTCGACCCCGCTCCCGCCCCAACGCCACCAGACAACCGCCAATCAACAGCGCCGCGCCCGCCACCAGCAAGGGTGTCGGCCGTCGTGCGGGTTTGCGCCAGCCGCCCTCGATACGTCGCTGGCCGCTGGGTGGGGCGAACAGGTTGCCCGTAGACGAAGCTAACCGCGGGCTGCGGTCCAGGCTCCGGCGTGTCAGCCAGCCGGAGAGCTGCGGGAATCCCGGCAGCAGGAAATGCGCCGCTCTGGCGAGTATCGCCGCGCTGCCCACGGTGGTGCTGGGCTTGGGGTTGAGCGCGCAGTTGACCATCGCTGCGGCGACCCGCTGCGGATCATAGACCGGAGGCGGTGGCTTGAGAGCATGCCCCGTGAAGTTGGCGCCGTCGCGAAAGCCAGGTGTATCCATGACAGCAGGATAGATATCGCAAACGTGGATATCGGGGTGTTCGCCCAATTCACCGCGCAACGCTTCGGACAAACCCCGCAACCCGTATTTGCTGGCTGAATAGGCAGCGGCATACGGCTGCGCGACCCAACTGCCCAACGACAGGGTGTTGATCAGGATGCCGCGCTTTTGCGCCTTGAAATAGGGCCAGGCGACGTAGGCTCCACGCAGATAGCCAAGCAAATCGGTCTGCAGAACCTGTTCATGCACATCGAGCGGGGTCTGCTCGAAACTGCCCACCGCGCCCACGCCGGCGTTGTTGATCCAGATGTCGATGCGACCGTCACCGAATGTCGCGGCCTCGGCCGCCAGGGCCTGCATCTGCTCGCTGCGGGTGACGTCGGTGCGCACCGCCAACGCAGTGGCACCTTGTGCCTGGCATTCATTGACCACCTCGGCGAGTGCGGCACGGTCGCGTGCCGCCAGGACCAGGCGCGCGCCTTGCCGGGCAAACGCCTGGGCGGCTGCGCGGCCGATCCCGCTGGACGCTCCGGTGATGACCACAAGTTTTTCCGCCAAGGGGGATGTCTTGGATCCCTGGGCGGGATCGGCGCGATCCTTGAGTTGTTGGGAGGGGTTGTCGGTCTCTGCGTGGATGGGCGCAAGTTTCAGACGCACACCGTCGGCCATGATTAACGTCAGGTCTTCAATGGTGCCGGCGACCCTGTCGGGGTACACCGGTTCACCCTCGGGATCGAGCTGGTCATAGAGAAAATTCTGACCCTCCAGCCAGCCCACCGCCATATTCAGTTCAGGGCCCAGGTAGTACTTTCCATCGAGAAAAAAGCCAGGGAAATGTGGCGCTCGCTCGACGCTTTCGATGGTATAGCGCTCGCCAGTCCTCATGCCGGTTGCCGGTGAAATCATGATCAACACCTCCGCTCTGTTGGTTCTGCGATAGAGAGGAGGGGCAAACCGGGGTTCCATTGAAGTGAGGAAAGGCGTTTTAAGTGAACTGAGGCTCATCCTTTCCTGTCAGTTATTTCTGAAGGAAATGACAACATCATGGAGCTTCAGATGCGTCCTGTTTATCTCGCCAGCCTGTCCTTCACCGCGCTGCTGTGCGTAGCGTGTTCAAACCAATCGCCTGCGACATGGAGCTACGAGGATGCTCGAAGTCGCGCCAACGTGCCGCCCGACCAGGCGTATCCCGAGTTGTTCGAAGCGGTGCAAGGTAAACAGTTGTTTACGGACCAGAAGCATTTTGTCGATGCACTGCCCAAGCGCGACCCCTCGAAGATCCGCGCCGATTACCTGGCCCGTCGTGACAGCGCCGACTTCGACCTCAACGAATTCGTGAAAGACAACTTCATCGAATCCGGCCAAGCGCAAAGCCCGGCCCCGCAACCCGGGGCGCCGATCAAAGAGCATATCGACAACCTCTGGCCCGTGCTCAGCCGAACCTATCCCCACGTCCCCCGATACAGCAGCCTGCTGCCGTTGCCGCTGCCCTATGTGGTCCCGGGCGGACGTTTCCGAGAGATGTATTACTGGGACTCGTATTTCACCATGCTGGGGTTGGAGCAAAGCGGTGAGAAAGCCCAGATTCGCCAGATGACCGACAATTTCGCCTACGTGATCGACACCTATGGCCACATCCCCAATGGCAATCGCACCTACTACTTGAGCCGATCACAGCCGCCGTTCTTCGCCTACATGGTGGAACTGCAAGCGCACATCGAAGGCGATCAGGCCTACGGGCGCTATCTTCCCCAATTGCAGCGGGAATACGCCTATTGGATGGCCGGTGCGCAAGCGCTCAAGGCCGGCGAGGCCGGGAAACACGTGGTCAAGCTCGCCGATGGCAGCGTGCTCAATCGGTATTGGGACGCCAGCGCGACGCCTCGGCAGGAGTCCTGGTTGCAAGACCTCAAGACCGCCGGACAGGCGCCCGACAGGTCGCGGCAGGAAGTCTGGCGCGACCTGCGCGCCGGCGCCGAGAGCGGCTGGGATTTCAGTTCGCGCTGGCTGGACGACGACAAGAACCTGGCCACAATCCGCACTACATCTATTGCCCCGGTGGATTTGAACAGCCTGATGTATCACTTGGAACGCACCATCGCCAAGGCCTGTGAAACCATCCAGAACTCGCCGTGCACCCAGGCCTACGGCCAGCGCGCCGCCCAGCGGCAACGGGCCATCGAAACGCATCTATGGAATGCCGAAGGCGGTTACTACGTCGACTACGATTGGCAGCGGAACCGGCAACGCCCGGCGCTCACCGCTGCAACGCTTTTCCCGCTTTACACCGGCCTGGCCTCCGCCGAGCATGCCAACCGTACGGCCGATGCGGTGCGTGAAGGCTTGTTGCGTCCGGGCGGTATTGCTACCACCCAGGTCAACAACGGTCAGCAGTGGGACGAACCCAATGGCTGGGCGCCGTTGCAGTGGGTGGCAGTCGAAGGGCTTGAACGATATGGGCAAACCGAGCTGGCCAGGCAGATAGGCAGTCGCTTCTTGCAGCAGGTCCAGGCGGTTTATGGCAAAGAGGACAAGCTGGTCGAGAAGTACGACCTGTCCGGGCAAGGCGACGGTGGCGGAGGCGGAGGCGGTGAGTATGAATTGCAGGACGGCTTCGGCTGGACCAACGGAGTGACGTTGAAGTTGCTGCAAAAATACGGCGGTTGATCCAGGCGGGTTCAATGCTATTCTTCGCGAAATCTGGGAAGAACGCCGTTGCCATTGGGGTATATGAACACGCATCGTGATCAATTTCCGTTGCCAGAGGATTTGAAAGTCTTTCTGACGGTCATCCGTAAGAACGGCTTTGCAAGTGCGGCGCAAGCGTTGGGCTTTTCACCGGCCTATATCAGCAAGCGCATCTCAGTCCTTGAAGCGACCCTGTCCACCAAGCTGCTGCACCGCACGACACGGCGTATCGCGTTGACTGACGACGGTGAGCGTGTGCGGGTGTGGGCCGAAAAGCTCTTGGGTGATTTCGATGAGTTTGTCGGCGATATCGCCCAGGCACGTCATCAACCCACCGGGTCGTTGCACATCTGCAGCAGCTTTGGTTTTGGCCGCAATCACGTTGCACCGGCGATCGGCAAACTGTCCCAGGCCTATCCCAGGCTCGATATCCGCCTGGATGTGTTTGACCGTGTCGTCGATATCGTCGGCGAGGGGTTCGACCTGGAAATCCGCGTGGGCGATGACCTGCCGGGTCAACACCTTGGCCGCAAGTTGGCGAGTAATCGGCGGGTGCTTTGCGCAAGCCCTGATTACCTGGAGCGACGGGGCGAGCCGCGTTCGCTGGACGACCTCAAGGCGCATGATTGCCTGGTGCTCAAGGAGCGCAACAACGCCTTCGGCATGTGGACACTGACTAAAAATGGCCAAGAGGAAACGGTGCGCGTCGGCGGCCCGTTGTCGTCCAACAGCGGTGAGATCGTTTTGGAGTGGGCCTTGAGCGGCGGCGGCGTCCTGCTGCGCTCGATGTGGGATGTCAGGTCCATGCTGGACCAGGGACGTCTGGTCCAGGTGCTGCCCGAGTATTGGCAAAGCGCGAATGTCTGGGCGGTGTATCCGACCCGGCTTAGTCAGTCGGCCAAGCTGCAGGTGTGTGTCGAATTTCTCGAAGATTGTTTTAGGGATTTGTCGGTTCCATGGGCGGCAAACGCCGCTTCACCGGTGTCTTCTTGACAATGGCCGTATTGGTCTCGGCATGAACATTGAGCTTGTCCAACAAGACATCCAACTGTTCCATCGAACGCACATGCAGACGAGCGATGAAACAATCCTCACCCGTCACCTTGTCGCATTCAGTAAATTCGCCGATGGCCTGAATTTGTCGCTCCACTTCCTGCAACTGCCCCGGTAACGGGCGGATGCGCACGATAGCCTGGAGCTGATAGCCAAAGCTTTTTGGGTCGACCTCAACCGTATAACCCTTGAGCACGCCGCGCTCTTCGAGTCGGCGCAGGCGCTCGGCGACGCTGGGTGAGGACAGGCCGCTCAGGTTTGCCAAGGCCTTGAGCGAGCGCCGGGAGTCTTCCATCAGGGCGCTGATGAGGATCTGGTCGATATCGTCAGTCATTTCTGCTCCGTTAGGCAAAAGTCGCAAGTGGCCTTGATAAAAAAGGTCGAAACGCAGTTTAGCCTTTTTCAAACCATGGAGAAGCGGCCTGGCGGCTCGGCATACTGTGCGCACTGACTGGAGGAGCCTGAAGATGGACAAGACCTTACGCCGCGGTTCGCTCGAAATGACCGCCGCCATGCTGATTTCCGGAACCATAGGCTGGTTCGTGCTGGTTTCCGGCGTTCCGGTGCTGGATGTGGTGTTCTGGCGCTGCGTATTTGGCGCTGGTACGTTACTGCTGATTTGCGCCGGTTTTGGTTTCTTGCGCCGGGACCTGCTGACACGGACGACTTTCCTGCTCGCGGTGCTCAGTGGTGTAGCGATCGTGGGGAACTGGGTGTTGTTATTCGCTTCGTACTCCCACGCTTCGATTGCCATCGGTACGGCCGTGTACAACGTCCAGCCGTTCATGTTGGTGGGGTTGGCGGCGCTGTTCCTGGGCGAGAAGATCACCGCGCAAAAACTGTTCTGGTTGGCGGTTTCGTTTCTCGGAATGTTGGCCATCGTCAGTGCCCACGGTGAGCAAGGGCAGGGGGGCGGAAACTATCTGCTGGGTATCGCCCTGGCATTGGGCGCGGCCTTTCTGTATGCCGTTGCGGCGTTGATCATCAAGCGCCTGACCGGCACGCCGCCCCATCTGATCGCGCTGATCCAGGTCAGCACCGGGATATTGCTGCTGGCGCCGTGGGCGAATTTCTCGGCCTTGCCACAGCAACCCGAGGCTTGGGCCAGCCTGCTGACCCTTGGCATGATTCACACTGGCGTAATGTATGTGCTGTTGTACAGCGCGATCCAGCGCTTGCCGACCGCGGTGACGGGCGCACTGTCCTTTATCTACCCGATCGCAGCGATCTTCGTCGACTGGTTTGCCTTCGGCCATCGCCTCGAACCGCTGCAATGGCTGGGTGTGGCGGCGATTCTCCTGGCGGCTGCCGGCATGCAGCAGGGCTGGAGCATCAAGTGGCGCCGTCCAGCCCTGCCGTAACCGGCCATCGCTGTCAGAAGATGTAGTCGGTGGTCAGGAAGTTTGAATCGCGTTCCCGGATGATGTCGCTGATCAGTGCCTTGTTGCTCTCCTGGAATTTGGTTGCCACCAGCGTACGGATCGAGAAGGTACGCAATGCATCGTGCACCGACAACGTGCCCTCGGCCGAGTTTTTCCGGCCATTGAACGGGAATGTATCCGGGCCGCGTTGGCACTGGGCGTTGATGTTGATGCGTCCGACCTGGTTGGCGAACGTGTCCACCAGTTTGCCGACTTCGGCCGGGTTGGTGCCGAAAATGCTCAGTTGCTGGCCGAAGTCGGACTCGAGTACGTAATCGACCACGGTGTTGAGGTCGCGGTACGGCACGATGGGCACGACCGGGCCGAACTGCTCCTCATGGTAGACGCGCATCGCGGTATTCACGGGATAGAGCACAGCCGGGTAGAAAAACGAAGCCCTGGATTCAGCACCGTGTGCGTTCATGATGCCCGCGCCCTTGGCGATTGCGTCGGCCACCAGCGAATGCAGGTAATCGACCTTGCCGGCCTCGGGCAAAGGCGTCAGCGCCACGCCGTCTTCCCAAGGCATGCCCGGTTTCAACGCGGCGAGCTTGGCGTTGAATTTCTCGATGAACGCCGGGGCGACGTCCTCATGGACAAACAAGATCTTCAGTGCCGTGCAGCGTTGGCCGTTGAATGACAACGAACCGGTCAGGGCTTCGCTGACGGCGTTGTCGAGGTCGACGTCCCGCAGCACCAGGCCGGGATTCTTCGCGTCCAGCCCCAATGCGGCACGCAGGCGGTGCGGGCGCGGATGGAGTTTCTTCAGGTCGCTGGCGGCCTTGTTGGTGCCAATGAAGGCGAAGATGTCGATTTTACCGCTGGCCATCAGCGCGCTGACCGTCTCCCGGCCGCTGCCGTAGATGACGTTGATCACGCCCGCCGGAAAGCTGTCGCGAAAGGCTTCCAACAATGGACGTATCAGCAATACGCCAAGCTTGGCCGGCTTGAACACCACGGTATTGCCCATGATCAGTGCGGGGATCAGCGTGGTGAAGGTTTCATTCAGCGGATAATTGTAGGGGCCCATGCACAGGGCGACGCCCAAGGGGACGCGGCGAATCTGCCCGAGCGTATCCTGTTCCAGTTCGAACCGACTGGAGCGCCGATCAAGCTCCTTGAGGGCATTGATGGTGTCGACGATGTAATCGCAGGTGCGGTCGAATTCTTTCTGGGAATCCTTGAGGTTCTTGCCGATCTCCCACATCAGCAGCTTGACCACCGCCTCGCGCTGTTCGCGCATGCGCGCCAGGAAGGTTTCGACATGGCGGATACGTTCGGCGACACGCATCGTCGGCCACTGGCCCTGGCCGCGATCATAGGCGCGGACAGCCGCGTCGAGGGCGGTCAGCGCAGTTTCGGCATCGAGTAATGGCGTGCTGCCGAGAATCACTTGTTCATCGCCATGTGGACCTGCCAGGTACACCGGGCTGCGCACCGTGGCCAGCGGACCTTGCCAAGTTCTCAGGACACCATCGACCAGGTATTCACGTTGCTCGACCTGCCCATCGAGACGGTAGGCCTGCGGAATATCGGCGGCACTTGGAAATAGGGTGGCGAGGAGGTTGGCTGTGGTCATGTCGTTACTCCATCAATGAAATGAGCCATGGGCTGCAGCTTCAGGCGTATATCGCTTTTAGCGTTATACGCCTTAATGGAGGTGTTTTTTAAGTGGTAGGGGCCGATGGGCATGCCATTCGTTTGGACGCGGCCCCCTCTATCGAAAGATCACCAGGATTTACCAACTGATCCGCAGGCCAATATTGCCGGCCATGCCGCGTTGCTGGTTGCTGTCGATGTTATTGCTGTAGTCCACGCCGGCGTAGGCACTGACGGTAGGCGCCAGGCTGACGATAACGCCCGCGCCTAGATCGGCGGTGGAAGCGCGTTGTTCGGTCTCGATCCGTTGCGTGTCGTCGAATGTCACCGTATCGGTGCCGGAGAAGGTGTGCCAGAGATTGGCCCGCAGATAAGGCTCCACCGGCATACCGCTGACCTGGTAGCGACCCTTGAGCCGCGCGCCCAGGCGACCGGTCCAGGCGCTGTCGGAGTCGAACTCTACCTTGGAGATACCGTCGTCCTGGGTGTCCAGGGATATTTTCTGATGAATGATCTGCGCCTGGGGTTCGAGCACCCAGTCGTGCCCCACGGCAAACGGATAACCGGCCTCCGCCGACAGCGTCAGGGCGTGCCCGCGATTGTCGATTTTGACGCCGCGATCGGAGCGGCTGTCGCCATTCAATCGCGTGCCCATGACTACCGCATCGACATACCCGCCGGAGGGGTCGATCAGGGTCCAATAGAGCCCGTAACTGTCGCCGTCGAGTCCGACCTTACCGGCGCGCCGGCCTTCGAAACCCAGGTTGAAACCGTCGACGTTGCCGTTCAATTCGGTATGACCGACAAAGAACCCGATACGCTGGGTCTGGCCGCCAGAGGTTGGCGCGGCATAGAGGTCGTTGCCTACCTGGAAACCTTTGATTGAGCCGTCGAACCGCGGCGCAACCGTCCCGGCCCAGGTCTGGTCGAGCTCCTTGCCGTAGGCTCGGCCCCAGCCCGCGCCGAACGCCCCGGTTTCGGTCAGCAGGCGTTGGTCGCCCTGACGATCATGAAACGTGCCCAAGGCCATCAGGGTCAGCTGTGCCGCGGCGGGGGGCAACACTGACCAGGTGGGGACTTCCGGGCGATACAGTGGAATCGGCGCGGCCCCCGGTACCGCGGCAGGCAGGGCGGGCAATGTAGGGCTGGGCGCTGCGATCGGACCTGCCACGACGGTCGAGCGCAGATACCAGTTGCTGGCATTGCCGGACACGCCGCCCTTGAACAGACGATAATCGAACGCACCGGCCGAGACCGATTGCGCCAGTGAGAAAGCGCTGCTGTCACTGACGGCTCCGCCCTGGGCCTGGACCAGCTCGATGCCGTCCTGGGTGGTCAGGCCGCCTGCGCCCCCAAGGTTGGTGACGCTGATAGCGGTGGTGCCCGTGAGCGTGCCGCCACTGACCACCAGCTTGTCGCTGGCGGCGCCATCTGCCCCCACGGCGGTTTGCAGGCGCAATTGCCCGCCATTACCCACATAATTACCTTGAACCGTGAGGGTGTCATCGGTGCGGGTGTTGCCACCGGCGAGGTCAATCACCCCGGAGTTGTTAAGAGTGGTCATCTGGCCAGCGGTAAACGGTGCAATGGCGCCTTGGGTCGATGTCAGCACGCTGCTGCTGTCAATCTCAAGCACCCCCGTTCCGGTAGTGCTGTCGCCTAGCACCAGTGTATGGGCCAAGTCCAGGCGTGAGCCTTGAGCAAGCTTGACCGTTTCCCATAACGTGTAACGGGCACCGGTGCTGGACGTGCTGCCCTGGAATGCCAGAACGTCTTGGCCCAACCCGCCGTCGACACGGGGTGTAGGGCCAAGCCCCGCTTCGGTGAGTGTGTTCAACAGTGCGGTGTCACTGCCGTCGCCCATCAGGATTGCTGAGCGAATGAGGCCGCCACTCCATTGGAATCGATCATTGCCGTTGCTGGTGCGGACCTCGCCGCCAATTTCCCCGCCACTGACAGTAACGCTGTCATGGCCACCGCTGACGCTGACGTTCCCACCGATGCGTCCGGCAGACAGAATGATCGTATCGTTGCCAAAACCGGCGACGAGGTTGCCGATGATCTGCCCGCCCGACATGTCGAAAACGTTGTCGTCGAGCTTCATGTCGACGCGGCCGATGCTGCCGCCGGTCATCTTGGCGATGTCGCCGTCTTCGAACGCATCGACAATGGTCCCGCCGGTCATCGTGAATTGATCGAGGCCATCGCCTTGGGAGATCGACAGGATCCTGCCACCGCTCATCAGGAATTCGTCAGCTTCCGAGCCCTGCTCGACGTCCCCGTCAATTACACCGCCGACGTTGATTTCGATTCGGTCGACTCCGTTGTCGAAAACGACATCGCCTTGGATAAGGCCAGTGCCTGAGACGGTCAGGCTGTTGTTGCCCGACAGATCCGTAAGCCCGACGGCACTGGTGCCGCTGTCGCAGACATTGGTGTCATCACCTGCCGTGGACGTCAGTGTGCACGCTGCCATAGTGGATGACACAGGTAGCAGCAACGGAGCCGCTACCCACAAAACGCTCAACAACCGATTGAAGCCCTGATTGCGCCGAATCATCTGCTATCCCTCTGCTTCAGCATCCCTGGCGTGCCGGTTTCCAGCAGTGGTTGCACGACAAATGGCACGCAGGACCCGGCAACGCTCGCTGTATGCAAGGCACGCTAGCAACGATTGAAAAGCGTCGCTACTGTCAGATCTTACAGGTCGCGTTGCCGATATCCGCGATTACAGATGCACTTCCACCGACAGCGGCAGATGATCGCTCAGGTGTGTCCAGGGCTTGTTGCCGAGGATTTGCGGCGCGTGGCTGGTGGCGTTGCGCAGATAGATGCGGTCCAGGCGTAGCAGCGGGAAACGGGCGGGGTAGGTCCGAGCAGGGCGGCCGTGATGGTGTTCGAAGGCTTCGTGCAGGTATTGACGACGAGCGAGCGTGATGTTGCCGCGCAATTGCCAATCGTTGAAATCGCCGGCGATGATCACCGGGGCGTCGTCGGGCAACGAGTCAAGTAGCTTGCAGAGCAGCTTGAGTTGCAGCTGGCGATGACTTTCCAGCAGGCTCAGGTGCACGCAGATCCCATGGACTTCGGCGTGGCCTGGCACGTCCAGCACACAATGCAACAACCCACGCCGCTCCGGACCGGTGATCGACACGTCGAGATTGCGGAACTGGCGGATAGGGTATTTGGAAAGCAGTGCGTTGCCATGGTGGCCGTCGGGGTAAACCGCGTTCCGCCCGTAGGCAAAATCGCTCCACATGCTGTCGGCCAGGAATTCGTATTGTGAGGTTTGCGGCCAATTGTCATAGCGCGAGGCATGTCGATCATGTTCGCCAAGGACTTCCTGCAGGAAAACCAGGTCGGCCCCTGTACTGCGCACCGCTTCCCGCAGTTCGGGCAAGATGAAACGACGGTTGAGGGCGGTAAACCCCTTGTGGGTATTCACTGTCAGCACGCGCAACCGATGAACCGCCGCTGGCATCTCCAGCGCCACTGGTTCCTCGGCCCGCCAGTCGGGATCGCGAGTCACGTTCACTCCTGCGTCAGACGTATCTGTTCATGCGACTGATGGCGGCTGCGGCAGTTCCGGAATTCTGGGTGGCATGGCATCACGGGCGACTGGAACTGCGGGATCAACTTGGGCGTCAGGTCCCGCAAATTTCAACGATCAGATGAAAACAATCTCATACGGCATGCCCATGCGCTCAAGGATCACCCGCGGTACCAGCGGTGCAATGCCACTGGCGGGTTCACCGCTGAGCTGACTGGCATAAGCGTGCATGGCGTGGCGCTTGCGCGCAGTGGTCCAGACGTCCAGGCGCAACTTGCGAGCCCGATGCCAGGGTATCTTGTTCTGTTCGCGAACCGGCCAATGCCAGGCCCACACGGGCACTTCGTTGAACACCGCCCCGATCTCTTCCGCGGCCAAGGCTCCGGCGCGGCCGACAGTGTCGTGATCGCTGTCGCCATCCAGGCGCCAAGTGCCGAAGACTACGTCGCCTGGCCGCAGGTGATGGCTGATGAATGCGGTGAGCTGCGCTTCATGCTCGTCCAGGCTTTTTTCCGGGAAGCCGGCACGTACCCATTGCAGGCCATGGGAAGGCACGCCCAGGCGATGCAGGGCGTCCACGCTTTCCTGGGGATGCGGACGGAACGTGCGCAGTCGTTCATCGGACCACAATGGCGAGCCGGGGTGGCTGAGACTGCCGTCGGTGACTGAGATCAACAACATGGGTTGGTCCAGGTTGCTCAACAACTGGAGCAGCCCGCCACAGGCGCCCACTTCATCGCCAGGGTGCGGGGCGAGGATGACCGCGCGGGCGCCTTGGGGAATGAGGGTCTGGGTACTGATGATGGGAATGTCGGCCAGTTGCGGCGCGCTGTTCCATATCTGGGGGTGATGCCGGCCTTGCAAGCGAGAGGCGGGTTTCATGAGGTACGTCCTTGTCGTGTCCAATCTTGCAGCCATGCATCGGGCCTGCCGCCCGGTGTGGTCCGTAAGGACCTGGCTGTGATTCGCGATGCTTCCAGTCCTGGAATCTACCGCACGCGAAGTATTGACCATGCGGGCGGTTTCGTCGCGTCGGAATGTGTATCTGAACAGTTATTTCTATTCTAGCTGCATTGTGCGCGGTAGAGGAGCGCGTCCTTGCGGTCCTCTCCCTCTGCAAGGGGTTTGAGCCGACCTCAATCCTCTTCTTCACGTTGAAGTTCGAACAACAGCAACGAGCGCCCGGTGACAGAGTATTCCGACTCGAAATCGAAACGCTCCTGCCCGCGTACAGCCGGCTGGTTGGTGTCCACCATGCACGTCCAGAAACTGCCTTCGGGCACTTCCGGCAGGCGGAAGTTGACGATGTCATGATGGGCATTGACCACCAGCAGCAACGTCGCGTCTGCACCCTTGCGACGGATGCCGGTTTCCTGGGCGCGTCCGTCCATCAACATGCCCAGGCAGCGCCCTTGGCCGTCTTGCCACTGTTCAACGGTCATCTCGCTGCCGTCCGGGGCCAGCCAGGTGACGTCCTTGACGCCGATGTCCTCGTTGTAATTGCCCACCAGGAATCGTCCGCGCCGCAGGATCGGGTAAGACAGGCGCAACTTGATCAAGCGCTTGACGAACTTGAGCAACGCCTCGCCATCCTCGCTCAGGTCCCAATTGACCCAGCCGATCTCGCTGTCCTGGCAATAGGCGTTGTTGTTGCCGTGTTGAGTACGAGCGAATTCGTCGCCAGCGACGATCATCGGCGTGCCTTGGGCCAACAGCAGAGTCGCGAAGAAGTTGCGCATCTGCCGATGGCGCAATGCATTGATCTCCGGATCGTCCGTCGGACCTTCTACGCCGTGGTTCCAGGACAGATTGTTGTTGCTGCCGTCCTGGTTGTTTTCATCGTTGGCTTCGTTGTGCTTGTCGTTGTATGACACCAGGTCATGCAGGGTAAACCCGTCGTGGGCAGTCACGAAATTCACTGAGGCATAAGGACGACGACCGCGCTGGTTGAACATTTCGCCCGAAGCGGTCATGCGGCTGGCGAAGTCGGCGAGCTGGCCGTCATCGCCTTTCCAGAAGGCGCGCACGGTGTCGCGGAACTTGTCGTTCCACTCGGCCCAGCCAGGCGGGAAGCCTCCCACCTGATAGCCACCGGGGCCACAGTCCCACGGTTCGGCGATCATTTTTACCTGGCGCAATACCGGGTCCTGCCGACAGGCGACGAGGAAACTGTGGCGTTCGTCGAAGCCGTCGTGATATCGGCCCAAGATAGTCGCCAGGTCGAAGCGGAACCCGTCCACGTGCATTTCCGTGGCCCAATAGCGCAGGGAATCGGTGACCATCTGCAGGACGCAGGGATGGCTCAGGTCCAGGGTGTTGCCGGTGCCGGAGTCGTTGATGTAGTAGCGTTTGTCGTCGGGCATCAGCCGGTAGTACGAAGCGTTGTCGATGCCGCGCATGGACAGGGTCGGGCCCTGTTCGTTGCCTTCGGCGGTGTGGTTGTAGACCACGTCCAGAATGACTTCCAGGTTGGCCTCGTGCATGTGCGCGACCATTTCCTTGAATTCGGCGATCTTGCCGCTGGCCAGGTAGCGCGGGTCCGGGGCGAAGAAGGCAATGCTGTTGTAGCCCCAGTAGTTGGTCATGCCCTTGTGCAGCAGGTGCTGGTCGTTGACGAAGGCATGGATAGGCATCAACTCCACCGAGGAAACGCCCAGCTTGCGTATGTGTTCAAGCACATCATCGACCATCAGGCCGCCGAACGTGCCACGCAGGTTCTCAGGCACCGAGGGATGGCGCATGGTGATGCCGCGCACATGGGTTTCGTAGAGGATGGTCTTGTCCCACGGCACGCTGACCCGATGGTCGTGCCCCCAGGTATGCGCCGGGTCGATGACTTTGCACTTTGGTACGAAGGGCGCGCTGTCTCGTTCATCGAAACTGAGGTCGCCGTCGGGGTGGCCAATGGTGTAGCCAAACAGCGCCTCGGACCACTTAAGCTCCCCGACCAATTGTTTGGCGTACGGGTCGATCAGCAATTTGTTGGGGTTGAAGCGATGGCCGTTCTCCGGATCGTATGGACCATGGACCCGATAGCCATAGATCATGCCCGGATGGGCATCGGGCAGATAGCCGTGGTAAATCTCATCGGTGTATTCCGGCAGCTCGATACGCTCGAGTTCGACCTCGCCGGTGTCATCGAAGATGCACAGTTCGACCTTGGTGGCGTTGGCTGAGAACAACGCGAAATTGACCCCGAGGCCATCCCAGGTCGCGCCGAGCGGAAACGGCAGCCCCTCACGAATCCGCGAAGCCTCGATAACGGGCGGCGGCGTGGTTTTGTTTGGACGGGTCATAGTTGCTCCTGCAGAAGACGGATACGGTGATGCGGTGCACGCAGGACTGCGTGCCTTGCGCTTGTGGCGCGCAGATAAACTTCCGCGCCACAAGCAGGCCCCTTCGCTAAAAGGAGCACTGGCTTGAGACCGACGAGTTCGGGAGGTCAGACCGCCGGTGGCTTGCGCGTCGCTCGGGGCTTTTTCGCGGCGGCCTTTTCGGCAGGCGGAACCACTGCGGCCGCTGCCGGCGACGGTTTTGCCGCTGGCTTGGCTTTGGGCGTGGTGTTCTTGGTGACCGTCTTGGCGGTGGCGCTCTTGACGGTTGCCGGCTTGGTGCCGTCAGTCTTGCCGGCGGCGGTCTTGCTGGCTGCCTTCGCTGGTTTGCTTGGCGCCAAGGCCTCGGCTTCGGCCAGCTTGCGGGCCATTTCCCAATGACGTTTTTCCTGCCCGGCGGGCTTACCTTCCGACTCCCAGATCTGGTAGGCGAATTCACGAATGCGTTTATCGTCGGTACTCATCGCAGTGCTCCTGACTTTGACTCAAGATTCAATAAAGACATTGACCGGGAAATCCCCCAGTGCGGCGCTGACCATCAGCTTCCTTTGGGGTGTGACTGCTGCGCTTGCAAAAAGTCCCTTCAGTTTTTCATCCTTGGCGGCAAACGGTAACGACACGCGTGTGTCGCCCCAGTCCGATGCAGCCACGTGGGGCAGGGCACCGTTTTCCAGCAGGCTGGCCGCGTGAATCGGCACCACGACGACTGCCCGTTGCTGCTGGTATTCACGCATGAAAGCCAGTACCTGTGAGGCGTGTTTGCCGAGCACCGCAAGCGGCTGGTAGCTGCCTTGGCCGAACAGTTGCGGATACTCGGACCGCAAGGCCAGCGTCCGCGCGATCAGCGCCTGCTTGACGCGCCCGTCGCGCCAGTTGTGTATCAGCTCGTCGGGTGCGTTGTCGGCATGCATGCCTTGGCGGCGCGCCTCGAAATCCACCGGGCGACGGTTGTCCGGGTCCACCAGGCTGAAATCCCAGAACTCGTTGCCCTGGTACAGATCCGGTACGCCGGGCACGGTCATGCGCAGCAAGGTTTGCGCCAAGCTATTCAGCGCGCCGGCCGGAGCGATGGTCTGCACCGCCTCGGCGATGGCAGAGCGCAAAGGCAAGCCCTCGTCGCACAGCAGCAGCCGTTCGAGGAACATCTGGGTCGCCTGCTCATAGGCGTCATTCACGGCCGCCCAACTGCTTTGCAACTTCGCCTCGCGCAAGGCCTTGCGCTGCCATTGCCACAGGCGTTCGGCGTAGTCGGCCAGCGCCTTGTGATCTTGCAGGTCGAGGTTCAGCGGCCAACTGCCGAGCAGCGCCTGGTAGAGAATCAGCTCGTCACCGGCCGAAGGGGCCGCGGGATCGCTGTGCAGGGACGGCGAGAGAATGCGCCATTGCTCCACGCACGTGGTGTACCAATCGGTGCGTTCGCTGATGACTGCCAGTCGGGCCCTGGTGTCTTCACCACGCTTGTGGTCATGGGTGGCCGTGGTGATCAGGTTATCGGGAAAGTGCTGCATACGCTCGATGCAGGCGTTGTGGAAATCCTCGGCCGGGGCGCTGAACCGTTCAGTGTTGTAGCCCACGTCGTTGCGCGACAGCAGCACCGCCGAGCGATAGAGCGCGGTGTCTTCCACAGCCTTGGCGGCGGCCGGTGAGGTCAGTTGCTGGAAACGCACGCAGGCGTGGCGCAACCGTTTGCGTTCGCCGCCGCGAGGGCGTTGGCGCCAAGGCATGCCGCCGAGCCAATTGGCCAGGTAATCGAGGACCGGCCAGTCGGCTTCGCTGAGGGTTTGTCGAGCGCCTTCCACGGCTTTCTGGAAAAACACTTCGTCTTCGGCCGAGCGGCCGAGAGGACTGATGTAGGTGCGGTACACCGGGAAATGCACGATCAGTTCCTGCAATGCCCGACGTATCGCGCCCAGGGTCAGGTCCCGGGTCATCACGTCGTCCCGCGCAACTTGCAACAGGGCTTGGGCGACGCTTTCGAAATCCCCGGCCAGGGAGCCGTTGAGAATCTGCTGGCGGGCCAGGCGCGCTTCTTCGATGAAATGCGCGGGGCGTTCAGTGTGCCGGCTCCAGAACTCCGCAAGGGGCTCGGCGCCCACGGGGGCGTGTTGCAGCAGCGAGATCTGGTTCATGAACTCATAACCCGTGCTGCCATCGATGTTCCAATCCCGGCGCAGGGTTTCGCCATCGCCGAGGATCTTCTCGACGAAAATCGGCAGGTGCCGCGAGGGTGCAAGCGAGTCGACGCGGCGGCGCAGTTTGCGGCAATAACCACGAGGGTCGGCCAGGCCGTCGATGTGATCGATGCGCAGGCCGTCCACCAGCCCATCGGCAATCAGCTCGAAGATTTTTGCATGGGTCGCTTCGAACACCGCAGGCCGTTCGACGCGCAGGCCGCCCAGCTCGTTGACGTCGAAAAAACGCCGCCAATTGATGTCGTCGGCGGCTGTGCGCCAACTCGCGAGCCGGTAGCTCTGGCGCTCCAGCAGCCGATGCAGGCGTTCGAAACCTTCCGGTCCAGTGGAATCGTAGCCGCGCAGGTTGTCCTCAATGGCGTTCAGGATCGCCGGCTGCGCGGCCAGGTCTCGCAGTTCCAATTGCAAAGGACGGGCGAGAGAGTGGGCGTCGTTCTGATAGTTCAGTGTGGTGAAGCGCTCGCCCAGGGCCTTGAGTGCGTCGACATGTTCGGCGGGCACGTCGTCCGAGGGTTTGAGCAGCTCACCGTACTGCATCGGGCAGATGGGGAAGCGATGCTCGTAATGTTCGACCTGGAAGCTGCCTTGCGTGGCATCGAAGTGCAACTTCAAGGTGCCTTCTTGCAACGCCACGCCGTAGTCGCTGCCGAGGAAGGGAAGAAGCAACTGGCCTGACATCAGTGGGTCGGGGGAATGCCACTGGATGTCGAAGAACTCACCATAGGGACTCAGGCGCCCCCATTCCAGCAGGTCCAGCCACCAGGGATTGTCGTTGCCGCCGACGGCCATATGGTTGGAGACGATGTCGAGGATCAGGCCCATCCGATGGTCGCGTAAAGTCGCGACCAAGCGTTTGAGCGCGGCCTCGCCGCCCAGCTCCGGGTTGACCTGGGTCGGGTCGACCACGTCGTAGCCGTGCATGGACCCGGCCCGTGCCTTCAGCAACGGTGAAGCGTAGATGTGGCTGATGCCCAGTGACGCGAAGTAAGGCACTTGCGGTATGGCATCGTCCAGGGTGAAGCCTTTGTGAAACTGCAGGCGCAGGGTGGCCCGCAGTGGTGGAGTCAATGTCTGGTTCATCGGTCACGCTCGTTCGCCTGAAGTCTCGCGCAGGCGAGTATTTCCAGACGCCGAGCGGCGTCCGGGTCGTCCAGCAGCACTCGGCTCTCCAAAGCCAGGCGGCGCCGCCAGTTGGGGTGAGTGTCGGTGGTGCCTGGCAGGTTGGCCTGCTCGTCGATGCCCAGGGCATCCTCCAAAGGCAGCAACACCAGCGGCGCACGGGTATGGCCAAGGAAGCGCACGCTGGCGTCCAGCACCTGGTCGGTTTCACGGTGTTCTTCGCGAAAGTTCTGCGGGTCCTGGTCCAGCGCGTTGCGCAGTCCGTCGCGCTCGCGCTCGCGGTGTTTTCGCCAGTCCATCTCTGTATGGGAGTCGATCAGCTCCAGTCGCGCGTTCCAGTCGATGTCATGGCCATGCCACCAACCGTTGAGGGTTGGCAGATCATGGGTACTGGTCGTGGCCAAGGCATCGTCCGGCCAATCGAGGATAGGCTTGAAGTGGGCGTTGTCCTGTTCGAACAGCAGCACGCGCATGCCGAGGATGGAACGCGCAGCAAGTTTTTCCCGCAGGCCATCGGGCACGGTGCCAAGGTCCTCGCCGAGCACGATGGCCCGGTGACGATGGGATTCGAGGGCCAGCAGCCGCAGCAGGTCATCGATCGGGTAGTAAAGGTAAGCGCCGTCGGTGGGCGGGGCATCGTTGGGGATCACCCATAAGCGTTGCAGGCCCATGATGTGATCGATGCGCAAGCCGCCGGCATGGGCGAAATTGGCCCGGAGCATTTCGATGAAAGCGCGAAAGCCGTTGCGAACCAGCCCTTCCGGGGAGAACGCGGAAATGCCCCAGCCCTGGCCTGAACGGTTGAGGATGTCGGGCGGTGCGCCAACGGTCAGCGAGGCGAGCAGTTCGTCCTGCCGACTCCAGGCCTGGCTGCCGCCGCCATCGGCGCCCACCGCGAGGTCGGCAATCAGGCCGATGCTCATCCCGCTGGATTTGGCGGCGCTCTGGGCACGCTCGAGACAGCGGGCGATCAGCCATTGGCAGAAGGCATGGAAGCCGATTTCGTCGGCGTTCTCTTCGGCGAAACGGGCTATCGCCGCACTGCGTGGGTCGCGCCATTCTTCGGGCCATTGCCGCCAGTCGAGGCTTTCACCTCGCGCTGCGCGTTCGGCCTGGAGCGCTTCGAAACGACAGTGATTTTCCAGGGCTTCGCCGCTGCTGTGGCGAAAGCTGCTGAAATCCTCATGCAACGGATGTTCGCCCTGACTGAAACCGTCGTACAAGGCACGAAGAACTCTCTGCTTGGCCTCGGCGGCGACTGGCCAATCGATCAGCGGCTGGTCTTCAAGGCTGCGCAGTTGGCTGGTCAAGCCCGTGGCGTCGATGGCGGTGCGCAGCGCACGCTCGCCCAGGATGGTCCCGGGCGCGGCGTACAGGCTGTTGAGGAACAATCGGCTGGACGGTGAGTAGGGGCTGTAGCGTCCGGTGTCGCTGCTGAACATGGCGTGCATCGGGCTGATGGCCAAGGCATCGGCACCCCGTTCGCCGGCCACCCGCGCCAGTTCTTCCAAGGCCTGGGTGTCGCCGAAGCCGCCGTCGCCAGGGCGGCGTAGCGAATACAGCTGCGCGCTCAAGCCCCAGGCCCTGGGTGCCGGATCGTCCACGGCATCGGCGACGCTATAGCAGCGAGCGGGTGCCACGGCCAGAGTGAAATGCTGGCCTTGGATACTGACGTGCTGATAGCCCACCGGAACGATCCCCGGCAGGGCGGCATCGGCATCGAGCTTCAGGTTCAACGTCGCGCCATCCTCGAGCTGGATCTCGCAAGGCGTGGCGGGCTCGAAATAACGACGCAGGTCGACGTTCACGCCTGCGTCCGCCGTCATCAGCGGGGGCAGGCGATGATTCTGTTGATCTTCTTGCAGTTGCAGCAGGCTGGCGTCGATTTCCTGGGCACTGCCGGCGGGATGGCCCAGGCCGGTGAGGACCGAGCGCAATACCGCCGGTGAGACTTTCTGCGCACGGCCGTTGGCGTCGATCCAATCGACTGCCAGACCCGCTCGACCCGCGAGAATTTCAAGTTGCGCATCGCTCATAGGCGCTCTCCAGTGATGTTGGGCAAGGTTGTCGCTTGCGTCAGACTGACCAGCGCGCTGTAGGGCGTGAGTACCCCTTGTTGCAACAGACCCATGGCCTGCGGTGGATGTTCGAAAAGAATGTGCGCCTCTTGCGGTGCGCTGTGTTTGACCGGCTGGGCGCTGAGGTTCAAGTCAATGCGCAACACACTTCCGTCGCCCATTTGCCAGCGCGCGCTCACGGCGCCGTGTCCCAGTACATCGGTGCCGAGGGCATGGGCGGCGGGCAACCGCGGGACGATTTCCTCGCGGCGGATTTTCAACAAGCGGCGATAGAGCGCTTCGCTGGCCAGTTGCTCCGGTCGATGGGCTTCCAGGCTGGGCCGTGATGCATCGAAGGTGCTGGCGGCGTTCGGGTCGGGAATCCGCTCGCGTTTCTGGGGATCGGCAAAGGCGCTGAAGGCCTTGAATTCATTGCGCCGGCCTTCACGCACCAGCTCCGCCAGTTCGCCATGGTGGCTGGTGAAAAACAGGAACGGTTGTTCGGCGATGACTTCGTCGCCCATGAACATCAACGGAATCATGGGGGACAGCAGTAACAAGGCTGTTGCGGCTTGCAGCGCCTGTGGCGGGGCGAGTTGGTGCAGGCGTTCGCCGAGAGCCCGGTTGCCGATCTGGTCGTGGTTCTGAAGGAACAGCACAAAGGCGCTGGGCGGCAGATGTCCGCTGGGTTCGCCGCGGGTTTCGCCGTGGCGGTTGGTGTGGCCTTGGAAAACAAAACCCTGGCTCAGGCAACGTGCGAGTTTTTCCGTCGTTTGCTCGGCATAGTCGGCGTAGTAGGCATCGGTTTCGCCCGTCAGCAGCACGTGCAACGCGTTATGCCCGTCGTCGTTCCACTGGGCGTCGTAGCCTTCTTCCAAGAGGCGGGCCTGGTTGTGTTCGTTCTCGACGGTCAACCAGACGTACCGCGTCGGGTCCACCTGCTGGCGTACCTCGGCGGCCAACTCTTGCAGGAAGTCCGGGTCTTCGATCGCGTGCACGGCGTCCAGGCGCAGGCCATCGAAACGGTATTCCAGCAGCCACATCAGCGCGTTTTCGATGAAGTAGTCGCGCACCTCGCGCCGGCGAAAATCGATCGCCGCGCCCCAGGGCGTGTGTTTGTCTTCGCGAAAGAAACCCTTGGCGTAGCGATGCAGATAATTGCCATCAGGGCCAAAGTGGTTGTAGACCACATCGACGATGACCGCCAAGCCGTGGCCGTGGGCGCTGTCGATCAGGTGCTTGAGCTGGTCCGGCGTGCCGTAGGAAGCCTGGGGGGCGTAGGGCAGTACGCCGTCGTAACCCCAGTTGCGATCGCCGGGAAACTGCGACAGCGGCATCAGTTCGATAGCGGTGACGCCAAGCCCGGCGAGGCGTGCCAGCTGTTGTTCGACGCCTTCAAAACCGCCGAGCGCGCCGACGTGCAGCTCGTAGATGACAGCGTCGTACCAAGGGCGACCGGACCAACTGGTGTGTCGCCATTGATAAGCGTGGGGGTCGACCACCACGCTGTGGCGGTCAATATCACCGTCCTGGGCTCGGGAGGCCGGATCGGGCACCTCCAGCTCTCCATCGATATTGAAGCGGTAACGAGTGCCGGCGGGGCAACGGGCCTGGATCATGAACCAGCCATTGGCCTGGGGCAGCATCGGTATGGATTCGCCAGTGTCGATTTCGACGCTGACATAAAAGGCATCAGGGGCCCACAGGGCAAAACGGGTGTGCTCGGGATCAAGCAAGACCGCACCGTGGGTCCAGGTTTCAGGCGTCCTTGACGGCATCGGTTACCTCATTGTCTGGCCGATTTTCCTAGCGATTTAGCTACCAGTTGTTCATAGAGTTCGGCGTAGGGTTCCACGGCTTTGCACCAGTTGAAGGGGGCCGACATCGCCCGGCAGCGCATGGCATTGAGCAGTTCGGGGAACTCGAACACCTTGAAAGCCCGGCTCAAGGCCAGTTTGTAGCTCTCCACGGTGGATTCATCGAACAGGAAGCCGGTAACGCCGTCCTCGATCGTGTCCGCGAGCCCGCCGGTATTGCGTGCCACCGGAAGCGAGCCAAAGCGCTGGGCATACATCTGGCTCAAGCCGCAGGGCTCGTAGCGCGACGGCATGAGCAGGAAGTCGCTGCCGGCGAACATCCGCCGAGCGTCGGTTTCGTTGAAGCCGATGCGCACGCCGATGCGTCCAGGGAAGCGCAGCGCCAGTTCGCGCATGGCTTGTTCTTCTTCCGGTTCGCCGCGGCCGATGATTGCAATCTGCCCGCCGGACTCGACGATGAATTCGGCAACGGCTTCGGTGAGGTCCAGGCCTTTCTGGTAAACCAGGCGCGACACCACGGCGAACAGCGGGCCGCTGGAGTCGTCCAGGCCGAACAGGTTGCGTACATGGGCGGCGTTGGCAGCCTTGCCGTCCCAGTCGCCGATGGAGAACTGGCGCTGCAGATGAGTGTCGGTGGCTGCGTCCCAGCTCTCATCAATGCCGTTGGGAATGCCGCTGAGCAGGCCTTGCTGGGTCTTGGCGGCAAGGAACCCATCGAGCCCGCAACCGAACTCCGGCGTAGTTATTTCCTGGGCGTAGGTGGCGCTGACCGTCGTGATGTGGCTGGAATAGGCCATGCCGGCTTTCAGGAACGACAACTTGCCGTAGAACTCCATGCCTTCCTGTTGCAGCGCATGCTCCGGGATGCCCAGTTCAGGGCAGGACGCCAGGCTGACGACGCCCTGGTACGCCAGGTTATGGATGGTAAACAGGGTAGGCGTCCGTTGACCGCGCCAGTGCATATAGGCTGGCGCAAGTCCGGCTGGCCAGTCATGGGCGTGGACCAGGTCAGGACACCAGTGGATCTGCGCAAGATTGGCAGCGATGTCCGCCGCGGCCAGGCCCAGGCGGGCGAAGCGTATATGGTTGTCGGGCCAGTCGCGCCCATTGTTGGCGCCGTAGGGAGACCCTTCGCGGGCATACAGTTCGGGACAGATCAGTACGTAAATCACCAAGCCGTCGGCCATGTCCATGCGACCGATCTTGCACGGCGGCAGCGCCGCATGGCCGCCCAGTTCGCCAATGATGTGGATCGGGTTGCCGCTGTTCATGACCTGCGGGTAGCCGGGAATCAGTACCCGAACGTCATGCAAACCGGCCATGGCCCGCGGCAGGGCGGAAGAAACGTCGCCCAGGCCGCCGGTCTTCACCAGGTCGGCAATTTCCGAGGTGACGAACAAAATCTTCTTGCGATTGGGATTCTGTCGGGCTACAGGGAGCAGTGCCTTGCCTCCGGTGGCCAGCACCGGTGCCGTCGGCGACCCAGCCGCCGGCGGGAGTTGAGAGCGGACTTGCTGTGGTTCCAAGGCAGCACTGATCATAAATAACTCCTATTTTCTCGATCTGTTTCCGGCAAGCGCCAGAGCTGTTGTTTCATTGGCCGAATCCTGCGGCCAGGCGCACGAGCGCTACGCAAGGAGAGCAAAGCGCTGCCCAATGCGGCGAAGCGAATCAGGTGAGGGGACCGTTGCAAGGAATGCTCCAGCCGTTGTAGCCCTACCTCTAACCTGACCCGTCGCCGTTGCGAAAAGTTTCGACTTTTTTTCCTTCTGATGACCGGTCGGTTTTCCCCCCGGACGGGCAGTCTAGGTCAGAAGCTAGAGCGGTGCGGTTCGCTTCGTCGAATTGTCCGACAATCACGTCGCTTGTCGGCAATGTCTTACACGAGGAAGGGGAATACGAGCCGACGAAGTGCAGTTCGTTTGAAATGTTGAAGGCGTAGGGGAGGAGTGGCGATTCAATCGCGTGCGCGTTTCAACAGCGCGCCGCACCATTAAGGGGCGAGCTCGATACAGGCGTTTTGATGGCCTATAAGAGGGCATCCACATGCTTCATCAGGGAGCGAGCTTGCTCCCTGATGAAGGGGGACGTTCAACCGGCCGGGGTCAGCATCCTGATTGGCTTGCCAGCTGCCCAGGCTTGTAGATCCTCGATCATCTGGCCATAGAACTGCTGATAGTTCTGTCGGCTGACGTAACCGACGTGAGGCGTCGCCAGTACATTGTCCAACGTTCGGAACGGATGGCCGGATGGCAGCGGCTCCTCGGCGAAAACGTCCAGGCCGGCACCCGCCAGGCGTTTGTGTCGGAGTGCGTCGACCAAGGCTGCTTCGTCGACAATCGGCCCGCGAGCGGTATTGATCAACAGCGCCTCTGGCTTCATCCAACCCAAGGCCTGGGCGTCCACCAGGCCTTGGCTACGTTCGCTGAGCACCAGGTGGATCGAGAGAATATCGGCCTGTTCGAAGAGCGCTTGTTTACTCACATAGGTCACGCCGATTTCAGCCGCCCGTTCGGCGGTCAGGTTCTCGCTCCAGGCAATCACGCGCATGCCGAACACCTGGCCGAACCGCGCCACCCGTGTGCCGATGCTGCCTAGGCCGAGGATTGCCAGCGTCTTGCCATGCAAGTCACCGCCCAAGCCTTGTTGCCAGAGTCCGGCACGCAGGGCGTTGGCTTGCGCCACAAGATTGCGGCTCAGCGCCATGACCAATGCCCAGGTCAGTTCGGGCGCGGCATGCTTGTAGCTGTCGGTGCCGCACACCTGGATGCCCAGCGCCGCCGCTGCCTTGAGGTCAAGGGCGGCATTGCGCATGCCGCCGGTCAGCAGCAGCTTGAGATCAGGCAGGCGGCGCAGCAGCGCTTCATCGAAACGGGTCCGTTCGCGCATCACGCAAATGACCTCAAAACCTTGCAAGCGCGCGACGAGAGTGTCAGGGTCGGCGGGGTAGTCGTGGAGGAACGTGACCTGGCCAACGCTGTCCAGCGCCGACCAATCCACCACATCACGTGCGACGTTTTGCCAATCGTCGATGACTGCTATCTGCACCGCCATGAAACACCTCTTCAGGGAATGGGTTTGTCCAGCCAGCCCAGCAGGGCCTTGTGAAACCGATCCGGCTCTTCCATTTGGGGCGCATGACCCAGATTGGGGAACTCTACCAGTGTCGATTGTGGAATCAGTTCGGCGACCTGCTTGCCCAGTACGTCGTAGCGGCCCAGCTTGGCTTTCACGGCCGGCGGCGCGATGTCACTGCCGATGGCGGTGGTGTCGGACGTGCCGATCAACAGCAGTGTGGGGACTTTCAGGTCCTTGAACTCGTAGTAGACCGGCTGGGTGAAGATCATGTCGTAGATCAGCGCTGAGTTCCACGCCACTTGCTTATGCCCCGGTCCTTTGTTCAAACCGGCGAGCATGTCCACCCAGCGGTCGAACTCCGGTTTCCAGCGTCCGCCGTAATAGGTATTGCGTTCGTAGGTGCGAATGCCGTCGGCGCTGAGTTTCAGCTCGCGTTCGTACCACTGGTCCACGGTGCGGTAGGGCACGCCGAGGGCTTTCCAGTCTTCAAGGCCGATAGGGTTGACCATTGCCAGGCGCTCGACCTGGTCGGGAAACTGCAACGCGTAACGGGTGGCAAGCATGCCGCCGGTGGAGTGGCCCATCACGATGGCTTTTTGCACGCCGAGGGCCTTGAGCAGCGCCTGAGTGTTGGTCGCCAGTTGCTGGAAGCTGTATTGGTAGTGGTCCGGCTTGCTAGAGGTGCAGAAGCCAATCTGGTCCGGCGCGATGACCCGGTAGCCTGCTTCACTGAGGGCCTTGATCGAATCGCCCCAGGTGGCCGCGCAGAAATTCTTGCCATGCATCAGCACCACGCTGCGGCCGTTGGGTTTGCCTTGGGCGGGCACGTCCATATAGCCCATCTGCAATGACTTGCCTTGGGACTGGATGGGGAAATGCTTGAGCGTATAGGGATACTCGAAGCCCTCCAGCTGCGGACCGTAGGTCGGGCCTTCGGGTGGATTCGCGGCCTGGGCGAGCAGCGGCAGGGCAGCGGTCAGGAACAGGCTGGGCAGCCAGCGGACGGTGGAACGCGGCATGGTCGATCTCCTTTTTGGCAACCGGCCGATCCTGGAGCGGCTCGATTATGGCGACATTAACCAGAGGCAACCGAGCCGTCCGAACGTTCAACCCATCCAGCCCAGAGTCGCCAGAACAAGCACGCCATAACGCAGGCCCTTGGCCAGGGTCACGATCAGCAGAAAGCGCCGCCAGGGCTCGCCCATCACTCCCGCCACCAACGTCAGGGGATCACCGATGATCGGCAGCCAACTGAGCAGCAGCGTCCAATACCCATAGCGTTGGTAATGGCGGCGGGCCTTGTCCAGGTGAGGCGGGCTGACGGGAAACCAGCGGCGATCGTTGAATTGCTCCAGGCGTGTCCCCAGCCACCAGTTCACCAGCGAACCCAAGACATTGCCAAGGGTTGCGACCGCCAACAGCAGCCAGATGACATGACGCTCGTTGAGCACCAGACCGACCAACAGCGCTTCCGATTGCAGCGGCAACAGCGTCGCCGCGCCAAAAGCCGCCAGGAACAGCCCGATATAAGCCCCGCTCATCAGTGGGCCGGATAGTCCGCCACTACGGTTTGCGTGCCGTCTTTTTTCAGGCCGATCACTTGATAAGCGTCGCTCATGCCGTCCATTTCCATGCCCGGCGAGCCCATCGGCATGCCCGGCGCGGCCACGCCAAGCAGGTCGTCGCGTTTGCTCAATGCCAGCACTTGCTCGGCCGGAACGTGGCCCTCGACGAATTTGCCGTTGATAACGGCGGTATGGCACGAACGCAGATTCGGTGCTACGCCCAGGCGCTGCTTGACCGGACTCATGTCGGCCTCGACGTGGTCGTTGACCTTGAAACCGTTATCTTGCAAATGGGAGATCCACTTCTTGCAGCAACCGCAATTGGCGTCGCGATGGACGTCGATGGTGACGGGTTCGGCGGCCTGGGCCAGGGTGGAAATGAGCAGGGCGCTCAAGGCGAGCAGATGCAGGGGATTGGCCATGGGGCGATCTCGTGGCGGACGAAGTTTGGAAGGGAGGATAACAGACTAGCGGCGAGCGCCTGACGGGGGGCTGAAGGGTGGACTACAGAATTGTCAGGCTCGAAGGACTGGTGATCCTCCCCTGACCATTCATCTGTAAGTTGCCGTACCTGTAAGTTCTGACAGTAGCCCCCCCCTGACAAGGCGCGATCCAATACTCGTTCACTTTTCACGAGAAGGAACAGAAACATGGCCAGCACAATCAGAACCAGTTCCACTCGTCAACCGGGTGAGCTCGATCCAGGCTTCGGTGTGAACGGCGTCGTCGTTCCGATCCTTCGCACCGGCAGGGTAAGTGGGATTGCATGGGACGAAGGCGAACGACGGTTGACCTATGTGGCCTGGCAGGGAGATGAATTTCGGCTGTACCGAACGCTGATGGACGGTGCGACGGACACCACCTTTGGCGAGAACGGAGCCGGATACGTCGTGGGAAACTTCAGGGGACAGGAAAACTCCAGGCCAACAAAGTTACTCTTGCAACGCGACGGCAAAAGCGTGGTGGTGGGAGACCTACGAACCTCGTTCTTTGAGGGACTGCCGGCGGTTGCTCGTTTCGAAAGGAACGGCGATCCAGACTCGAGCTTCGGAGTCGGTGGAAAAGTCGTCCTGGACGTCATACCCAGCGATGGCCTTGGGCTCGGGTACCCCAGTGGAGCCTTGCAGCGGGATGGCAAAGTACTCGTAAGCTTGCACTACACCCGACCAGATCGAGAAAACGTCGATTTTCGCAATATTCCTACATTGCAGTCTTCCAAGGGGCTGTTGGTTCGTCTGAACCAAGACGGCACGCTGGATGGCAGCTTCGGGGAAAACGGCGTCATCACGATAGACCATCCCAGTTGGGAGAATAACCAGCTCAGATGCGTTGTAGTTCAGCGCGACGATAAAATTGTTGTTGGAGGCATTGTTCAACGAACTGAAGACGGAACCAGTTACGATCGGATGCTCCTGGTGCGCTTTACTCCTGAGGGGGCGCACGACCTAACATTCGGTGAGGCTGGCTATGTGCTGTTTGGCGACAAAGGCGCAAGTTATGCGCTTAACCAGGTGATCCAAGATGAGGACGGCAAGCTTGTCTGCTCGGGACGTATCTTCAGAGAAGGAGCGGCGGGCGGCCTTTTGATGCGGTTTGATATCAACGGCGGTCCCAATAGTGCCTTTCACGGTGGACTTCCGGTCATCGTCAGCCCACCGTCGCAACCATGGGGCGGTTTATGGGAGGCTGCGGGCTTGCAGCCGGATGGCAAGATTGTCGCGGCTGGCAGAAATGTTCCGCAAGGTGGCAGTACCAAGATTTTCTTTGGGCGACTCCATCCGGACGGCACTCTGGACAAAGATATCGGTGGCACAGGATTCATCCTGGGACCGGACGGACAATGCTGGGGTCTGGTCATACAAGACGCTGCTCGACGCATCGTTGTAGCAGGCGCCTGGGAAGGAAGCGCCGCTGTCTTCGGCTTCCAGGCGTAGCGACCCACTTCCCAACAAGCTCGGGGATGGGAAAGGGGTAAAAAGGGGGACGCATCTATTTACCAACGCAGCGTTTCGCCAAACGGGCATGAGTCTCGGATTGCAACTGATCAATGTGGTGAAGGAGAGAACTCCTTCACCACATTGAATTTACTGCACCTATTGCCTCACCGAACCTTGAACCGCCCCATAATCGCATTCACCCGACTATTGGCATCCAGCAGTTGCCGAGTGTTGTTCTCGCTGGCGAGGCCGCTTTCCACCAGTTCTTCGACCATGTGGCGGATCTGCACCATGCTGCGGTTGATTTCCTCGGTCACCGCGCTCTGTTGTTCGGCGGCGGTGGCGATCTGGGTGCTCAGGCTGTTGATCTGGCTGACGGAGCCGGCCATTTCGTCCAGCCCGGAGTTGACCCTTGAGGTGGCGTCGGCGGCCGATTGGCAACTGGCCTGGGTGTTTTCCATGGCCGCGACCGACGAACTGACGCCTTGGGTCAGACGGGTGAGCATCTCGTTGATTTCCGAGGTACTGGCCTGGGTCCGGGCGGCGAGGGCGCGAACTTCGTCGGCCACCACCGCGAAGCCACGGCCTTGTTCACCGGCCCGGGCGGCTTCGATGGCGGCGTTAAGAGCCAACAGGTTGGTTTGCCCGGCGATGGCCCCGATCACGCCGAGGATCTCGGTGATGCGTTGCGCGTCCTGTTGCATGCTTTCCACCTTGCGGGTGGCGCTGGCCACTTCGTCGATCAACGCCACGACGCTGTTCGACGCCTCACCGACCACAACCCGGGAGCGATCGGCATGCTCGTTGGCGCGCTGGGTGAACGCGGCCGTCTCGGCGGCGTTCTGCGCCACGCTTTCAGCCGTGGAGCTCATTTCAGTAATGGCGGTCACCGTCTGGTCGGTTTCCGAGGCATGGCGCATGAGGATTTCGCTGGTGTGGGCCGAAGTCCGCTGCAGGTTGTCCAGGCTCGAAGCCATGGCGCCGGTGGCCTGGGTGACTTCGCCGATCATGTCCTGCAGATAGGCAATGAACTTGTTGACCGAATGGCCGATGGCGCCGAGTTCGTCGTCGGCACGGATGGTGATGCGGCGGGTCAGGTCGGCGTCGCCGGTCGACAGCGCATCGATGTTGCCCTTGAGGATTTTCATGCGGTGGGTCAACTGGCGGATTGCATACAGCTGCATCAGTACCAGCAGGATCACCATCGGAATCTGAAGCAGGCTCAGGGTGTTTAATACGTCGTCACGTTGGGCAGTGATCAGGCGGGTCGGCAATGCGGTGGCGAGGAACCACGGCGAGCCTTCGATCGGCCGCATGAAGAACGTGCTGGCTTCGCCTTTGTTGTCGAACTCGACGCGCTGCAACGGTTGGTCGCGGTGGGCCAGGCCAGCCTTGACCTGGGCGGCGAAGGGTGAATCCGCCGCCAGTTCGCTGATGTTCTTCAGCACGATCGGGCCGCTGATCCGCGAGCTGTTGCTGATGATCTTGCCGTCGCCTTCGACGATCAGCATCTCGGCGCTCAGTTCGGCTTCCTTGCGTGCAATCAGGTCGTTGAAAAACCCCAAGGTCACGTCAATGGTGGAGACGCCATAAGGCGCTCCATTCTTTTGGATCGCCATGGCGCAGTTGGTGCGAGGCTCGGCGCTGGCGTCGTCCTTGTAGGCTGCCGCCCAGGCGCATTTGCCCGGCGGAGTGGCCATGCCACCCTTGTGCCACGGTTGTTCGTAATAGTTCGGCGCGGCGTCGCTGTTCCAGAACGTATTGACTGCCAGCTTGCCGGAGGCGTCACGGTGCCAGAAAGTGCTGAATTTGCTGCGGCCCTCTGCGCGCTGGTTGGGCAATGGCCATATCCCGCCGCCGAAGACTTTCAGCTCGCCGTACTGGTCCACCAGGCCCGGCAATACCTTGTCGATGGCATCGCTGTCGAGCAGCGGGATGGTCTGGGTGATGCTGCGTTGTTGCGCCTGTACCTTGTTCAGTTCGCCTTGGATCTGTTCGGCGACCTCGGCAATGCGGTTCAGTGCCACTTGCTCCTCGGTGTGGCGCAGCTTGGGTGCGACCAGATAGCTGATGCCCAGCACGGTGAGGATGGACAATACCAGCATGAAGACAATCAGAAATAGCGTGTAGCGGGCCTGAATGGTGCGCAATGAGGGCATGTGGGTGTTCCTTGCACGAAGGCGTCTTTCGGAAACAAGTGGAATGGGCATGCCTGCTTATCGGCCTGTTTCGCGGCAGCTTGAGCAGCGGACACGCCCGCCCATCAGGCCGCCGAGCTGGCCTGCGCGTTCCTCCAGGCCAGGGCATGAGCCTGCAGTTCATCATGAAGCCGTTGCATGGGCGTCGAATGCAGGGTGAGCTGGCGCGCCTGGGCGACCCGATGGAACAGGGCTTGCCAGCCTGGCGCGGACTCGGCGGGAATGATGCCGGCGAAGATGAGGCCGGCGCCCATCAACAGGCGGTAGTCGGTGCCGAAGTGCTCGCCGAGGCCGAGGCGTACCGAAAGCGGCCAGTGGATCGGCAAGCGCCGCAACTGCCCGACGAGGCAGGCATCCATACGCTCGGCCACGACGTCGACGCGTCCCGGCAGATGCCTGAGTTGCAAAGGGTGTATCCCCGCTGGGGGCTTGTCGTGGGTGGTTCCGAATTGCACCGCCAGGGGCTCTAGCAACCATCGATGTTGCGAGGGCCATTGAATAGACGGCAAGGGGCGATGAGCGGAGCTTATCGTTTGGCAGCCGACCACAATGGTTTCGGCTTGCCCCGTGGCGAACGGAGAAGGGACATAGTCCGGCAGCAAACCGGTGTCATGAAAACCGAGGCGTTGTGCCAGTTGCTGGCTGTAAGGATGGCTGGTGACTTGTTTGATCGACAGCCGGGTGAGGCCCAGGTCAGGGCATCGGTCCACTAACTGTTGGCCGAGCCGCGTAGCGATCTGCCCGCCCTGCAGGCCAGGCTCCACCGCTACCAGCGCCAGCTCCGCCTCCTCGGCCGAACCTGCCGGGCGGCACAGCGCGGCATGCCCGACCACGCGGTCGCCGATCACGGCGACCAACGATTGCCAGCGCTTCTGTTGGTTGTGCTGGCAAATCATGTGGGGCATGTAAACGTCTGGCGAAACGTAATGATCGCCGTACACCTGGCGGAACAACTCGCAGGCACTGGCGCTGTCGGTGGGCCTGAAGGGCCTTATGAGCGTCTGGTTCATGCGAGGTCCCCCGCGGTCAGCGGGCCGTAGGCCCGACGATCGATGATCGTCAGGTGCTTGCCGGAGCGGGGATGGCGTTCCATTTCCCGCGCGTTGCACGCCTGGATGTCAAGGCTGAGTTGAACGAGGCCCGGATACTGCTCGATCAAGGCGGCTTTCAACGCGTCGGAGTTTGTCTGGGAGACCTTCGCTTCTACGTCGGCTACCCACCTGAGTAACAGGCGATCATGACCCCGGATATGCTCGATCACCAGTTGCCAATGAAGACTGCCTGCGGTGCGCTGAATGATTTCGCTGATTTCCTCGGGAAACAGCGACACTACGCCAACCCGCACCCGACGGCTCTCTGTGCTGCGGCCCTGAAGGGCGAACTTGCGCTGTGGACTGCCGGCAGGTTCGCACCAACTGGCCTGGTCACCCACCGGGTATCTGATAATCGGCATCAAGGTCCGGGTGAGGTTGGTCACCACCAGGTTTCCGGTGCGCCCACATGCCTGGATGACCTCGCCGCTCAGATCATCGATGATCTCTACCCGAGTCAGCTCGTCGAATACGCGGTGCTCGCCCAGGCCGCAATCAAGCGTGCTGGCACCCACCAGGCCGGCGTCGACACTGGCGTAGCCGATCGACGCGAAGCGTGCGCTCGGAAAGGCACGCTTCAATGTCGGCAGCTGGCTCTCGAACAGGTTCTCGCCGCCAAACAACACGGTGGTGATCTGCGGCAGCGTTCGCCCCCGTTCATTGATATGGCTGGCGAATGCCAGTAGGTGCGCCGGTACGCCGGCTAGCACATTGATCGTGTGTTGGGTCACGGCGTCGGCCAATGGGGCAAGGTCCACTGACCCGGTGAAAGGGAATTCGGTGATGGCGATCTCAACCCGACACAGAGCGCCATGGATAAACAGGAAGCTGGCGTACAGGTCCCCGGAAAAAAACAGGTTCGCGATTCGGTCCCCAGCGACCAATTGGGCGGAGAGGCTGTGACCGAAGCAGTCCAGCATCAGTTGCCACTCGGCGTGGGTGTAAACCGACAGTTTGCCTTGGCTGGTCGTGCCACCGGTCTTGAAGATCAATGCATCCTTCACTTTATCGGTCAGCACCCGCCAGTTATCCAAGTCGTGGCTGCCTCTCCAATATTCGTCAACGTTGACGATGGGCAACTGTTCCAAGTCGCATTCCCCAAGGGGGAGGTGGCTTGTTTGAGTGTTATAAAACGTTGAGTGTTTACGGATATGGGCGAGCCATTGCTCGTAGGGTAAAGAGGCGCTCATTGGGCTTTTCTCAATTCTTATAGTCTGCTTATTGATGACGGGCGAAACGGCTAGCCGGGTAGCCTGCGGTCGATCACCAATGGGATTTTGCCGCTGTGTTTTTTATGTTCGAAACGTTGCGCCGGACAACTTTCGACTTCCAGGATCAGCAGTGCGGCATCGACAGCCGTGCGCAGCGGTGCGAGGCCGAGTACGTTGCGGCGCACCGTTTCGGTGTCGCCATTGGTGCGAATCAGCAAGCGTTCACAACCGCCACTCTCGTGGTCGAGCACGATCTGAATGGCCGCTTGTGCCTGCTCGACCAGTTCCCGACTATTGATAAATTCGGTCGCAACGCGCAGCAGATGGCCGTGGCGCTCGCGCAATTGGAATCTCGGCGATTCCAGGCCACACGCGCAGCGACCGGGTAGCCAGCGCCCCAGGTCGCCAACTTCGTAGCGTTGCAGAGGACGCGCCTGACGTATGCGCGACGTGAACAGCAAGCGTCCGGTTTCGCCCGCGGCGACCGGACTGTCGATGTCCGGCTGGACGATCTCCAGGTATTGAATGTCGTCCATGAGATGGAATACGCCGTCATCGCTGGCCAGGCACGCATGACCGAGGGGCCCCGCGTCCACGGTGCCGTAGATGGCTGAGCAGATCCGGGTGGCGCCGCACTGCTGGAATAACGTGCGGCTGTCTGGCCCCACGTGCTCGCCGCCAAGCAATACTTTATGAACGCCGCCGTAGCGTTGGAGCACTCGCTGTTGGCTTGCGAACAGACGATGCAGGGTACTGGGCATGCCAACCACGGTGTTGATCCGATGATCGACAATCAACTGCGCGATCTCGGGGAAATCCTCATCGGCTGGCGCGCTCATGGGGTAATGCACGACCTTCATCTGTTCCAGGATTTTCGTGAAACTGAGGAATCCACCGTACAGGCTGCCGCCATAAAACAGATTCATGACGCGATCCTCCGACGGATCCAGGCCCGCCGCGCGCAGCCCGTCGGCGGCGGCACGCATGTGGCTATCAAAGTCGCGATAACTGTAGGGCGACAGCACGGGGGCGCCGCTGCTGCCGCCAGAGCGGAAGAACAGTTGGGCTTGAGGGGTGGGGGGCAGTGCAATGAATGCGGCCTTGTCCATGATTGGCGTCGAGGGATGGAGCCGCACCGCCGCGGCAACGGCATCCAGCGTGACACGATGACTGGCGACATCCGGTGCAAGTCCGACGGATACCCGACGGCTCAATCGCTGCAGCGCATAGACGCCGTCGTGTGGCTCGCCGTCATAGCCCTGTTGGATCGCGGCGGTCGACGCCACGCGGGTGACGCCGGCTATGAGCAGGTGGCGCGTCAACCCGGCCGCCTGCTCCGGTGCACAGATCAGGGCGCAGCTCTGCAGCACGTTCCGCCAGGGCAGTAACGTTTCACAGAGCAGCTCTTCAGGCACTGGCCGCAGCAACAGCGTGCGGAACAATGGCGAGGGCAGCAGTTCGCGGTGGTGCTCCCACAGAATGCGCCAGCCATCACCCGCCCAGACCTCGCCGATTGCTCCGGCGAAACTGTAATCGAGTCGGGCCAATGCGGTTCGGGTGGTGATTTCACACGCTTCAGCCGCGGTGGCTTCCAGGGCGGGCCAGTGTCCGCTCCGCCGTTCGAAAGCGGCAGCCAGGGCGTTGCCCAATGCTTGCAGCTGCGCCGGCTCGTTGCTGTCGACCAACAGCCATTGCGGGCTGGAGCACGCCTGTTGATCGAGGCGGCAGATTTCATCCACCAGGCTGTCCAGCGCTTGATCGCTGGCGGCGGCAGGGGTGATATAGGCGAAGCTGACCCGATGACCCCAGTCGATCCAGCGGCAACCGCTCGGAATCTGCTCGCGCAGCGCCGTCAGCGCGGTGTTGCCACCCCAGGCGCTGACGCCTTGCGCCAGTGCAAAAAGACGCCCGCTCTCCTTGGCTGGTACAGGCAGTACCGCCACGTAACCGTGCAGCCGTCCGCTCGGATCACCGCTCAAGAATGCCGCCAGCAGGCGGGCCGTGAGGTCGCCATCGCGAGCGCTGGGTCGCAGCCAGTTCACGTTCCCCGCCAACAGGCCTTCCAACGCCGCGCAGAATCCCAGCAAGGCTGAGTTACCCGGGGTGACGTGCACCACGAGGCCAAGGGGCTGCCAGCTTTCGAAGGGGCCGTCGCCGTAATCGATTCGCCGCAACGAGCGTGGACTCGCTCCCAGTTCCCGCTCAAGCTTGAGGCTCAAGTGCTTGCGGTCACAGAATGTAATCAGCGCCTGGCGCTGACCCTCATCGAGCATGAGCTGCTGGCCGGGCGTGCGTAGCCTCGCTACGAACGCCTCTGCGCAATCGAGTACCTCTTCGCTGCGGGGCGGGACGTCCAGCAGTGCGGGGAGTTGCGCTTGCAGGCATTCAAGCGCGGTTTCGAGCGTCAGGTCGGCGCTCAGTTGGCCGTTAATGAGGTACATGTCAGTTTTCCTTGATCAATTCGGCGGCGGCCATGGCGCAGCTTCGGCTGGCACTGGTGCCGGCCCGACCGTGCAGTTCGAACCAGTGGGTCTTCAGGCCGCACTCGCAGGTGGCGGGGTGCAAGGTCGCCAGATCGCTCATCACCACGGCATGGGCCGGACTGGATGAGATGTAAGGCGATACGAACGACAGCAGTCCTGCCTCGCCGAACGGCTGGACGCTGAAGCTCGCGGGGTGGCGCACGAAGACTTTCGAATAGACCGGTACGTGGAACCGGTGATGTTCACATTCGATGTAGGGCACCGCGTGCTCGACGGCGCCGTAACCGTCACGGCAGCGATGGGGCTCGATGCCCAATTGTCGGGTGATACGTTCGTAGACCTGCTGGCGGGGGATTTCCTCGGCAGCCTGTTTCTTCCAGCCCCCGCCCAGGAAAACCAGAGACGCGGGGTGTAGCTTGAGGTCCAGTTGGCCGGTGTCAGTCATGCGCTCAAGCACGTGCCACAGCAACGCCGGAAAGCCGAAAATGCGCACCGGCAGTCCTTCTTCGGCGAACGATTGCAAGGCGGCGATCACCCCGAAAACGTCGAACTCGTGGCTTTTTCCGGTACGCCTCAGGGCATAGGCGAAGCGATTGGCTGGTGCGAAGCGGCAGAGGAGTTGGTCGGTATACGCGGTGCCGAGCCGATTGGCTGCTTCGGGTTCATGGCTGAACAGCAGGTAGTTGCAGGGTGAATCCGGTGTGTTCCAGCGATAGTGGTCAAAGATGTTTGCCACCATCCCTTGGGCCGCCGCCATGCTGCGTTCGTCATAACGCATGCGGCTTTTCTGGCCGCTGGTGCCCGAAGACGTGAGCTCCAACGCATCTTCGGCGGTGGGGCTGAGCAGCAGTCGCTGTTTGAAGTAATTCGCATAAATAGGCGGCAGGCGCGACCAGTCGGTAAGGTGCTCCAAGTCGCCCACCGTAAGGCCATTGGCGTTGAGCCAGTTTTCGTAGCCGGGGGTGTGGTGGCAATGAAACAGGCTGATTTCAGCCATCGCCTTATCGAACAACCCGGCGGGCACCAAATCGCAGCCATACGGTTGCGGCAATGCGCAAAGCGCATCGGCGTAGGGAAAGTGAATCATCAGGTTTTCCTCAGAGAGGGGGAGAATTCAAACGTGAGCGGACGGTTGCGTCATGAACAGACGCAACGCGACAAGACAGCTGAGCCCGGCGATGCCGGCCATCAACGCAAAGGACTGCAGGCTCGCCCCGGCACCCAGCAAGGCCAACAGCGAGCCTGCCGCGCTCATCACCGCGATGGAAATCATCCCGACCATGGCCGAGACCAGCCCCTTGCTGTCGTCGCTGGCGAACAGCGCCAGTCGATACAACGCGGCATTGCCCATGCCGAGTCCGACGGCATACAGCGACAGGCTGCTGACCAATACGGTGAGGGGCAGATCGAATTGGCTGGCTACGACCAAGGCGACCAGTCCAGCGCAGAAAGGCCACAGGCTGTAGTAGACCACCCGGCGTACGCCGACCCGCTCCACCAAGACGTTGAGCAGGAAATTTCCGAGGATCACCGCCGAGAAAACCGGAATCTGCCAAACCCCATATTCCAGTGGCGACAAGCCCTGGCCCTGGATCAACAGCAAGGGCGACAAGCCGATCCAGGCAATCAGCGGCAGGCTCATCAAACCCAGCGCGACGCTGGCCGACATGAACTCCATGTGGCCCAGCAGCGCGCTATATCGCCTGACAAGCGAACGCAGGTCGAATGGCTCGACGATCGACTCTTTACCCATAAGGTGCGCCGCTCGGGTGTTTCGCGGCATGAACCACCACAAGGCCAGCCAGCTCACCATTCCGAGGCCGGCCAGCAGCATGAACAGCTCGCGCCAGGATAGCCATTGCAGCAGCAATCCTCCCGCCAACGGTCCGAGCAAGGGTGAGAGCAGGGCGAGATTGCCCAATAACGCCATGACTTTCACGGCGTCGGATTCGCAGAATACTTCTTGTATGGCGGGATAGCTGACCGCAATCACGAACCCCAGCCCCATGCCCTGGATCAGACGGAGCCCATTGAACCCATGCATGTCGGTGACCTGGGTGATTGCCACGCAGGCCACCACAAACCCGCCACAACCGGCGAGCATGAAAGGACGCCGGCCATGGCGGTCCGACAACGGACCGATCAGCCAAGGCAGCAGGATGCCGCCCAGCAGGTACAAGTTGAACGCATAAGGGATTTGATCAGCAGGCGCGTCCAGGTCCTGGGTCACCTTGAGCATGGCGGGCATGATCAGGTCGCTGGCCATATAGGTGAGGCATTCGAACAACGCGATTGCCAGGCAGAACCCCGTCAGGCGTAACGGCGAAAAAAATGTCGGCTGTTTTTGCATGGTTCCCAATGTCCTTATTGGTAAGAAGGGGCACTTCTTTTCCGAGAGTACGTTGGTGACATCCATGCTAGAAAGGCGTCTTTTGCCGCAGTGAGTAGCGGAAAGCGGACCGATATCTGTAGGAAGTGTCCTCGCAGGAATGCGCGCGGGCGGTTTACCATACGCCCCTGCGCATCTCGCCATGCAGAGGGTATGACAGACGCCTGGGCAAGCAGGCGAGATGCAGAACGGAACACTTCAGGAAGCTGGCAAATGACTCATTCGCAACGATTGAAATACTCGATTCTGGTGGTGCTCGTCGTCCTGGCGATCATGCTGGGACTGTCCTGGATGCAAGGCAAAGGCATGATCAGCGAGCAGCTGTTTCAATACATCGCCATTGCCGTGGCGGTCATCGTGGTGGTGATCAACGGTGTGATGCGGCGCAAGGTCAAGCCTTGAGCGCCGGTCACTCCCCAGGGTTGAGCAAGGCCACGGCGCTGTGGTGCAAGCTGTAGCTTTTATCGGGATTGAGTGTCACTACGCCCTCGCTGCACAGGCGCTTCAAAACCTCACGCACGCTCAGGAAGGACAATGGAATGTCCAATCCCAGCAATTGGCTGTGAACACCCCGTACGCCCAAGCGGCGATTTTCCTCCGCGGCCTTGAGTAACGCATCGATGACTTTGAGACGGATCAGGCTGGTCCTGAGCCCGTAGCTCTTGAGCAGCCGCTTGATCTGTTCGTTACCGCCTCGTTCCGTTGGCCCCGGAAATTCGCGGTGGGTGTTTGTCATCGCGACGCGGGCCGATCCTGGCTTACCCTCCATGGGGACTTGCGTGTTATGCATGTAGAGACTCCTTATCAGCCTGACAGAAACAATCACGAATGCTCTCCTGTATAGGACGAACGAAAGTGACCAATCATGAGAGCCCTGATGTGAAAAATTTGCCTGGACCTGGCCGAAGCCCCGTAAAAGCGGGTTGCGAGACCGTTAATTTTTTTTCATCCGGTTCGTTCTCAAGGTAGGCACATCCGCGTTCAGCATGCGGCATGTGGATTTCCAGGCCGGACCGGATGTTGTCCGTGGACGTACCGGTGACCGTCCTGGTTCTTGAAAGCTATCGAGCGGGAGTGCATGTGGGAATGTCCGGGCAGTTATCGAGGTATTGCTTTGCCGGTGCGTTGCTGGGGATGACCCTGGGCCTGAGTACCGTGGTCAGCGCGCGAGGCGAGGCTGAGCAGGCCACTGCGGAGATTCGTCGCACCAGTTTTGGCGTGCCGCATATTCGGGCCCAGGACGAGCGGGGGCTGGGGTACGGCATCGGCTACGCTTACGCGCAGGATAATTTGTGTTTGCTGGCCAATGAAATCGTGACGGTCAATGGTCAACGCTCGCGTTATTTTGGCCCGCAACAGGTCACGGTCGAGCAACGAGAGAACCGAGCCAGCGACCTGTTTTTCACCTGGCTCAATACACCGCAGGCTGTCTCCGGTTTCTGGCAGGCCCAGGCGCCCGAGATCCAACAGTTGGTGGAAGGTTATGTGGGCGGTTACAACCGTGCGTTGGCTGAGCGCAGGGAGAAAGGCCTGCCCGGACAATGCGCGAGCGAATGGGTACGACCGATCACCACGCAGGACTTGGTGAAGCTGACCCGGCGTCTGCTGGTAGAGGGCGGTGTCGGCCAGTTCGCCGAGGCCTTGGCCGGTGCGCAGCCACCCAAGGCAACCGCGCAAGCCGACCTATCGACGTCCGGCTTCGCTGTCGCGGCGGCCCGCCAGCAGCGTTTCGCCCTTGAACGCGGGAGCAATGCCTTGGCCATCGGCAGCGAACGCTCCTTCAACGGGCGCGGCATGCTGCTGGCGAACCCGCATTTCCCCTGGTTGGGTGGCATGCGTTTTTACCAGATGCACTTGACCATACCTGGCAAACTTGACGTGATGGGTGCGGCCCTCCCAGGCTTGCCGATGATCAATATCGGCTTCAGCCAGCACCTGGCCTGGACCCACACCGTCGATACGTCAAAACACTTCACACTGTACCGCCTGCAATTGGACCCCAAAGACCCGACCCGCTACCTGTTCGATGGCAAGTCAGTGCCTATGAGTCAGCAAACGGTCACGGTGGATATCAAGCAAGCCGATGGGCAGGTCAAGCCCGTTTCGCGGGTGGTCTATAGCTCCAGGTTCGGGCCGATCGTGCAATGGCCGGGCAAGCTGGACTGGGATAACCGGTTCGCCTACAGCTTGCGCGATGCCAACCTGGAAAATGATCGGGTACTGGCGCAGTGGTACGCGATGAACCGCGCCGTCACGCTCAAGGATCTGCAGGACACTGTCCAGCGCATCCAAGGGATTCCGTGGGTCAATACGCTGGCGGTGGACGATCAAGGTCACAGCCTGTACATGAACGTCTCGGTGGTGCCCAACGTCGACGCCCACAAGCTTGCCCGCTGCAGCGATCCCAGGGCCGGCCAGAAGCTGATCGTGCTGGATGGTTCGCGCAGCGAATGTGATTGGAACATTGACCCCAAAGCCGTGCAAAAAGGTATTTACGCGGCCGACAAGCTCCCACAATTGTCGCGCCGTGATTATGTGCAGAACTCCAATGATTCCGCCTGGATGGTCAACCCCTCGCAGCCCTTGTCCGGCTATTCGCCCGTTATCAGTCAGCAAGACCTGCCGCTGGGCCTGCGCGCGCGGTTTGCCCTGGATCGACTGGGCCAGTTGGCCAAGAGCGGGCCAGTGACGGCCAATGATCTGCAGCGCATGGTCATGGACGATCAGGTCTATCTGGCCGATCAGGTCATGCCCGACCTGTTGGCGTTTTGTGCCGGCGACCTGGGAGCCGATGCATCGGCGTTGGCCGAGGCGTGCACTCGTCTGAAGAACTGGGATCGCACCGCGAGCCTGGACAGCGGCGTGGGCTTCGTCCATTTCCAGCACATCATGCAGGCGCTGCAGGCTGTGCCTGGTATCTGGCGCGTCGCGTTTGACCCGAAGGATCCGCAACATACCCCTCGCGGCCTGGCGGTCGAGCGGCCTCCGGTGGCCGAGGCATTGCGTCAAGCCATGCGTGCATCGGTGGACGCGTTGAAGGCGGCCGGCCTGCCTGCGGACAGTCAATGGCAGGACATACAGGTGGCCAGCAGCGGTGCCCGTCGCACGCCCATTCACGGCGGACCTGGAGAATTGGGAATCTACAACGCGATCCAGAGCGTGCCGGGCGCGAACGGTAAACGCGAAGTGGTCGGGGGCACCAGCTATCTGCAAGTGGTGACGTTTGACGGCAACGGTCCCAATGCCCAGGGGTTGTTGGCCTTCTCCCTCTCCAGCGATCCCTCATCGCCTTATTCGGCGGATCAGACCCAGGCGTTCTCGAACCGGCAGTGGAGTGTGCTGCCCTTCACCGAACAGCAGATCAAGGCCGACCCGCATTATCAAGCGCTGATTATTCGAGAGACTGATCGCCCGGCAAAGGTGGCGACGCAATAGTCAAGCTGAGCTGAACAGAAAGCCGAGACCCGAATGGGTGGCGGCTTTTTCAGTTTCGTGGTGGGCGGCCGATGGCGTTGAGCACCAGGTTGCCGTCCTTGTTCTGCGTCAGGTAGACCGGCAAGACCTTAGGCAACGTAGGCACGAGGTTCTTCACCTCGTTGAGGTTGTAGATACCGCCGATACGCAGGGTACCCGTGCCGTTGTCGGCCAGCATGACGGGGTGGTCGAGATAGCGATTGATCAAAGGCAGTGCGTCCGAGAGGGCGAGGTTATCCAGCACCAGCTTGCCGTTACGCCACGCCAATGAACTGTCATCGACCCCGACCTCCCGTATTTGCGGTTGGAAATCGCCAGCCTTGTAGCTCGCCTGCATCCCGGGTGACAGCTGTGAACCGCCAGCATTGGATGCCTTGTTGCTGGTCACCCAAACGGAACCCTCCAGCAGCGTGACCCGGACCTGATCCTGATACATCCAGACGTTGAAACGCGTACCCGTCACGCGTACCTGGCCCTGGCCTGCCCGGACAACGAACGGATGCCGGGTATCATGGCTTACGTCGAAAAAAGCCTCGCCTTTTTTCAGCGTGACCCGACGCTCGCCCCTGTAGTTGGCGAACACCAACTCGCTGCCCAGGTTGAGTTCTACCTGGCTGCCGTCGTCCAGGATGATCTGACGCACGCTCGTGCCAGCCTCGAATCGCTGATAGGCGTTGGGCAGCCAGCCCAGGTTCCAACCGGTGAACGCGGCCAGGGGCAAGCCTAGCGCGAGCACCGTGGCCGCGATGGCCAGCCGGACCCAGCCCGACCGAGGACGTCCGATGCAAGCGCCTGGTGCTGCTTCGACACGCGGCAAATGTTCGGCGACACCCCAAATTTCCAACATGGCTTCGTATTCAAAAGCGTGCAGGGGATCGGCGTCGTGCCATTGCTTGAACGCCAGCCGTTCAGCCTCTGTGCAATCTTCAGCGTGCAGACGCATACACCAATGGGCGGCCGCATCGGTAATGGCGTTGTATTCGGCTTCCGAGAGTGTTCGTTCGGTCATTGGCTCTTCCTGGTTTGCTGCATTCTAACCTTGGGTAGCCGTTGCCGAGAACAGCGATGATGGCGTTTGCACAGCGAAGAATTTGTTTTACGCCCCAGAGGTTCGAGCATTCGTCAACGTATCGTACCGCCTTGCAGCTCACCGCACCGCGGTTGAACCGGGAGGGAGCCGGTCAAGCTGGCGTCCCATCTCACAAATCAGCAGCGTAACGGAATCGGCGTTGCTGAGTATGACGTCGATGCGCTTGTCCGGCAAAATCGGGTCCAGAAATGCATCACGTGCCTCGTTCATGTTCTTGGTGCCGGTTAACGTGAGGATCCTGCGAGTGATGTCCTTGTAGCCAGGCAACAGTTCGATGTTCTTGTGGGTATTGTCCACGCTGTCCCATTGCGTAAACAGTTCTGATTTGGGGGTGGTCAGCGAAAGTCCGTGGCGTTGCAGTGCTTCTTGCTGGTCGTGGTGTGATTGACTCAAATGAGTGGCTGTCGAAATCAAGTCCAGGAATGGCCGCGCCGCGTCCAGATAGACAATATCGATCGTATCGAGAAGCTGGTGGGAAATTTCATGGATAAAAGTCGCGCCCTGGGCATGAGCATCGACATTGAACGCATCCGGTACGACGGATTTATACCAATCCAACCCAAGGTCGAAAAAAAACTGGGTTAAATAAATCCTTCCAACCGCTGCGGGTTCAAGCACAAAGGCCGTTGCTCTGTCTTCCAGGTATTTTAGCGCGCCGACTACGATGCGGTCCGCATTCTGCTGCTCCCAGGTGGGATCGGCCAATGCCTGGCATATGGGAGAAATTGCTGCTTCTATTTTGGCGATCAGACTGGCATCTACGCTGCTCACGCCGAAAACCAAACGCAGATAAGTATCCAGCCGAGAGCCCGGAAGTACTTGTCGTTTGAGTTGTTCAAGATTAGTCAGGGCATTGACTGAATAGAACCTCGCCATCTCCAGCGCCTGGATGATTGCATGGGCGCGAAAGGGGTATTTCCTGCGTATCTCAGCCATTCCCCGTGCCTCGATGTTCAACGACCCTTTGGCTCGTAAGTCGCTATAGGTGATGGCCATTTTCGAACCGGCCTTACCAAAGCGAATGGCCTGGCGTTGCGGATCGATCCGCCATGTCCGCTGGTCCGGCGAATATTTAAGTAATGGGCCCTCGCTGTCGTCATGAATGATTCGCCAGGCTTGGTTGGCTTTTGCAACTTGATAGACTTTGCCGGCGACAGGCACATATAGCTTGTTGTCGTCCGCCGCCTTGTAGGTTCCGTCGGTCAGATTCTGCCGAAGGTCCGCGAGGCTTACATCCAGGTTTTCAAAGAGCTGCAGGTCGGTACGGGCTGGTGCGGTGCTGGAAATGTCCTTCCAGCTAGGCGCTAACGGGTTGCTTTGAAAAGTTGGCTCGATGGGGGCGAGTAGACCGAATGTATCGTCGCGATTCAAAAAGCCGAGCGAGACCATTTCCGCAGCGCCGGCAATGAAGTTGTGCAGGCCAACCTTCCAGGCGTCCTGCTGAAAGGCTTCAGATGAGTCCTTGAAGTCCTGGTAGCTTTCCCAAAGCGTTTGCAGGAACGTCAGTTTGGCCGGCAACTCTCTTCGTACCAACTTGAAGCCTTCGCTGAAAACATGCAGGACCGTTGTCCAGTCAAAATGACGGGGGTGACTGGTTTGCGTGGTCAACATATCCGTCAGCAACGTCGCGTTGTCGTCATACAGCGTGTGCAGGATATTGGTGTTGATGGGGCTGAAGCCCAGGGTAATTTCCGACGCTTGCCCAAGCGTGGACGCGAAAAGATTCTTGAACGTGGCCTGTTGATCTTTGGGAAGCCGTCGTATCAACAGATCCTGGAGCGCGCCGGGGGTATTGAACGCCGCGACGATGCTTGCTTCGTCCTTGAACTCCCTTAGTTGTTGTCCGTCGTGGTACGGCGAATACAGGACGTGGGGACTTGATGCGTCGGTCACTGAACTGAACAGGTAAAGCCCCAATGCCTTGATCGCGGAGCCACCGTCGGTCTTGATCAGCTCCAAGGGGCGGAAATATGCACTGGCGCCTTTCACCGCTTGCCGCGCGATGGCGTCCGGCATGTCCAATACTTGGTGGACCAGATCGAACGCTGTCGGCGAAAGATGTTGCTGCAGATACTGGGCGTGAGCGTAATGCAACAATTGCCAGGGCAACTGTTGGCGGAAACGCCGCTTTCTTGGCTGAACGTTTGCGATTGTTCCAGAGAGCGCTTGCTGCACTTGGTTTTTATAGGTGGTTGCGATATCCAGCGACGATAACAGTTGCCGCACAGCCGCCTCGTTCAAACCGTCTGGCAATGTTTGCGTGGAGGTCGAAGACACCTTGAAACCCTTTTCGGTGACGTCGATGTGCTGCAAGGCAAAGTCGGTCAATGACCTGGCCGGCCCGACAATCGCCAGGTTTGGCGTAATTTGCAGAGTTTCGGGGTTCAAGTGCTTGTCTGGGAAGCGGGCGTCCAGCAATGTTTTCAGTTTGTTGCGCACGTAGGTGCGCAGTGGCTCGAATCCGTCTAGATAGTCCTTGCCATCGTCCACGCTGTTTTTATATTGCTCAAGCAGTTCAATATGCCGACGTTGGTCCTCAAGGGGAGCAGTGCCTAACCAGGCGGGAAGTTTCTGCTTGAGGCTGTTCGCCTTGGCGATAGACGTGGCGCGTTTAAGATTGGTGGGGGCCCCTTTGCCAAATAGCGCTTTCAGACTTTTGGTCAGTGCCGCCCCGGTCAGTTGCCAACTTCCAACCCTCAATGTGCTCAAGTAACCCTGTTCAGCCTCGAAAAGGTTCGTGAACGAATTCATCCGGTTTACGAGCACATTGTCTTCGATCAGTTCATAAGCCTCGAGTTGATAGCGTCGGTGGGGCTTGCGTTGAAGCGGGGTCAGGTTGGCGAGCAAGCCAAAGCGCCGTTGGGCGTCGAGCAGTTGTCGATTCAACTGGCGGGTGGCGAGGTCGACAGATGTGAATGCCTGCAATCCATCGACCGGTGTCCAGAGAATTGCCATGCCCGAATGGGGGGTGTCCAGCCCGCCACGCTCGGTCAACAGAAAACAGTTGGCGAGGGGCACGGAGACGGTTTCGCTTTCTGATGTACAGGCGAGCTTTAACGAATAGACATCAGGCCGAAACCCCCTGACCGCAGCACGTTGTTCGCGATCGGGATATTCGGCGTCATAGGCAAAAACCGTTTCAATCAGCTTGTGCGCTATCAAGGGAAGCGTTGCGTTAAGCGCTCTGAGTTCGGCCTCCGCGCGGATCCCCAATGAGAAAACGTTCGTCAGTTCAGCAATCAAGCGCTTGAGTCCGTTGCGCAGTGCAGTCCTGTCCAGTGAAGGTAACTGAGCGAACAGGGCGCTGAAAGCTTCGTCGACATCGATGTAGGTCTTGGCCTTGCGCTCCATTTGGTCGGCCACCAGGTTCGAAGAGCGCTGCTTCCCGTAAAACGTGGGTTGGGTTCCCCAGTGGCCGGCGGATTTCTGGTTCAGCAGGTTTTTATGGATGAACGTTCGTATGTCGAGTGCCTTGTCGACGAGCGCTTTAATATCCACCTCGCCCTGGCGGGACATTTCCAATGCGTAACGAAGGTTCAGCAACTGTTTGTCGACAGTGGCGTCGGCCAGGGAGTCGGACACCGGCATGCTGATGGGATTGCCTGAAACCTGCGGCGCGTCAAAGCGCAATAAACGGTTGCGTTCTTCAAGATCGAGAAGGTTGTAGATCGCCTCTTTTTGTTCGGGCGTATTGAATAGCGCTTCCTTGAATGCGAGGAAAGTGCTCACCTTCTGAAGGCCTTGGGTAGGGGTAAAAAGATAGTGTCCTTGGCCGCTGATCATCAAGGAACCGGCAAGCTCGACGAAGTTCGGTTCATATTCCCAGAGTCGGACCGTCTCGATGAACAGCAATGTTTCGTCTCGGCGAGACGGCCTGAACAATCGAAGAAGCTCACGGCTTTGCGCTTCCGTCAGGTGTCCTTTTTCCCGTTCCAGCAGGATGGTCGCCCACAGTGAATCGTGGATGAACTGGGACAGCAATCGGCGGCGGGAAGTGTAGAAGGGGCCGTTGGCGTCCCAAAAGGCCGTGACGCAGCCTGAGAGTTTTGGAATCAACGTCGTGGCAATGCCCTTGATGATCGTCTCCCACTGTTGTCCGGTGTAGGAGGATGCGGATGTACCGGGGTGAGTCAGATCGACGCCCTGTCCGGCGGGCCAGCCTTGGTGATGGAAATAAACCAGTACCGCGTCGCTCAGCGGGATGCTCGAGGTGACCTGGAACGGGCTAGGCGCCGGTGAATCCGAATCATGGGACAGGGCTATGCGCACCTGCCTCGGATCCAGCCCTGGCAGCGCTTCGCCCAGCAACTGGTCCAACATCGAGGTAAGCGAGGGCAGTTTGATCAGTTCCTCGACCATGACCAAGGCATTGACGTCCTGGGCATCTTCAATCGATTCGCGCTGTGTCTCGAATACATCGCCGTCGATGATTTGCCGGGTCCGGCTGATGTCGGTTGTGCTGTTCAGTGCGCTGCGCTGGGAAATCGACAGGAGACGAAACAGACGATTTCGCTCCTCGGTGTTTTTCAGCGTCTGCTCAATGTTCCTGTCGAGTGCTTGGGGATTGTCGAATTTCCTGATGCCACCCCACGGCGTGTAAAAAAAAGCCGGCTCGTTTCCAGAAGCGCCGGTCCCTTGCGTGGACTGGAGGGAAAAACATCCGGCGAGCGGGATGGGTGGTTTGTCCTCCGGGGCCAGTAAAATCTTTTCGGCGAACATTGGTGGCGTTTGCGCGACGCGTTGCGTGTGGCTGGGCAAGGAAACGTTCTGCAGCCAGTCGAGGTCCGCCTGAGTGAGGCCATGGACCGCGTCCAGCTCCTCCAAGTCCTTGACGTTCAATATCTGGGGAAATAATAAAAGCGGGATTTCTGCGTGCATCGTTGCGTCTCGGTCAGGGCGCCGGCAATGCAGCGCCTGAGTGTGTGGAGCGGCCAGACTAGGCAACGATGAGTGACCCGAGGTGGTACATAGTTACCGCCCGTACGCCGCGCAGGTCTGTCGGGTTCGCGCAAGAAAGATCAACGCAATCGCTCTGCAGAAAAGTTGACAGTCCGCGCTCGCTGCGGTGTTTAATCAGCGCACGTTGCCTTCCGTGCTGTTGCTACCTCCAACAATCATTCAGGAGCTTCAGATGTCCGCGCTATCCGATCATGCCGGTGCTTGCACTCTGTCCTTTGACGCCTTGGCAAATCTGCTGGAGCAGATTTTCCTGCGTCATGGCACTTCGTCCGAGGTCGCTCGCACATTGGCCGAAAACTGCGCCGCCGCTGAGCGCGATGGAGCCCACAGTCATGGGGTGTTCCGTATTCCCGGCTACGTCTCGACGCTGAAGAGCGGCTGGGTCGATGGCCAGGCGGTGCCGGTGGTCGAGGACGTTGCCTCCGGGTTTCTACGGGTGGATGCCTGCAACGGGTTTGCCCAGCCGGCGTTGGCTGCCGCTCGTCCGTTACTGATAGAGAAGGCCCGCAGCGCCGGGATCGCGGTGCTGGCGATACGCAACTCCCATCACTTTGCGGCCCTGTGGCCGGATGTCGAACCGTTTGCCTATGAGGGTCTGGTAGCCCTGAGCGTGGTGAACAGCATGACCTGCGTAGTGCCCCACGGCGCGGACCGGCCTCTGTTTGGCACCAACCCGATTGCCTTCGCTGCGCCCCGGGCCGATGGCGAGCCGATTGTCTTCGACCTGGCCACCAGCGCCATCGCCCATGGCGATGTCCAGATTGCCGCGGGCAAAGGCGAGCTGCTGCCGCCAGGCATGGGCGTGGACAGCCTCGGCCAGCCGACCCGTGATCCCAAAGCCATCCTCGAAGGTGGGGCGCTCCTGCCATTTGGCGGGCACAAGGGCTCGGCGTTGTCGATGATGGTCGAGTTGCTGGCCGCTGCCCTGACGGGCGGTAATTTTTCGTTCGAGTTCGACTGGAGCAATCATCCAGGTGCGAAGACGCCGTGGACCGGGCAGTTACTGATCGTGATCGATCCGAGCAAGGCCGCCGGGCAAAGTTTTGCCGAGCGCAGCCAGGAGCTGGTCAGGCAGATGCATGGCGTTGGATTGCGGCGACTGCCGGGGGATCGACGCCACCGTGAGCGGAGCAAGTCCAATGAGCGCGGGATTACGCTGGATGAGCAGACGATCGCGCAGCTGCGGGCGTTGGCGGGACAGTGAGTGCTTAAGGATTACAAGAGCGTTTATATGGCGAGGAAGTTCGCTTCCTCGCCATGGGCACGTTTTCAGCGCCGTCCGAGCAGCAATCCCACCACCAGCCCGATACCCGCGGAAATCGCCACGGTCTGCCACGGATGCCCGCCGATATAGACCTCAGTGGCATCGACCATCGGACGGGTGCGCTCCCGGGCGTTGGCGACCGCATCCAGTGCTTGTTGCAGCTTCTGCGCGATTTGGCCCCGAAGGTTTTCGGCATCTTCGCCAACCAGGGATGCACCGCTCTTGAGTAGTTTCTCCGACTCTTCGATCAGCGCTTTCAGTTCACTGAAGGCTTGATCCTTGATTTGTTCTCCGTTGGATTGTGCGGCGCTTTTACGGGCCATTGAGGTGCTCCTTGAGGATGATGGCAATGATCAGTGGAGTGCTTCGCTTGCTTGAAAGTTGCAGCATCTACGATGGGGCCGGGCAGGACATCTAAAATCATGGTTAAGACGTTTCAGCGCAAGGTGTAAGATGACGCCTATTTACGCGACAGGAAATTCCCCATGAGCTTCAATCTCGCTGATAAGCCCCTGGCCGAGCGCGCGGCGCTGGAAGATGAAAAATCCCGGCTCTTCGAGCTGTGGCAGAACAATCTGGGCAAGGCCAAGGGCGACGCTGCCCGGCTGTTCGGTGAACGTTCCAAGCGCAAGGGCAAGTGGTCAGAGTGGGTGGGCGCCGAGCTGGACGGCATGTCGCCACCGGAATACGCCAACATGGTGCGCAGCGAAGTCAATCGCCTGATGGCCGCCAATAAATAAACTTCAGGTGAAGGTTGCGACGATAGCTTCGCGTACCTTGCCCACTGCCGGGTCCATTTGCGCGTGGGTCCGCCAGCCCAGCTCGATAGGGTAGCGGGGCAGTGCCAGCGGGCAGGGCAGCAATGCCAGGCCGCTAAGCGCCGCGATGGCCTTGGCGGCATGCTCGGGAATAGTCGCCACGGCCTGGCTGCCCTTGAGCAGGAACGGCAGCGCGGCAAAGTGGGTGGTCGAGGCGCACACCCTGCGACGCAGGCCCAGCCCGGCCAGTCCTTCATCGGTGATGCCGATGAAGCCGCCGGACGACACCAGCAGATGTTCGCGCGCGACGAAGGCTTGCAAGGTCAGGCTATATGGGCCCTCTGTCAGGCTGGCCGGGTCGACGAGGCAGGCATAGTCGCCTTCGCCCAAGACCTGGCGGCTCAGCAGCCGCTCGGTAAATCCTCCCGCTGTTATCGCCAGGTCCAGGCTGCGTTCCATCAAGGCCCGACCAACGATCTGGCTGTGGGTCTGGCGAAAAATCAAGCGCAGCCCTGGTGCCCGCCGCGCCACTTCCTCGATCAAGCGCCGTCCATGGGCGATTTCAAAATCATCGGACAACCCGACGATGACTGAGCGGCCTTCGTAGTTGTTCGCGCCCGGATCAACCATTGCCAGGCTCTGGCGACATTTGTCCAAGGCATCGCTGATCACCGGTTTCAGTTGGTTGGCCCGCAACGTCGGCGCCAGGCCACGGCCGGTTCGCACGAACAATGGGTCGTCATACAAACCGCGAAGCCTGCGCAGGGCCGCACTGATAGCCGACTGGGTTACGCCCAGGCGCAGCGCGGCGCGGCTCGCGCTGGATTCATCGTGCAAGGCTTCGAAGGCTTTGAGCAGGTTCAGGTCGACATCGGCGATATTCATCTGATTCATATCTTTTAGCAGTGATCAGGGCTTTATTCATGATCGGCTTGCACTGGAGAATCGGCAACACCTGAAATCACGGAGTTGAAGACCATGCCAAAATCCATCGTCGCTGCCTTGCAGATTGGCTCGCTGCCCTCCGGCAAAGGCGAAACCCTGGCGCAGATCCTTTGCTACGAAGACGCCATCCGCCAAGCGGGAGCTCGCTTGGTGGTGATGCCCGAGGCGCTGCTGGGGGGTTATCCCAAGGGCGAGACGTTCGGCACGCAGTTGGGGTATCGATTGCCGGAAGGACGCGAAGCGTTTGCTCGCTATTTTGCCAACGCCATCGATGTGCCCGGCGCGGAAACCGAGGCGCTGGCGGGTCTTTCGGCGCGGACCGGGGCGAGCCTGGTGCTGGGTGTCATCGAGCGCGCCGGCAACACCTTGTACTGCACCGCCCTGTATTTCGAGCCTGATGCGGGCCTCGTGGCCAAGCATCGTAAATTGATGCCTACCGGCACCGAGCGCCTGATCTGGGGCAAGGGCGACGGCTCGACGCTGCCGGTGATTGAAAGCCAGGTCGGTCGTGTGGGAGCGGCGGTGTGTTGGGAAAACATGATGCCGCTGCTGCGTACGGCGATGTATGCCAAAGGCGTTGACGTCTGGTGCGCGCCGACGGTGGATGAGCGGGACATGTGGCAGGTGAGCATGCGCCATATCGCTCATGAAGGGCGATGCTTTGTGGTCAGCGCCTGCCAGGTCCAGGCGTCGCCGGCGGAGTTGGGCATCGAAGTCGCGAACTGGCCGGCGGAGCGCCCGTTGATTGCCGGTGGCAGCGTGATCGTCGGGCCCATGGGCGATGTGCTCGCCGGACCGTTGAAAGGCTCCGCCGGGCTGTTGACCGCTGAAATCGATACCGACGAGTTGGTGCGGGCGCGCTACGATTATGACGTGGTTGGGCACTACGCCCGGCCGGATGTTTTCGAACTGGTGGTGGACGAGCGGGCGAAACCGGGCGTGCGCTTCATGGCGTGATTCACCAAGTGGCCGAGGACCCCGGTAGATCGAGGGTTCCGCGGTCGACGAAACGCATCGTGCCGAACAATCCGCCAGCGAGTTTGCCCTTCAGTACGTAGGGCAAGTTGTCCAGGCTCTGGGTCTGGCTCAGGCCCAGCGTCTGACGCAGGACTGAAAAGGCCGAGATGCTCACGGGTACGCTCAACAGGCCTTCCGAGAAGCGGGGTATCGAGCCGGCCTGGTCGCTGACCCCTGTCGCCAGCGTATGGCCGTTGACCTCCAGGTCCAGCGCCACGCCGTTATAGTCGATGGGGGTTTCGTTGGGGTTCTGCAGGCGCAGCTTCACGGCAAAGCGCATTTCCAAGCCCTGGCTGGGCAGCGGCTCGATCCCGACCACATTGATATTCAGCGGGTCACGGTGGGGGAAGAGCGCGCAGGCGCTGAGGCCGAGCAGCATCAGGATGAGGGAAAAGCCGAGGATTCTGCGCATGAATATGCTCTCTCGTGTAAGAAACGTGTTGGCACCATAACTCAAGGCATATCCTTGGAAACTTGCAAATTCTGTGGCGAGGTCTTTGCTTTTTCTACTGACAGTTTCTGACACCAGCGTCTGCTAATCTGCTGCAACTTTCCCCTGCGGACCCTTTTATTGTGTCGCGAACCACTCGGCTGCTCACTTTGCTGCAAGTCTTGCGGGGCAAGCGATGCCCGGTTACTGCCGCGACATTGGCGGCCGAGCTGAAGGTGTCCGAACGCACGCTCTATCGCGATATCGCCGAACTCACGGCCTTGGGCGCACCGATCCAGGGCGAGGCGGGCATCGGTTATGTGTTGCGCAGCGGCCTGTTCCTGCCACCCTTGATGTTCACCGCCGACGAAATCGAGGCCATCGTGCTGGGCTTGCGCTACGTCGACCAACGCGGCGACGAAGTGCTCGGCAAGGCCGCCGCCGATGCCTTGGCGAAAGTCGAGGCGGTGCTGGCTCCGGGCTTGCGCGACGCCTTGCACAACCCCACGGTGTTGCCCGGTCCGCCGGGCTATGGCTACCCGAGCAACACCGTGGAACTGAATGTCTACCGCCAGGCCATTCGCACTCAAGCCAAGCTGCATATTGATTACGCCGACGTCAACAAGACCCCGAGCCAACGGTTGATCTGGCCCCTGGCGCTGGGTTTTTTCAACGAGGCTCGGGTGGTGGTGGCCTGGTGTGAGTTGCGCGGTGCCTATCGGACCTTTCGCACTGACCGGATTGCCTGCGCCATTGCCCAGGGCGAGCGCTATCCCGGCAGGCGCAGCGACTTGTTGCGCGCCTGGCTTGCGCTGATGAACCTCGATGAAACCGGGCGCTTCACTCCTGACAAAAACTGACACAACGCTGTTTTAGCATGGCTTCGGATCGATACAACAAGGAGCCATGACATGTCCCATTCCGTCTCTTCCCTAGCCCCGGCCATCGCCGGTTATCTTGCCGCCGCGAATGCCCGCGACAGCTCGGCGGCGACGCGTTTTTTCGCGGAGAATGCCAGCGTGTTCGATGAAGGCAACCATCAGGTCGGCACCCAGGCCATCGCCCAATGGATGGAAGACACCGCGCAACGTTTCCAGCCACGGGTCGAAGTCCTCAACGTGCAGCAACGGACCGGGAAGGTGCTGGTGCAGAATCTGATCTCCGGCACCTTTCCCGGCAGCCCGCTGGAGCTGCGCTATACCTTCCGGCTCGATGAGCAGGGGAAAATCAGTCGGTTGGATATCTCTGTGTAGCGAGCAGCGCTGTTTTTTGGGGGATATTCCGGGATCCTGGCCATGGCATACTCCCCACCTTCGCTTTACGGACCTGGCCTGCATGACTTTCAATTCCCCCTTGAGCGCTTGGCAGCATGCCATCGAACATCATGGTTTCGTCCAGGACGAAGCCCAGGAACTGGCGATCATGGCGCTGGAGCAATGTCACAAGGCGTTGCATGAAGGCGGCAAGTCGATCAAAGGCGTCTATCTGTGGGGGCCGGTCGGGCGGGGCAAGACGTGGCTCATGGATCGTTTCTACGAAAGCCTCAAGGTTCCGGCTCGCAGACAGCACTTCCATCACTTCATGGCCTGGGTGCACCAACGCTCGTTCCAGCTCACCGGCACCCCGGACCCGCTGCAAGCCTTGGCCCGTGAATTGAGCCAGGAAGTTCGGGTACTGTGCTTTGACGAACTGTTCGTCACGGACATCGGCGATGCGATTATCCTTGGCCGTCTTTTCCAAGTGATGTTCGAGCTGGGCATGGTGGTGGTCAGCACGTCCAACCTGCCGCCGGACGAACTCTATGCCAGCGGGCACAATCGTGAGCGATTCCTGCCGACCGTCACGGCCATCAAGCAGCACATGCAGGTGGTGCCGGTGAACGGCTGGCAAGATCACCGCCAGCACCCCGGCACCCTGCAGCAGCGCTATTGGGTGCGCGAGCCGGGCCAACCCGATCCGCTGGCCGATGTCTTCGGCCAGTTGAGCGCGGGGCAGACGTCCGGCAACCAAGCGATCGAGGTCGGTCATCGACAGGTCGTTCCAGTCCAGGCCAGCGACACGGTGCTCTGGAGCCGTTACCCGGACCTTTGCGACCAACCGTTTTCAGCCGTGGATTTCATGGCCCTGTGCGACCGTTTCAGGGCCATCCTCCTCAGTGATGTGCCTGCCCTGAGCGCCGAGCAACGGGAAGGGCGTATTGCCCGCGGCACCGAAGACGGGGTCGAGCGGGTCGAGGCCGGTGATCGTGAACTGCCGCAGCTGTCGATTCACGACGATGGCGTCCGGCGTTTCATTGCCCTGGTCGATGAGTGTTACGACCGCAAGGTGCCGTTGTATCTGTCGGCACAGGTGCCGATGGACCAGTTGTACACCGAGGGCTATCTGCAATTTCCGTTTCGCCGTACTCTCAGTCGCCTCCAGGAAATGCAATTGCAGCGTTTCGGCCAGCCCGCCTGAATTCAACCCTGCCGACGGCAAGCCGCCGGCCTTATCGAACGAGATCCAAGATCATGGAAGAAGCCAACGACATCCTTGTACTGCAAGCCAGCTACACCAACCCGATCCACGCGGAAGCGATCTGCCATGTGCTCAATGGTTATGCCGAGGATCCGATGGGGGGCGGCCATTCGCTGCCGGCCGAGGTGCTGTCGCATCTGCCTGAAGAATTGGCCAAGCGGCCGCACGCCTTCAGCGTGCTGGCGTTCGTCAACGGCGAACCGGCGGGGTTGGTCAACTGCTTCGAAGGGTTCTCGACCTTTGCCTGCCGTCCCTTGGTGAACGTCCATGACGTTGCCGTGATGCCAGCGTTTCGCGGGCTGGGGTTGAGCCAGAAGATGTTGCAGAAAGTCGAAGACATTGCCCGCCAGCGCGGGTGCTGCAAGATCACCCTGGAAGTACTGGAAGGCAACGCCGTGGCCCAGGCCAGTTACGCCAAGTTCGGCTTCGCCGCGGGCATGTTCGACCCCGCCCACGGCCGCATGCTGTTCTGGATAAAGCCTCTATAGCGGACGAACGAGCCTACGCTCATTTCTGTACAACCTGGCCCGCCGGCCCCTTGGGCTGCATCAGGCTGAAATCGATCAGCGCCTTGTGCTGGCTCTGGTAAGGGTTGCCGATCAGCAAAGGCCGGGGCTCGAAGGCATCGCTGACCAGGCTTTTGCTGCGGTCGAGCTCATCAAAGTTCAAGCCTGCCATGTCCGCCCAGGTGTGAATCAGGTGCGAGCTGCTGTAGGGGCGTGACAGATCGCCCGCGAAATTCCAGTCATGGGTTTCGCGCCACTTGGGCGAGGCCCAGGCCATGAACGGGATGGTGTACATCGGCGCCGTCGGCTTGCCTTCGTTGCGCCCCAGTGTGCCGTGCCCTGGCGAGTCGAAAACGTCCTCGCCGTGATCCGACAGGTACAGCAGGAAGCCGTTGGGGTCGGTCTTGGCGTAGTCCTTGATCAGGCTGGACACCACGAAGTCGTTGTACAGCACGGCGTTGTCATAGCTGTTGTAGGTCGGGACCTGATCGTCGCGCACCCCGGCGGGTACGCCCTGGCGGTCGGTGAATTTGTTGAACGTCGGCGGATAGCGGTACTGATAGCTCATGTGGGTGCCGAGCAGGTGCACCACGATCAGCTTGCGCGGCGCGGTGTCGGCCAGGGCCTTGCTGAACGGCTCGATCACGTCGCCATCGTATTGCGCGGCGTTCTGGTTGCGATTGTTGTTCAGGTAGACCTGCTCATCGGCTTGTTGAGAAAACGTCGTGAGCATGGTGTTGCGCTTGGTCATGGTCTGCTGGTTGGTGATCCAGAAGGTCTTGTAGCCAGCCTGTTTCATCATGCTCACCAGCGACGGCGTGCTCAGGTAGAGGTCCGGATTTTCCTCGTCGGCGAAGGTCAGCACCTGCTGCAGCGCTTCAATGGTGTAGGGGCGCGGGGTGATGACGTTGTCGAAGACCGATAACTGGTCCTTGAGCTTGTCCAGCTCCGGCGTGGTTTCTCTCGGATAACCGTACACGCTCATGCGCTGGCGGTTGGTGGACTCGCCGATGACCAGCACCAAGGTTGCGGGCTGGTCGGCCATGGTGTCCTTGAGGTTGCGCAACGGGGCGATCTTGCTGGTGCTGTGAAGCATGCCTTGCATGTTTTCCAGCTGTTCACCGTAACGACGATACGCCACCAGCATTTGCCATGGCACGGCCGGCTCGATGCGGTCCTCGAATTTCTCCAGGCCGCCGGCGAGCGTGCCGGTGCGCAGGGTCTGCTTGACCAGGGGATAACCGACCACGGCGACCAGGATCAGGGCGGCGGCGACCATCGCCTGGCCCCGGGGCAGGTACACCGGGCGCAGGCGCGTCCAGAGGAAATAGCCAACCAGGGTATGTGCCAGGAACGCCGGCACCATCCACCAGGCAAAATACTGGGTCATGTATTCGCCCGCTTCGGACACGTTCGACTCGAACATGATGAAGATGACGCTTTGGGAAAATTCCTGCTGGTAAATGAAGAAATAGCCCAGGCTGGCCATGGAGCAGGCCCACAGCACGACACCAATCACTGCGGCAAGCAGGCGGGTGCGGGCGGGGAACAGCAGCAAGGGTGCCAGCCACACCGCACTCATGACGAAGGCTTGGCGAAACCCGGTGAAGCCGGAGGTGTCGCTTAACAGGATAAGCAGTTGGGTGATGCCGGAAAAATACCAGAAGAACAAAAACAGCCAGCCGAACCCGGCCCAGTCGAAACCTTTCGCAGTCGTTTTGCTGCGTTTGAACACACTCATCAAGCGCTCCAGCCTTCACCGACGAAGCTGCTGGCACCGGATTGATGCTCACAGGCAAGCGTCGTAACTATTTGTAAGGGCGGGAGTATTGCGGGGAGGGTGTGAAAACTTTGTGAGTTTTCCGGTTACAAAAAATCTTCAGGCCGAACGCCGTCGTGGCAGTGACACCGGCTTGCCCGGCGTCACTTCAAGTACCAAAACTCTCTGGCGTTGGATCAGCGAGCCAACGCCTGGCCCTGGTAGGAGAGTTGTGCGTGTTGCAACTGCATGCGCAGCTGCGCCACTTCATCGAGCAGCAGATCACGCTCTTCTTTCAGCAGGCGTAATTCGTCGCGACGAATGGTCACGTAAAGGGTCTGAGGAGGACGTGCGGTAACGACAGGGCCCATTGCTCACCTCGCAAATGGCTACATCAACTAGAGAGATGTCGTCAGTTTCTTGGCGACAATTCTTTATCGGCACCAATTCTGAATACTTTTGCCCGTTGATGGAACTTTTTTATTTTTCATGGTCGGCGTGTCTTCCGCCGGTTTTTGAACGTTATCCTTTGTGATCGGGCGATTTAACCCGGAAACTATGCGGCAATGCTCTGGACTAACCTCCACTAGTCGATTGCGTTTCATCTTTGACACACCTTTATTTGTAGTAGGGAGCATCAGCACATGCAACTCGGGATCATTGGACTGGGCCGCATGGGCGGCAATATTGCGCGGCGCCTGATGCTCAATGGGCACACCACCGTCGTGTATGACCGCAATGCCGCTTTTGTCGAAAACCTGAGCCAGGAAGGCGCAACGGGCGTCGCGGATTTGCCGGCGCTGGTCGCCGGCCTGGAAAAACCGCGAGCGGTCTGGGTCATGCTGCCCGCCGGCGCACCCACCGAAGACACCATCACCGCGCTGAGCGAGTTGCTGGAACCGGGCGACGTCATCATCGATGGCGGCAACACGTACTACAAGGACGACATCCGTCGCGCCCAGGCGCTCTCGGAACAAGGCTTGGGCTACATCGACGTCGGCACCTCCGGCGGCGTCTGGGGCCTTGAGCGCGGCTATTGCATGATGATCGGCGGTGACGCCGAAGTCGTGAAGCGCCTGGACCCGTTGTTCGCCAGCCTGGCGCCGGGCATGGGCGATATCCCACGCACCCGCGACCGCAAGTCCGACGACGACCGCGCCGAACGTGGCTACATCCATGCGGGCCCGGCCGGTTCCGGTCATTTCGTCAAGATGATCCACAACGGCATCGAATACGGAATGATGCAGGCCTTTGCCGAAGGCTTCGATATCCTCAAGACCAAATCCAGCGAGAGCCTGCCGCCAGAGCAGCGTTTCGACCTGAACCTGGCCGATATCGCCGAAGTCTGGCGCCGTGGCAGCGTGGTGTCGTCCTGGCTGCTGGACCTGACCGCCGACGCGTTGGCCAGTGATCCGAAGCTGGACGGGTTTTCCGGTGAAGTCGCCGACAGCGGTGAAGGGCGTTGGACCATCGAAGCCGCCATCGAGCAAGCGGTGCCGGTGCCGGTACTGTCCAGTTCGCTGTTCGCGCGTTTCCGCTCCCGCCAGCAAGCCACCTATGGTGACAAGATGCTCTCAGCCATGCGTTTCGGCTTCGGCGGCCATGTGGAGACGCCGAAAAAATGACCTCGATCGGCAGGAAATCCAAGGCAGAACCCGCGCCACCGACCACGCTGTTCCTGTTCGGTGCCCATGGTGACTTGGTCAAGCGCCTGCTGATGCCGGCGCTTTACCACCTCAGTCGTGACGGGCTGTTGGGTGATGGCCTGCAGATCGTCGGTGTCGACCACAACGCTATCAGCGATGTGGACTTTGCAAAAAAACTCGAGGATTTCATCCGTAACGAAGCGGCGAGCAAGGGCGGCGATGCCGACCGCGCACTCGATCCGGCGCTGTGGTCCAAGCTGGCCCGGGGCATCAGTTATGTCCAGGGTGATTTTCTCGATGACAGCACCTACCAAGCGCTGGCGGCGAAAATCGCCGCCAGCGGCACCGGCAATGCGGTCTTCTACCTGGCGACCGCGCCACGTTTTTTCAGTGAAGTGGTTCGTCGCCTCGGCGCGGCCGGGCTGCTTCAGGAGCAGGATGAGGCGTTCCGGCGTGTGGTGATCGAGAAGCCGTTCGGCTCCGACCTGCAAACCGCCGAGGCGCTCAATGCCTGCCTGCTCAAGGTCATGAGCGAGAAACAGATCTATCGGATCGACCATTACCTGGGCAAGGAGACGGTACAGAACATTCTCGTCAGCCGCTTCTCCAACAGCCTGTTCGAGGCGTTCTGGAACAACCACTACATCGACCACGTACAGATTACCGCTGCCGAAACGGTCGGCGTGGAGACCCGGGGCAGTTTCTACGAGCACACCGGCGCGCTGCGGGACATGGTCCCTAACCATTTGTTCCAGTTGCTGGCGATGGTGGCGATGGAGCCGCCGGCCGCGTTCGGCGCCGATGCCGTGCGTGGCGAGAAGGCCAAGGTGGTGGGGGCGATCCGGCCCTGGTCGGTGGAGCAGGCCCGGGCCAACTCGGTGCGTGGCCAGTACACCGCAGGCCAGGTAAATGGCCAGTCTGTCAGTGGTTACCGGGAGGAAACCAACGTAGCGCCCGATAGCAACACCGAAACCTACGTCGCCCTTAAGGTCATGATCGATAACTGGCGCTGGGTAGGCGTGCCGTTCTACCTGCGCACCGGCAAGCGCATGAGCGTGCGCGACACCGAAATCGTCATCTGCTTCAAACCGGCGCCTTATGCGCAGTTTCGCGACACCGAAGTCGACGAATTGCAACCCACGTACTTGAGAATCCAGATTCAGCCCAACGAAGGCATGTGGTTCGACCTGCTGGCCAAACGGCCAGGGCCGGCACTCGACATGGCCAATATCGAGTTGGGCTTTGCCTATAAGGACTTCTTTGAAATGCAGCCGTCAACGGGTTACGAGACCTTGATCTACGATTGCCTGACGGGCGACCAGACGCTGTTCCAGCGTGCCGACAATATTGAGAACGGCTGGCGTGCGGTGCAGCCGTTCCTCGATGCCTGGCGTGAGGACGCCGCTGTCCAGCCGTACCAGGCCGGGGAAGACGGTCCGACCGCCGCCCACGATCTGCTGACTCGCGACGGTCGCGTCTGGCATGGCCTCGGATGAGTGGCCAGCCGAAACACCCCATCCGTTTTTTGCTCAGCGACATGGACGGCACGCTGCTGCTGCCCGACCACAGCCTGAACCAGCGCACCGTCGAAGCGGTCCGCTCATTACGCGAGGCTGGTGTGCTGTTCAGCCTGGCCACCGGGCGTCCGCCCCGGGCCATGTTGCAGCAGATCGAAACCCTGGGCGTCGATTTGCCGACCGCAGCCTTCAACGGCGGCACGCTGGTGCATCCGGACGGCAGTTTTCTCGCCGTGCACTATCTGCCACCCGAGGCGGCACTGAGCACGCTGGCCCTGTACGCCGATCAGCCGGGTATCGAGGTATGGGTATTTGCCGACGGCGATTGGTTGGTACGCGATGCCAACGGCCCCATGGTGCCAGTGGAAACGCGTGGGCTAGGTTATCCGCCCGTGGAAGTGCAGAGCTTCGAGCCTTACCTGGAGCGCATCGACAAGATCGTCGCGACCAGCGCCAACACCGATCTGCTGGTGGAACTCGAGGCGCGGCTGCATCCGCTGCTCAAGGGCCAGGCCCAAGTGTCCCGTTCACAACCGATCTATCTCGACGTGACAGCCATGAAGGCCAACAAAGGGCAAGCCTTGTCGACCCTGGCTGACTTCCTGGGCGTGCCGCTGGAACAGACGGCTGCGATGGGGGACGGCGGCAACGACCCGGCGATGTTCCACCGGGCGGGCTTCTCGATTGCGATGGGTCAGGCGGAGGAGGCGATCAAGCGCCAGGCTGACGTGATTACCGCAGCCAACACCGAGGATGGCGCGGCATTGGCGATCGAACGGTACATCCTGCCCAAATAACGTCACAGGTCTCCATGGGAGGAGCGTGCAGGCTCGTTCCACCCATGGGACGTCATTCCAGCCGCCACGCCCGTTTTTACCTGCCCTGATTTTGTTTCCATGAAGTTGTAAGACAACTGCCCGGCACGCCTGAGTATTGGGTAGAATCCGGTGCTGATCGGACAACAGGAGGAAATAATGGGGAACAGCTCAACTCAGGGCGGTGATTCGCGCGCGGCCACGCCACTCGAACGCTTCATGCAATCGGAATCCTCAGGCGGCATCGTGCTCATGCTTTCGGCGCTCGCCGCGCTGATCGTGGCTAACAGCCCGCTGTTCGCAAGTTATACCAAAGCACTGCATGCTTCTTTTCTGGGCATGTCCGTCGAGCATTGGGTCAATGATGCGTTGATGGCAGTGTTCTTTCTTCTGGTAGGCCTCGAAATCAAGCGCGAGATGCAGGTTGGGGAGCTGGCCAAATGGAGCCAGAGAGCGCTGCCGGGTTTCGCAGCGCTGGGGGGCATGATTGTGCCTGCCCTTATCTACGCCTGGGTCAACAGGAGTTCTGCTGAAACGTTGGCGGGTTGGGCCATCCCGGCCGCCACCGACATCGCGTTTGCGCTAGGCGTGCTCTCCCTGTTGGGCAACCGAGTGCCAATGTCCCTGAAGGTCTTTCTCTCCGCCCTCGCCATTCTGGATGACCTGGGCGCGGTCGCCATCATCGCCGTCTTCTATAGCGCCGGCCTGGATGTGACCATGCTTGCGGCATCCGCCGCGGTGATCGCCGTGCTGCTGATCATGAACAAGGCCGGGGTCATCCGGCTGTTGCCCTATCTGGTGCTAGGGGCGGTGCTGTGGGTGCTGGTGCTCAAATCTGGCGTACACGCCACGCTGGCGGGTGTCGCACTTGCCTTTTGCATCCCGCTGAACAAAGACGCCGATGAAGCGAAGTCTCCGTCGCTCAGGCTTGAGCGGCGGTTATCGCCGTGGGTTGCTTTCGTCGTGATGCCCATTTTTGGCTTTGCCAATGCGGGCGTTTCTCTGGCCGGCGTGTCTTTGAGCAGCCTGCTTGATCCCGTGCCATTGGGCGTCGCTGCAGGACTGTTGCTGGGTAAGCAGATAGGTGTCTTCACCTTCGCGCTGGTGGCGATCAAGAGCGGGCTGGCGCAAATGCCGACCCACAGTTCGTGGCGGCAGGTATATGGGGTGGCGTTGTTGTGCGGGATCGGGTTCACGATGAGCTTGTTTATAGGAAACCTGGCGTTCCCAGGCTCCCAGCTGCTCATTGATGAGGTCAAGGTTGGCGTATTGGCCGGTTCTACCCTGGCTGCACTCGCAGGCATCCTGGTGCTGCGTTTCTTCGCCTCTTCGAAGGCATGAGTAATGCCCGCCTGATGGCGGGCCGGAAATTGGAGGCGGTGCTTAGGCCCAATATCGCATCACGACGGCCTTTGGGCTGCCATGCAACGAGTAACCGCCTACCAGTATTTTCCCATCGGCTTGTGCGGCCACGGACGTAGCGGTATCGAGACTGTAGCCGAGCCGAGTGCGGACCCAGCCCTGGCCCTGGCCAAAATTCGGGTCGAGATGGCCGTCCGACAGATGTCGGGCCAGGACGAAATCGGCCTCGATACCCCCGATGGTTGCACCGGCGGTCAGTACCTTTGCGTCCGGCTGGATCTGGGCTGCCATCCATTGACTGGCAGTGTTGCCAAACGCCAAGAGGCGGCACGGGTCCTCGTTGGCCCCATGGGCCGGTTGGCCATCCTGTCGAATCTTCAGCGACAGGCAATGCATCGGGTCTCGGCTGCTGCCGAACGCCTGCAAATCACCGTTCCCGTGCTGGACGACTTGGCTGATCATTACGCTGCGGCCCTGGGCCCCGATGGACAGGAAGCCGTCCTCAGCAAAGCTGTCATCGAGCTTGCCGGTGGAATCGTAGCGCACCACCAATCCGCGCTGGGGCAAGTCGATGACACCCCCTGCGATGACGCTGCCGTCTGCCTGCAGGTTCAGGCAGCCCAACCAGGTATTCTTCAGCAGCCGCCGGACCATCACGAAACCGCGACTGTTGAACGAGCTGTCCAGCGAGCCGTCGGGCAATAGGCGGATCAGCACCCCGACATGATCGGACATCTGGAAATGGTGGTTGGCCAGCAAGAGTATCCCGCCATCGGCCTGCACTCGGATGTCGCAAGCCTCCATCCCAGGCACGCCGGGCGGCAGCCAGGGATCACGCAACCCTTGGGAAAGATTGCCGCACAGCCGGACGACCTGTTTGCCGGCCTCGCCGAAGCCTGGGACGGCACGGCCATGCGGGTCGAACAATGCCAGGGCGGGAAGGGTATGGTTGGTCTCTTCGTAGTGCAGGCCCGACAACAGGATATTTCCGTCGGGCAGTTCAATGACTTTGCCCGCTGTGGCTTCGCAACCCTTTTCAAACGACCCGACGATATAGCCGTGGGCCGCAAAGCTCTTGTCGATCGAGCCGTCAGCAGTGAGTCGCGTCAGGCCGAAGCGGCAACCCTGGGGCGTATTGACGCGGGCTGCGAGCAAGATCCGGCCAGCCTGGTCAATGGTCAGTCCGGTGGTGAGGCTTGAAGTGTCGTCGGCGAAACGAACCCAGGCTTTGCCGGCGTCGGCAAAGCCTGAATCGAGTTGACCGGGATAGGTCGCGGGTGTCGCAAGCATGAGTGCGGATTGATCGAACATGCAGGCCTCTCCTTGCGCATCGACCGTCCCGAAGAGGGAGGTGATTGCATGACGCCAGACATTCAATCCGCGAATCTGATAATGCACAACTGTCAGGTCTTCAGTTGTGAGGACAATTCGTGCCGAAACAGTGGCTTTTCAATCCAGTACCAAGCCGGCAAATCATTACCGGCTGGCAGGAAGTGTTTATTCAGGCATGGACCAGGATTGCAGTTTGTAACCTTCCTGGCTCAATTCAGCGCGCGCCTGTTTCAACAGGTCGGCCAGTTGGGCCGGGTCGGTGTAGGCGCTGCTTGGAATCTGGGTGCGACCAATGTGCGTATTGGTGCGGTCGATGACGGTCAGGCTCAGTTCGCCGTTACCGTCTTGTGGAGCCCAGGCCACGCATTGGAAAGGACGGAATGCGCGGTCGGCAATCAAAAGAGCTTCGTTGATACGGAGCGGGGCGTTCATGGCGTTATCTCTCAAAAGTGCCCATTCAAATGATGTGCCGTCGGTTGGGCGTACCGTGCGGCTGGTTACTTGTACTGATGCCCCGAACCGGGGCACAGGTCACACAATCTACAAATAAATTTCGATTTTCTTTCAGACCTGGGTTTTGCGCTTTTGTTTGAAAGCTTCCTGAAAGATTCAAGTAAGCGGCAACTAACGAAACCCCGCCTTATAACCACTTTCAGCGCTCTTCAATAATCAATTGATACAAGCCGCCGTCAACTTCTTGCTACTGTTACATGCAGGTTCGCCAAACGCCTGTTTCTACTCATATTTCTTATTTTTGGCGCCAAGGATCAGTCATGATCGAAGCCAGTACGTCACGTCGTCTGCTCGTGGTTGATCCCTGCGATGATTGTCATCGCTTATTGCCCGGTCTGCGGACGGTGGGCTGGGACGTCGAGAGTTGCACCCTTGAGCATGCCGCGGACCGGACATGCGACGTCGGCCTGTTGCGCTTGCAACCGGCACATCTGGAGCGACCCGAAGCGGTCAAGGAACTGATCAGCCGCAGCGGCACCGAATGGATCGCCGTGCTCAACCAGGAAGTGCTGCGCCTGAAGAATGTCGGCGATTTTGTCTGCGAGTGGTTTTTCGATTTCCATACCTTGCCGTTCGACGTGTCTCGGGTCCAGGTGACGCTGGGCCGCGCATTCGGCATGGCGCGCCTGCGGGGGCAGGGCTCGATTCACATTGATGAGCCTGAACACGAACTGCTGGGCGACAGCAAACCCATCCGCGAACTGCGAAAGTTATTGGCCAAGCTGGCGCCCGCCGAATCACCGGTATTGATTCGTGGAGAAAGCGGCACCGGCAAGGAACTGGTCGCCCACACGTTGCATCGCCAGTCCCATCGGCGTAACAAGCCGTTCATTGCGATCAATTGCGGAGCGATCCCCGAGCACCTGATCCAGTCTGAATTGTTTGGCCACGAGAAGGGTGCTTTCACCGGCGCCCACCAGCGCAAGATCGGGCGAATCGAAGCAGCTCATGGCGGCACGCTATTTCTCGACGAAGTCGGCGATCTGCCGCTGGAGCTGCAAGCCAATCTGCTGCGTTTCCTCCAGGAAAAACATATTGAGCGAGTCGGCGGCAGCCAGCCTATTCCGGTCGACGTGCGCATACTGGCCGCGACTCATGTGGATCTGGAAGCTGCGATCGAGCACAGGCGTTTTCGCGAGGATTTGTACTATCGCTTGAACGTCCTGCAAGTGGTCATGGCGCCATTGCGTGAACGCCATGGCGACCTGGCGATGCTGGCCAGCCATTTTTCGCATTTCTACAGCCATGAAACCGGTCGCCGTTCTCGCAGCTTCAGCGAAGATGCGTTGGTGGCGATGGGTATGCACGACTGGCCCGGCAATGTGCGAGAGCTGGCCAACCGGGTTCGACGCGGCCTGGTGCTGGCGGAGGGGCGGCAGATCGAAGCCCGGGACCTGGGCCTGGCCAGCCGTCAAGGCGTGACGGCCCCGATGGGCACACTGGAAGACTACAAGACCCGCGCCGAGCGCCAGGCGCTGAGCGATGTGCTCAACCGCCACAGCGACAACTTGAGTGTGGCGGCCAAGGTGCTAGGCGTGTCACGACCGACTTTTTATCGGTTGTTGCACAAGCATCAGATCCGCTAGAGCGTTCAATCAAACCTTGTGGCAGCGCGCTTGCCGGCCCCACAAGGTTTTTTTGCAAGATCATCCGCCGCGTTAGAAGTAATACGGAAATTTCAGGCTGAAGGTGAAGTCCGGCGCATCGTCGGTCAGCCCGATGGACAGGTTGGGCACGATGGTCAGGTTGTCGCTGGCGGCCACGGTCATGCCGATGTTGAAATAGCCTGCATTGGCGTCGCTGGACACCACCGATTCCCAATCCCCACCGTCCTGCTTGAGCTTGCTTTTTTTCTGGATCAGGTCAGAGACCGAGAACGACATGCTCATCTTTTCGTTCAAGGCAAACGCAATGCCCGCGCCGATCTGGAAGCTGTCGCCGATCCGCACCTTGCCCGGCACTTCCTGGTTGACCGTGGAGCTGATGTCGTCGAAGGATTCTTCCAGGTTATGAGTGTAGGAAAGGCTGCCGAACAGCACCGCCGGATCAAAGGTCTTGACCAGGGAAATCCCGGGTGTGATCGACCAGACGCCGTTACCGGTGGGCAGGTCTTCAGGCACGAACAGGTTGGTATTGACCTGGGACTGGCGCAGCTTGATGCCGAACGGGTCCTTGCCGGTGGGGGCCTTGACCCGTAGGGTCAACACCGCATCGGGGGAGTTGATCGATTCATCCATGAACTTGTAGGCGATGCCGAAATTGACGTCGCCGATGGTGGGGTCGCGGGTCACGGTTTCTTCGCTGGTGACGCCGGCCGCGCCGTTGTTCGCGCCACCGGACTGGTACGTGGATTCGCGGTAGATCACCGGCACGTTGAGGTCGAACTGCCAGCGGTTGTCGAAGTTATAGCGGCCGGTCAGGTCCAGCGTCCAGGTGTCGGCCTTGATCCGGTCGAGATTGATGTTGCCCAGGAAAATCGAATCCAGCGCCAGGAAGCCGTTGAGGATCAACTGCCGGGTGTCATAGCGTGAGTAGGTCACGCCGGTTTCGAAGCTGAACTTGCCGCCGCCGAAAAAGCCGCTGGCCTCGTCGTAGAGGTTGGAGACGCTCTGCGCCGGTTGCGAGTCGTCGGCGAGCGATTGCCCGTAGCCGCTGCCGCCGGCCGTTGCGGTGCCGCTGCCGGCCACGCCCTGGTTGCCCTTCATGTCGGCCGGGGACTTGGCCAGGCGCTTGGGCGGCGGTGCGGCGGGTTGATCTTCTACCTGGCGGACCCGTTGTTCGAGTACCGCCAGGGCTTTTTGCTGGACCTCGTAGCGTTGCCTGAGCTCGAGAAGTTCTTGTTTCAAGGCTTCGATGTCCGCGTCCGGTGCCGCTTGCAACACGGTTGCCGGGAACATCGAGGTCAAACACATCACAGCGCGCAACGATACGGATCGATACATGAAATATGCCGTCCCTATTTGCTCAATGATCGGAGATCAGCGTAGATCAATATCCGAGGTTGCGAAGCCCGCGCAGTTGCGTGAGGTTGCAGTCCAACGCTCCGGCGCTGGGGCCGTTGCTGTTCAGCACCACGTTGAGCTGGGTCATGTTGTTGACCAGGTTGCTGTTGCCCAGCAGGCGAGTGTTTTGCAGCAAGCCGCCTTGGGCCACCTGGTGCAGTGTGCCGCCCTGGTTGTGGCTGGCCTGGATCGCCATCTGCACGCCGCTGCCTGTGGCCGTGACCGCGACACTGCCGGCGGCGTTGCTGCCGCTGATGGTCTGGCCTTTGCCAAGCAGTTGGCCTTGGGAGGGCGCCAGCGCAGGTGCCTGGCTGCTTTCCTTCACGTTGATGCTGACGTTGTTGTAAGCGGTATTACCGTCGCCCGCGGCGCGCACGCTCTGGGTCACACCCTGGCCTGAGCCAAGGCCGGCACCGCCGGTAATCGTGCCATTGCCCTGCTGCGGGGCGCTGCCGTTACCGGTCTGTTTGATGGTGGAGACATAGAACTCGGGTTTGACCGTGGAGGCCTGGATCTGCATGGCACTGGAGGCGCCGATCAAGTCGCCACTGGCGTTGCGCCAAGTGCTGGTCATGACGATGCCAAAGCTGATCACCCGTCCGGGCATGACGTAACGACCGCGCAGCTCGGCGAGCTCCTGGTCCTTGACTTCGATGGGTTTGAAACCGGCGTGGGCAAGACCCGACGTCGTTGCGGCCAGGCAGGCCAGCGTGAGCCAGTATGAGCTTTTCATGTGTTGCTCCCGGAGCATCCTGCTCCTTTTGTATTTTTTTGGCAGTTGTTCGGCGATTAGAAAAAGTCGCTCTGGATGAAGCCGAAATCCATCAGTTCCGCGTCCTTGACCGGGTTGAAACCGTCCAGCTTGTTACGCGCCGTCAGCGGTTGCGGTGGGCTGCGCAAGGCGTTGGTCTTGTCGTAACCGGGGCCGACGATGGCAAAGACGATGCCGTTCCAGCCCTTGATGAACTCATCATGGGCGTAGCGTTTGTGCCCCAGCACCGGGTCAGCGATGTAGACCCATTGCTTGTCGGCCCGCTGCAGCACCACGAAATGCTTGTAGCCGCGTATCTCCATCAGGACCACGACCGGGATCGTCACCGCGGCGAGTTTTTCCGGCGGTATCCGATAGCCTCGAGCGCGCATGCCGATGGTTTCCACGTAGCGCTTCATGTCCAGCATGGAAAAACCCTGGGTGCGGACCAGGTCTTGGTCGGCATTTACCAGCATGCCCTTGATGACGTGCTCTTCATCGACGTCAAGCCAGTAGGCCTGGCGCAATACGGTGGCCAGTGCGGCGGCACCGCAACTGAAATCGGTTTTCTGCTCGACGATGTCGCTGAACTTGCGTTCGCGCACGCTTTGCACCGGTTTGTAGACCAGCATGCCGCCAGGCAGGGCAGCGACAGGCATCTGCGCGGCTTCGGTCGCGCAGGCAAAGCAAATGCACAGGCAAAGGGCTGTCGCACGCATGATCGATACGCCTTGGATAAACCCAGGAAATGAAGCCCCGTTGCCGGGGCTTCGTTTCGTGCGCGCTTACATGCAGGCCTTGCAGCCGGCCGCAATGGACAGCGAATTGCTCTGCTGGTTGCCCACGCCCGCCGACACGTTGGCGCCGCCGTTACCGGAGAAGCCATTCATGGAGTTGGTCATGGTGGCGTTGTTATAGACAGGGTTTTTCCAGCCGTCGCGCGTCAGCACTTGCTGGGTGTTGCTGCCGGCCAGTTCGAAGGTCCCCACGGCGGAGAACTTGAACTTGTCGTCATCGTGACCACCACCGTAGCCGCCTTTGTTGCCCCAGCCACCGTCGTCTTCGACGGTACCGTTGCCTTTGGCCTTGAAAGTGCCGGAAGCCTCGTAGCTGTTGGTAAGCGTAACGACCTTATCGGTCTTCACGCCTTTGTTGTCGACAACCAGGCCGGTGGAGGACTGGTCAGCCGCGGCAGAAGCCTGGGCGACACGGCCGCCCGATACAGCGATGGCCAGGTTGTTTTTCTGCTGGTTGAAATTGCCGGCGGTCACGTTGATGCCGATGTTGCCGGAGCCGTCGTTGCCTGCATTGGTGAGAGAAGCGTTGTTTTGCGTGGAGTTGTTCTTCACGTAGTTGTTGTTATTGACCTGCGTGGCGCTAGAAGCCGCGACTGCCGAGCCAAAGATGAAGCTTTCATCGGCGGTGGCCAATGCGGCGGCGTTGTCTTGCTGGTTGCCGTCACCGGCGGCGATGTTGGCGCCCATGTTGCCGTTGCTGCCATTGAGCGAGTCAGTGGCTTCGGCGGTGTTGCGGGTTGCCTGGTTGGTCACGACGTTGCCGTCGCTGTTTTGCTCATCCAGCACCGTAGCCCCAGCGCCGGCACTGATAGAGAGCAATTGTTCCAGCGTCGGCCCCTTGGGACCCTGGTTGCCATGGCCATTGCCATGACCGTTGCCGTTTCCTCCAGCCTGTGCAGCCATTGCCATGACAGCGGCGAGAGCGAAAACCAATGGTTTGAGCGCCATTGTAGGTTTCATGGTGTTTCTCCTTGCGTGTCGTTGGTTAAGTGTCGGTACTTTCTTATGTGCTGCGCCGGGTCAGTCAGCGACCCGGATGCTCAGGGTGTTAGCCATGCGGTTGCCCACCCCGGCACTCTGGTTCACCTGGATCACCCCTCGGCTGCCGGTGAAGGCCTGGTCGCCGATGGCGACCTGGCGACTGCCGGTTGGGGTGTCAGTTGCTCCTGAGTTCGGTACCAGCGCCACGTTCTGTTGGGAAAGGGCGCTGTCGTCCATGCCTTGCGGACCGGCACTGATGCCTACCCGCATGACATTGGCCATCTGGTTGTTGGCCCCGGCGGACTGGTTGACGCCCAGCACACCGTTACCGTTGCTGAAGGAGGTGCCGCCGATGCGCGCGCTCGCGTTCATCGACCGGCTGGCCGCCGTGTCGAGGCGTTGGCGCACGACAGTGGTGGCCTGGGCGCTGGTGCCGATGGCGATGGCGCGGGTATTGGTCTGCTGGATCTGGTCACCAGCGGCCTGGTTGACGTTGAAATTGCCGGTGTAGCGGCCACCGGAATTCTGCAGGTCGGCATGGCTGGTGACCGCCACGCCGGGATCGGCGAGCACGGTGGATGAGCCGAGCAGGGCGATCGCGAGCCAGGTCGGATTCATCTCACTGACCTCCCGCCAGCCGACCCAATGGGGCCAGGCCGGAACTCAGCGAGCGATTGATGGTGCCCGAGATCGCGCCGCCGCTTCCGCCACCATGACCGGCATTCATGCCGGGCATGCCGTTGGGGTTGGTCACGACATTGAGGCCTTGCACACCGGTATTCGGATTGACGGTGTTGCGGATCGTCGAACCGCTGGCGACCCCGGCGAAATCGCCATCGCTCAGCTCGGTGCTGGCAGTCGCCTGGTTGATTCGATCGGATGGATTGGCATTGACGGTGGTCGGGTAGGGGTCTTTACCGCCGTTACGCCCGATATGAACCGGTTGCACGTCGCGGTCGAGTACGATGACGCCGTTGCCCTCGGCCTGCACCGGTAAGCTGAGCGTCGCACCGGCGGCGCAGCCAATCACTAACAGACAGGTCAAGCTTCTGTTGAAAGTCCCCATGACATCATTTCCTTCTTCACTGGACGCTGGCCCTAGTCAGCGTTGCGAAGGGAAAGAGCAGGTGTTGTGCCGGATTCTGGAAAGCCAATAGATTCAATGGCTTGGCTGATGGGTAAGGTTTCCATGGCGAAACCTGTTTCATCGTTGAGACAGGCTCATGGGCTGCAAAGGGCCATCTGCTGTCGTTTGGCTATGATTTGAGCCCTGGGGCAGGGTGTTTCAGTGACTTGACAGTCAGGGCTGGAACGCCGCGAGGTGGCCCTGGATCCGGGTTTGAGGCAGTCGTGATGTTTCAGGGATGAAACATCATCGAGCCTGGAGGAGCTGCGACACCGCTGCAAACACCTGCTCGCGTCGCTGCGCCCAGTCGCCCTCGACTTTGAGGAACGCTTGCCGATGGCGCATCAGCCAGTGCTCGATCGCCTCGAAAAACGCCAGCCGTTCCGTCAGCGCTGGCTGGCAGCGCAGGCCATCGCCGACCCATTCGACCTGCTCGGGGCTGAGCAGCAGGTGCAGGTCGTATTGGCGCGCCAGCAAGGCCGGTTCGAGCCAGTCCGGGCAGTCGCCAAAGAGGGTCTGGCTCCAGAGAATATTGCTCAGCAGGTGGGTGTCGAGGATCAGCAATGCCGGCTGCCGGGCGCGGGCCGCGTCTTCCCAGGCCAGTTGCCCGGTGGCGATGTCGGTGATGTCGGCCAGGCAGGTATCACGCTGGGTTCGTTGCATGAAATGGCGCACGTACTCATCCACCCGCACGCCACCGAAGTGCGCCTCCAACTGCCCCGCCAACCAACTCTTGCCGCTGGATTCCGGGCCGGTCAGCACCACCACTTTCATGTGCGCAGTGCCGGGTCGGCGCGCCATTCCCGCCAGCCTTGCACGGCCAGCAGGGTGAACAGGGCATAGAGCGCGGCGGTAAGGTGCAGGCCCTTGTAGATGAACAGGCCAACGAAAATCACATCCAGGACGATCCACAGCGGCCAGCACTGCACGCGTTTGCGCGCCATCCACCATTGGGCGACCAGGCTGAAACCGGTGAGCGCCGCGTCGAGCCAGGGTTGGGCGGCATCGGTCCACTGCGCCATGGCGCCCCCCAACAGCAAGCTGCCCGCCGCACCGATGGCCAGGCCGAGCAACACCGAGGGTCCGCCGAGGCGCGTCACCTGCCGTCCGTGATGGTTGCCGCCAGCGCGGGTCCACTGCCACCAGCCGTACAGTTGCAGCACGGCATAGACCCCTTGCAACAGCATGTCGGAGTACAACTTCACCTCGAAGAAAATCCAGCTGTACAGCAGCACCATGACCAGGCCGATCGGCCAGCACCAGGGATTCTGCTTGACGGTCAACCAGACAGCGATCACGCCGAGGGCCGCGGCAAACAGTTCAAGCCCGGACATGGTTGTTCCTTGGGGAAGTCGGAGAGGGCGGGGATTGTAAACGTAATGGCGCGGACAGCTCCAATACCAATGTTGAATGGGCTGCCGCTATGGCGAGCAAGGGATTACGATCGTTCCCACGCTCCTGCGTGGGAATGTCGTCAGGGGCGCTCCGCGTTCCGCTTCTGATCAATACGGGCCCAAATAGTCCTTAGACCCGAAACTGCTTGAGCAGCCCGTTGAGCTGTTCGCTCAGCCCTTTTAGGCGCGCGCTGGCCAGGCTTGACTGTTGCGCCGCCATCGCGGTGCTGTGGGACAGGCCGGCGGCTTGGGTGACGTTCTGGTTGATGTCTTCCACGACGTGGGCCTGTTGCAGGGTGGCACTGGCGATGGAGGCGTTCAGGCTGTTGAGGTTGCGCAGGGCCTGGCCGATGGCGTTAAGGCTCGCGCCCGCAAGGCCGGCCTGCTCGATGGTCAGTTGCGAGGCGCGGCTGCTGTCGCTGATGACTTTCACGGCGGCTTCGGAGTGATTTTGCAGGCGTTCGATCATGGCCTGGATTTCGGCGGTGGATTTTTGTGTGCGCTGGGCCAGCAGGCGCACTTCATCGGCCACCACGGCAAACCCGCGGCCCTGTTCACCGGCACGAGCGGCTTCGATGGCCGCGTTGAGCGCCAACAGGTTGGTCTGCTCGGCAATCGAGCGGATCACTTCCAGCACGCTGCCGATCTGGGTGCTTTCGCTGGCCAGGGTGCGGATCACTTCCACCGCCTGATCGATGGTCTGGGAGAGGCGGTCGATCTGCTGCAAGCTGCCATCGATATTGACCTGGCCTTGCTGGGCCTGGGATTCGGCGTCGCGCATTTCGCTGGCGGCGTGTTCGGCGTTTTTCGCCACGTCCTGCACGCCGTAGGTCACTTCGTTGATGGCGGTCGCCACCAGTTCCATTTGTTGCGACTGTTGTTGGCTGCGCTGCTGGGCTTGCGCGGCGTCGTTGCCCAGTTCGTTGGACGATTGCCCCAATTCACTGGCCGAAACCTGCAACTGGCTCACCACTTGGCGCAACTTGGCGGTAAAGGCATTGAAGTGCCGCGCCAGTTGGGTGACTTCGTCCTGGCCGTGAGTGTCGAGGGTGCGGGTCAGGTCGCTCTCGCCGCTGGCGATGTTGGCCATGGCGTTTACGGTTTCCTGTAGGGGCCGGACGATGCTGCGCACGATCAAGGTCAGGAACAGGCCCATGATCAGCGTGATTGCCAGGCCGATCAACGAGGCCTTGATCAACTGGGACTGGAACTCGACCTGCACGTCATCCACGTAGACACCCGAGCCGATGATCCAGCCCCAGGGCTCGAACAATTTGACGTAGGAAGTCTTGCCGACCGGCGCTTCGGCACCCGGTTTCGGCCAGAGGTAGTTGATCATGCCGGCGCCCTTGGCCTTGGCGATGGCGACCATTTCATTGAACAGCGCATAACCGTTCGGGTCACGGATCGCCGAGAGGTTCTGGCCTTCGAGTTTCGGGTTGGTCGGGTGCATGACCATGACCGGCGTCAGGTCGTTGATCCAGAAGTAGTCGCTCTGGTCATAACGCAGGCCGCGCACCGCGCTGAGGGCTTGCTTCTGTGCCGCCTCGCGGGTCAGGGTGCCGGCGGTTTCCAGCCCATGGTAATAGGTCAACACGCCACTGGCGGTCTGGACCACGTGCTCGGTTTTCTCATACTTGGCCTGATACAGATCCGTGTGGATCTGCTTGAGCATGAACGCGCCCAGCGTGAACAACATCACGATGGACACGATCAGGATGAGCCACAAGCGTCGGCTGATCGATACACTGCGCAAGCTATTCATACGCTGTCACTCCGGTTTCTTATTCTTGTCATTATCGACGACGGCACTCTAACGCTCGGCGCCTGGACATGGTTGACCTGGGTCATGACGCGGCAGCGTTAGCAGGGCTTGTCTGATAGGATTTCGGCCCCGCAGCGCAAAACCTGAGCCCGTTCTGATTTTTCATTGGTTTTTTTTGAAAGGTCGCGGTTATCGTGCAGCCGCTGCGTGCACCTGCGTACCGCTTAAATATTGATAAGGCCCGAACGAACGGGTCTTTTTTGGGGGATGAATGGATTTGTGGACTGCCTTTTCGGCACTGATTCTTGGCGTGGTCGAGGGCCTGACGGAGTTCTTGCCGATTTCCAGCACGGGGCACCAGATCGTTGTCGCTGACTTGCTGGAGTTTGGTGGCGAGCGTTCGATGGCGTTCAATATCATCATCCAGCTCGGGGCGATCCTGGCGGTGGTCTGGGAATTCCGGCGCAAGATCTTCGAGGTGGTGCTGGGCTTGCCGACCCAGCCCAGCGCCCGCCGGTTTACCGTCAATCTGCTGATTGCTTTTTTCCCCGCCGTGATACTCGGCGTACTGCTTGCCGACTGGATCCACCATTACCTGTTCAACCCGATCACCGTCGCCGCGGCGCTGGTGCTGGGTGGCTTCGTGATGCTCTGGGCCGAGAAGCGCCAACACCGCGTGCACGCCGAAACCGTGGACGACATGACGTGGAAGGATGCCCTGAAAGTCGGCCTGGCCCAGTGCATCGCGATGATTCCCGGCACTTCCCGCTCCGGGGCAACCATCATCGGCGGCCTGCTGTTTGGCCTGTCGCGCAAGACGGCTACCGAGTTTTCGTTCTTCCTGGCGATGCCGACCATGGTCGGTGCCGCGGTTTATTCGGGCTACAAATACCGCGAACTGTTCGTCCCGGCGGACTTCCCGGTGTTCGCGATTGGCTTCGTCACGGCGTTCATTTTTGCCATGATCGCGGTCAAGGGGTTGCTGCGCTTCATCGCCAGCCACAGCTACGCGGTGTTCGCCTGGTATCGGATCGCGTTCGGCCTGTTGATCCTGGCGACCTGGCAATTTGGCTGGGTGGATTGGACATCGGTCAAGCCATGAACGATTCAGGCAGGCGCGCCGCGCGTCAAGCCGGCGGGCCCGTGCAGAACCTGCGATTGAAACTGGCTGTGTTTGCGTTGCTCTGCGCCTTGCCATTGTCCGGCTCGCTCTTGCTCGGGCTGCAAGGCGAATCGTGGGTGCCGATGGTCGCTTATGGCATCGTCAGTGTGGTGGCATTTTTGTTGTACTGGAGCGACAAGCGCAAGGCGCGTTCCGACGCCTGGCGCACGCCGGAGAACGTGCTGCATGCCGTGGAACTGGCGGGCGGCTGGCCCGGCGCGCTGCTCGCCCAGCAGCTGTTTCGCCACAAGACCCGCAAGGTGTCGTTCCAGGTGGTGTTCTGGTTCATTGTGTTGCTGCACCAGGGATTCTGGATCGACCAATTGTTTTTGGGTGGTCATCTGTTGGCATGGGTCTAGGCCTCAAAAAAAGGGCCGGCTGCCCAGTTATTGCTGGTAATCCACCAGTTCATCCTCAGCCAGAATGCGAATATTACGTCGCTCCATGGCAATCAACCCGCCATCGACCAGACGATGGAGGATCCGTGAAAAGGTCTCCGGCTGGATGCCCAGCTTGGAGGCCACCAGGCGCTTGGACACTTGCAGCACCACCTGGCCGTCACGTGGGTCGCGCTCCTGCAACAGGAAATTGATGACCCGTCGGCTGGCGCTGGCCAGGGTCAGGTTGTCGATGTCCTTGAGGCGTTGGTGCAAGTGGATGCTCATGCTGGCCAGGATCGCCAGGCAGACCTTGGGCTGGTCCTCCAGGGCCTTGCGGTAATGGGTGCCTTCGATGCTCACCAGCACGCTGTCCTTGATCGCCGACGCGCTGACCGGGTAACAACGGGCCTGGCTGAACAGCAGGGCCTCGGCAAAGGTCTGGCCGGGCTGGATGATTTCCACCAGGTTTTCCTGGCCTTCGCCCGTGACACGGAACAATTTGATCTGGCCGCTGACCAGCAGGAAGAACCGCTTGGCCGGGTCGCCCTGATGCATGAGCGTGCTGTTGCAAGGCAGCCGCTTGAGTACGGCCAAGTTGCACACGTCTTCGAAAACCCGTTCTGGCAATTGGCTGAACAGGTGATGACGGCGCAACAGTAGAACGATGGAAGGGTGGGTCAGCATGGCGTACCTCCGCGTGCCGTCATGGTAGGGCCCTGGGCCTCGCCGGCCTATGCCTCGGCAGGCTTACCTCGGAAGAGGGATGGGGTGTCGCTGCGACGCAATTCCCGTGGCGAGGGAGGTGCCTATCCATCAACCTCGGTTCAGCCCGCCCCACGCAAATGCTCCATCGCCCACACCGCCGCTTCGACCCGGGAGCGCAGGCCGAGCTTGTGCAGCAGGTTCTTGACGTGGACCTTGACCGTGCCTTCGGTGATGCCGAGTTTGTGGCCGATGACCTTGTTGCTGTAGCCGCTGGCGATGGTCCTGAGGACCTGGCGCTCGCGTTCGGTCAATTCCACGTCGGCTTGGCGCGGCGGCGAGCGCAGGGCCTGGGCCATGACGCGGGTCAGGCCGGGACTGATCACCAGGGCGCCGTCGAGCGCGTCGCGGATGTACTGGATCAGCAGTTCGGGTTCCATGTCCTTGAGCAGGTAGCCGTTGGCGTCCAGGCGCAGGGCGTCGCGGATATCGTCTTCGGCGTCCGATACGGTGAACAGCAGCACCTTGCCGGTGTAGTTCATGGCCCGCAGGCGGCGCAGGGTCTCGATGCCATTCATCTGCGGCATGTTGTTGTCCAGCAGCACCAGGTCGGGCTTGAGCGGTTCGATCAGTGCCAGGGCTTCTTCGCCGTGGCTGGCCTCGCCGACGATCTGCAGATCGTCTTCGAGTTCGAGCATCTGGCGGATGCCGCGACGCATCATCGGATGGTCGTCGACCAGCAGCAAGGTGTGACGCAGGGGGGCGTTCATGTTGCGATGCCTTCGGGGTGGTGGCCCAGGAATTCCGGTTGGAAGCACACCTGGATACGGGTGCCCTGGGGCGTTCGGGAGAGAATCTGCAGTTCGCCGCGCAGGCTGCGGGCGCGTTCGTTCATGATGTTCAGGCCGTGGTGTTCGCGTTGGTCGACTTCGCCACTGAAGCCACGGCCATCGTCTTCGATGGACAGCCTCACGGTTTCGCCGTCCTGGCGCAGTTCGAGCCAGGCGTTTTCGGCGTGGGCGTGGCGCAGGCAGTTGGACAGCGCCTCGCGGGTGATCTGCAAGACGTGGATCTGCTCGCTGGCCGCCAACTCGAAGGCCAGGGTGTCGATGAACAGGTGGACTGTGAAATCGCCCCGGCTGGAGAATTCCTCGGCAGTGTCCTTGAGCTCCTGGACCAGCCCGTCGTCGCGAATCTGCAAGCGAAAGGTGGTCAGCAACTCCCGCAACTGGCGATAGGCGTTATTGAGGCCCTCGCGCAGCTCGCCAGTGACAGCCTCCAGGGTCTGCACCGGTTCGCCGCGACGCATCAGCGTCTGCATGCGGCTGACTTGCAGCTTCATGTACGACAGGGCCTGGGCGAGGGAGTCATGCAGTTCCCGGGCGATGATCGTGCGCTCGTCGAGCAGCAACAGGCGATGGTCCTGCTCACGCTGGCGCTTGAGCGACAGCGTGGTGCCGATCAGATTGGCCAGGGCCTGGATCAATGCGGTTTCCCAGGGTTGCGCCGCATGACCGTCGACAAAATGCGCCTTGAGCTCACCCAGCTCGTTGCCCTGGTTGCTGATGCTGAAGGCCTGCGGACGCGCGGCGTTATGTTTATGGCAGCTGGCGCAATCGCTGCTGGCGCACACCTGGCGGCTGGCGGCGCCATGCAGGGCCAACAGGTGCTTGGCCGGCGCCTGCAATTGCCCTTGCAGGCACAGCGTCAGGCGCAACCCCGGCAAACGCTGCTGGAAGCGCCGGATCAATTCATCCAAGCCTTCGGCATTGGCCTGGCGCGTCGCCAGGCTGCGACTGCTCTGGTAGAGCAATTCGAGGGCGGCATTGGCCTGTTGCAGGTTCAGGGTCTTTTGTTGCACCTGGGCTTCCAGGGTGCGGTGGGATTGCTCGATGGTCTCGGCCATGGTGTTGAAACTGGTCGCCAACTGGCCCAGCTCATCCTCGGACTGATGGTTGACCCGCACCTGGAATTCGCCACGGCGAAAGCGCTGGGTGGCGTCCACCAGTTCCTGCAAGGGCGTGACCACCCCGTACTGCAATTCATACAGGCCGATCAGCAGGATGATCATGGTGCTGAACAACGCCATGCCCTGGATCGTCTGCTGCCAGCCTTGTTTGTGTTCGCTCTGGCGTTGCAACAGGGTGACGAACTGGTCCAGTTGCTCAACGAAAGAAGGGGCGCTGCCTTGGAAAAATGCTGCGTCGCCACGCTCGATGGCCGGGCGCAAGGTCTGGTTCCAGCGTTGCATAAGGTCGCGATAGCTCTTGTGCAGGGAGGTTTGCGGCCCGTCTTCCAGCACGACGCGCAGGGCCGGGCTGTCGAGGCGTTGTTGCAGGCTGGCGATGATCGCCGGGATGTCGTCGTTGGCCCCCGCCGCCAGTTTCCAGCTCAGGTGGTAGGTCTCCATGCGCACGGAACCGGCGGTGTTGATGGCGGCAGCGTCGCCCTGGCTGAACCAGGCGATCAAGCCGGCGCTCAAGGAACTGGCCAGGGCCAGGATGGCGATCAGGATCACCGCCAGCCCGGCGCGAGCGGGCAGGGAGCTGCGCAGCCAGCCCATCATTGAGGCTGACTGCGCATGAAAATCTGCAACACGAACATGAGCGACGCCTGGACCTGGGGTGTAGTCGCCGATCCTGGGCGCACTACCTCTAAAGAGTTGTCGGCCGCTCCGTTTCGATAAAAGCTTCGGCAGACGTGTTCAATGCATTGATAAATAAGAGGGCTTATCAAATTCAGGCTCTACCCCCTTAGAGGTAGACGGCCCCAGCATAGGCCAGTACCACCGGGGCGCACGTTGACCCAGGTCAAGTTTTAGCGGGGTTCGCGTCACTAGTCTGCGCTCAACGAATTGACTGGAGTGCAGCGTGATGCGAGCGCAAGTGCAACAAGGGCTGGTGCTGGGGATGAGTACCCTGGCCTTCACCGTGTGCTTCATGGTCTGGATGATGTTTGCCGTGCTCGGCGTTCCGATCAAGGAACTGCTGGCCCTCAACGAAACCCAGTTCGGACTGTTGGCCGCCACGCCGGTGCTCACCGGTTCGCTGGTGCGCCTGCCCTTGGGTTTGCTCACCGATCGCTTCGGCGGGCGCATCGTGTTTTTCCTGCTGATGCTGTCCTGCGTGTTGCCGCTCTACCTGATCACCCTCGCCACGGCCTATTGGCAGTTCCTGGTGCTGGGCCTGTTCGTCGGCCTGGCCGGCGGGTCGTTCTCGGTGGGCATTGCCTACGTCGCCAAGTGGTTCGACAAGCAGAACCAGGGTTTCGCCATGGGCGTGTTCGGCGCCGGCAACGCTGGTGCCGCCGTGACCAAGTTCCTCGCCCCCGCGCTGATCGCGCTCGGCACTTGGCACCTGGTGCCGAAGGTGTTCAGCGCCATCCTGTTCATCACTGCGCTGCTGTTCTGGTTTCTCACCAGCGAGAAAAAGGAACACAGCGGTACTGGCGGCGCCACGTTGCGTGAGCAACTGAAATCCCTGAAAGACCCGGCCGTGTGGCGCTACTGCCAGTACTACTCGATCGTCTTCGGTGGCTACGTCGCCCTGGCCCTGTGGATGACCAAATACTACGTGCAGGAATACGGCTTCAGCCTGCAAAGCGCGGCGCTGCTGGCGGCGTGTTTCTCCCTGCCCGGCGGCGTGTTGCGGGCCGTCGGTGGCTGGATGTCTGACCGTTGGGGCGCCCAGAGCGTGACTTGGTGGGTGTTGTGGGTGAGCTGGATCTGCCTGTTCCTGCTGTCCTATCCCCAGACCCAACTGCAGGTGCAAACCGTCAACGGCATCGTCGATTTTCACATCGGCCTCAACGCCACGCTGTTCACCGTGCTGCTGTTCGTGATGGGCATCGCCTTCGCGTTCGGCAAGGCCTCGGTCTTCAAATACATCGCCAACGACTACCCGCAGAACATGGGCGCGGTGTCCGGCATCGTCGGCCTGGCCGGCGGCCTGGGTGGGTTTGTGCTGCCGATCATGTTCGGCGCCCTGGTGGACCTCACTGGCGTGCGCTCGTCCTGCTTCATGTTGCTCTACGGCGTGGTCTGGGTCTCGTTGATCTGGATGTACCTCAGCGAAGTGCGCAAGCGCCCGCTGCTGGGTAAACAACCGCCGGCCGGCCAATCCCCGTTTTCCAGCATTGCCCAAGGAGAAGAACATGTCCGTTCTGCAAACGCCTGAAAAGGGCCCGGTCATTCATGACTGGCGCCCGGAAGACCCTGCATTCTGGGGGCGCAGCGGCAAACTGACGGCCCGGCGCAACCTGTGGATTTCGATCCCGGCGCTGCTGTTGGCCTTCGCCGTGTGGATGGTCTGGAGCACGGTGATCGTGCGCCTGAACGCCATCGGCTTCAGTTTCACCACCGACCAACTGTTCTGGCTCGCGGCGTTGCCGGGGTTGTCCGGCGCCACCTTGCGCATCTTCTATTCGTTCATGGTGCCGATCTTCGGCGGCCGTCGCTGGACCGCGCTGAGCACCGCGTCGTTGCTGATACCGGCTTTGTGGATGGGCTTCGCCGTGCAGGATTCGAGCACGCCCTACAGCGTGTTCGTACTGATCGCATTGCTCTGCGGTTTCGGTGGCGGCAACTTCGCCTCAAGCATGTCCAACATCAGCTTTTTCTATCCCAAGTCCCAGCAAGGCACCGCCCTGGGCCTGAACGCCGGGCTGGGTAACCTGGGCGTATCGGTGATGCAATTCAGCGTGCCGCTGGTGATTTCCTTCGGTGTGTTCGGCTTCATGGGCGGCCAACCCCAAGTGTTGGCCGATGGCAGCTCGCTGTGGTTGCAGAACGCCGGTTTCATCTGGGTGCCATTCATCCTCGCCGTGACCCTGATTGCCTGGTTCGGCATGAACGATCTGTCCAGCGCCCGGGCTTCGTTCAGCGAACAGGCGGTGATCTTCAAACGCAAGCACAACTGGCTGATGTGCTGGTTGTACCTGGCGACCTTCGGTTCGTTCATCGGTTTCTCCGCCGCGTTCCCGCTGCTGATCAAGACCTCGTTCCCGGAAGTCATTGCCCTGAAATTCGCCTTCCTTGGCCCGCTGGTGGGCGCGCTGGTACGGCCGCTGGGCGGCTGGCTGGCGGACAAGCTCGGCGGCGCGAAAGTCACCCTGTGGAACTTCGTGTTGATGATCGCGATGGTGTTCGGCGTGTTGCACTTTCTACCCAAAGGCGGCGAGGGCGGCAGCTTCTACGGCTTCCTGGGCATGTTCATGTTGCTGTTCATCACCACTGGCGTGGGCAACGGTTCGACCTTCCGCATGATTCCGGTGATCTTCCGCACCCTGCACGAAAAATCCGCCCTGGGCAAAAAGCCCGAGGTGCGTGAGCAAGCACTCAAGAACGCCGGCAAGGAATCGGCCGCCGTGCTGGGTTTCAGCTCGGCCATGGGCGCCTTCGGAGCCTTCTTCATTCCCAAATCCTTCGGCACTTCGATGGCCCTGACCGGCGGCCCGGAGATGGCCTTCTACATGTTCGTCGGCTTCTACCTGAGCTGCATCGTGGTGACCTGGTGGTGGTACGCCCGCAAAGGCGCGGCGACACCCTGCTAAGACGAATTCAACTATTGCGTGGGCGGGGCGAAGACCCCGGAGCAAGCCTGAGAGGAAGACACTGTGAGTCATTTACTGGATCAACTGCGGTTTTTCAACCGCAAGCAAGGCGAGTTTTCAGACGGCCACGGCGAGACCCGCAAGGAGTCCCGCGACTGGGAGAACGTCTACCGTTCGCGCTGGCAGTACGACAAGATCGTGCGGTCCACCCATGGGGTGAACTGCACCGGTTCGTGCTCGTGGAAAATCTACGTCAAGAACGGCCTGATCACCTGGGAAACCCAGCAGACCGACTACCCGCGCACCCGCAACGACCTGCCCAACCACGAACCACGCGGCTGCCCTCGCGGCGCGAGCTACAGCTGGTACATCTACAGCGCCAACCGGCTCAAGTACCCGAAGATCCGCAAGCCGCTGCTCAAACTGTGGCGTGAAGCCCGGCGGACCCTGGCGCCTGTCGAGGCCTGGGCCAGCATCGTCGAAGACAAGGCCAAGGCCGACTCGTACAAGAGCAAGCGCGGCATGGGCGGCTTCATCCGTTCCAACTGGGAAGAAGTCAACGAGATTATCGCCGCGGCCAACGTCTACACCATCAAGGAACACGGCCCGGACCGGGTGGTGGGCTTTTCGCCGATCCCGGCCATGTCGATGGTCAGCTACGCCGCCGGCTCGCGTTACCTGTCGCTGATCGGTGGCGTGTGCCTGAGCTTCTACGACTGGTACTGCGACTTGCCGCCAGCTTCGCCGATGGTCTGGGGCGAGCAGACCGACGTGCCGGAATCGGCCGACTGGTACAACTCCAACTACATCATTGCCTGGGGTTCCAACGTCCCGCAGACCCGCACCCCCGACGCGCACTTCTTCACCGAGGTGCGCTACAAGGGCACCAAGACCGTGGCGATCACCCCGGACTACTCGGAAGTCGCCAAGCTCACCGACCTGTGGCTCAACCCCAAGCAGGGCACCGACGCCGCGCTGGCCCAGGCCTTCAACCATGTGATCTTCAAAGAATTCCACCTGGACAAGCCGAGCGCCTATTTCACCGAATACGCCAAGCGCTACACCGACCTGCCGGTGCTGGTGATGCTCAAGCCAATGCTCGGCGCGGCCCCGGGCGCGGGTTATCAGCCGGACCGTTTCCTGCGGGCCAGCGACCTCACCGATAACCTCGGCCAGGAAAACAACCCGGAATGGAAAACCATTGCCCTGGACGCCAACGGCGAACTGGTTTCGCCCCAAGGCTCCATCGGATATCGCTGGGGTGAGAAGGGCAAGTGGAACATCCTGCCCCGCGAAGGCGGCGAGGGGCGCGAGATCGACCTCAAGCTGAGCCTGATCGGTGGCGACATCGCCGAGGTGGCATTCCCTTACTTCGCCGGCGAAGCCCAGGAATACTTCCAGCATGTGGCCGGTGACGCGGTGCAGTTCCGCCGCGTGCCGGTGCACAGTGTGGTGCTGGCCGATGGCAGCGTGGCGAAAGTCGCCACCGTGTTCGACCTGTCGGCGGCCAACCTGGCGATCGACCGTGGCCTGGGCGGCGCCAACGTTGCCAAGGACTATGACGACGCCTCGGTGCCCGGCACCCCGGCCTGGCAGGAGCAGATCACTGGTGTGAGCCGCGAGAAGGCGATCCAGATCGCCCGCGAATTCGCCGACAACGCCGACAAGACCCGTGGACGCTCGATGATCATCGTCGGTGCGGCGATGAACCACTGGTACCACATGGACATGAACTACCGTGGGCTGATTAACATGCTCATGCTCTGCGGTTGCGTCGGCCAGACCGGCGGCGGCTGGGCCCACTACGTCGGCCAGGAAAAACTCCGTCCGCAATGCGGCTGGCTGCCCCTGGCCTTTGGCCTGGACTGGAACCGTCCGCCACGGCAGATGAACGGCACCAGCTTCTTCTACGGCCACAGTTCGCAATGGCGCCACGAGAAGATGAGCATGCACGATGTGCTCTCGCCACTGGCCGACAAGTCGCAGTTCCCCGAGCACGCCCTGGACTACAACATCCGCGCCGAACGGGCCGGTTGGTTGCCGAGCGCGCCGCAGCTCAACACCAACCCGCTGCACATCTGCCGCGATGCCGCCGCCGCGGGCCTTGATCCCAAGGACTACGTGGTCAAATCGCTGCAGGACGGTTCCCTGCGCTTTGCCTGCGAGCAACCGGACAGCCCGGTGAACTTCCCGCGCAACATGTTCATCTGGCGTTCCAACCTGCTGGGCTCCTCGGGCAAGGGCCACGAGTACATGCTCAAGTACTTGCTCGGCACCAAGAACGGCGTGATGAACGAAGACATCGGCCACAGCACCGAGTGCAAGCCCACGGAAGCCGAATGGGTCGATGAGGGTGCCATTGGCAAGCTCGACCTGGTGACCACCCTGGACTTCCGCATGTCCTCGACCTGCGTGTATTCCGACATCGTCTTGCCGACCGCCACCTGGTACGAAAAAGACGACATGAACACCTCGGACATGCACCCGTTCATCCACCCACTGTCGGCCGCCATCGATCCGGCCTGGGAATCGCGTTCGGACTGGGAGATCTACAAAGGCATCGCCAAGGCGTTTTCCGCCATGTCGGTCGGCCACTTGGGCGTCGAGAAAGATCTGGTCACGGTACCGTTGCTGCACGACAGCGTCGGCGAACTGGCCCAGCCGTTTGGCGGGACCGATTGGAAAAGTGCCGGGGTGGCGCCGGTGCCGGGCAAGAACGCACCCAACCTGCACGTGGTGGAGCGCGACTACCCGAACATCTACAAGCAGTTCACCTCCCTGGGCCCGATGCTGGAAAAACTCGGCAACGGCGGCAAGGGCATCAACTGGAACACCGACACCGAAGTGAAATTCCTCGGTGAGCTGAACCACAAGGAAGTCGAAGCGGGCATCAGCCAAGGCCGGCCAAAGATCGACAGCGCCATCGACGCCGCCGAAGTGATCCTGTCCCTGGCCCCGGAAACCAACGGCCATGTCGCGGTGAAGGCCTGGGCGGCGCTATCGGAATTCACCGGCATCGACCACAGCCACCTGGCGGTCTCGAAGGAGCACGAGGCGATTCGCTTCCGCGACATCCAGGCCCAGCCACGCAAGATCATCTCCAGCCCGACCTGGTCCGGCCTGGAAGACGATCACGTGAGCTACAACGCCGGCTACACCAACGTCCATGAGTCGATCCCATGGCGCACCATCACCGGTCGCCAGCAGTTCTACCAGGATCACCCGTGGATGCAGGCGTTCGGCGAGCAGCTGATGAGTTATCGGCCGCCGGTCAACACCCGCACCATCGAAGGCGTGAAGGGCAAGCGCAGCAACGGCGAGACCGAGATCGTCCTGAACTGGATCACCCCGCACCAGAAATGGGGCATCCACAGCACCTACAGCGACAACCTGCTGATGCTCACCTTGAGCCGTGGCGGGCCGATTGTCTGGCTCTCGGAAATCGACGCCAAGCGCGCCGGTATCGAAGACAACGACTGGATCGAGTGCTTCAACGTCAATGGCGCGCTGACCGCCCGTGCGGTGGTCAGCCAACGGGTCAAGGAAGGCATGGTGATGATGTACCACGCCCAGGAACGGATCGTGAACGTGCCCGGTTCGGAAACCACCAAGACCCGTGGCGGCCACCACAACTCGGTGACCCGCGTGGTGCTCAAGCCTACCCACATGATTGGCGGCTACGCGCAACAGGCGTATGGCTTCAACTATTACGGCACGGTCGGTTGCAACCGCGACGAATTCGTCGTGGTGCGCAAGATGTCCAAGGTCGATTGGCTCGACGGTTCCAGTGGCGATGATCTGCCGCGTCCACTGCCGACCGATATCGAGGAGAACTGAGATGAAGATCCGCTCACAAATCGGCATGGTCCTGAACCTGGACAAATGCATCGGCTGCCACACCTGCTCGATCACCTGCAAGAACGTCTGGACCAGCCGCGAAGGCATGGAGTACGCCTGGTTCAACAACGTCGAATCCAAACCGGGCATCGGCTATCCCAAGGAGTGGGAAAACCAGGACAAGTGGAAGGGCGGCTGGGTCCGCAACGCCGACGGTTCGATCAACCCGCGCATCGGCGGCAAGTTCCGCGTGCTGGCGAACATCTTCGCCAACCCGGACCTGCCGAGCCTGGACGATTACTACGAACCGTTCGACTTCGACTACCAGCACCTGCACACCGCGCCGCTGGGCGAGCACCAGCCCACCGCGCGACCTCGTTCGCTGGTGTCCGGCAAGCGCATGGAGAAGATCGAGTGGGGCCCGAACTGGGAGGAAATTCTCGGCACCGAGTTCGCCAAGCGCCGCAAGGACAAGAACTTCCACAAGATCCAGGCAGACATCTACGGCGAGTACGAAAACACTTTCATGATGTACCTGCCGCGCCTGTGCGAGCACTGCCTGAACCCGACGTGCGCGGCATCGTGCCCGAGCGGGGCGATCTACAAGCGCGAGGAGGACGGCATCGTCCTCATCGACCAGGAAAAATGCCGCGGCTGGCGCATGTGCATCAGCGGCTGCCCGTACAAGAAGATCTACTTCAACTGGAAGAGCGGCAAGTCGGAAAAATGCATCTTCTGCTACCCGCGCATCGAAGCCGGCATGCCGACCGTGTGTGCCGAAACCTGCGTCGGACGGATTCGTTACCTCGGTGTGCTGCTGTATGACGCCGACCGCATCAGCGAAGTGGCAAGCACCGCCAACGAGCAGGACCTGTACGAGAAGCAACTGGAGATCTTCCTCGACCCGAACGACCCGGCGGTGATTCGCCAGGCGCTGGCCGATGGCGTGCCGCAGTCGGTGATCGATTCGGCCCAACGTTCGCCGGTCTACAAAATGGCCGTGGACTGGAAACTCGCACTGCCGCTGCACCCGGAATACCGCACCTTGCCGATGGTCTGGTACGTGCCGCCACTGTCGCCGATCCAGAACGCTGCCACGGCCGGCACCGTGGGCATGAACGGAGTGATCCCGGACGTGGACAGCCTGCGCATCCCGCTGCGCTACCTGGCGAACATGCTCACCGCCGGCGATGAAAAACCGGTCAAGCTTGCGCTGAAACGCCTGCTGGCGATGCGCGCCTACAAGCGTTCCGAGCAAGTCGACGGCGTGCAGGACCTGCAAGTGCTGGCCGACGTCGGCTTGAGCGTGAACCAGGTGGAAGAGATGTACCGCTACCTGGCCATCGCCAACTACGAAGACCGCTTCGTGGTGCCGAGCGCCCACCGTGAAGACGCCATGAGCGATGCGTTCGCCGAACGCTCCGGTTGTGGTTTCAGCTTCGGCAGCGGCTGCAGCGGCAGCTCCGACACCAACATGTTCGGCGGCAAGAAGGCCAACCGCCGCGACGTGATCAAAACCGTGCAGTTGTGGGAGGAATGAACATGCGCATTCTCAAGGTGATTTCGTTGCTCCTCGACTACCCGACCGAGACCCTGGTGGCCGGTCGCGACGAGCTGGAACAGGCGATAGCGCAGGCGCGGGAAATCAGTCCCGCCCAACGCGCCGGGTTGTTCGAGCTGCTGGAGCTGGTTTGCGGCCAGGACCTGATGGACGGCCAGGAACACTACGGCGCGCTGTTCGGCCGCGGCCGGTCGCTGTCGCTGCTGTTGTTCGAACATGTCCATGGCGAGTCCCGCGACCGGGGCCAGGCCATGGTCGACATGATGGCCCAGTACGAAGAGGCCGGTTTCGCCATCGGCGTCAAGGAGCTGCCCGACTACATCCCGCTGTACCTGGAGTTCTTGTCCACCCGCGAAGACCTCGAGGCCCGCGAGGGCCTGGCCGATGTCGCGCACCTGCTGGCCTTGCTCGCGGCGCGCCTGGACGAGCGTGAAAGCGCCTACGCCAGTTGCTTCCGGGCCTTGCTGCAAATCGCCGGGGCCGAGCCCCAGGTGGCGGTAGCCGAGCTGCGTGAGCAAGTGAAGGCCGAACCACGGGATGACTCCCTCGAAGCCCTGGACAAGATCTGGGAAGAAGAGGCGGTGGATTTCATGCAGGCCGAACAGCAGGACCGTTGCAGTTCACTGCCGAGCGCACCGGGCAAGGTCCGAGAGGAAAGTGCGGTGCCGCTGCACTGGGTGGATTTTCAGCATGAAGGGCGGGCCGCAGCGCCGGCCGGGGAGGTGGGCAATGTCTAAATGGGATCTGTTGTTGTTCGGGGTCTACCCCTACGTCGCCCTGGCGATCTGTTTGATTGGCAGTTGGGCGCGGTTCGATCTGGCCCAGTACACCTGGAAGGCCGGTTCCAGCCAGATGCTGAGCAATCGCGGCATGCGCGTGGCCAGCAACCTGTTTCACATCGGTGTGCTGTTCGTGCTGGCCGGGCACTTCGTCGGGCTGCTGACGCCTTCGGCGGTGTATCACCACTTCCTGAGCACCGAGAACAAGCAATTGCTGGCGATGGTTTCCGGTGGTTTCTTCGGCGTGCTCGGCCTGGTCGGTTTGCTGATGCTGCTCAACCGGCGCCTGACCGACCCACGGGTACGCGCCACCTCCAACACCTCGGACATTCTGGTGCTGGTGGTGCTGCTGGTGCAACTGGTGCTGGGGCTGATGACCATCGTCGCCTCGACCGCCCACATGGACGGTTCGGTGATGGTGATGTTGGCCGACTGGGCGCAGAACACCGTGCTGTTGAAACCGGTGGAAGCGGCCACGGCGATGGCACCGGTGGGTCTGGTCTACAAGCTTCATGTGCTGCTGGGCCTGACCCTGTTCGTGTTGTTCCCTTTCACCCGTCTCGTCCACATCGTCAGTGCGCCGGTTTGGTACCTGGGACGTCGTTATCAAATCGTTCGGCAGAAGTTCTGAGGAGAAGATCATGGCGAGTGGATGCGGATGTGGTGGCGGTAGTGGTGGCGGCGGTTGCGGTTCCTCGGCGAAAGCGCCGCCAGTGGTCGATGTCGAACCCGTGGGTGCGGTGCAGTTCGAACCGGCCCAGGCCGGGCCGGTGGCGGAGGAAGCGCCGCAGTTGATCGCCAGCAGCGAGCAGGAGTGGCCGATCATCAGCGTCAACGGGGTGTCGATCACCCCGCAGGCGATGGCTCAGGAGTTGCAATATCACCCGGCTGACAGCCGCGAGGAGGCGGTCTATCAAGCCGCCCGGGCTTTGGTGATTCGTGAACTGCTCCAGCAACGTATCGCCGAACTGGGCCTGGCGTTGCAGGTCGGTGCCGGTGAAAACGAAGAAGAAGCGGCCACGCGGTTGTTGCTCGAACGCGAGGTGCAGGTGCCGCAGTGCGACGAGGCGACTTGCCTGCGTTATTACGAAAGCAACCGCGCGCGCTTTCACAGCGCGCCGTTGCTGGCGGTGCGGCACATCCTGCTCGAATGCGCGCCGGACGATGCCGAGGCGCGCAGCCTGACCCATGTCCAGGCCGAGTTGCTGCTGGAACGGCTGGACCAGTTCCCGGGCAGTTTCGCCGAGCTGGCGCTGAAGTATTCGGCGTGTCCGTCCAAGGAGCAGGGCGGTTCGCTGGGACAGATCAGCAAGGGCCAGACCGTGCCGGAGCTGGAGCGCCAGTTGTTCACCTTGCCGGCGGGCCTGGCCAGCAAACCGCTGGAAAGTCGCTATGGCTGGCACGTAATCAGCATCGACCAGCGCATCGAGGGTCAGGCGTTGCCTTACGAGGCCGTGGCGACGGCAATTCGCACCCAGTTGCAGCAGGGTGTTTGGCAAAAGGCGCTGGTGCAATACCTGCAAACCCTGATCGGTGCGGCGGACATCCGTGGCATTCATCTTCAGGGCGCCGACTCGCCGCTGGTGCAGTGAGCACGGGCTCAATCGGGAGATCTCCATGAACGCGGTGTTGCAGGACGGGTTTGGGCGCCAGATCGATTATTTGCGGATGTCGGTGACCGATCGTTGTGATTTTCGCTGTGTGTACTGTATGGCGAAAAACATGACCTTCCTGCCGCGTCAGCAAGTGTTGACCCTGGAGGAGTTGCAGCGCCTGGCCCGGTTGTTCGTCGGGCTGGGGGTGAAGAAGATCCGCCTGACCGGTGGCGAGCCGCTGATCCGTCCGGGCATCGTCGGGCTGTGTCGCGACATCGCGGCATTGCCCGGCCTGCGGGAACTGGTGATGACCAGCAACGGTTCGCAGCTGGCGCGGTTGGCCCGGCCGTTGGTGGATGCCGGCGTCAAGCGCATGAACATCAGCCTCGACAGCCTCGACGGCGAGCGGTTTCGGGCCATCACCCGTAACGGTGACCTGGGCCGGGTGCTGGACGGGATCGAGGCGGCGAAGGTCGCCGGGTTCGAGCGGATCAAGCTCAACTGCGTGGTGATGAAGGGGCGCAACTTCGATGAAGTCCCGGCGCTGGTGCAATACGCCATTGAGCAACGCATCGACATCAGTTTCATCGAGGAAATGCCCTTGGGGGACGTCGGTCGTTCCCGAGGCGAGTCGTTCTGTTCCAGCGATGAAGTAAGGGCGGCCATCGCCCGCCATCACCGCCTGCTCGACAGTACCGAAAACAGCGGTGGTCCGGCGCGCTACGTGCGCCTGGAACGCCACGCGGATACTCGGATCGGTTTCATTTCACCCAATACCCATAACTTCTGCGCCAGTTGCAACCGCGTGCGCATGACTGTCGAAGGGCGTTTGCTGTTGTGCCTGGGCCAAGAGAATTCCCTCGATTTACGTGGCTTGCTGCGGCGCTATCCGCTGGATGACCAGCCGATCATTCAATCGATCAAACAGGCACTCAAGGGCAAGCCCTTGCAGCATGACTTCAGCCCTGGCGGGGAAGTGCAGATCGTGCGGTTCATGAACATGAGCGGCGGTTAGGTACGCTGCACTCCGGCTCTTGTGGCGAGGGAGCTTGCTCCCGCTCGGCTGCGCAGCAGTCGCCTGCCTTTTTGGGCCTGCTTCGCAGGCCAGCGGGAGCAAGCTCCCTCGCCACGGTATTTTAGCGTTGGTGAAATAGCTTTCCAGGTCATTGTCCCTTCTTGACATCAGTCAATTTCAAGCAATCTCTTGGGACGTATTCTCTACTGCATATTGTGTATGAACGATAAAAAACACCTATATGTAGTGTCTGGAGCCAAAATGCAGAGCACGTTGATCTCAGTAGGCCGTAACCGCTTGCACAAGCGCGACGGCAGTGTGGTTGCCTTTGATGCGGACAAGATCCGCCAGGCGCTGATTGCCGCCGGCAAGGCCACCGGCGAGTACGCCGAAGCCGAGGCCGAGGTGTTGCTTGAGGCGGTGCTGGCGCGGTTGGAAGGGCAGACGCGGTTGAACGTCGAGCAGATCCAGGACCGGGTCGAGCGGGTGTTGATGGACGCCGGGTATTTCCTGTCCATGCGTGCCTACATCGTCTATCGCGAGCAACACGGACGCCTGCGTCGGGATCGCCGCACGCTGGTGGAAGTCGCCACGTCGATGAACGAATACCTGGACCGTGAAGACTGGCGCGTACAAGCCAACGCCAACCAGGGTTATTCCCTCGGCGGGCTGATCCTCAACGTGTCGGGCAAGGTCACCGCCAACTACTGGCTCGACGAGGTCTACAGCCAAGCCATCGGCCAGGCACACCGCGAGGCGGACCTGCACATCCACGACCTGGACATGCTCGCCGGCTACTGTGCCGGCTGGTCCCTGCGCACGCTGCTGCACGAAGGCCTCAACGGCGTGCCTGGGCGGGTCGAGGCCGGGCCGCCCAAGCATTTGAGCAGTGCCCTGGGACAGATGGTGAATTTCCTCGGCACCCTGCAAAACGAATGGGCCGGCGCCCAGGCGTTCAGCTCGTTCGACACCTACCTGGCGCCCTATGTGCGCAAGGACAATCTCAGCTACGACGAGGTTCGCCAATCGCTGCAGGAGTTCATCTACAACCTCAATGTGCCGTCGCGCTGGGGCACGCAAACGCCGTTCACCAACCTGACCTTCGACTGGGTGTGCCCTGAGGATCTGCGTGAACAGATCCCGGTCATTGGTGGCCAGGAGATGCCGTTCGCCTACGGTGACCTGCAAGTGGAGATGGAGCTGATCAACCGCGCCTACATCGAGGTGATGCAGGCTGGCGACGCGAAAGGCCGGGTCTTCACCTTCCCAATCCCGACCTACAACATTACCCATGACTTCCCGTGGGACAGCGAAAACGCCGACCGTTTGTTCGAAATGACTGCCCGCTATGGCTTGCCGTATTTCCAGAACTTCCTCAATTCGGACATGCAACCCAATCAGGTGCGATCGATGTGCTGTCGCCTGCAACTGGACGTGCGCGAACTGCTCAAGCGCGGTGGTGGCCTGTTCGGCTCGGCGGAACAAACCGGCTCCCTGGGCGTGGTGACGATCAACTGCGCGCGCCTGGGCTACTTGTACAAGGGCGATACCAGCGCGTTGTTGCAGCGCCTCGACGCCTTGATGGAGCTGGCGATGGAAAGCCTGGAGGTCAAGCGCAAGGTGATCCAGCATCACATGGACGCCGGTTTGTACCCTTACACCAAGCGTTACCTGGGCACCTTGCGCAATCACTTTTCCACCATCGGCGTGAACGGCCTGCACGAGATGCTGCGCAATTTCACGGGTGACAAGGAGGGCTTGCACACCGAGCAGGGCCGGGCATTCGCCTTGAAACTGCTGGACCACGTGCGGGCCACGCTGCTGCGTTTCCAGGAAGAAACCGGCCACCTCTACAACCTCGAAGCGACCCCCGCCGAAGGCACCACGTACCGCTTCGCCAAGGAAGACCTCAAGCGCTACCCGGATATCTTGCAGGCCGGCAGTCCGGTCGCGCCGTACTACACCAACTCGTCACAACTGCCGGTGGGCTTCACTGACGATCCGTTCGAAGCCCTGGAGCTGCAGGACGAACTGCAATGCAAGTACACCGGCGGCACGGTGCTGCACCTGTACATGGCCGAGCAGATTTCCTCCGCCCAGGCCTGCAAGCAGCTGGTGCGCAAGGCCCTGGGGCGCTTCCGCCTGCCGTACCTGACCATCACGCCAACCTTTTCCATCTGTCCGGTGCACGGCTACCTGGCTGGCGAACACGAGTTCTGCCCGAAATGCGACGAGGCCTTGCTGCTGAAACAGCAACTGGCAGGCAGCGTCCACTGATCCGATCCATTGACCGCAAGGAGCTTCACCCATGAATGCATCGCAAAGCCTTCCCCCCGCACAGCGTCAACGTTGCGAAGTCTGGACCCGAGTAATGGGGTACCACCGTCCGGTAGCGGCATTCAACCCGGGCAAGCAGTCCGAGCACCGCGAGCGGGTGCACTTCACCGAAAGCGCGGCCGGGCGTCCATGAGTCGAGTGCTTCGGGTCGGGGGCATGGTGCCCCTGACCACCCTCGATTACCCGGGCCAACTGGCGTGTGTACTGTTTTGCCAGGGTTGCGCCTGGCGTTGCCGTTACTGCCATAACCCGCAGCTGATCCCGCCGCGCGGCAGCGAGGAAGTGGATTGGTGCCGGGTACTGGCGTTCCTGCAACGCCGCCAGGATCTGCTCGACGCCGTGGTGTTCAGCGGCGGCGAACCAACCTTGCAGGACGGCCTGGCGCCAGCCATGGAAGAAGTGCGGCAGATGGGCTTTCGTATCGGCCTGCACAGCGCCGGTATCAAGCCGGCGGCTTTCGCCAAAGTGGTCGGGCTTGTCGACTGGGTGGGCTTCGACGTCAAGGCTCTGCCCGAAGATGCCCTGGAGGTGACCCGCGTCGAAGGCAGTGGCGCAGCGAACTGGCGCAGCCTCGATCATCTGCTGGACAGTGGCGTGGACTACGAATGCCGCACCACCGTCCATTGGCACCTGTTCGACCCCGACCGACTGCTGACCCTGGCCCGACGCCTGAGCGAGCGGGGCGTCAAGCGTTTTGCCGTGCAGCTGGTGCGCACCGCCCGGATGCTCGACCCCCATCTTTCCAGCGTTTCGGCACAGGCCTTGCAGCCAGAGCTGTGGGCCGCGATGCGCGAGTTGTTCCCTTCGTTCGTGTTGCGCAATTGACCGACCGCAGGGACCCGTCCTCGACAGCGGCCCGGAATCACCGGGCCACACTTTTTTATGGTTTTCAAATGCGCTGCCAATCGGCAGGTAGTTGAACAGGGAGCATTTGACATGACCAGACTCACCACTGCCCAACGTATCGTGATGGGCTTTGCCATCGCGCCTTTGGCATTGATCGCCCTGGCGCTGTATGCCCTGAACGATTTGGCAACGCTGCGTGACCAGGCGGTGCAGATCGTCCAGCAGGATTGGCCCAGGATCAATCCGATCATGGTCATCGCCACGGGCGTGCGCGACAACGCCAGGAACACCCGCGACCTGTTGATCGACAAGAACAATACGCAGGTCCAGCAGTCCATCGACACTACCCGGCAACGCATCACCCAGGCCTTCGCAACGCTCGAACCGCTGTTCGACCAGCCTGAAGGCAAGGCCGCCTACGCTGAGCTGAAGAAGCGCCGAGAGGCCTACGTGGCGGCGTTTGTCCAGGTCCAGGCGCTGATCCGCCAGGGCGCTACGGATGAGGCGATGACGCAGCTCAAGCAAGGCGTGATTCCGGCGGAGCTTGAGGTGTACAAGAGCCTCGAAACGATGATGGCCCTGCAGGGCAGGATTTTTATCGAGCGTGAGCAACTGGCCCAGGCACGCTACAGCGACGCGCGACGCAACATGCTTGCACTGGTGCTGGCTTGCCTGGCCGTGGTAAGTACCGTCGCGTTGCTGGTGACCCGCAGCGTGACCCGTCCGCTGGGCGGCGAGCCCAACGACGCGGCGCGGGTGCTGAGCCACATCGCCCGGGGCGATTTGACGATCCGGGTGCCCGTCGGCGTCGGTGCGAACGACAGCGTCATGGGCAACATGCACGAGATGCAACAGAGCCTCAACACCATGGTCCGGCAGATTGCGGCTTCGGTGGATCGGGTCGCCAGTTCCTCCGAAGAACTGAGCGCCGTGAGCAGCCAGACCAACAGCACCTTGCAGTTGCAAGGACAGGAAATCGAACAGGCCGCGGCGGCGGTGAACCAGATGACGGCGGCGGTGGATGAAGTGGCGCGCAACGCGGTGAGTGCCAGCGAAGCTTCGCGGTTGTCCGAGCAAACTGCCCAGCGTGGCCGTGATCAGGTGCAGGAAACCGTCGCCTCGATTCACGCACTGGCCGACGGGGTCACAGACACCTCGGGCCGAATCCAGCAACTGGCCGGACGCGTGCAGGACATCAGTTCGGTGCTGGAGGTGATCCGCAGCATTGCCGACCAAACCAACCTGCTGGCATTGAATGCAGCCATCGAAGCCGCCCGGGCCGGCGATGCCGGACGTGGGTTCGCGGTAGTGGCCGACGAGGTGCGGGCCTTGGCCCATCGCACACAGGATTCGACCCGGGAAATCGAAGACATGATCGGCAACATCCGCCAGGACAGCGAACAGGCCGTCACCGCGATGCAAGGCAACAGCGAACGGGTGCGGATCACCCTGTTAGTCGCCCAGCGCTCCGGAGACGCGCTGGATGAAATTGCCCTGTCGATCGGGCAGATCAACGAGCGCAACTTGATGATCGCCAGCGCCACGGAGCAGCAAGCGCTGGTGGCCCGCGAGGTGGACCGCAACCTGGTGGGCATCCGCAACCTGTCCGAGCAGGTATTGCTGGGAGCCCGGCACACCGACACGGCCGGCCAGGACCTGGCGCAGATGGCCGGGGCGCTGCATCAGACGGTAGCGCGATTCAAGGTGTAGGTATTAGGGGAAAGCCTGGAGGTCCGGGCTTACCACCCCCAGAACTGCAACCACCAGCCATACCCGACCAAACCGCTGGCCAGGGCCATGCAGGCCATCGCAAGCAGCCGCCGAATCGGCGCCGCGCCTTCACGGCCGAGCATTCTCCAGCCCAGCAGCATGCTCCAGCCGATGGCCATCACCAGCAGGATCGCCCGGGCCGGCTGCACCCATTCCAATAACAATCCTTCATAGCGCAGCAGCTTGACCGTGGTGGCCGATAAACCCAGGAACAACCCTGCACCGCCGAGGGGCACGAGAGTGATGGCTAAGGGCCGATATCGTGCAGGCGCACCTGCCAGTCTTGCGGCCAGGCGCACGATGAGCATCAGCGATGTGCCTAACAGCAAAGCGCTGGACCCAAGATAGACAACGATGCAAAACCCATCCAGCCAACTGAAGCTGTCATTGAGTTGCGGATAGTGAGTGAGCAGCCACCACGGGGCGTTATCCTCCAAGGGCCAGGTCACATCATGCACCACCAAGTAGTGGGCCAGTGCCTGTTTCAGGGCGATGAACCAGGGGCTGACGGTCCACTGGAAGGCGCCCATTGCCAACCCGATCACCCCAAAGAGCAACAAGCGAACGTCCCAAGGCGAGACCGTCGTCGGCGTGGATTCAAGGATTTCCTGATTGCTGGAGCGGGCGATCAGGCGCACCGCGTCGCGCTGACCGCTGCAACGGCCACAGGCGTGGCAATCGGCAGCGCCGCGCAGGCGACGGATGTCGAGCAAGGGCGCGCAATTGGGCGGTGGGCGACGTGGCCCGGAGTTTTCCAGCCAGCGTTGCTCGTCGACTCGAAAGTGCACGGGGGCGAGGCGGGCGAGCAGGGCGAAGACGCCGCTGACCGGGCACAGGTAGCGGCACCAGACCCGCTTGCCCCGGGCGAACAGCAACCCGACGGCGACGGCCGCGACGGTCGATCCACCAAGGATCAGCAGCGCGGCCTGGGCGTAATCGTAGACGCTGATCAGTTGGCCGTAGAGCGTGGTCAGGCAGAACGCCAGGGTCGGCCAGCCGGCCCAACGCAACCCGCGCGGCACGCCCAGGCCACGGCCGTACTGACTGGCCCATTCGCTCAAGGCGCCCTCCGGGCAAAGTACGCCACACCAGAGCCGGCCGAACAACACGATCGAGAGCAAGACGAAGGGCCACCAGAGCCCCCAGAACAGAAACTGGGCGAACAGCGTCAAGTTGTTCAACAGGCGTGCCTGGCTGTCCGGCAACGGCAACATGGCCGGTATCACCAACAGCACCGCATAGAACGACACCACCGCCCATTGCACGGCGCGGATGGTCGTGCCATGGCGCCGCAGGCCGTCGCCCAGGCGCTGGAGCCAGGGATTCAGCTCGGGCATGGCAGCTTTTCCGCTTTGGCTGGTCGCAACCAGCCAGCGACCGCCCACCAGTAGCCGAGCCACGCCAGCAGTATCAGCAGGCTTGGGCTGGCTCGGTAACCGGTGAAGTCGGCGATGAAACCGCCGAGCCCGTGACCGTCATCCAGTATTACGCTGCTGTCCCACAGCGCATCGCCGATGCCGCGATACACCGCCTCGGGCCAATCCATTGCCAGCAACTGGCCGGCGATCCGCTCGACGCCACTGACCAGCAGCGCCGCGCCCAAGAGCAGCAGGATCGCTTCGCTGATGGCAAAAAAACGGGTCCACGAGATGAATCGGCGACTGCCGTGCAGCAAGGAAACGGTAAGCAGCGAGAGCACCAACCCGGCTATTGCGCCGACGGCGAACAAACCCAGTGACGGTCCTTGCAGACGGGCCCCGGCGCCATACAGGAACACCACGGTTTCGCTGCCCTCACGGCTGACCGCCAATAACGCCAGCACCAGCAATCCCATGCCGCCCTGACGCCCCAGGCGCTGGTCGGCACGGCGCGTCAGGTCATGCCTGAGGGTGCCGGCGTTGCGATGCATCCAGCCGACCATCTGCACGATCAGCAGGCTGGCGAGCAACGCCAATGAAGCCTGGAACCATTCGTTGGCAGCGCCGCTCATGGCTTCGCCGGCGATCAGGATCAGTCCGGCCAGCACGCCCGAGAGCAGCAAGCCCAGGGCCGCGCCACTCCACACGTAACGGCGCAGCCGTTCGGCCTGTTGCTGGCGGCTCACCCAAGCCTGGAGAATGCCGATCACCAATAGCGCCTCGACGCTTTCGCGCCAGACGATGAACATCGATTGCGTCATGCAAACGCCTCCTGGACGATTACCGGGCGAGAATGCCGCCCTCGGGCAGTTGCGGATTGAATTCATCGAAGAATGGGTACTGGCCGGGGCGCAACGGGTGGATCACCACGAACGTGGTCACTCCGGGAGACAGGACCTTTTCGACGCGCAGGGGCGTGCTTTCAAATTCCGCCGGGCCTTGGCCGACGTTCTTCAGCACGATCTTGAAGCGCTGGCCAGCCGGGACCTCCAGCAGCGGCGGAGTGAAATGCCCATCGCGCATACTCAGCTCGTAGGTAAGCAATTCAGCCCGGGCGATTGATGGCAGTAGCAGGCCGGTCAACATCAGCCAGAAAAATCGGCGGCTCATCTTCAGTACCCGCCTTTTTTCCCGATCCCTGCGTAGACAAATTCGTAATGCAATTCACAGCGCTCGAACCACGGTGCTACGCCGGTTTCCTTGTCGGTATGGCGACCGAGAGACGCGTGGCCACCCGGCGGCAGAACAGTGAAAGTCAATTGGTATTTGCCCGGGCCAAGCAGCTTGACGTTGTCGCCGTAGTGCGGCCCGTCATTGGCGACCATGGCATGGAAATCGCCTTTGAGCTGGGTGTCGTCGCCTTGTTTTTTCAGCTGGAACGATACGTTGAGATAAGGCACGAAACTGCCTTCCTGGAAGCCCTGCCGGTTATCCGCCGTGGCGCGGATGTCAGCTTCCAGGTGCACGTCGGAATCGGCGGTCGCGCGCATCATGCCGGCGGGCGCCATTTCGATCGGTTGCAGATACACCGCGCCGACTTCAAGCCCAGGGCACAGTTGCGGTTCGCCGATCGGATACTCCTTGGCCTGGGCCAGCGGAGCGAGAAAGAGCAGGGCGAGAGGCAGGGGAAAAAGCGCGCGCATGATGACTTCCTGGTTGGCTATTTGATGGCGCCGAGTCTAGGAAGCTTCGCTGCGAATAATAATGATTCTTGTCAATTTTCAGTGCGAATATTTGGGCGGTCCGTACGGCTGGTGTCGGCGGCGCTGTTCTTGATCGGAATCAAGGGGCATCGCGCACAGACACGCTAGGGTGGGGATACACCCATTTGGTCAGCGGGGTCGTCATGGCAAAGCCCTTTCCCATCAGCCCGAAACATCCCGAGCGCATCTGCTGGGGCTGCGACCGCTATTGTGCAGCGACCGCGTTGGCCTGCGGCAACGGCGCCGACCGCACCATGCACCCGGCCGAGATGATCGGCGAAGATTGGTACCTGCATGGGGATTGGGGGGTGGAGCTGGTCGACATTACGGCCAAGCTTATCGATCCAAGTGCAACTCAGCTGAAGGAATAAGGCCACATATCGATCGTTCCCACGCTCCTGCGTGGGAATGTCGCCAGGGACGCTCCGCGTTCCGCTTCTGGGAGGTGACGCAGAGCGTCACGGGATGCATTCCCACGCGGAGCGTGGGAACGATCCAACTTCAAACAGCTTTGCTGGGCAGGAATATCTAGAGCTTCGGCAACTGCCCGATCCGTCCCATCATCTCGGTCACGATCTGCAAATCCAGCAGGAACTGCTCGACCGTCTTGAACTCGTTGTCGTTGTGGCCGGTGTACTTGAGGTTGGGCATGGCCAGGCCGAACTGCACGCCGTTGGGCAAGTCATGGACCGACGTGGCGCCGGCCGAGGTGCCGAACGTGTGTTCCATGCCGAGATTCTCGGTGGCGACGGCCAGCAGCGCCTTGACCCATTCACCTTCGGGGTTGCGGTACATCGGTTCGTCGATGGAAAAATCGAAAGCAACCGCAACCTTGGATTTACGGGTCCAGGCGGCCAGCTTGTCGGTGATTTCAGTCTTCAGCACCTCGGTCGGCTTGCCGACGGGAACCCGCAGGTTGACCGCCAGCTTGAAGACTTTTTCATCCATGCCGACGTAAGTCAGCGACGCGGTCAGCGGGCCCATGAACGCGTCGGAAAAGCCAATGCCCAGGTTCTTGCCCAGGTAATCCAGGCCCCAGTTGTCGGCGGCATAGCGGGCGGCGTCGGTGATGTGGTTGTGCTTGAGCGCGACCTTGCCGTCGAGGCCGTGGATGAAATCCAGCATCCGGGCGACCGGGTTGACGCCTGATTCGGGTTCGGAGGAATGGGCGGAAACGCCGGTGAAGGTCAGCTTGACCGCGTTGTCGACGACCGCGCTGGTCACTTCGAAGTTGCTGCCGTTGGCCTTGGCATAGTCGGTGCCGGCCTTGAGCAGGCTGGCGGCCAGCTCGGCAGGCTTGTCGGCAACGAACGTGGCGACCGAGGTGGAGGGAATCTGGTTGGTCGCCATGCCGCCGGTCAGCGCAGTGACTTGCGCACCCTTGCCTTGGGCCGCGCGCCGGGGAAAGTTGGCCATGACCGTGCCGTAGCCTTTCTCGGCGATCACGACGGGGTAGCTGCCGTCCAGCGCCAGGTTGTAGTTAGGCGTCGGATTGCGTTCGAAATAATAGGGGATGGCGTCGCCGGTGGTTTCCTCGGTCGTGTCGACCAACAGCTTGAAGTCTCTCGCCAACGGCAGTTTTTCTTCCTTGATGATCTTCATGGCATACAGCGCCACGACGATGGCGTTCTTGTCATCCTCGGTGCCGCGGCCATACATCCGGTCGCCAATCAGGGTGACCTTGAATGGATCGAGCTTGGTGCCGTCCTTGAGCACCCAGTTCTCCGGCGTGACTGGCACTACATCGGCGTGAGCGTGAATACCCACGACTTCGTCGCCGCTGCCGTCGAGGGAAATCTCATAGACACGGTTGTCGACGTTACGGAAGTTCAGGTTGAAGCCTTCCGCCAGGTTTTTGATCTTGTCGGCGATTTTCAGGAATTCAGGGTTTTCATGCTGGGCCACCCCGTCCTTGCGATACGTCGGGATTTCAACCAGCTCGCGCAAGGTCTCGGTCGCGGCTTTGCCGTATTTCACCCGGGCATAAATCCCCAACAGTCGATGGATTTCGTTCTGCTGTTCTGCCGACAAGGTTTTGTTGCCCTGGAAGGCGCTGATGGCCGGGCCGAGGTTGGCGCTCTTGGCCAGGTCGCTCTTGGCAACGCTGGCCAGGAACTGCCGGAAATCGCTGACCGATGTATCGGCGAACGTCTTGACGAGGGTCGCGCTCTGTTGCGCGGTGATGTTGGCGTTGGCCGGCATCGAAAATGCCGAGAGGCTGGACAGGACAAGGGTGGCTATAGCAAGACGCTTGAACGGAAAGTTCATGGTGAGAGGCATTCCTTTGCAGGGAAAAAAGTGACGGTATGAAACAATCACTTACAACCTAGCATCATGAACGCGCGGTGGGGGAGCCCTTTGACAGAATCTGTCGCCGGTAAAAGCAAAAACGGCGCAGAAATGAAACTCCCCAGAACGCCATCCCCAATGGGACGACGTTCATGGGGCGCCGGGCTCAATGCGTTCCGCGAGGAATCGTCTTGAGCAGGTCTTCCGCGCTGATGTAGCCGACCACCGGCTGCGCTGTACTGCCGGGCAGCGGCAGGTCAAGAATATGCCCCTTGATCTTGCCGACCACGTGCATCTCGCAGGGCTTGCAGTCGAATTTCAGCGTCAGCACTTCATCCCCATGAATCAACTGCATCGGTGCGACTTTGGTGCGCACGCCGGTGACGCCCTTGGCCTGTTTGGGGCAGAGGTTGAACGAGAAACGCAGGCAATGCTTGGTGATCATCACCGGCACCTCGCCGGTTTCCTCGTGGGCCTCGAACGCAGCGTCAATCAGCTTGACCCCGTGGCGGTGGTAGAAGTCGCGGGCCTTCTGGTTGTAGACGTTGGCCAGGAACGACAGGTGCGACTCCGGGTACACCGGCGGCGGGGTGGTTTCTGCCTTGCGCCCGCCCCGCGGATGGGCCTCGACGCGGGCGGCGGTCAGGGCTTCGATGACCTCGCGACGCAACGCCTTGAGCTGGGAGTTGGGGATGAAGTACGCCTGGGGCGCATCCAGCTTGATCGACGTGGCGTGGTATTCGGTGGTGCCCAGTTGGCCAAGCAGGTCTTGCAGTTGCTCCAGGGCCTGCTCCGGTTTATTCGCCAGGCCGAAGGGACCGTCGAGGGCAACGCTGGCGCTGATGCCTTCTTCGCTGGTGGCGGTCAGCTCCAGACGCTCCTCGCGCAGCCGAGCGACCCAGGCCAGGCCTACACGGCGCTCGGCGGAAGTCTTGAGCAGCGCCTGCTGCCAGTTGTGATCCAGGTTGCGATTGAGCGGATGGTTGGGGCGCAACTGATACATGCCGGCCGGCATTTCGTTGGGCTCGACGCGGTAGCGGTAGCGCTGCTTGCCGTCCTCATCGAGAAATTCGCCCTTGGGCTCGGCGATGTTGGCGCGGAAACCGACGACTTCGCGCTTGACCAGCACGTTGAGACCATCGCCGTTGGACAGCGGATCAAAGGTCACCACCTGCAAGTCGCGCTTGCCGACTTTCTCCACCACGCCCACCGGTACGCCGGTGAAGGTCGGCGAATCGAAGGCGCCGATGTCGATCTTGCGTTCACTGACGAAGTAATCGGTGCTGCCACGGTGGAAGGTCTTGTCCGGGTCCGGCACGAAGAAGTGCGCGGTGCGGCCGCTCGAGGCGCGGGCCAGGTCCGGGCGGTCTTCGAGCACGTCGTCCAGGCGCTGGCGATAGTAGGCAGTGATGTTCTTCACATAGCCCATGTCCTTGTAGCGTCCTTCGATCTTGAAGGAACGTACGCCGGCCTCGACCAGGGCGCGGATGTTGGCGCTCTGGTTGTTGTCCTTCATCGACAGCAGGTGTTTTTCGTAGGCAACGACCCGGCCCTGGTCATCCTTGAGGGTGTACGGCAGGCGACAAGCCTGGGAGCAATCGCCACGGTTGGCGCTGCGCCCGTTTTGCGCGTGGGAGATGTTGCACTGGCCGGAGAACGCCACGCACAACGCACCGTGGATGAAGAATTCGATGGCCGCGTCGGTCTCGTCGGCGATGGCGCGGATTTCCTGCAGGTTCAGCTCGCGAGCCAAGACCAACTGGGAGAAGCCGGCCTGGTCGAGGAATTTCGCCCGGGCCAGGGTGCGAATGTCGGTCTGGGTGCTGGCGTGCAGTTCGATGGGCGGGATGTCCAGTTCCATTACCCCGAGGTCCTGGACGATCAACGCATCGACGCCAGCGTCGTACAACTGGTGGATCAGCTGGCGGGCCGGCTCCAGCTCGTTGTCGTGCAGGATCGTGTTGATCGTGGTGAACACCCGGGCGTGGTAACGATGGGCGAATTCCACCAGCCCGGCGATATCGCTCACCTCGTTGCAGGCGTTGTGACGCGCGCCGAAACTCGGGCCACCGATGTACACGGCATCGGCGCCATGCAGGATGGCCTCGCGGGCGATGGTCACGTCGCGGGCGGGGCTGAGCAATTCCAGATGATGTTTAGGCAAGGACATGTTTTTTTATTCAGGCTGGTCACGGTCGAAGCGCGCATTGTAGCTGCGTGGCGGCCGGTCGGCACCTGCGCAAGCCCACGCAGGGCGTAATCAACCGATATGCGGTCAATCCGATCGCATCAGCCTTGCGATGCGTCGGCACTGCACCAACGATTGCGCCCGGTGTTCTTCGCCAGGTACAAAAACGCGTCCGCGGCCTTGATCAACATGGCGGGCGTCGCGTCCTCGCTGTTCGGCTGACAGGTGGTGATGCCGGCGCTGATGGTCACGATTCCCAAGGGATGGTCGCCGTGTTCGATGTTCAAGGCCCTGACGGCTTCGAGGATCTTCTGCGCGACCTTGGCGGCACCGGCGCTGTCGGTGTTGGGCAGCAACACAGTGAACTCTTCGCCGCCATAGCGGACCGCGAGGTCGCCCGGTCTCTTGATGGTCTGCCCGATCGCGCCAGCGATCGCCCGCAGGCAATCGTCGCCGGCGGCGTGGCCGTATCTGTCGTTGAAGCGCTTGAAGTAATCGACATCCAGCATGATCAGCGCCAGGGAAGAACCCTGGCGCTTTGCCAGGCGCAGCTCATCGGCCAGGGCGATGTCCAGCCGCCGACGATTGCCAAGGCCGGTCAGGCTGTCGGTCAGCGCCATGTCCCGCATGGCCTGGTGGGCGCTGCGGATCTGCTTTTCCATGGTCATGCGGTAGCGCAACTGGCTTAGCACGATAAGGCCGAAACCCACGAGTATCGCGATGAGGAAAACCAGCACCAGGCTGGTCTTGAGCAAGTCGCGGCGCCAGGGTGCGATGATCGACTCACGGGACAAGCCGGCTTCCACCACCAGCGGATAAGTGGTCAGGGCTCGAAAACCATAGAGGCGTTCGGTGTCGTCGACGACGGCCCTGGCTTCGGCAACGCCCTGGTTGGATGTGGGCAAATGCTCCCGGAAGATCACGCTGTTGACCAGGCTCTTGCCGATCACCGAAGCGACGAAGGGGCGGCGCACCAGGATCGTTCCGCTGCGCATGGCCAGGACCAGCGCGCCTTTATCGTCGATCTTGAAATCGCCGTAATAGTCGACGAAATAGCTGACCTTGACCGTCCCGAGCATCACCCCGGCAAAGGAGCCGTCGGGATTGTTCAGGCGCCGTGAGACAGGAATGATCAAATCTTCGGTGGACCGACTCTTGATCACTTCGCCGATGCGTACGCTTCGGTCCTCGTGGCTGCGGTGATATTGGAAATAGTCGCGGTCGGCGTTATTCGCCATTTCTGGAATGACTTTTTTGTCGGTCGCCAGCCACTGGCCGTCCGGGCCATAGATGAACAAGCCGTGCAGTTGCGGCATGATCGCGGCCTGTTGCGCCAGCAGCTTATGGATGCGCGGGATGTTCATGTTCCGCAGCCCGTCGCCTTCCACGCGTTCGGCGAGGGCCGCGGTGACCACGTCGACCTGGCGGATGGCGTCCTCGGCGTGTTGCGCCGTTGCCCTGGCCAGGTTCGTCACCGAGTCGCGGGCCGACGCAAAGGCTGCGCGGTAATCGCGCCAGGTGCGCCAGCCTTCGACTGCCAGGAAGGCGATGACAACCACGAGCATGAAACTCACGGTCAGCCGAAATGCAGCGCCGGCCCGCACAGTTTGCTGGGAAAACGCTTCATCGGGGCTTTCGATCTTGGGCTCTGGCTGTTTGCGTCCGAGCATTGACATATCCTTTCCACGACAGGTTCGCGCATTCGAAGCGCAGCCTATCCTATTCGATTTCAGTACGTTAGCTAACTGCGACGAGGCACCTACAATCGACGACACACGCGTATGGAGGAAGGTTTCATGAAAGTTGGCGTTATTTCCGACACCCACGGTTTGCTGCGCCCCGAGGCGCTGGTGGCGCTGCAAGGTTGCGAGCAGATTATTCATGCCGGTGATATTGGCAGTCCTGGCATCCTGGAGACACTGGCGTCCATCGGCGAACTGCACGTGGTGCGGGGAAACAACGACCTGGACGCCGATTGGGCGGCGGGCATCGCTGATTGCCTTCAGTTCGACCTGGCGGGATGGCAAGTGCTGCTGGTCCATGACATGGCCGATGTGCCCAGCGCCCTCGACCCGCAAGTAAAGCTGGTGATCACCGGCCATTCTCACAAACCGCTGATCGACTGGCGCGGGGAACGGCTTTACTTGAACCCCGGCAGCGCCGGCCGGCGACGCTTCAAACTGCCGGTAACACTGGCGCTGCTCGAGGTCAGCGAGCGGGGAGTCGAGCCGCGGATCGTTCCGCTGCTGCCGTGACGATGGCGGTTACCGGAAGTATTTGTCGACGTAAGCCTGGATTTCCTGGCGCATGAACCGCCCCGACTCATCCGCCCGTTCTTCCCAGCCGAACACGCAGGCGGTGACGATGCCGTCGAACCCGGTCTTGGCCAACTCGCCGAAGAATACATCCCAGTCGATTTCGCCTTGATGCATGTCCATGTGCTGGTGCACGGTCACTTTCGCCCCCGGCGGATTGACGATGTAGCGCAGGCCGGACGAGGCCTTGTGGTTGTAGGTGTCGGCGATGTGCACATGGGCGATCATCGACCCTGCGTCGGCGATCATGGCTTTCATGTCGTCGCCAAAGTAGAAGGTGTGGGGCGTGCAATAGAGGAACTTGACGTTGTCCGAACCGAGGGTCTTGAGCATGTCCAGGGCCGGGTGCAACGTCTCGCACCAGTCTTCCGGATGAGGCTCGACGTTCAACATGACGCCTTCGGATTCGAAGATCGGCACCAGTTCTTCCATGCTCCGCCACCAGGCGGCTTCGCTGGACTCATGGCTGTGCAGGCCCCCGCAGCAACTGACCTTGTGCCCGCGATCAGGCGACGGCCCGCGACCGAACTCCGAGTTCATGGTCGTGCAGCCCATCTCCACGGCGACCTGGATCGCTTCCTTCCAATAATTCACCGCCGCCCGACGTTCGTCCTCGTGGGGGCTGGCCCAGCGGTACATCGGCAGCAGCGAAGCCAGTTGCAGGTTGTGGTCACGCAGGGCTTTCTTGAATTCGGCGATGCGCGCCTTGTGAGCGCGCGGGCGAACCCACCACGGCAAAAAATCTTCCCGTGGCGACAACTCCAGGTATTCGTAGCCGAGCTCGGCGGTCTTGCGGCACAGGTCCGGCAGGCTCAGGTGGCGGTGCATGTAGGGATCAAGGGCGATTTTCATTGTTGTTCTCCATGGGGCGATATTCATTGCTGTGGGAGGTCAGTAGGCGACCCAGGCTGAATCCTGGTTGGCCGATTCAACGCAGCGCTCGACCCAGCGCACGCCTTCCACGCCAGCATCGATATCCGGAAAGCGCAGGGCGGCCAGGGCCTCGCTGTCGCCGCGGTCGGCGGCGTCCATGGCCAGGGCGAAGCGGCGATAAAGGTTGGACCAGGCTTCGAACAAGCCTTCGGGATGACCGCCGCCGATGCGGTCGTCCACCAAGGCCCCGGCGTGCAGGTAACCCATGCCGCGTTCCAGAGTTTGCGCCGGTTGGCCCTGGACCTCGAAAGTGAGTTGGTTGGGGCGCTCGTCCCACCATTCCAGGCTGGCCCGCGAGCCGATCACGCGGATTTTCTGGCCGTGCATGGAGCCGGCATTCACCGCGCTCGACCAGACCATGCCCATGGCGCCGCCTTCGTATTCCATCAGCGTGTAGGCGTTGTCCTCGAGCGGGGCGCGGCTGGCGATGAAGCTTTGGCGGCTGCACATCAAGCGCTTGATCTTGAGGTCGGGCAGCATCACTTCGCACAGGTACAACGGATGGGTGCCGACGTCCCCGAGCACGTAACTCGGCCCGGCCTGGCGCGGGTCGACGCGCCACTGGGTCGCCGGGTTCTGCGACTCGACCGGTGCGCTGTGGAAGCCATGGGCGAACTGCATGTGCACCATGCGAATCTCCCCCAGCTCCTGGGCGGCAATCATCGACCGGGCCTGCTCGATCAACTGATGCCCGGCGTAGCCATAGGTGAGGCCGACGATGCGTCCCCTGGATTTGGCCAACGTGCGCAAGGTTTCGGCTTCCTCCAGGGTGAAGCACAGCGGTTTCTCGCAAACCACATGCAAACCGGCCTCCAGGGCGGCGCGGGTGATGGCGTAGTGCGTGCCGTTGGGCGTGGCGATCGACACCGCCTGGATGCCGTCGGGCCGTTGCGCTTCCAGCTCGAACAGGCTGAGGTAGTCCGCGTAGCAGCGCGACGGGTCGATGCCCAGTTGTTCGCCAAAGGCCCGGCCCCGATCCGGGTCGATGTCCAGCGCGGCGGCGACCAGCTCGAAGTTGCGGTCGCGCAGGGCGGCCGAGCGGTGGATGTAGCCGATCTGGCTGTGCTCGCCGCCGCCGACCATGGCCCAGCGGATAGGGTGTGCGAGCGATTTACTGCCGTTGATCATGGGAAAAGTCCTTATGCGGGTCAGAAACCGATGCGGGCGAGGTAGGCGCGACTGGCCGCCACGTCGTCCAGGCTGGCCCCGGCGTTGCGCGGGTCACGTTCCTGTTCGACGGTGATGCAGCCTTGATAACCGAGTTCGTGCACGAGACGGTGCAGCGCCGGGTAATCGATGACCCCACGCCCGATGGGACACATCACGCCCCGGCCGCACGCCGCGAAGAAACGGATGCGCTCGTTCAGCACCTGGTCGAAAACCACCGGGTCGATGTCCTTGAAGTGCAGGTAGTCCAGGCGATGGGCGTAGGTGCGCAGCGACGCGACCGGGTCCATGCCGGCGTAATAGAGATGCCCGGTGTCAAGGCACAACCCGGCGACTTCGTATGGGATGTCGTCGACCAGGCGCGCCAGCTCATCGGCGAATTCGATATAGCCGCCAGCGTGGGGATGGATGACGGCGCGGATGCCGTAGGCGTGCCAGGCGATGTCGGCGATGGCGCGGATGTGCGCGATCATTGCGTTCCAGCGGGCATCGTCCAGGCGTGGCGCGCGGTCCGAGTGGCCAGCGGCGTAGTCGCGCTCCTCGTGGCCCCAGTCGATGATCACCAGATAGGGCCCGGCAAAGCGCTGGCCGGCTTGCTGTTCCATGGGCGGCAATTGTGTGAGCAAGCCGCAGATCGCATGGGTCTGGCGCAGCAGCTCGGCCAGGTTGGCCGGGCTCACCAGGTCGTCGAAAATCGTCCCGGCGACGACCTGCAAGGCGTTGTCCGACAAGGCCGGGTCGAGGACCCCGGCGTCCAGCGGCAAGTACCCGTAAGGCCCCAGCTCGATGCCGCGATAGCCGGCTTCGGCAGCTTCGGCGAGCACGTGCTGCCAGGGTGGCAGGAAAGGGTTCGCGACGTCATCGACGCCCCAGCAGCAGGGCGCGGTACAAATGTGGATCGCCATGGAAGCACTCCGGCTGTGTTGTTGTTATGGCCTGGCTCGATGCTATTGCGTCGGCGCGGAACGGGCCATGGACTAATGGCTTAATGTGTCAAAACCCCTCATGATGCCCGGAGGAGGTGTCAAGACATGTCAGAACAGTCGCGCCGAAAACTTCGTCCCACCATGGCCGACGTCGCCCGGGAAGCGGGCGTCAGCCTGTCGACGGTCGACCGCGTGCTCAACCTGCGCGCGGACGTGCGAGCCGACACGGCTCAGCGGATCGCCGCAGCGGCGGGGCGGTTGGGTTTCCATGCCAAGGGCGTGATTGAACAGCGGGTGCTCAACGACCGTCCCACTTTGCGGCTGGGCTTCCTGCTGCAGAAAAGTGGCGTGCCGTTCTACCAGGGCCTCGCCCACGCCTTGGCAAACGCCGCCGCCACTTGCACGCGGGCACGGATTCGCGTGGTCATCGGTTATTTGGACGACCTCGACCCCGCCAACGTGGCGCAACGCATCCTTGCCCTGCGGGATCAGGTCGATGGCCTGGGCGTGGTGGCAGTCGATCATCCCCGGGTCCGCGAGGCGGTCGCGCAGTTGCGCGCGACCGGTGTTTCGGTGGTGGCGCTGCTGTCGGAATTGTCCAGCGCTGCCGGCACCGGTTACGCCGGCCTCGACAATCGCCTCACGGGACGTACCGCGGGTTGGTTCATCAGTCGCCTCGCCCAGCAGCCCGGGCCTGCGGTGGTCATGCTCAGCAGCCAGCGCTTCCAATGCCAGGAACTCTGTGAACTGAGCTTTCGCAGCTACCTGGCGGAGCATTCGAGCGAGTGGGAACTGCTCGCCTCGCGACTGACCCTGGAAGATGATGAGTTCGCCTATGGCAATACCCTCGACCTGCTTACGGCAGAGCCCGACCTGGCGGGGCTGTACGTGGCGGGTGGCGGCATCGCCGGGGTGCTGAAGGCCTTGAGCAGCCTCAAGGAAAAACAGCTGCGCCTGCCCGTCGTGGTGTGCCACGACCTGACTCCGTTGACGCGTGACGCGTTGAAGAGCGGATTGGTCCAGGCGGTGCTGTCCCATCCGATCGTGAACCTGGCCGAGCAGGCCGTCGATGCCTTGGTCGAGGCTGCGATTGCCTCGCCGCCGGGACCTGTGGCGCGGCGAGTGGTGGCGCTTCAGATTGATGTCTCGGAAAGTGTCTAGGGGCGACTGGATCCGTAGAATTTTCCTGAAAAAGCTGTACAAAATAGAATCTCTGTACAATTATCGGGTTGCCTTCGGTAATCGGTAATTCGTCCAATGCCCGAATCCCTCGCTGCCCATATCCGCTTGATCGGCGCCCTGATCCTCGCGTTGGTGTTGTACGCCAGCCAGGCCGTTGCGGATTGGCGGGTTGCGTTACCTGGGGCTCACTTGGTGGGTGAGGCAGATTTTCGCTGGTTCGGTTTGGATATCTACCAGGCACGGCTGTGGAGCACCGAGCCCACGCCGAGCCTGGACAGTCCGTTTGCACTTGAATTGAACTACCACCGCAAAATCTCTCGGCAAGCCTTGGTTCAAACCAGTCTCGAAGAAATGCAGCGGGTCGCCGATACCCCTGTTGACGCCGCGCGCCTTGATGCCTGGGCGGCTGAAATGCGCCGTGCCTTCGTTGATGTCAAGCCCGGTACTCAAATTACCGGGGTATACCTCCCTGGCCAGGGCTGTCGCTTCTATGTCGATGGCCGCCTGTCCCACGAAGTCACCGACCCGTTATTTGCCCGACAATTCTTCGCCATCTGGCTCGATCCGCGTACGCGGGAACCGGCGTTGCGGAAGCGATTGCTGGGGCTCGCTGCATCAAGTGAAAGAAGGAGTGCGCCATGACCCGTCTGCTGGTGACGTTGCTGTTGCTGTTAGGCCTGACCAGTTGCGGCAATGTGAATGTCGGTCGTTATGCGGACCAGCAACCGCAGCTCGATCTGGTGCGCTTTTTCAGCCAGCCCGTCAAGGCCTGGGGCATTTATCAGACGCGTTCGGGCGAAGTCATCAAGCGCTTTGAAGTGGATATTTCCAGTCGCCGCGAAGGCGATCGGTTGATTCTCGACGAGCGCTTTCTCTACAGCGACGGCAGTCGGCAGCGCCGGGTCTGGACATTGACGCCGACCGGCCCGGGGCTCTGGAGCGGCCGCGCTGACGACGTGATTGGCGAGGCGCTGGGCGAGGTGGCCGGCAATGCGTTGCGCTGGCGCTATCGATTGAACCTGCCAGTGGATGATTCGACGTACGAGGTGACCTTCGATGACTGGATGTACTTGATGGATGAGGACACGCTGATCAACCGTTCCAGCATGAGTAAGGCCGGCATTGAGCTGGGGCAGGTGACGTTGTTCTTCCGCCGTCAGCCGGTGAGCACGCCATGACCCTGAAAGACCTGGCCGACCTGGCCATCGAGGGACGAATCGTCGGACTGGAACTGCTGTCCCTGGAGGGCGGGATCTACCTGCTGCGGGCGCAACTGGATCGGGGCGTGCGAACGTTGCTTGACGAGTCGGGGCGTACACTCCAAGTGCGTTCCACCACCCACTTGCGCGAGCTGCTGCGTGACGTTCCGAGGTTGCCTTGTGTGCTGGTGCAGCAGGTGGTCCACGACGAGATGTGCGGCCAGCGCGAAGAGCCAATCGAGCCATTGCGCCTGCCGCTGTTCCTGGACGAGCCGTGGTAACGGCCCCGTGCGCCGATCAGCGGGAGTCGGCCAGGCGCGCGGCCAGTGGCAGCCATATCGCCCATAGCGGCGCCAGGACCAGCGCGGTGCCGGCCACACCCAGCGGCAGCGTCACGCCCGCCAGGGGCGCGCCCGCGCAATAGGCGAGGGGGCCGCCGATCATTCCCGCCAGCGCCCCGAGCCACGGACGGCTGCCGGCCCAGGCCATGCTGTGCCGAAAGCCTGTGGCAAAAACCAGCCAGAGCAGGGCCAGCCACAGCGGCAACGGGCTATCGCCGAAGCCGAACAGGCCCAGGGCTCCCAGGCTCCAATCCAATAACATGCCACTCACGCCGACACGCAACACCGCTTGGCACTCGGCCTTCGGTTCGGGGCAGTTCGTCAGGTGCAGCAGTAATCCGCCGACCACCGCTACCAGCCAGGCGGGCTGGTGCGCGCCCAGTACACAGCCCCACCAGCCTAGTTGCAGCCAGAGCGCATTGACGATCAGACCGGTGCGGCCCATCACGCTTGCCGCTGTTCCAGCAAGGGCACGGGACGGGCGCCTGGTGCGGCGAACAACAATTGCGCGACACCGATGGCGCGTTCCTGGAATCCACCCTCGCAATAGCACAAGTAAAACTCCCACAAGCGCTGGAAGGTCTCGTCGTAACCCAGCTCAAGCAACGCCTGGCTCGATTGCCGGAAGTTGTCGTGCCAGTGGCGCAGCGTGCGGGCGTAGTGCGCCCCGAAATCCTCCAGGTGCACCAGGTTGAGTGGCGTCTGGCTGCTGGCGGTCTGCAGCAGCACCGTCAGCGAAGGCAACGCGCCGCCGGGAAAAATGTAGCGTTGGATGAAATCCACCGAGCGTCGGGCCTGATCGTAACGTTGGTCGCGGATGGTGATGGCTTGCAGCAACATCAAGCCGTCATCCTTGAGCAGGGCGGCGCAGCGGCGGAAGTACTCAGGGAGGAAGCGATGGCCGACGGCTTCGATCATCTCGATAGACACCAGCTTGTCGAAGGACCCCTCCAGGTCACGGTAGTCCTTGCGCAGCACTTCGATACGCTGTTGCAGGCCAAGCTCCTCGACACGCCGGCAGGTGTGGGAGTATTGCTCTTCGGACAGCGTCGTGGTGGTGACGCGGCAGCCGAAATGGCTGGCTGCATGGATGGCCAGGCTGCCCCAACCGGTGCCGATCTCCAGCAAATGGTCGCCGGGCCGCAGGTCGAGCTTTTCGCAGATACGTTGCAGCTTATGGACCTGAGCGTCTTCGAGGCTTTGTTCGGCACTGACGAACATCGCCGCCGAATACATCATCGTGGGGTCGAGCAAGCGTTCGAACAGTCTGTTGCCGAGGTCGTAATGGGCCATGATGTTGCGCCGCGAGCCCTTGCGGTTGTTGCGGTTGAGCCAGTGCAATCCCCGCAGCAACGGTCGGCCCAGGCGCGCGAGGCCGCTGTCCATGGCATCGAGCACGTCCAGGTTGGCAACGAAGAGGCGGGTCACGGCGGTCAGGTCGTCGCTGCGCCAGTAGCCTTGGATGTAGGCCTCGCCGGCACCGATCGAGCCATTGCCGGCGATCATGCCCCAGGCGGCGTTGTCGAGTATCTCGACCTCGGCCAAGAGTGAGCTGTCTGCGTCGCCGAAGCTCAAGGAGCCGCCCTCAAGCTTGAGGCGCAGATGGCCGTGACACAGGCGGCGCAATTGCGACAGTACGGCTTGCTTGAAAAGTCCGCCGCTGAACGGACAGAAACCGACGGCCTTAGTGACGCTCAGGGTGGGTTCGGGCATGGACTGGATCCTTTTGAACAGTTTCGCCGACGCTCAGGTCGCTTTGGCTGGCCTGGTGATCGTGCAGGGACGTGCGTTTGAAAAGCAGGCGCAGTGCCTGCCAGTAAATGGCGCTCAAGGTGCGCAGGCTCATCCACGGGAAGGCCAGGAAATAGCGGCGCAACGCCGGCGCGTCCAAGGGGCGACGTTGCAATGCAAGGTCGGCCTCGAACACTTTGTGACCGGCGCGCCAGTTCTCCATGCGCACGCGGATGTGCGAGTCCTGGATCAGGAAACGCATGTGATAGTCCATGTCCCGTGGCAGGAAGGGCGAAACATGGAACGACTTGGCCACCCGGAATGTGTGGGGCTCGCCGGCAAGCACCGGCAGCACGTAATGGTGGCGCTCACGCCAGGGCGTGTTACGCACTTCGCAGAGGATTGCCGCCAGGCGCCCGTCGAGCTCATGACAGAAATAGAAACTCACCGGATTGAATGAAAGGCCCCAGCTGCGCGGTTGGGTCAGCAGATGGATCGCGCCTTGGGGGGCGGATCCCAGGGCTTGCTGGAGCGTGTCCCGCACCGCTTGAGTCAATGCCATACCCTGGCGTGTCAGGGCCGGCAGGTAATCCCTTTCGCGCCAGCACAACGGCGCCGCGCGCCAGGGCCGCAGCAGGCGCGACAGGCCCAGCACTTGCTCCTGCTCGGCGAGGTCCAGGTAGAACATGCCGATCGGATATCGGAACGCGTGGGCGCGTGGCGCCTGGCGCCGATGATCGATCCAGCCGTAGCACAGGCTGCTGTTCAAAGCGTTTCTCCGAAATGCTTCGCGACGGCAAGCGCGCTCACCACGCCATCCTCGTGGAAACCATTGGCCCAATACGCACCGCAGAAATAGCTGTGCTGGCGTCCTTGCAGATTCTCTTGCCGGGCCTGGGCGGCGATGCCGGCGAGGCTGTATTGCGGATGGGCGTAGTCGAACCGGGCGAGCACCTTGGCCGGGTCGACAAACTCGCTTTGGTTGAGGCTCACGCAGAACGTCACGGGGGCATCCAAACCCTGGAGGATGTTCATGTTGTAGGTCAGTGCGGCCGGCGCCTGGAGCGGGCCGCCCAACCGGTAGTTCCAGCTCGCCCAAGCCTTTTGCCGTTGCGGCAACAACCGGGTATCGGTATGCAGCAGCACCTCGTTATGGGCATAAGCCAGGGCGCCGAGCACGTCGGCTTCAGCGGCACTCGGGGTTTCCAGCAACGCCAGGGCCTGGTCGCTGTGGCAGGCGAACACCACCTTGTCGAACCGCTCGATGCCACGGCGGCTGTGGACGCTGACGCCTTCGTGGTCACGGCTGACGCGCCGCACCGGACAATCGAGATGAATATGCTGGCGGAAATCGGCACACAGCGGGTCGATGTAACCGCGCGAGCCGCCTTCGATCACCCGCCATTGCGGGCGCTGGTTCACCGACAGCAAGCCGTGGTTGTGGCAGAAACGCACGAAGAACTGCAGCGGGAATTCCATCATTCCGGCCGGTGACATCGACCAGATCGCCGACCCCATGGGCACGATGTAATGCTCGGTGAACCGTCGACCGTAACCTCGATCGCGGAGGTAATCCCCGAGCCGGGTCGTGGCATCGATGCGGTGCGCCAGCAGGTCGGCGGTTGCCTGCCGGTTGAACCGGAGAATGTCCAACAGCATGCCCCAGAACCCCGGCGACAGCAGGTTGCGGCGTCGAGCAAACAGGCTGTTCAGAGTGTGGCCCTTGTATTCCTGGCCGCAGGCGGGGTCGTGCACCGAAAAACTCATTTCCGTCGGGCGCGACGCCACGCCCAGCTGGTCCATCAAGCGAATGAAATTCGGATAGGTCCAGTCGTTGTACACGATGAAACCGGTGTCCACGGCGTAGCGCCGGCCCTGCCATTCGACATCCACGGTATGGGTGTGGCCGCCGATCCTGTCGTCGGCTTCGAACAAGGTGATCTGGTGCTGGCGGGACAACAGATAAGCGCACGTCAGTCCCGAGATACCGCTGCCAATGATCGCAATGCGCATGGCTCAAGCCTCTCCGGCGTCGCGTGACAGGCGCAGACCCAGCGCCAGGCGCCAGCGTGCGGGCAGGCGTCCGAGCAGACGCATCACAGCAATGAACAACCAGGGGAAAGCGATCTCCAGCGGTCGCGCCGGCAACCGCCGCGTGATGTGCCGGGCGGCCCGTTGCGCCGACCAGCGCATGGGCATGGGGAAGTCGTTGCGCCGGGTCAGTGGCGTGTCGACGAAACCCGGGCTCACCAGCGTCACGTCGATGCCTTCGGCGGCCAGGTCGATGCGCAGGGATTCGACCAGATAACGCAACGCTGCCTTGGATGCGCCATAGGCACCGGCGCGGGGCAGGGCCAGCCAGGTCACCGCGCTGCAAACCGCCACCAAGTGTGGATTGCGGCCTCGGCGCAGCAGCGGCAGAGCTGCTTCCAGGCAATGGCAGGTGCCCAGCAGGTTGATATTCAGGACTCGTTCCACCAGGCGCGTGTCGAAGTGCCCGGGCTCGAGGTATTCACAGGTGCCGGCATTGAGGATCACCTGATCGAGCGCGCCCCATTCGACGTCGATGCGTTCGATGATGGCCGCCACTTGGCCCGGGTCGGTCAGGTCCCCGGGCAACACCAACACTTGGTCCCCATAGCGTTCCGCCCAGACTCGCAGCGGGGTGGCCTGGCGGGCACTCAACGCCAGGCGATGGCCTTGCTCCAGGAGCACCGCCGCCAGCTCAGCGCCGATGCCGCTGCTGGCACCGGTCAACCAGACGCGGCTCATGTCAACCTCCGCTTCAGCCAGCGGATGACCGGGCCAAACAGCGGCAAGTGCTCGTAGAGCAGGGCGCCGGCGTCGAAAAAGTCGCGGTGCAGGTAGATCCGATCGTTCCAGCGCAGATAGCTGCAACCTTGCACTTCGATCGGCGCGCCGCCGGCCAGGCGCGGGTGCCTGAAACGCAGCGTCCAACGCAGGTAACCCTCGCCGGAGCCAACTTCGTCGTGGCCATGGAAGTCGTAGTGCACGTCGCTGGCATTGGCGTAGAGCTGCGCAAAATAATTGTGCAGCGCGGGCAGGCCTACGACTCGGTGCAGAGGATCCTGAAAGACCACATCGTCGCTGTAAAGCCTGTCCAGCTCAGCCAGGCGATTGGCATCCAGTTCGGCGAACGAGCGGGCGAAACCCTTTAGGAAGGCGGACATGGCAGGCTCCGAAAGCTGTACATTATATTTTTCGTGTACAAGTTTTCGGAGCGTACTGGATGGGTTGTACGAGATAAAGCGTTTTGTATAAGTATTTTACAGTTTTGTACAATTCGGCGAGGCGAGCGGGAAGCGGTGATTCATTCCATCAACCTCGCTATGGCAAATCTAGTGCGCGGCAAGCACCGGATAATCCGTATAGCCGCGCTCCTCGCCTTGGTAGAAGGTGGACGGATCAGCCTCATTCAAGGTCTCGCCCAACCTGAAACGCTCCACCAAGTCTGGATTCGCCAGAAACGGCGTACCGAACGCCACCAGGTCCGCAGTCCCCTGGCTGATGGCCGCGCCCGCGCGCGCGGCGCCGTAGCCGCCGTTGGCGATATAGGGCCCGGCAAAGCGGCGCTTGAGCTCCAGGAAGTCGAACGGGCCTTCGCCCAGTTCCACGATGTGCAAATGCGCCAGGCCATAGCGGCTGAGCATCCGGGCGGTGTATTCGAAAGTCGCTTGGGGGTTGCTGTCGCTCATCGAGAAGTAGCTGAAGATCGGCGACAGGCGAACACCCACGCGGCTGGCGCCGAAGACTTCAATCACCGACTCGACCACTTCCTTGAGGAAGCGCGCGCGGTTTTCGATCGAGCCGCCATACGCATCGGTGCGTTTGTTGGTGCCGTCGCGCAGGAACTGGTCGATCAGGTAGCCGTTGGCGCCATGGATCTCCACGCCGTCGAAGCCGGCCAGCTTCGCGTTGCGGGCTGCTTGGTGGAAGTCGGCGACCACGCCCTGGATTTCCTCCAGCTCCAACGCCCGTGGCAGCTCGTAGGGCTTGAGCCCCTCGGGGGTGTAGATTTCACCGTCGGCCTTGATCGCCGAAGGCGCCACGGGCAGGGCGCCGTCAACCTGCACCAGGGGATGAGACAAGCGGCCGACATGCCAGAGTTGCAAGTAGACCTGCCCACCCTGGGCGTGAACCGCGTCGGTAACCTGCCTCCAGCCCGCGATCTGTTCAGTGGTAAAGATCCCGGGCGTGCGCAGATACCCCTTGCCCTGGGCCGAGACTTGCGAGCCCTCGGTGACAATCAGGCCGGCGCTGGCCCGCTGGCTGTAGTACTCGGCCATGAGCGGTGTCGCTACGTCGCCGGCACCGGCCCGGCTGCGGGTCATGGGGGCCATGATCATGCGGTTTTTCAGGGACAGCTTGCCGACCTGGGCACGAGACAGCAGAAGATCGAGACCGATGTGGGGCATGGTTAACCTCTAGACAATGAAAGGATAAAAATGGATGGAATCGAAGGGCGGCTAGGCCAGCCGTCCTTGTTGTTTCAAAAGCGCGCCGATGCGCTGGATTTCCTTTTCGCCTTGTTCCAGCGCCGCCTCGCTGGTGTGCACCGAGTAGTAGCCCATCACCAGATCGTGGGGGTGCTTGATGGCGGAACCGAGCACGAACGAGGTCGCGCCCCGGGCAACAATGTCGATGGACTGGCGGGATTGCTCGAAGATCACCATCTCCCCGGCCTCGACGCTTGCGCCCGCGTCGAGGCGGCCGCTGTTGACGGCCAGCCATGCGACGTCGTGCCCGGCCGGCGGCGTGTAGCGCCAGCGTTCGTTGTCCTTGAGCTGCACGCCCAGGTAGTTCATGCCGGCCGGTGCGGCAACCGGGCTGCGTGCGGCGCCGTATTCGCCGAGCATGACCAGCGCCGGGCCGTCCCGAGGGATGTCCGTTGGGGCGAGGTAGACGCTGGTCGCCGGGGCGTTTTCCTGGTCGGGCGGCAGCGCCACCCACAGCTGGAAGCCACGAATCGGCGATCCGCCGACGGGCTGGCCGGTATGCCAGACGCCGTTGCCGGCTTGCATCCACTCCATGCCGCCGCTGGGCAGCACGCCGGATTTACCGGTGGTGTCTTCGTAGGTCACTTCGCCTTCGATCATGTAGGTCAGCGTCGCGATCCCGGAATGAGGGTGCATGTCGAAGCCGCGTGGCACGGCCTTGGCGTTGAAATCGAACAGATCGAGAAACACGAAGGGCTTGCACAATTGGCCCAGGTCGCCGGGGCTCATCAGCCGCGTGATGGGACCGTGGCTGCTGCCGCGGGTGCGGTGTACGACGGTGCGCGGTGGCGCTGCGACGATGCTGTTCATGGAGATCCTCGGGGTTCTGGAGCGCGGGGGCTTCGATGGGGAAGAGAATAAGCGGCTTCCAATAGATTGATTAGCCGATAGAATCGGATTGAACTCATCCAATAAACGAAGGAATCAAGGCGCTATGCTCGACCTCAATGACGTGGCGCTATTTGTCCAAGTGGTGCGCAGCGGCAGTTTTGCCGAAGCGGCTCGGCGGCTGGGCATGCCTTCGAACACCGTGAGCCGGCGCGTCCAGCAACTGGAGGCGCAGTTGGGAGCACGCCTGCTGCAACGCTCCACCCGCAAGCTGACGCTGACGAATGTGGGCGAGGGGTTCTATGAGCGTTGCGTGGTTGCCGTGGACGGCCTGTTGGACGCCGGCCAGGCACTGATGCAGGGCAGCGACGAGCCCTCGGGCCTCGTGCGGATTGCCGCGATGGCGGACTTCTTCGACTTTTTTCCGATGGAATGGATCGCCGACTTTCTCGCCGCTCACCCGCGGGTGCAACTCGACTTCGTACTCAGCGATGCCCGCGTCGACCTGATCGCCGACCGCATCGATGTGGCCTTTCGGGGCGGCGCATTGCTGGACTCGGGGTACGTCGGTCGCCAACTGCTCGGCAACGTGGGCGACGGCCTGGTCGCCAGTCCCGCCTACATCGCTGCGCGGGGCATGCCGGCGTCGCTGGACGACCTGGCGCATCACCACGCCGTGACCTTTGCGCACCCCAGTGGCTTGAGTCACTGGCGTCTTGTCGGCCCGGACGGCGTCGAAGCGGAGGTGCAGATACCCAGCCGCTTCAACGCCAACACCGCCCAGGCCTTGCGCAAGGCAACAGTGGCGGGCCTGGGCATCGCCGTGCTGCCGTCAGCGCTGAGCCGTATGGATCTGGACGCCGGCCGATTGGTGCGAGTATTGCCGCACTACCAACGCCACGGGTTTGGCCTGAACGTGCTCTATCCAAGTCGGCGACAACTGCCGCTGGCGGTCTCGGCGTTCATCGCGCTGGTGATGGAAAAGCTTGAGCTCAAGGCATTTCCGGCTCAGCCGGCGTAAATTCTCCTACCCATTTTTTGAGCCATAAGCCTGTGGCACCCAGGCCTGGCTGACGCAAATCTGCCACCCAGTTTTTTCCTTCCCAGCCACAACATAAAGCCTCGTTTCGCAAATTCCCGCCTGCCAACACAATCGCCTCGACACCTCCTCTCGATAGTCGCAACCGCAGAACAACAAGAAATCAGAACCCGAGGCGGCACCGCGCCGACCTGAACCAAACCCACTGCCGGAAGTGCCCGATATGCCCGTTGAAACAATACGCATAGATACGCTCGTTATAGGTGCCGGCCAGGCCGGCGTGGCGATGAGTGAACATTTGAGCCGCCAAGGCGTGCCGCACCTTGTGGTGGAGCGCAACCGCATTGCCGAGGCCTGGCGCACGGCGCGCTGGGATTCGCTGGTTGCCAACGGCCCGGCCTGGCATGACCGTTTTCCAGGGCTGGAATTCGAGGGCCTGGACCCCGATGCCTTCGCCTCCAAGGACCAGGTGGCCGATTACTTCGAAGCCTATGCCAACAAGTTCAAGGCGCCGATCCGTACCGGCGTGGACGTGCGCCGCGTCGAGCGCAATACCGGTCGCCCCGGCTTCACCGTCGATACGTCCGAGGGCTTGATCGAGGCCATCAACGTGGTGGTCGCCACCGGCCCGTTTCAGCGCCCGGTGATCCCGCCGATTGCGCCTGACATGGCCACGGTGAGGCAAATTCATTCGGCGCAATATCGCAACCCCGCGCATCTGGCCGACGGCCCGGTGCTGGTGGTGGGCGCCGGGTCGTCGGGGGTGCAGATCGCCGATGAATTGCAGCGCGCCGGCAAGCAGGTCTACCTCTCGGTGGGTGCCCATGACCGGCCGCCGCGAGCGTATCGCAACCGTGATTTCTGCTGGTGGCTGGGGGTGCTGGGCGAGTGGGATGCCGAAGCGGTCAAGCCGGGCAAGGAGCACGTCACCATCGCCGTGAGCGGCGCGCGCGGCGGGCACACCGTGGATTTTCGCCGGCTGGCCCATGAAGGCATCACGCTGGTGGGCCTGACCCGGTCGTTCAACGGCAGCGTGGTGAGTTTTGAATCGAACCTGGCCGAAAACATTGCCAGGGGCGATGAAAACTACCTGGCGTTGTTGGATGCCGCCGACGCCTATATCGAGCGCAACGGCCTGGATCTTCCGCCGGAACCGGAGGCGCGTCGCCTATTGCCGGATCCCGAATGCCTGACCCAACCGATCCTGGAATTGGACCTGGCCGAGGCGGGTGTCAGCAGCATCATCTGGGCGACCGGGTATTCGGTGGATTACAGCTGGCTAAAAGTCGATGCCCTCAATGCCAGCGGCAAACCCCGGCACCAACGCGGCGTGTCCAGCGAGCCAGGGCTGTATTTCGTCGGCCTGCCTTGGCTGTCGCGCCGGGGCTCGGCGTTCATCTGGGGCGTGTGGCACGACGCCCGGCATATCACCGAGCACATCGTCAAACAGCGCACGTACCTCGACTACCGGGACGCCTCCCAGCGCGTTGCCCAATCGCCAGCGCCGGGCAGCACGCAACCTTCGAAAACCAGCCTCATGGGAGTCCGCTGATGCCTACTCACACTCGCATCCGCATGTTCAACACCAAAGACACCTACCCGAACCAGACGCTGGACAACGACCTGTGCCAAGCCGTCCGCGCCGGCAATACCGTCTATGTGCGCGGCCAGGTCGGCACCGATTTCAACGGCCAATTGGTGGGCCTCGGCGATCCGCGTGCCCAGGCCGAGCAGGCCATGCGCAACGTCAAGCAACTGCTGGAAGAAGCCGGCAGCGACCTGAGCCACATCGTCAAGACCACCACCTACCTGATCGACCCGCGTTACCGCGAGCCGGTGTATCAGGAAGTCGGCAAATGGCTCAAAGGCGTGTTTCCGATTTCCACCGGGCTGGTGGTCAGCGCCCTGGGCCAGCCGCAGTGGCTGATGGAAATCGACGTGATTGCGGTCATTCCCGAATAAGGAGCACGACATGACGTTTTCCATCGTCGGACGCTGCGCCGAAACCGGCCAGTTGGGCATTGCCATCAGTTCTTCCAGCATCGCCGTCGGCGCCCGATGCCCGTGGCTGCGAGCCGGTGTCGGCGCGGTTTCCAGCCAGAACATTACGCTGCCGGCCCTCGGGCCGCAGATTCTCGATGATTTGTCGTTCGGTTCGAACGCCCAGGCAGCGTTGGACAAGGCCTTGGCGCGTAACGGCTATGGCGAGTATCGCCAGGTGGCGGTGATCGACGCCCAAGGACGCACGGCAGTTTTCAGCGGCCGCCATGCCTTGGGCATCCACGGCGCTCAAGCAGGTGAGCAATGCGTGGCGGCCGGCAATCTGTTGGCGGGTGAGGGCGTCATCGAAGCCATGGTGACGGCTTTCGAGCAGGGCGAAGGGAGCCTCGCGTCCCGCCTGCTGAATGCCCTGCAGGCCGGGCAGACGGCGGGCGGAGAAGCCGGGGCCGTGCACTCGGCGGCGCTGTCGGTGGTGGATGACCTGACCTGGCCCATCGTCGATCTGCGGGTCGACTGGGCGGATGAAAACCCCATCGGCGAACTGGAAAAGCTCTGGCTCGCGTATCAGCCGCAACTGCGCGATTACCTGACCCGTGCCCTCGATCCGACCCAGGCGCCGAGTTACGGAGTGCCGGGCGATGAGTGAGCTGCGCAGTCGCGCACTGCTGGCCGAATTGGTGGGCTTTGCCACGGTCAGCCGCGACTCGAACCTGGCGTTGATCGAGTTCGTGCGCGACTACCTCCATGGGCTGGGCGTCGATAGTGAGCTGATCTACAACGCCGACCGCACCAAGGCCAACCTGCTGGCGAGCATAGGCCCGGCGGTGCCCGGCGGCGTCGTGTTGTCCGGGCACACCGACGTGGTGCCGGTGGACGGCCAGGCCTGGACGGTCGATCCGTTCCGACTCACCGAAGCGGACGGCAAGCTGTTCGGACGTGGCACGGCGGACATGAAGGGCTACCTCGCTTGCGCGCTGGCGGCGGTGCCGATGTTCCTGTCGAGCCCGCTGCGTCGTCCGCTGCACTTGGCGTTTTCCTATGACGAAGAGGTCGGTTGCCTCGGCGTGCGCAGTCTGCTGGAAGCGTTGCCGCAACGCATTCCCCGACCGGCCCTGTGCCTGATCGGCGAGCCCACCGAGCTGCAGCCGGTGCTGGGCCACAAAGGCAAGTTGGCGATGCGTTGCCACGTCAAAGGCGCGGCTTGCCATTCCGCCTACGCGCCTGACGGAGTGAACGCCATCGAACAGGCGGCGCGCCTGATCGGCCGGTTGGGGGAAATCGGCGCGGCGCTGGCCGAGCCGTCACGGCACGACGAGCGCTTCGACCCGGCGTATTCGACGGTGCAGGTCGGGGTGATCCACGGCGGCACGGCATTGAACATCGTCCCGGCCGATTGTCGTTTTGACTTTGAAGTGCGCGCTCTGCCGGATTTTGTCCCGCAGCGAGTTGTGGACCAGTTGCAGGACTACGCCGAGCAGGCGCTGCTGCCCAGGATGCGTGCGGTCAATGCCGACACCGCGATCCGTTTTGAACACGTGTCTGCCTACCCCGGCTTGGCAACGTCGCCGGACAGTGAAGCCGCGCGCCTGATCGCCCGGCTGTGTGGCAGCGACGTCTTCAGCACCGTGGCGTTCGGCACCGAGGGCGGGCTGTTTCACCAGGCCGGCATCCCTTCGGTGGTCTGCGGCCCCGGCAGCATGGACCAGGGGCACAAACCCGACGAATACGTGAGCGTTGAACAAATGGCAGCTTGCGACCGGTTGATGGATCGCCTGGCGATTTACCTCAGCGAAGTCAACGACGTCTGATTCAAGGAATTACTTGTGAACGAATTGAAGGATTGGAAGGCGCGGGCCGCTCAATTGCGCCTGCGCGACAGCGCCCTGATTGACGGCGAACCATGCGAGGCTCTCGACGGCGCTCGACTGCAAGTGATCAACCCGGCCAATGGCGAGTTGCTGGCCAATGTGGTGGCCTGCGCTGGGCCGGAAGTCGACCTCGCCGTACTCAGCGCCCGCAGGGCTTATGAGCATGGCCCGTGGGTGCGGATGGCGCCGACCGAACGCAAGGCGGTGTTGTTGCGCCTGTCGCAATTGATGCTGGCCCATCGCGAAGAACTGGCGCTGCTTGACTCCCTGAGCATGGGCAAGCCGGTCATGGATGCTTGGAACATCGACGTGCCGGGCGCCGCCCATGTGTTTGCCTGGTACGGCGAAAGCCTCGACAAACTCTACGATCAGGTCGCGCCATCGGCAGCCAACGTCCTTGCCACCATTACCCGTGTTCCGCTCGGGGTGATCGCGGCGGTGGTGCCGTGGAATTTCCCCCTGGACATGGCGGCCTGGAAGCTCGCACCGGCCTTGGCGGCGGGCAACTGTGTGGTGCTCAAACCCGCCGAGCAATCGCCGTTCTCGGCGCTGCGCCTGGCCGAACTCGCCCTGGAAGCGGGCGTGCCACCGGGCGTACTCAACGTTGTGCCGGGCCTGGGCGAGCAGGCGGGAAGGGCGCTCGGCTTGCACCCGGACGTCGATTCACTGGTGTTCACCGGCTCGACCGAGGTCGGCAAGTACTTCATGCAGTACTCGGCCCAATCGAACCTCAAGCAGGTCTGGCTGGAGTGCGGTGGCAAGAGCCCGAACCTGGTGTTCGCCGACTGCCAGGACCTGGACCTGGCGGCGCAGAAGGCCGCGTTCGCAATCTTCTTCAACCAGGGCGAAGTCTGCTCGGCCAACTCCCGGCTGCTGGTGCAGCGTTCGATCCACGACGAATTCGTCGAACGCCTGATCGATCAAGCGCGGCTGTGGCAGCCCGGCAATCCCCTGGACCCGTCGAGCCGAGCCGGGGCCATCGTTGATGCGCGCCAGACCGCACGGATCATGCAGTACATCCAGCAGGCCCAGGCCGAAGGCGCGAGCCTGGTCTGCGGTGGTCGCCAGTTGAGCATCGACGGATCGAACAATTTCATTGAGCCGACGATTTTCACCGATGTGCTTGCGGCCATGCAGTTGGCCCGTGAAGAGGTGTTCGGGCCGGTGTTGGCGGTCAGCGTTTTCGACGACGAAGAACAGGCCATCGCCATGGCCAACGAGCACATCTATGGGCTGGCGGCCTCGTTGTGGACCGACGATTTGAACCGCGCTCACCGGGTGGCGCGACGGTTGAACGCCGGCACGGTGTCGGTCAACACCGTGGACGCCCTGGACGTCACCGTGCCGTTTGGCGGCGGCAAGCAATCGGGCTTCGGTCGCGATCTGTCGCTGCATGCATTCGACAAATACACGCAACTCAAGACCACCTGGATCCAGCTGCGCGACTGACCGCGGCTCAAGCTTCTACCCGCAATCGTTTTGTTCTTCATAAAACAAGAAAACGGAGCAACCGATGGACAGTTCCTCAAGCGTGCCGCTACAAACCGTTACCCCATCCCGGGCAGGCCCACGTCGACGCCTGGGCCTGAGCGCCCTGTTGGCGGTCGCCGTGGGCCTGGTGGTTTCCCAGGGTGTCATGGTGCTGATGCTGCAAGGCGCCGGGATCGCCGGCATGGGCTTTGTCATACCGCTGGCATTGGCCTGGCTGCTGGCCCTGAGTTACGCCTGTTCGTTCTCAGAACTGGCGCTGATGATTCCTCGCGCCGGCAGCCTGAGCAGCTACACCGAAGTCGCTATCGGCCAGTTCCCGGCGATCCTGGCGACCTTTTCCGGCTATGTCGTGGTGGCGATGTTTGCCTTGTCGGCAGAACTGCTGCTGATGGAATTCATCATCGACAAGGTCTACCCGCACTCGATGCCGCCGCTGAGCGTGGCGCTGGGGGTGCTGTGCCTGTTCACCGTGCTCAACCTGTTCAACATCGACATTTTCTCGCGCCTGCAAACCGTGCTGGCCTTGGTCATGACCGTCATGCTGTTGGTCATGGGCCTCGGTGCCTTGGCCAGCGACGGGGCCAGCAGCGTCTCGACGCTGGTGGCGAGTTCCGGCTGGAATCCCATGGGGCTCGGTGTCATCGCCTTGACCGCGATGGCGGTGTGGGGCTTCGTCGGGGCCGAGTTCGTCTGCCCTCTGGTGGAGGAGACACGGCGCCCGGAGCGCAACATACCGGCCTCGATGATGATTGGCCTGACGGTGATTTTCGTCATCATCTGCCTGTACTGCCTGGGTGCGTTGTTGACCATTCCCCAGGCTGAGCTGGCCAGCAACGGCCTGCCGCATTATCTGTTCGCGACCACGGTGTTCGGTGAAGCCGGGCAGGTGTTCCTGGTGACCGCCGCCATCACCGCGACGTGCAGCACGCTCAACAGCTCGCTTGCGGCCATCCCGCGCATGTTGCTGGGCATGGCCCGCAGCGGCCAGGCGTTCGGCATCTTCAAGCGCCAGGGCAAGCGCAGCGGCGCGCCGTGGGTCGCGGTGCTGTTCGTGGCGCTGGTCACCGGCCTGCCGTTGTTGCTGATGCACGACAGCCCCGACGCTATCAACCTCTTGCTGCTGGCGGCTGCGCTGGCCTGGTTGCTGGCCTACGTCATCACCCACATCAACGTGATTGCCCTGCGTCGTCGTTACCCCGATGCGCATCGGCCTTTCCGTACGCCGTTCTACCCGCTGCCCCAGCTGTTCGGTATCGCCGGCATGGTCTTTGCCATCTGGCATGTATCCCCCAGCCCGGAAATGACGGTGCCGATCTTCGCCAGCGCCGGTGCGGTGCTGGCCATCGTCTCGCTGATCGCGCTGGTGTGGGTCAAGTGCGTGATGGGCAAGCCGCTGTTCAAGCCCGAGCCACTGGCGCCTACCGATTCCGACAATTTCAATAAGCAAGGAGACCTGTAATGAGCGCATCACCCAAGCCAACACGCAGCACCCGTGAATACCAGGCGCTGGATGCCGCGCACCATATTCATGCGTTTCTCGACCAGAAGGCCCTCAACGCCGAGGGGCCGCGGGTCATCGTTCGTGGCGAAGGCCTGGCGCTCTGGGACAACGATGGCAAGCGTTACCTGGACGGCATGTCCGGGCTGTGGTGCACCAACCTGGGTTACGGCCGCCAGGACCTGGCGGCCGCGGCCAGCCGGCAGCTGGAGCAATTGCCGTACTACAACATGTTCTTCCACACCACCCACCCGGCGGTGGTGGAACTGTCCGAGTTGCTGTTCAGCCTGCTGCCGGATCACTACAGCCACGCCATCTACACCAACTCCGGCTCCGAGGCCAACGAGGTGCTGATTCGCACCGTGCGCCGCTATTGGCAAATCCTCGGCAAGCCGCAGAAGAAAATCATGATCGGCCGCTGGAACGGCTACCACGGTTCAACGCTTGGCGCTTCGGCCCTCGGCGGCATGAAGTTCATGCACGAAATGGGCGGGGTGATTCCGGATGTGGCGCACATCGACGAGCCGTACTGGTTCGCCCACGAAGGCAACCTGACGCCTGCCGAATTCGGCCTGCGCGCCGCCCGGCAACTGGAAGAAAAGATCCTCGAACTGGGCGCCGACAATGTCGCCGCGTTCGTCGCCGAACCCTTCCAGGGCGCCGGCGGCATGATCTTCCCGCCTGAGAGCTACTGGCCGGAAATCCAGCGCATCTGCCGGCAATACGACGTGCTGTTGTGCGCCGACGAAGTGATCGGTGGATTTGGTCGTACGGGTGAGTGGTTTGCCCATGAGTATTTCGGTTTCGAACCCGACACCTTGTCGATCGCCAAGGGCCTGACCAGCGGCTACATCCCCATGGGCGGGCTGATCCTGTCCAAACGCATGGCCGAGGTGCTGGTGGAGCAGGGCGGCGTGTTTGCCCATGGCCTGACCTATTCCGGGCACCCGGTGGCGGCGGCGGTGGCGATTGCCAACCTCAAGGCCCTGCGCGACGAGGGCATCGTCAGCCAGGTCAAGGAAGACACCGGCCCGTACCTGCAACGTTGCCTGCGCGAAACGTTCGACGGGCATCCGCTGATTGGCGAGATCCAGGGCGCCGGCATGGTCGCGGCCCTGCAACTGGCCGAAGACAAGGACAGTCGCAAGCGCTTCGCCAACGAAAACGAAATGGCCTGGCAATGCCGCACCTTCGGTTTCGAGGAGGGCCTGATCATCCGCTCCACGCTGGGCCGGATGATCATGGCCCCGGCGCTGGTGGCCAGTCATGCCGACATCAACGAACTGGTCGATAAGACCCGTAAAGCTGTAGACCGCACCGCCCGCGCTTACGGTTGCCTTTGAGTCCCGTCGCCGGCTCGTGCGGGCGAGCCGGCATTTTCGAGGAACCGCTTCATGTCCAGATCCTTGCGATGCAACATTGCGTGCGCCCTGGCGTTACTGAGCACCAGCGTCCTGGCCGCGCCACAAAGCCTGACCGTGATTTCATTCGGCGGCGCCACCAAGTTGGCCCAGGACAAGGCCTACTTCCAACCCTTCAACGCCAGCGGTGCAGGGAACATCGTCGCCGGCGAGTACAACGGCGAGTTATCGAAGATCAAGGCCATGGTCTCGGCCGGGCACACCAGTTGGGATGTGGTCGAGGTGGAAAGTCCCGAGTTGCTGCGCGGTTGTGAAGAGGGACTGTTCGAAAAGCTTGACCAGGCGGCCCTCGGCGATCCGGCGAATTACGTCCCGGGCGCGCTCACTGAGTGCGGCGTGGCCACGTACGTCTGGTCGATGGTCCTGGCCTATGACCAGACCAAACTCGCCAAGGCGCCCAAGTCCTGGGCGGACTTCTGGAACGTGACCGAGTACCCGGGCAAGCGCGGCTTGCGCAAGGGCGCCAAGTACACACTGGAGATCGCCTTGCTGGCGGACGGCGTCAAGACTGAGGACGTATACAAGGTACTGAACACGCCGGAAGGCGTTTCACGGGCATTCGCCAAGTTGGACCAGATCAAGCCGAACATCCAATGGTGGGAGGCGGGCGCGCAACCGGCGCAATGGCTGGTGGCCGGAGACGTGGCGATGAGCGCTGCCTACAACGGTCGCATCGCCTCGGCGCAGAAGGAGGGGATGAAGCTGAGCATTGTCTGGCCGCAAAGCCTGTATGACCCGGAATACTGGGCGGTGGTCAAAGGCACGCCGAACAAGGCCCTGGCCGAGAAGTTCATCGCCTTTGCCAGTCAGCCGCAAACCCAGAAAGTCTTCTCGGAAAACATCCCTTACGGACCTGTGCATCGCCAGACCCTGGCCTTGCTGCCCGCCGAGGTGCGCGAGCAACTACCGACTGCCGAGGCCAACCTGGCGCAGGCGCAAGCGGTGGATGCCGAGTTCTGGGTCGACCATGGTGAAGAGCTGGAGCAACGCTTCAACGCCTGGGCAGCTCGCTAGCCCGCCACCCTGTAGCGAATCGCTCTTGTGGCGAGGGGATTTACTTTGATCGTTCCCACGCTCTGCGTGGGAATGCATCCCGTGACGCTCTGCGTCACCCCCAAAAGCGGAACGCGGAGCGTCCCTGGCGGCATTCCCACGCAGGAGCGTGGGAACGATCGATATGTGTTTTCAGCCTTGAAAATCAGATGGTTGCAATTTGTTCCATGAGAGCAAGCTCGCTCGCCATAAAAGGTGGCTGGCCTACGCCAGCCACTCCCCGAACTGTTCCTTGCAGTAGTTCACGAACAACTGGGCCGGCTTGGTGAGGTGGGCGCGCTTGAGCCAGCCGGCTACCAGCGCCGAGCCTGTCACGTCTTCGCCGATGTCGATGCAGACCACCTGCTGGCCGTCATAGGTACAGGTCGATTGCGGGCGAGTCACCAGCACGGCAAAACCGAACCCCTGGCCGACCATGCCGCGCACCATCTCGATGGAGGGCGAGCTGAAGACGATGTTCGGCGTCAGGCCAAGCTCTTCAAAGATGCTCACGAAATACGTCCGGCTGGGCTGCACGTCCAACAGGATCATCGGCTCAAGCGCCAGGTCGCGCAGCGACACCTGGGCCTGGCTGGCGAAGCGATGCCCGGCTGGCAACAAGGCGTAGGGCCGTTGCGGCGCCGTCAATGCCTCGGTCTCGATGGTACTGTCGAGGTCGTGCTCATAAAAAATCGCCAAGTCGAAACGCCCGCCCGTCAAGCCTTGCACCAGCTCCTGCTGCTCGCCGTCCTGCACGCGGATTTCCACCCCGGGAAAGCGCTCGCGAAAACCGGCGATCAGCCGTGGCAGATAGAGCGGGGCGACGGTCTCGAAGCAGCCTATGTCGATCTGTCCGCTGACCACATCGTTGTCCGCCAGCGCGTTTTGCTCGAACTCCCGGGCCATGCGCAGCAGCTCCTGGGCCTTGCGATAGAAGCGCGCACCGGCGGGGGTCAGCGACACACCTTGGGCATGGTGTCGGATCAACAGCTGCACGCCGAAACTGTCCTCGAGCCCCTTGACTGCCGTGGCAATCGACGGCTGGGCAATGTAGAGCTTGCGCGAAGCTTCAGCGACGCTGCCACATTCGACCGTGGTGACAAAGTACTTCAACTGCCGCAAGGAATAGGACGCCAAGACACACCTCGATCCGGATGGTTTTGGCTACCTTACCGCGTGCCGCTTGTGAGGGGGACGAACGTTGCAACGGATTTTGCTGGGCAGTGGCGATATCCAGGCTGGCTTGCCTGGGTTCAGTTTTCCAACGGGATCAGCACGGCCTCGTTTTCGCCCATCACCATGAACACCAGCAGCTTCGCCGGTTGGGTGGAGCTGGCATTCTTCGACACCAGATGCTCGGAGCCGGCGGGTTCATACCAGAACTCGCCCGCCTTATAGGTGGTCGCCGGCTCGCCCTTGACCTGAGAGGTGATCGCGCCTTCAAGGACATAGGCCATGGCCGTGCCTTGGTGTTTGTGGGCGATTGACGACTGGCCGGGTGCATAGTCGACAGTGAGCATCATGGCTTTCTTGCCGGGCAGGTTCTTCAATTGCTTTTCTTGCAGCACCTGGACCTTCTCGGAAGGGCCGGCTTCGTGGGCGAAGAGCGGGGCAACGGGGAGCAGGCTCAGGGCGGCGATCAGGCAGAGTGTTTTCATCGTGGCGGGACCTTGGTGGTGAGTGAACTCGCGCGGTGGCGATGGCTTCACCCTAAGCCCCTGGACAGCGTGGAAAAACCTCCAATTCTGCAAAAGACCGGTAGACCAATGGGGCAACGACCGGACATTTCACACCAGCGGAAAACTATTGAAGTCCACGCTGCGGGCCAGGCGGGTTTCGATCAGGCTGATGAAGCCCTGGACCTCGGGACAGTTGAAGTGGGCCTGCATGGCCGCCTGCGACTGCCAGCGGGCGCTGACGTTCCAGCGGTCCGAGTTCTCGGGGCAGCGATCGACCATGTAGGCATCGCAGCCTGGCAAGGCCCGCAGGGTTTCGACGATTTGCTGCAACTGCCGGCCCAGTTCTTCCGAACGCCCGGCGGCGGCCTGCACCTGAACGGTATTGATCACTTGGCGAGACATTGTCCTGGCTCCTGAATCAAGTTGAACGGGATCTACCCAGACACTCAATGACACCTGGGCAGAATAGGCCCGCCGAGGCCAGGCTTAAACAGCCAATGGGCGGATAAACGTCCAGTCCAATCGGTCAGGCGACCTGCCGCAAAATATCGCGCAAGCGGTCAAGGGCAATATCGATGTCGAGGAGTTCGATGCCGCCAAAGCCCAGTATCAAGCCGGGTCGCACAGTTTCCACATGGAAAAAGCCGTCGAGGCTGTAGATACCGACTTCGGCTTTTTTTGCCAGTTCGATAATCAGGGCCAGGTCCATCGGCACCTTGCACAGCACCGCCATATGAAAGCCCGCCGTGGTGGGCACGGCTTCGAACCAGGGTGACAGGTCGTCGCCCATGCGCGCCAGGATTCGCTCGCGCCGAGCGGCATACAGCGCGTGGCAGCGCCGGATATGCTTGAGCAGGCAGCCCTCGGCGATGAATTTCGCCAGCGCCCATTGGGGCAGGGTGGAGGTGTGCTGGTCGGTGAGGCGCTTGGCCAGGATCACCGCCTCGAGAATCGCTGGCGGCAGGATCGCGTAGCCAAGCCGCAGCTCCGGCAGCAGGGTTTTCGAAAATGTCCCGACGTACGCCACGATCCCGCGCTCGTCCATGCTCTGCAGCGAGTCGGTGGGCCGCCCTTCATAGCGAAACTCGCTGTCGTAATCGTCCTCGATAATGATCGCCCCCAGCTCATAGGCCCGCGCCAGCAAGGCCTCGCGCCGGGGCTGGCTCATGGGCATGCCGAGGGGAAACTGGTGGGACGGCGTCACATAGATCAGCCGCGTGCCGTCGGGAATCAAATCCACGCGCATGCCTTGCTCATCCACCGGCACGCCGGCCACCGTTGCGCCGTGTGAGCCAAACAAAAGGCGTGCCGGCGGATAGCCAGGGTCTTCCATCGCCACCAGGCTGCCGGGACGAGTCAGCACCCGTGAAATCAGATCCAGCGCCTGCTGCGCGCCGTTGCACACCACCACGTCAGCGTCCTGGCAATTGACCCCGCGGGAAAACGCGATGTGCCGGGCGATAGCGTTGCGCAGCGCCGGCAGGCCTTCGGGCTGGCTGTAGAAACCCTTGGCGTTGGCAATCTGGCGCAAGGCGTGGGCGGTGCAGCGACGCCAGTCGTCCAGGGGAAACTGGCCCTTGCCGGTGGCGCCGCCGATGAAGTCATAACGCAGCGCGCTCTCGGGGTTAGGGTGTCGCAGCAAGTCCGGCATGTTGCGCCAAGCCTCGACGACGTCGGCACCGGCAAGCTCGCGGTGGCTTTGCTTGCGCACGATCATGGCCGGGCGTGCGTTGACATAGGTGCCTTTGCCGATCACGCCGGTGAGAAAATTTTCGTAGGTCAGTTGCGCATACGTATCGGACACGGTCTTGCGCGAAACACCCAGTTGCTCGGCCAACAGGCGGCTGGGCGGCAACTGGGTGCCGGCGGCCAGCCGACCGCTCTCGATGGCGCTGCGCAATTGTCGATACAACTGGCCCAGCAGGTCTTTGCGGCCGTTGATGACAACATGAAGTTCCATACCCGCGGGCTCCCGGATGATCGATTGCAGCAAGGGTTCAAAGACGAAGATTACCCGCAATGCGCTGGAGCGGAGAAGTTGCGTGAGCCTTTTTCGACGCATTGGACCTGTCGCGGGTGGCCTCGACCTCCTACCGTGGACACATCGACCACTACGGAGCCCGCCATGAGCCCGCGTCTGGATTACTACAGTGCGTCCCCTGGCGCGATGAGGGCAATGATCGGCCTTGAAGCGCTGACCAGTCGCCTGAGCATCGAGCCGGCGTTGCTCCACCTGATCAAAATCCGCGCCTCGCAGCTCAACGGCTGCGCCTTCTGCACCGACATGCACTCGATGGACGCGCGCCGCCAGGGCGAGACCGAGCGGCGCCTCTACGCGGTGACGGTGTGGCGCGACAGCGGATTCTTCAGCCCGCGCGAACAGGCAGCACTGGCCTGGACCGAAGCCGTCACGCTATTGGCCGAAAGCCAAGTGCCCGAAGACGTCTACAACCTGGCGCGCGCCAATTTCAGCGAAGAAGAACTGGTCGACCTGACCCTGGCGATCAGCACCATCAACAGCTGGAACCGGCTGGCCGTGAGTTTTCGCCAGAGTCCGGGAGGCTAAGTGGATATTTACCTGTGACCGTCCTAGCAAGCAGGCTTCACAGGAGAAGCGCGATCACCCAAAACCAGGTCGGCTATAAGGCCGCCTCGCAGTGGACGTTGATCTCGGCGCCCCGTTAACCACGCTGGCCGAACGCAGGTATTGCGCAGTGGGCATCCCGGCATGGATGCCGGGATAGCCGCGCTGGCCCATGGATGGGCCTTCGCGGCGGGCCCACGGAGCAATGCCGGAGAGAGGGCATGCCGAGCCTAGGCGAGGCACCGAGTGGTGGGGCAAAAGCGTTTTGCTTACTTTTGCGCTTCACAAAAGTGAGTCGCTGTAAAAGCGAAACCCTAGTCAGCCGTTACCGAAGAAACGGATATGTACTCAATCAAAAAAATCCCACCCGACTGCTAGGAGGACTAAAGCCACCGAGGCGTAGTAAAAAACGAAGCCATCTGCGAACGAGCCAGCGCCGCGCCAAAGTACGGCCCCTGCACATGATCGCAAGCAACACTGCGCAACTGATCATACTGCCGGGCATTCTCAATACCCTCGGCCGTCACCATCAGCCCGACACTGCGACTCAACCGAATCATCGCCAACACACCTTCCTGATCGTGCTCCAGCCCCAACTGCGCCAAAATATTGCGATCGAAACGGATACCGTCGAACGGCTGGTCAAGCACCTCGCGCAGGGAAGCGATATTGGTGCCGAACTTATCGATATTGATCCGCACGCCCAACGCCTTGAGGGCATGCAAAGTATTGGCGAGCGTCTTGTGATCGGTCAGCAACACCCCTTCCGCCACCTCAAGGGTCAGGCGCTGCGCCGGCAAACCGCTGGTTTCCAAGGCCTTGTGCACTTGATTGAATAGAAAACTGCTGCTGAACCACCTCGGCGAAACGGCGACGGACAGGGCGAGCGCGTTGGGCCAGGTCATCGCCTCTTCGCAGGCGTTGATCAACATCCAGGTGCCCAGCTCCTCCAGTTGGCCAGACGCTTCGGCCACGGGGATGAAGTCGGCTCCACCCAGTTCGCCTCGCTCGGGATGGTGCCAGAAGACCTGGGCTTCAAAACCATGCAGCTGTTCGGCATTCACGTCGAAACGCGGCAGGTAACGCAATTCAAGCTGGTCCTGGTGCATCGCATCGCGCAATTGCTGCTCGTAGCGGCGGCGGTCGCGGGCGACATTGCCCATGGCCTCTTCATAGACACGCCAGGTATTGCGGCCGGCGCCCTTGGCCGCATACAGGGCGATGTCGGCCTGGCGCAACAACTCTTCGGCGCGTTGATCGCGAGGCTGCGACCAGGCCACCCCGATACTCACCCCCAGGTACAAGGTGTTGCCATCCAGGTGCATGGGCCGTTGCATGCAATCGATCAGGCGCTCGCACAGTTGATCGAGATCGTTCGCATCGCCGGGGTTGGGCATGACGATGACAAACTCATCGCCCCCAAGGCGGGCCACCAGGTCGGTGCCGCGGACGTTTTGCTGAAGGATATGCGCCACTTCCTTGAGCACCTTGTCGCCCACTGCATGACCCAGGGAGTCATTGACCGGTTTGAATCGATCCATGTCCAGGTTCAGTATCGCCAGTGGCGTCCCTTGCGCCTGGTCCAGGTGTTCGCTGAGGCAATCGAACAAGCGGTTGCGGTTGGCCAGCCCGGTCAGCGGGTCGTGCAGGGAGAGGTGTTTGATCTGTGCCAGCGCGCGCAATTCATCGGTGATGTCGGTGGCCGTGCCGCGAAAGCCCAAGCTGCCGGCATCAATGGCCCGGACCGAGAGTTTGCAGGTACGGATGCGTTGATTATGCGCGGTGTATTCGCACAGCAGCGGGGCGGATGAGGCGTTGTTGGCACCACCGAGCAGCCAATGCGCGATGGAGATCGACCCGCTGTGCGGATGAAGTAACCGGTGCAGCGGCTTGCCCAGCCACTCGACGGGACTGAAACCGGTCACTTGTTCGAAGCGTTCGGACAGGTAGGTTAATGTCCCGGCCGAATCAACTTCCCACAACCAGTCCGACGATACCTCGGCAATGTCCCGGAAACGCTCTTCGCTGCGCTCCAACGCTTTGCGGTGCGCAAGAAGGCTGGCGTACTGGCGTTCCTGGGCGCGGAGCATCAGCAGCGCATGGCGCAATACCGCCAAGGCCATGATCCCGAGAAACAGCAATGCCACGGCCAGCAACGGCAGCAGCACTTTGCGCAGGTCCTTGCCGGGTGTCGCCGGGCGCCATGCCAGCGCTTCGCGGGTCAGGTCGTTGAGCAAGACCTGGGCAGTCTCTTTGGGGCCTGGCGTATAGGCGATATGCGCATCGGGCAGAGCAAAATCCCGCGACAGGCCTTGCAACGCCGCGCTGTCCAGGACTTTCACGAATAACAGCAGGCTGGGCGGGCCTGGAATCTCGGGCACGCTGTTGTCCGTGCCGATGGTAATCGCCGAGACGGCGACGAAGGCCGGCGCGTCTTCGTGATGCAGCAACTCGACGATCACCTCATCGCGGTTCTCCTCGGCGCTGGCTTTGCTGGCGAGGGCACGCAGGTCGCCGCTCAGCCAAGTGTCAGCCGCCACCTCGCTCATCTCGCCATCGATGACCGAATAGACCGTCTTGCCGGTGGGGGAAATGACAAACACGGCTTGATAGCCGTAGAGCGAAAACACACTGCTGCCGACATTTTCCTGGTCATAGGCCCAGTCCTTGTCGACTTCCACATGGAGGTGCCGGTAGGCGTCGCTCCATTTGGAGTAGTCGCTCAGGTCGCGTCCGATACCGGTGCGGATACCGTCGATGGCCCGTTGTGCGAAGAACAGGCTTTGCTCGCGGGCCTGTTGGTCCTGGGTCTGGGTGATATTGAGCAGCACCGCGATGGCCAGTGCGGACATGACGAACAGCAACAGCATGATGGCCGGGAAGGTGCGGCGGGTGAAACTTCGGGTCGGCCGCTCGCCGGTTATCACGGGGGAGCCATTGCCAGCATCTTCGATCATAAAAAACAAGCCATCAGCGAAACGCGAGATACCTCGCACTAGCTTTGTATCGGCTGACTGGCTGATTAACTTAATAAAAGTGTGGAAATGCTGACCAACTGCATCATTTTTTCTCCCGACGCCGGCTATCAGGTACTGGCTTTGTTGCGCATTGCCCATTCCAGGGCAAAATCGCGCTGCTGGAAATAATTGACCGCGGCAGCGGCCACCAGCGTCATGCACGCGGCAAGCGCCGCCAGCGCCATGTCCTTTTGCGCGTCCCAGGGATCCTGTTGCGCACCCACAAACGCCTTCGCGGTATCGCCGCCCATGTAGGCACCCCCCACCCATTCGATCAGCTCATAAATAGCCGAGGACGACAGGATCAGGTTCCAGGCCAGGAAATACCCACTGAACCCCCCGGCTGGAATGACCCGCAGCAGCGCCTCGCGTACCGGGTAAGCGAGCAGCAGGCCATAGCTGAAGTGCACCAGGCGATCGAACTGGTTGCGCTCAAAACCCAGCAGTTGGTCCAGCGGCTGGCCACCGGTCAGGGCCTGCCACCACTGGTTATAGGGGACTTTCGCGTAGGTGTAGTGGGCGCCGACCTCATGGATGCAGAGAAACACGAACACCAGGGTGGCGGACAAACGGGAAAAGCTGAACCTGCGGTGGACGGCCACCAGGAACATCAGAAGCGCAAACACCAGCAGGTTCTCCGCCAGCCAGTCGCTGCGTTTCATCGGTGCAATGGCCAGCCATGTCCATAGGGCGACAAAGCCTCCCAACAGGATCAGCTCATACCGGCTTGCTTTCGTGCGCATGCTCACTCTTTGTCCTTGCGGTGGCCCGGCAGCAGCGAGCCCAACACCTGTTTGGCGGTCGCCACGACGATGCCAAGCTCGTTCGGGTCGCCTTGGAGCAGAGTGGAAGCGAATTTCTTTGCCTGTTCCAACTTGATATGCGGCGGCAATGGCGGCACGTCGGGGTCGGTCCGGAACTCGATGAGCACCGGCCGTTCGGCGGCGAGCGCTTGTTCCCAGGCGGTGGCGACGTCTGTTTCCTGATCGACGAGGATGCCTTTGAGGCCGATGGATTCGGCGAACAAGTGATAAGGCACGTCAGGGATGTCCTGGGACGCTTCGAATTTCGGGTCGCCTTCCATGACACGCTGCTCCCAGGTCACCTGATTCAGGTCCTGGTTGTTGAACACCGCGCAGATCCAGGTGTTGTTCGTCCAGGTGCGCCAGTATTTGGCAACGGTGATCAGCTCGGCCATGTTGTTCATTTGCATCGCGCCATCGCCCACCAGCGCGATGACCGGCCGATCCGGATGGCAGAACTTGGCGGCAATGGCGTAAGGCACCGCGGCACCCATGGAGGCCAGGCCACCGGAGAGCGAGCACATCATGCCGCGACGGATCTGGATGTCCCGGGCAAACCAGTTGGCGCAGGAGCCCGAATCGCAGGTGAGGATGGCGCGGTCCGGCAGTCGCGGCGACAGCTCGAAGGTGACCCGTTGCGGATTGATCGGCTTGGCCGTGACCAGGGCGCGGTTTTCCAGGGTCTTGTCCCAGTCCGCTCGCCACTGTTCGATTTTCTTGCGCCAGGCGCGGTCGGGCTTTTCTTCGATCAGGGGCAGCAAGGCCCGCAGGGTATCGGCGCTGTCGCCTTGCAGGTTGACTTCCATCGGGTAGCGCAGGCTCAACATGTCCGGCTTGAGATCGATCTGCACACCGCGTGCCTGGCCTTCGGCGGGCAGGAACTCGGCGTAGGGAAAGCCGGATCCGATCATCAGCAGCGTGTCACAGCCGGCCATAAGGTTGTCGCTGGGCTCGGTGCCCAGCAGGCCGATGGAACCTGTGACCCACGGCAAGTCGTCGGGCACCGCCGCTTTGCCGAGCAGGGCCTTGGCGACGCCAGCGCCGAGTTTATCGGCAATGGCGATCACTTCATCCGTGGCGTGCAATGCGCCGGCACCCACCAGGATGGCGACTTTCTTGCCAGCGTTGAGGACATCGGCGGCCCGGCGCAGGTCTTCCTCGTAGGGCACCACCTTGGGTTTGCGGTAGCCGACCCCGGAATGGAGCGTGCCGTGCTTGTGCGGCGGTGCGGTGTACTCCAGCTCTTGCAGGTCGTTAGGCAGGATCAACGCTGTAACCCGGCGCTCGCCCACCGCCGTGCGCACGGCGCGGTCGAGCAGATGGCGCACCTGGGCCGGTGCGCTGGCTTGCTGGACGAACGCGCCGGCCACGTCCTTGAACAGACTGACCAGGTCCAATTCCTGCTGATAATGCCCGCCGAGGGCGTTGCGCGCTTGTTGGCCGCAGATAGCCAGGACCGGCATGTGGTCCATGCGTGCGTCATACAGACCGGTGACCAGATGCGAAGCCCCCGGCCCCGACGTGGCGATACACACCCCCAGCTCGCCGGTGAACTTGGCGTGGGCGCAGGCCATGAAAGCGGCCATTTCCTCGTGACGTGCCTGGATGAACTGGATCTTGCCCTTGGCCCGATTCAAGGCGCCAAACACGCCGTTGATGCCATCGCCGGGGTAGCCGTAGATGCGACGCACCCCCCATTCATAAAGGCGTTCAACCAGAAAATCGCCGACGGTCATGCTCATGTCTGTTCCTCATCTCGATGGGCTGTCTCGATCGGCTGCGACCACCGTGGCAGCGGTACGCAGCGCTTTGGCTCATACAGGACTGGACCAACGCAAGCCGCCCAAGGTTTCGATTTTTTGTTGCCGCTACCGACGGTGCAACGTCTTGAGCAACGCATCTGCACTCAGATTTCCGGCGCCTTGCAAGAGCAGCGGCAGCAGCGCTACCAGGTAAATCAACGGCAGTTTGAAGTTGCCATAACCCTTGTTGGTAATGGCATATCCTTGTGCCAGTTCATTCAGGCTCGACCAATCCGCTGGCCAGTGCACGGCGGCGGTGGCGACCACGGTGACGATCATCAGGACCAGCGCCGAGAAACGCGTGCCCAGGCCAACCAGCAAGGCGATGGCGCAGACCAGTTCCGCCCACATCGACAACTCCCAATTCCAATTGGCCGGCACATGGTTGAAAGGGAAAGGGAAGGCCGATTGGATCTCGGCGAACCAGTTCTGGCCGTTCCATTTCTCCAGGCCGGATTCGAAGAACTCCCAGGCCAGGAACAGGCGCAGCCCCAGCGGCGCGAGCCATGAACCGGCTTGATCGAGATTCAGATGCAGGCCGTTCAAGGCTTTCGATACGATGCAATACATGGTCGATCTCCTTCTCAAACCGTGCGTGGCAGGGGCTGGCGCTTGTTGGCCTGGGCCAGTTTGCCCACCAGGCGGACAGCGGTGGCGGCGCAGATCAGGCCGAAGGGCAGCACGTACCAGTCGCTCATCGGAATGCGCTTGAAGTTGGAGTAGGCAAAAATCGCCGCCAGTACCCACATGCCGGTGGTGTGCAGGCGCTTCCAGGCTTTGGCGCCGATCAGCCGCGTGGTGCTTTTGAACGAGGTCAGGGCCAGCAGGAGGACGAACACATAACCGACGCTGCCAGGCACGTTGCCAAGGGTGGTCCGGCCGGGCCAGAACTCGGTGTTGAGCTGGCCATAGGCGTAGATCAGGACCGCGTGGACCAGATGGGAGAAGGCAAAGGCCAACCCGATGAAACGCCGCTCACGCACCAGGGACTTGCTCAGCGGCGAGGGCACCAACACGGCAAACGCCGAGGCCGTGAAGGCCAGCAGGAACAGGACGAAGGAGGAGCGGGCGGTGGCGCGAATCGCACTGCGCACGCCTTCGGTGAGGTCTGGGTTGAGCATCACGGTCAGTGCGGTCATCAGCAGCACCAGGACGGCGATCAGGCTGAACAGCGACCAACCCTGGAAACGGAAAGCAGGCGGCGTTGCGGTGGTGGTAGGCATGGGAAGCTCCTTGGAAGTCGGGCCCGGCCATCACGTTGGCCGGGGACACAAGGAGTCTTTCAAATGGGTGTAAGCGGGGTGTGTCTGGAAGGGGGGGCTGTGCAAGTTTGTGTATGCCGTGTGCCCGTTGACACACTGGCATACAAACCCGCTGATGAATCCGGCTAACCTGCGCAGGCGCTATCGCGGCCCAGGCGCAATTCGGCACACAAGCCGCCGCCGTCGCGATTGCTCAATCTCAGCGACCCGCCCATGGCGTTCGCCAGTTGCAGGGCGATGGCCAACCCCAGGCCCGTACCGCCGGTTTCCCGGTTGCGCGAGCTTTCCACCCGATAGAACGGCTTGAGCACTTCTGCCAGTTCTTCCTCGCTGATTCCGGGGCCTCGGTCCAGTACCTGGATCGCCAGTTGGCCGCCGTCGGCAGGCTGGACCTGGATTTCTGCCGCGCCGCCAAATTTCAGGGCGTTGTCCACCAGGTTGACCAGCACCCGGCGCAGCGCATGAGGGCGGGTATCGATGACGGCGGCATTCTTGCCGGACAACTGCACATCCTGTCCGGTGTCCTGATAGTCGAATACCAGGCTGTCGAGAAACGCATCCAGGCTGATCCGGCAACTGGCCTCGGTGGCGCCGTGGATGCTGCGGGCATAGGCCACGCCTTCGCGCACCAGATGCTCCATTTCGCTCAGATCGCTGGACAACTTGTCCTTTTCAATGCCGTCGTCCATGAATTCGGCGCGCAGCTTCATGCGGGTAATGGGCGTCTGCAAATCATGGGAAATGGCTGCCAGCAGGTGCATGCGCTCCTTGAGGTAAGCGGCGATGCGGTCTTGCATGGCATTGAACGCCTTGGCCGCATGCACCACCTCGGTTGGGCCTTTTTCGTCCAGGCGCACGCCGTGGGCATTCGGGTCGAGGGTCTCCACCGCCCGGGCCAAGCGGGTGAGGGGGCTGACGGCGATGCGCACGGCCAGCCAGGTGCAGCCGATCAAAAGCGCCAATTGACCGAGCAGCACCGCCGGGAGCCAGGGCGAAAGAGGCGCCATCGCCGGGCGTACGTCGATCGTCAAGGGTTCGCCGTCCTTCAGGCGCAAGTGCGCCTGGTAATGCATCTTTGGCCCTGGGATTTGGTTGTAGGTCAGCGCATAGGATTCACCCAGGGCTTCCTGGATCGAGCTGACGGATATCGGTGCATTGTCGGGGAGCATCGGCATGCCTGGCTCGCCTTCGTCGAGCACGTAGTCATAGTTGCGCCGGGCGAGTTTCGGCAGCCAGGCCGGCCGTTCGGCGGCCGGCAGGCGGTCGAGGATGGCGACTGACGTCGACACGTCGGTTTCCAGGTTGCCGAGCATGGTGTTCTTGGCGCTCTCGTAGCGTTCGTAGTACTGCACGCCGAACGACAGGCCCTGGGCCAGGACCAAACCGATCAGGAAGATCAGCGACAGGCGCGAGGCGAGGGTGCGCGGCCAGCGTAGCGGCAGACTCATGCCGAGGCCTCGAGGATCTCCACCGGCAGCGAGAACACATAGCCTTCGCTGCGCACGGTCTTGATGTAGGCCGGCTCACGGGCGTCGTCCAACAGGCGTTGGCGCAGCCGGCTGACCAGCAGATCGATGGAACGGTCGAACAGGTCGGCATCGCGGCCCTGGGTCAGGTTCAGCAACTGGTCGCGGTTGAGCACCCGCTGCGGATGGTCGAGGAACACTCGCAGCAGGCGATATTCCGCACCGCTCAGGGCGACCATGGTGCCGTCGCCGTCGAGCAAGTGGCGGGCAGTGGTGTCCAGGCGCCAGCGACCGAACGCCAACAGACGCCCGCTCTCGGTGACCACCAGGTTTGGCGGCAGCATGCGGGTGCGGCGCAGCACGGCGTTGATCCGGGCGAGCAGTTCGCGGGCGGCGAAGGGCTTGACCAAGTAGTCGTCGGCACCCATTTCCAGGCCGATGATGCGGTCGGTTTCGTCGTTGCGGGCGGTGAGCATCAAAACCGGCGTGGCCTTGTGCTTGCCGGCCCGCAGTTCCCGGCACAGCACCAGGCCGTCGTCGCCGGGCATCATGAGGTCCAGCACGATCAGGTCCACCGGGGTGGTTTCCAGGAACGTGCGCATCTGCCTGCCGTCTGCTACCACGGTGGTGCGCAAGCCATTCTTTTTCAGGTAGTTGCCTACCAGTTCCCTGATCTCGCGATCGTCATCCACGATCAACACATGATCGACATGATCCATGGTGTTCTGCCCCTTCGCCTGTTGTTGCTGGCCAGTCTACAGCCGCCGGCCGGCACGGCCCGCGCCGGTTTGTATTGCAGTGTATCTGGCGCGCGACGGATACACAGCGATGCAAAAAGCCGCCCGCCCCGATACAGACGCGATACCTGGGCGGCGTTCAATGGCATCCAACGAGGCAACACGACGACCTCTGCGATAAACATCCATTGAATCGAGGAAACCGCCATGAACACCAAAGCCATCTACGCCACCTGCCTGTTCGCCGCGCTGAACATCTGCACCTTGTCGGCCCGGGCCGAAAGCAATGTCCAGGCGCAAACCTACACCTACGGCAGCCATCTGGACATCCGGAAAGTGTTGTCCCTGACCGAAGATCCGCAGCCGGCGTGTGGCGTGGTGAACGCCCACATGACCTACCTCGACTCGATGGGTCACAAGCAGGCGCTGGACTATCGCAAGTTTTCCGATAACTGCAGCAACGAAAACTGATCTTCTCTACCTGTGGCGGGGCGCTTGCTCCCTCGCCACAGGTTCTACGTCAGCCTTTATAGGTGTTCCCATGCTTCTGATCGCTTTTCTCGGCGGGATTCTGACGATCCTCAGCCCCTGCATCCTGCCCGTGGTGCCATTCCTGTTCGCTCGGGCCAATCAATCGCGCAGCTCGGTGCTGTTGACGCTGGCCGGCATGATGCTGACGTTCGCCTTGGTCTCCAGCCTGGCGGTGGTCAGCAGCGAATGGGTGATCCACGCCAGCAGCATCGGCCGGCAAGTCGCCCTGGTGGTGATGGTGCTGTTCGCCTTGTCGTTGATGTTCAGCCAGGTCGGTACCTGGCTCTCGCGTCCGCTGGTCAGCCTGGGCAATCGACTTGACGCCGATGCCGGACGGATGGCCGGCCCTGCGGGGTCGGTGTTGATCGGGGTTGCCACCGGGCTGCTCTGGGCTCCCTGCGCCGGGCCGATCCTTGGGGTGATCCTGACCGGGGCCATGTTGCAGGGCGCCAGCGCCGAGACCAGTCTGCTTCTGCTCGCCTACGGGCTGGGCAGTGCCTTGTCGCTGGGCACGTTGATCCTGGCTGGCCGCGGCTTGATCGGTCGACTGAAACCCTCGCTGCCGATCACGGCCTGGCTGCGCCGCGCCACCGGGACGTTGGTATTGTTGGCGGCCGTGGCGATTGGCACCGGGGTGGATGATCGCTTGCTCGCCAACACCTCGTCCCAGCAATCGACCAGCCTGGAAAAAAGCCTGTTGGAAAGCGTGCCCAAGGCCATCGACTACGTGGTCAGCAAGGCCGGGGCGAACTCGATGCCGGACCTCGAATCCCAGGGCGCCATGCCTTCACTGGACGGCGCCGTGCAATGGCTGAACTCGCCGCCGCTGAACCGCGAGGCGCTGCGGGGCAAGGTGGTGCTGGTGGATTTCTGGACCTACGACTGCATCAATTGCCAGCACACGCTGCCATACGTGAATGATTGGGCCAGGAAATACGAGAAGGACGGGCTGGTGGTGATCGGCGTGCACACCCCCGAGTACGGCTACGAGAAGATCATCGCCAACGTGCGCGACCAAGTCCGCAAGCTGGACATCCAATACCCGGTCGCGATCGACAACCAATATGCAATCTGGCGCGCCTTCAACAACCAGTACTGGCCCGCCCATTACTTCATCGACGCCAAGGGACAGGTGCGCTACAGCCACTTTGGCGAAGGGCGGTACGGCGAGCAGGAGCAAGTGATCCAGCAACTGCTGCAAGAAGCCAGGGCCAGCCAATAAACCGTGGCGAGGGAGCTTGCTCCCCTGTCGCGGGTTGTAGGCCGCTTCAGAAGGTTGTGAAGCTCGCTTCATTCTCTAGAAAATAGAAAGCGTTTAATTTCAGAAGCTTATGTTCTTAATCTGTCAACGTTTCTAGTTTTCTTCAGTACTGGCCCCTTGCTCATTCGCTTGGCGTCAAACTTCTTTTATTTCAGAAGGTTGGACGACAAACCTATGCGTGTTTCTATCTGGATCGCGGCGGCCATGGTCTTGGCCGCTGTCTCGCTTGAAGCCCAGGCCAAGGCCCTCACCGCCAACCAGCAGTCGGTGTGTCGCTGGGGTTCGGACATTGCGGCGGGAGCGCAGGCGTCGAAACTGTCTGGCGTCAGCCTGTACGGCGCGCGCAAGAAACTGCAAGTGCGCAAATTCCCCCGGCCTTGGATGCGCATGACTGCCCTGGGCATTACCGAACAGACCTACAACAGCGCATCGCGGCTCAAGCCGGCTGCCGTCAAGCAGACCTATTACGAACAATGCGTGCGTCACGAACTGGCGCGGCGATAAGTTTTCAGCCCGGGCTCCTGCCGGGCATTTCAATGCCGTGCTGATGCACCCGGCGATACAGCGTTGCCCGGGAAATGCCCAAGGCTCGGGCCGTCGGGGTAGGTTTCCAGCGGTGACGCACCAGGGCATCGAGCAGCGCCTGGCGTTCCGGGCTGGCGCTGGGTTCTTCGCTACGAACGGCGGTTTGGGTGCCGTGCAGTGACTCAGGCAAATGGCTGAGCTGGACCACGTTCGTGTCGCAGACCGCGCAGGCATAACGCAATACGTGCCGCAACTGACGCACATTGCCTGGCCAGTGGTAGCCGAGCAGGCACTCCAACACCGCGCCGCTCAGTTGCACCGAGCCCCCGCAGAGCGCCGATTCTTCGTCCAGGATACGGTTGATCAAGGCCAGTCGATCAGTGCGCTCGCGCAATGGCGGCAATTGGAAACGGGCGCCGCCGAGACGGAAATACAAATCCTCGCGGAATTCTCCGGCCGCCACGAGGCTTTCCAGGTCGCGGTGAGTGGCGCAGATCACCTGGATGTCCACGGCCTTGCGCCGCGATGCGCCCAGCGGCGCCACCTCGCCCTCGGCCAGCACCCGCAACAGCCGCGTTTGCAAGGCCAGGGGCATGTCACCGATTTCGTCGAGGAACAGCGTGCCGCCATCGGCCTGCTGCAGGAGCCCCTGCATGCCCTTGGTCGAGGCGCCGGTAAAGGCTCCGGCCACGTAACCGAACAACTCGCTCTCGATCAGGCTTTCGGGGATCGCCGCGCAGTTCAACGCGACGAAGGGCCTATCCCGGCGCTGGCTGGCCTGGTGCAGTTGGCGGGCGAAGACTTCCTTGCCGGAACCGGTTTCGCCCTGGATCAGCACCGGCAGGTTGCGGTCCTTGACCCGCACCGCCAGGTTCAGGCTGTCCGCCAGGCGGGGATCGAGTTCGGTCGGCGTCGTGGCGGCGCGCTGGCGCAAGGATGCCCGGCGGCGTGGGGCGCTCAAGCGGCCGTGCAAGGATGGGGCGAGGGGGTAGAGGCTTTCGTCGCGGGCGCGATGCAGCAGTTGTGGGTCAAAGACCTGGCTGATGTGTTGGGGCAATTGGCCGTAGCGTTGTAGCAGATACTGGCGGGCCGCTGGGTTCAGCGCTTGCAGGCAGCCGTCGTCGTCCCAGGCAAATAGCAAATCCGGCTGGCTGTCGACGTACCCGGCGTTGCCATGCGCGCGCAAAACCCAGTAGCCCTGGGCACTGCTCATGAAGAATGCCTGTTCGATTTCCCGCGCGCTCTGCACCACCATCTGCCGGATCAGGTGCTGGGAACGTCGGTCATCCGGCGAACGCACCGCCGAAACGTCGAGCACCCCGAGCAATTCCCCTTGCGGGTCGAAGACCGGCGCGGCGGAGCAGGTCAAGCCAATGAACGCCGCGCGGAAATGGTCGCGCTTGTGCACGGTCACCGCCGTCTTGGCGGTGAGCACCGCCGCCACGCCGCAGGTGCCTTCTTCACCTTCCGACCAACAAGTGCCCAAGTACAGCCCGGCCTTGCGGCAGTCGTTGCGAAGGGTGGTTTCGACGCGGTAATCGATGGTCTGGCCCTGGGCATCGGTCAGCAGCACGCAATAGTCGGCATCGCGTACCCGGCCATGCAAGCGCGCCACTTCATCGCTGGCGATGTTGAGGAACAGTTCAGAGCGTTCGCGACACTGCTTGAGCACGTCGTTGGAAAGGATTCGCGGGCCCTGCAGCGAGCCAGGATCGAGGTGATGCTGCTCCATGGAGCGGCGCCATGAATCGAGGATCAGGTCCGGCACGGGCAATTGCGGCAGTCGAGCGGCGTTCTTCAGTACGCGGCTGACGCAATCCACATGCGCCCGGGAGTGAGCGGAAAGCATAGCGGCCTCCGGTTCAGCTTCTTGTCGTTGTGGGCACATTAAGCGCTGATCGCCGGGTGCAGACAAGCCCGACGGAGCGTAGATGGCGGGTGAGACGCCACGTCTCAGCGTCTCGCCGCCGACCCGTGCAGGCTGACATGTGGCGTCTCACCCAGCGCCGCCGCGCAACACCCAAAGGTGCATCGCAAGCGCTCTGTCTCGGGGCTTTCCATTGATTTGCGGGGAACTGGCACCGGCCTTGCTCTAGGCCCTGGACCCACATCAGTGGGCTTCCAATAATAAAAAAGAGGTGCCTATGACTTGCAGGCCAAGCCCGCTGACCATCCATTTTCCGGTGATGCCATGAACCGCCGTCCGCTGACTGTCGGCATCATCGCCAACCCCGCGTCGGGCCGTGACGTGCGGCGCCTGACCGCCAACGCCGGGCTGTTTTCCAGCACCGACAAGGTCTCGGTGATCCAGCGGCTGCTGGCCGCGTTCGGCGCCACCGGCATCGAACAAGTGCTGATGCCCACCGACATGATCGGCATGGCCGCCGCCGTGCTGAAGAACAGCCACAGCCGCCAGGCCCGCAGCAGCCACTGGCCGGCCCTGGAATTCCTCAACCTGACCCTGCGCCAGACCGTCGAAGACACCCGCCGGGCCGCGCGCCTGATGGCCGAGCGCGAGGTGGCGCTGATCGCCGTGCTCGGCGGCGATGGCACCCACAAGGCGGTGGCCGCCGAAGTCGGCGACATCCCATTGCTGACCCTGTCCACCGGCACGAACAACGCCTTTCCCGAACTGCGCGAGGCCACCAGCGCCGGGTTGGCCGGTGGGTTGTACGCCAGTGGCCGGATCCCGGACGAGATCGGTTTGCGCCGCAACAAGCGCCTGTTGGTCTGCGACGCCGGACGCGGCATGCGCGAAGTCGCCCTGGTGGACGTCGCCGTGTCGCCGCTGCGCTTTGTCGGCGCCCGGGCCATTAGCCGGGCACAGGACCTGGCCGAAGTCTTCGTGACCTTCGCCGAGCCGCAATCCATTGGCCTGTCGGCCCTGTGCGGCTTGTGGTTCCCGGTGTCCCGCCAGGCACCGGGCGGCGCCTGGATGCGCCTGGACCCGCAATCCCCCGAGGCGCTGCTGGTGCCGCTCGCCCCCGGCCTGTTGCAAGGCTGCGGGGTGCTCGCCGCCGGGCCCTTGGAACCCGGCGTCGCCCATGGCTTGTCACTGTCCAGCGGCACCTTGGCCCTGGATGGCGAACGGGAAATCGAATTCAACGTCCATGACCGGCCCACGGTCACCCTCGATGCCGGCGGTCCGCTGAGCATCGACGTCAATGCGGTGCTCATCTACGCCGCGCAACAACGCTTGTTGGCCATTGGCCGCGAGCACCCGCAACACCCTCTGAATCTTCAAGAAGACACCCCAGGAGAATAAAAATGTCGACACCGCTCGCCCACGATCAACTGCTGCACGCCTACCAGGTGATGCGCACCATCCGCGCCTTTGAAGAGCGCCTGCACGTGGAGTTCGCCACGGGCGAGATCCCCGGTTTCGTTCACTTGTATGCCGGTGAAGAAGCTTCGGCCGCCGGCGTCATGGCCCACCTCGGCGATGACGACTGCATTGCGTCCAACCACCGTGGCCACGGCCATTGCATCGCCAAGGGCGTGGACGTCTACGGAATGATGGCCGAGATCTACGGCAAGAAAACCGGCGTCTGCCAAGGCAAGGGCGGCTCGATGCACATCGCCGATTTCGAGAAGGGCATGCTCGGCGCCAACGGCATCGTCGGCGCCGGTGCGCCGCTGGTGGTCGGCGCGGCTTTGGCGGCGCGGCTCAAGGGCACCGACAGCGTTGCCGTGGTGTTTTTCGGCGACGGCGGCTCCAACGAGGGCGCGGTGTTCGAAGCCATGAACATGGCCTCGGTGTGGAACCTGCCGTGCCTGTTCATCGCCGAAAACAACGGCTACGCCGAAGCCACGGCGTCGAACTGGTCGGTGGCCTGCGATCACATCGCCGACCGCGCGGCCGGCTTCGGCATGCCCGGCGTGACGGTGGACGGCTTTGACTTCTTCGCCGTGCATGAAGCCGCCGGGGCCGCCGTCGAACGCGCTCGTGCCGGGGAAGGGCCGTCGCTGATCGAGGTCAAGCTGACCCGTTACTACGGCCACTTCGAAGGCGATGCCCAGACCTATCGCGCGCCGGACGAGGTCAAGCATTTCCGCGAAAACCAGGACTGCCTGATGCAGTTCCGCGAGCGCACGACCCGTGCCGGTTTGCTCACCGTCGAGCAGTTGGAACAAATCGATAAGGAAGTGGACCTGCTGATTGAAAACGCCGTGTACAAGGCCAAGTCCGATCCCAAGCCCTCTGCAGCGGACCTGCTGACCGACGTCTACGTCAGCTATCCCTGAACACCCTCCTAAAACAAGAACAGAGAATCCCATCATGGCGAGAAAAATCAGCTATCAGCAGGCAATCAACGAAGCCCTGGCCCAGGAAATGCGCCGCGATTCCAGCGTGTTCATCATGGGCGAAGACGTGGCCGGTGGCGCCGGTGCCCCCGGTGAAAACGACGCGTGGGGCGGTGTGCTCGGCGTAACCAAGGGCCTTTACGACCAGTTCCCCGGCCGCGTGCTGGATACGCCACTCTCGGAAATCGGTTACGTCGGCGCGGCGGTCGGCGCCGCCACCTGCGGCGTACGGCCGGTGTGCGAGTTGATGTTCGTCGATTTCGCCGGGTGCTGCCTGGACCAGATCCTCAACCAGGCGGCCAAATTCCGCTACATGTTCGGCGGCAAGGCCTCCACGCCCCTGGTGATCCGCACCATGGTCGGCGCCGGGCTGCGCGCCGCCGCCCAGCATTCGCAGATGCTCACGTCGTTGTGGACGCACATCCCGGGGCTGAAAGTGGTCTGCCCATCATCGCCCTACGACGCCAAGGGCCTGCTGATCCAGGCGATTCGCGACAACGACCCGGTGATCTTCTGCGAGCACAAGTTGCTCTACAGCATGCAGGGCGAAGTGCCGGAAGAGCTCTACACCGTGCCGTTCGGCGAGGCCAACTTCCTGCGCGACGGCAAGGACGTAACCCTGGTGTCCTACGGACGGCTGGTCAACACCGCCATGGACGCGGCGCGCAACCTGGCGGGACGCGGCATCGACTGCGAAGTGATCGACCTGCGCACCACCAGCCCGCTGGACGAGGACAGCATCCTGGAAAGTGTCGAGAAGACCGGGCGCCTGGTGGTGATCGACGAGGCCAACCCGCGCTGCTCCATGGCCACCGATATCTCGGCCCTTGTCGCGCAAAAAGCCTTTGGCGCGCTCAAGGCGCCGATTGAAATGGTCACCGCGCCGCACACGCCGGTGCCGTTCTCCGACGCCCTGGAAGACCTGTACATCCCTGATGCGGCGAAGATCGAACAAGCCGTGCTCAACGTGATCGAGTGGAGCAAGCGCTGATGAGCCAGATTTTTACCCTGACCATGCCCAAGTGGGGCCTGTCGATGACCGAAGGCCGGGTCGATGCCTGGCTCAAGGAAGAGGGGCAGGCAGTCACCAAGGGCGATGAAGTGATGGACGTCGAGACGGACAAAATCTCCAGCAGCGTCGAAGCACCATTCTCCGGCATCCTGCGCCGGCAGATCGCCCGCCAGGACGAAACCCTGCCGGTCGGCGCCTTGCTCGGCATCGTCGTCGAAGGCGAGGCCAGCGACGCCGAGATCGACGCGGTCATCGAACAGTTTCAATCCAGCTTTGTGCCGGGCGACGCGGCTGATGAAGACAGTGGCCCGAAACCGCAGAAAGTCGAGTTGGACGGCCGGGTGGTCCGCTATTTCGAGCGCGGCGAGGGCGGTACGCCGTTGGTGCTGGTGCACGGTTTTGGCGGCGACCTGAACAATTGGCTGTTCAACCATGAAGCCCTGGCGGCCGGGCGTCGAGTGATTGCCCTGGACCTGCCAGGCCATGGCGAATCTTCAAAGACCCTGCAACGCGGCGACCTGGACGAGCTGAGCGGCGTGGTGCTGGCCTTGCTCGATTACCTGGACGTCAACGCGGCCCATCTGGTGGGGCATTCCATGGGCGGGGCGGTGTCGCTGAACGCCGCGCGTCTGATGCCCCAGCGGATACGGTCGCTGACCTTGATCGGCAGTGCCGGCCTGGGGGCGCAGATCAACGGTAGCTACTTGCAGGGTTTCGTCGACGCCGCCAACCGCAACGCCCTCAAGCCGCAACTGGTGCAACTGTTCTCCAATGCCGAGCTGGTCAACCGCCAGATGCTCGACGACATGCTCAAGTACAAGCGCCTGGAAGGTGTGGACGCCGCCCTGCGGCAACTGTCAGCGACGCTGTTCGCCGACGGTCGCCAACAGGTGGACCTGCGTGAAGTGGTGCAGGCCGGCCACGTCCCGACCCTGGTGATCTGGGGAAGCGACGACGCGATCATCCCGGCGGCTCACGTCGAAGGGCTGGCGGCGCAGGTCGAAGTGCTCCCCGGCCAGGGCCACATGGTGCAGATGGAAGCGGCCGAGCAGGTCAATCGATTGATCCTTGAGTTCACCGGACAGCACTGATCAAGCGGGCGACGATTGCATCGTCGTCCTATAAAAAATTCTGGAGGTAACGCCATGAACGTTTCAATCAAGCCGACCCACAGCATGCGCGCCGCTGTCTGGCATGGCCGCAATGACATCCGCGTCGAAGACGTGCCGCTGCCGATTTCGCCGCCCGCCGGTTGGGTGCAGATCCGCGTGCAGTGGTGCGGCATCTGCGGCTCCGACCTGCACGAGTACGTGGCCGGGCCGGTGTTCATCCCAGTGGACGCGCCGCACCCGCTGACTGGGATCAAGGGCCAGTGCATCCTCGGCCATGAGTTCTGTGGCGAGATCGTCGAGCTGGGGGCCGGCGTCGAAGGTTTCAGTGTCGGCGAGCCGGTGGCCGCTGATGCCTGCCAGCACTGCGGCACTTGCTACTACTGCACCCACGGGCTGTACAACATCTGCGAAAACCTGGCGTTCACCGGGTTGATGAACAACGGTGCGTTCGCCGAGCTGGTCAACGTCCCGGCTAATCTGCTTTATAAACTGCCGGCCAACTTTCCCGCCGAGGCCGGTGCGTTGATCGAGCCGCTGGCGGTGGGCATGCACGCGGTCAAGAAGGCCGGCAGCCTACTGGGACAGAACGTCGTGGTGGTCGGCGCCGGCACCATCGGCCTGTGCACCGTCATGTGCGCCAAGGCCGCCGGTGCGGCCCAGGTGATTGCTCTGGAAATGTCCGGCGCGCGCAAGGCCAAGGCGCTGGAAGTGGGCGCCAGCCATGTCATCGATCCCAACCAATGCGACGCCCTGGCCGAGGTACGCCGCCTGACCGGTGGCTTGGGCGCCGATGTCAGCTTCGAATGCATCGGCAACAAGCACACCGCCAAGCTCGCCATCGACCTGATCCGCAAGGCAGGCAAATGTGTGTTGGTGGGTATTTTCGAAGAACCGAGCGAGTTCAACTTCTTCGAACTGGTCTCCACCGAGAAACAGGTGCTTGGCGCGCTGGCCTACAACGGCGAATTTGCCGACGTGATTGCCTTCATCGCGGACGGACGCCTGGACATCTCGCCGCTGGTGACCGGGCGCATCCAGTTGGAGCAGATCGTCGGGCAGGGCTTTGAAGAATTGGTCAATAACAAGGAGCACAACGTGAAGATCATCGTGTCCCCCGCACGGATCTGAGGGCGCCTGAGGTGGGCGATTGGCGATGGCCGGCAGCGGTCATCGCCTTTTTTCAGGTGTCGTTCAGGTGTAGGCCAGCAATCGACCGCAGAGAATGACCGCAACCCATAGCAGCACGGACATCAGTGCCTGGGTTCTGGCCAGGCCGGGTGCCTTGTGGCCGGTGTTCCACTGCTCGACCGTGCGGTAGGGTCCAACATGGAACAACAGGGAATTGATGCCGGCTGCCGCGATCAGGCAGAGCTTGAGAATGAATACATTGTTGCCGGCGAAGTCCTGAGGATGAGCGCTGAACATCATCAAACCGGCAGGCACGATCAGCAACAGCGCTGCCACTGCCCAGCGCAGCAGATGGCGTGCCAGTGAGGTCACGGCGATGTCCTTCGACAGCCCGAGAACGCGCAGATCGAACATCACCACCGCGCCCACCAGCAGCGAAAAACCGATGATGTGCACCACTTCCACCAGCGGATACAGCCATAGCTCGCTGCGCATGGCCAACGCCAGGGACGAGTCGCCCAGTTGGTCCATCCAGCCTTGCGGGGCGGCGGCTGGAGCGGTGTCCTGCATCAGCGCAACTCGGTGGTCTTGTCGCCGATGGTGATGCGTTCTGCGCGAAGCTCATCGGGTTTTTTGCGATTTGGATAGCCGACCACGGTGGCGGTGTTACCTGCCTTGAGCATGTCTTTGCTCAGCCCCCGGCTTTCCATACGCGAGGGCGGTGCGAGCACCACGGTCCAGGTCTTGTTGGTGGTTTGCAGGCGCACGGTGCCGTGGGGATGGGAGTAGCCGGCTTCCTTGATCGTGCCTTCTAGCGTCAGCGGATTGCTGGCGTCGTATTCGCTCCAGCCATGGTGGGCGAATGCCGCGGTGGCAACCAGCATCGAAGATAAACCGATGCAGCGAAGGGTCATGTTCATGGCAAGGTCTCCTTGAGGGAATCGATTCAGTCGGGCAGGTAATCGCGCCAGACCCGCTGCTCATCAAGTTCAAGCCGCTGCTCCTCTTGCGCTCGGAACTGGCGGTCGCAATCGAGAAAAAACTCATCGAGTTGCGGCGGATCAACGTGGGTGGCGCTGAGCATGGTGTGGACCTGGCCGCGGTGGTGGATCTGATGTTCGAACAGGTGCAGGAGCAATCGGTCGATCCGTTCGCGCACCTCGCCGTCGGCGCGCACCAGATCGATGGCGCGAGGGAGGTCTGTCTCTCGCAGGGCTTCGCAGAACGCCACCAGCCTATGGTCGGTTCGTTCCTGCTGTGCCCTCAGTTCGGCGAAGGTCAAGGTTTCGAAGAAGTCGTGCTTCTGGCCGTCCACATCACCTTCCAGGGCGGTGAGGTAATAGCGGTCCACCTCGAGGATATGGCACAAGGTGGCTTGGATGGAGGGGAAGAAACTGGTCCGGTAGGCCTCGTACTCCGCCGTGTTCAGCTGTGCGCAGGCGCCCAGCAGCCGATGGTTGGCCCATCGGTTATTGAGGGCCTGGGCCAGGAAATAGTTCATGGAACGCCTCCCGTTCGCGTCATAGCGCCGGCAAAAGCGTAGCAAAGACTGGCGATGGCGAGGTGTTGTTGGTCGGCTGCGTCGGTGAGAGCAGCGGGCCGCTTGTGAATGGCCGCCGAGAAGCGTCGTTGATTGCGGGAGAGGCTGAATAGCGAAGAGTACTAAGTTTGTTTTGACATATTTTTTTATACAGTAACGATGGCTCGATAGCGGTAAATGTCCGGCCATTCCAGAACACCCCTGTCAATGTCTTATCGTAGTGTTTGGTTAAACTATTATTGATTGAAGATGGATAAAATAGTGCGAATATCAACTCGGCGTTGATTCCTGATGTCAGGGAGTTGATATTAATTAGGTATTATTGGATATAAGTTGATGAAAACAAACTCGCTGTTACGCTTATTGTTGTTGTCTGCCGTTGTCGCGATGAGCTCGACCGCTATCGCAGAGCCAAACACTCGGTATTTTTCTTTCGTAACACAGAATGGGTTTAGCTCGCCAAGCGGAGATACGTCTTCGTTTGGTCCGCATGAATTTGTGGTTGCCATCGACAATTCGGCATTAGCGGATCAGATTTCCGCCGTCATTAGTAACAACATCCAGCCCGGTGATCCGTTTATGATAATGGGGAAAATCGTGCGTGAACGGAAACCTTACAATGAGCGGTGGCCATTCCATTTGGCACCAGAGTCTATCTCGTTGTTTGCTAATCAACAACTTGACTGCGATGGGGCTGCGTTTACAGTCGAAGATAACATTGAGCTCGTAGGGGTACCAGGTTCTGAGGTCTTGCCCGACGGCGTCTGGTGCCCTTGGACCTCCCGCTTCGTAAGAGAAATATATTATAGGTTTCCTCTTTAATGTAATGGTCGCTGGCTCTCTACAGTGATAGCTGGCGGTCTAGCTACATACAGGGCTGGTAAGTAGTTCACTACTACAGGCCCGCGAATCAAAAGAAGCTTGGCGGGCCGAGCCCTGTAGCGTACAGAGTCCGGTCCGCTGTTGCTTGAACAGGATTACTTACAAGCTCCGATCACTGTGTCGGTGGTTATAGCCCCACATCCGGCAAAGCTGGCCGATTGGCCAGCGCCTTGGCCATGATCTGCTCCACATACACCCGGTCTTCTTCCGGCAAGGCGAGGCGCGGTGGGCGGGTGAGGGCGCTGCCGCGGCCGGCGATGGCTTCGCACAGCTTGATGCATTGCACCAGGTCGGCGCGGGCGTCCAGGTGCAGGATCGGCATCAGCCATTCGTAGATCGGCATGGCTTCGGCAAAGCGTCCGGCGCGGGCCAGGCGGAAGATGGTTTCGCCTTCTTTCGGGAACACGTTGGACATGCCCGAGACCCAACCTTCGGCGCCCACCGCCAGGCTTTCCAAGACTACGTCGTCGAGACCGGCGAACAGCACGAAACGATCGCCGACTTCATTGCGCACGTCGATGAAGCGCCGAGTGTCGCCAGAAGAATCCTTGAAGCACACCACGTTGTCGCAGTCGGCCAGGGAAATCAGGATGTCGGGGGTGACGTCGTTCTTGTAGATCGGCGGGTTGTTGTAGACCATCAACGGCACGTCGGCATGCCGGGCCACGTAGCGGAAATGCTCGGCGGTCTCGAACGGCTTGGAGCCGTAGACCAGCGCTGGCATCAGCATCACCCCGTCCACGCCAACCTTGCGCACGGCATTGGCAACCTTGGCGGCCTGCACGCTGGTGAACTCGGCCACGCCGCAGATCACCGGCACCCGGCCACGGGAAGCGTCCACCGCGACTTCGGTCACGGCGATTTTTTCCTCGGCGCTCAGGGAGGTGTTTTCCCCCACGGAGCCGCAGACCACCAGGCCGGAAACACCATCGCGGATAACGTTGGAAATGACCTGATGGGTTTTCTCCAGATTGATGGAAAAGTCATCGTTGAATTGCGTGGTGACAGCGGGAAATACGCCGCTCCAGTTGATGCGTTTGCTCATGGGTTGTCTCCGTTTTTGATAGTGCTTTTGTGGCGAGGGAGCTTGCTCCCGCTGGGTCGCGAAGCGGCCCTCAGGATCTGGCTGACACACCGAGTTGTCAGTCTTCAGGACTGCTTCGCAGTCCAGCGGGAGCAAGCTCCCTCGCCACAAGGTTTTGAGTGGATCTGAACGTCATGCGCCGGGCCAGGTATCTGAAAGCCGATAGCCTTGCGGCCACGGATCCGCCGGGTCCAACAACAACTGGTGGGTCCCGGTGATCCACGCCCGCCCGGCGATGCACGGGTGAATCGCCGTGCGTCCGTCCAGCTCGGCCAGCGAATCAATGCGGCAATGAAATTCGGAGCCGATGATCGAGCGGCCGATAAAACGGTCGCCCACCTGCATCAAGCCTTTGGCATGCAGCACCGCCATGCGCGCCGAACAGCCGGTTCCGGTGGGCGAACGATCAATCTTGCCGGGCTGGATGACCACCGCGTTGGCGCCGGTGGCAACGCCGTTTTCCATCACGATGGGCGCCGCGATCTGGCAGAACGAGATGTGCGACCAGTCGGGATTCAACGGATGCACGAAGCCCAGTTGCTCGTTCGCGGCCCGGGTGATCTTCAGCCCCGCGGCCACCAGCTCGGCGGCTTCGTCGGGGCGGATGGTGAAGCCAAGGCGCTGGGCATCGACGATGACGAAACTGTCGCCACCGTAGGCAGTGTCCACTTGCAGCGAACCCAGCCCTTCGACTTCGATCCAGGCGTCGAGGCGGTCGGCGAAGGAGGGTACGTTCTTGATTTCCACCCGCTGCACCTTACCGTCACGACAGTCGGCCAGCGCCTCGATCAGGCCGCCCGGCGCTTCGAGCACTAGTCGCGTCTGCGGTTCGGTCATCGGCAGGATGCCGCTGTCCAGCAACACGGTGGCGACGCACAACGAGTTGGAGCCGGACATCGGCGGGGTGTCGGCCGGCTCCATGATGATCCAGGCCATTTGCGCCCGCGGGTCCTTGGCGGGCACCAACAGGTTGACGTGGCGAAACACGCCGCCACGGGGTTCGTTCAAGACAAAATTGCGCAGGGTCTGGTCCCGGGCGATCCAGCGCGATTGCTCCCACACGGTATCGCCGGGAGGAGGGGCAACGCCGCCGACGATCACATCACCGACTTCACCTTCGGCGTGGCAGCTCACTACGTGAATCACTTTGGATGAGCGCATGGGTGGCTCCTATTTCACCGACTTGAGGAACGCTGCCGTCTCCGGCTGCACAGGACTGCCCAGCACCTGGTCCGGCGGCCCGATTTCATGGACCCGCCCGTTGCAGAAGAACGCCACGCGATCGGAGACGTCCCGGGCGAAGCGGATCTCGTGGGTGACCAGCACCATGGTCATGCCGTCTTCGGCGAGCATGCGCATGGTGTCCAGCACTTCGCCCACCAGCTGCGGATCGAGGGCCGAGGTGGCTTCGTCGAACAACATGTAGTCCGGCGACATCGCCAGCGCCCGGGCGATTGCCATGCGCTGCTGTTGGCCGCCGGACAGCTTGCCGGGGAACGCCTTGAGCTTGTCGCCCAGGCCCACGTGCTCAAGCTGTTTCACCGCCAGCGCCTCGGCGTCCTGCTTGCTCTTGCCCAGCACCTTGCGCGGCGCGAGCATCACGTTTTCCAGCACGGTCAGGTGGGGAAAGGCGTTCCATTGCTGGAAGACGATGCCGATCTTCTGGCGCAACCGGTTGAGGTCGGTGGCGCTGTCATGGACCTCCACCCCGTCCACGCGGATGCTGCCTTTCTGGATCGGCTCCAAACCGTTGATGCACATCAGCAGGGTCGACTTGCCGGAGCCGGAGCCGCCGATGATCGAGACGACTTCGCCCTTGTTCACCGTCAGGCTCACGCCCTTGACCACTTCGAGGTTGCCAAAGGATTTGTGCACGTTTTCGATCTCAATCATTTTCTTGCCACCTTCTTTCCAGGCGCGCGCCCAGGCGGGCGACCACCAGGCTCATGACGTAGTAAATGAGGCCCGCGATGCACAGCACCAGCAGGGGTTCCTGGATGCGCGTCACGATGGTTTGCGAAGCGCGCAGCAGTTCGACGATCCCGATCCACATCACCAGGGCGCTGTCCTTCATCACGCCGAGTACCAAGTTCAACCAACCGGGAAAAGCCACGCGTGTAGCGATTGGCAGGACGATGAAACGCAGGTCCTGCAAGTAGGTCATGCCCAGGGACCGACTGGCCCGTCGGGTGCTCAACGGCACCGCCAGCACGCCGCCGCGCACGATCTCGGTGAAATACGCGGCGGCGTAGACCCCCAGGACGATGCAACCGACCGCGAAGGCGCTGAGGTTCAGGCCGACGATGCTCTTGAGGGAATTGAACAGCACGAACTGGATCAGCAGCGGCACACTGCGAAACATATCGAGCACCCAGGCCAACGGCAAGCTGGCCCGAGGCAACAACGCCCGCAGCAAGCCGAACAGCAATCCGGCGACGGTGCCCAACAGGATCGACCACGCGGTGAGTTGCACCGTGACCCAGGCGCCGTCGAGCAGGTACAAGACGTCGTTAACGGTGAGGCTGGTAGAAAACATGACGAGCCCTCTCAGTAACGAAACAAGCGCCAGGACAACAGCCGGGCCAACCCGACGATCAGCTTGGCGATCAGGTAATACAGCACCGCCGCGAGGGCGAAATATTCGAAGGTGCGGAAAGTCTTGACGTTGTATTCCTGGGTGACGCCGGTGAGGTCGTCGTTGAGGCCGACCACGACGCCCAGGGAGGTCATCAGGACCGCCCAGACCATTTGGTTCGTCAATGGGTAGAAGACGATGCGCAGCAGCTGCGGGACGATGATCATCCGGTAGGCCTGGAACGCGCTCATGCCCAATGAGCGGGCGGCACGCATCTGCGTACTCGGCACAGCCTTGAGCCCGCCGCGAAAGTTCTCCGCCAGGTAGCCAGCGTTGTTGAAAGTGATCCCGGCCAGCAAGGCCAGCCACGAACTGACGTGTAGCCCGAGTGAGCCGAGGCCGAAGTAGAGGATGTAGATCTGGAACAGCGAGGGCGTGTTGCGGGCGATCGACACCCAGCCATTACCCACGCCGCGCAGCAACGGATGGCGGGCCTGGCGCATCACCGTCAGCACCAGGGCGATCAGCACGCCGAAGATCATCGACAGCGCGGCGGTCTCGAAGGTCACCCAAGCCCCGGCGAGCATGTCGGGCAAGGCGCGCAGGGCCGGGCGCCATTGGAAGCTGTAGTCAAACATGACGTGCGGTCCCCTTGCGTGCGGTGGGTTGCAGCCACAGTGGCGGCTCGCCGCTGGCCGTGGCGGTGCAGGCGGCCTCGACGCAATCGCCGAGGCTGGCGAAGTGCACGCCGCGACCCACCAGGCCCGGCGCGTAATGGGCGTATTTGCCCGAGTTGGTCATCAGGGTCGTGGCGGCGGGCGGGATCACGGGTTCGCCCAACATGCACCAGCAGGTGTCGGTGACCAGCGTTGCGCCGAACGCCACGATGGCGTCCAGGTGACCTGCCAGGCGAGCTTGCTCGAGCACGGCACGGCCACAGGTGATTGCCAGCACCACGTCGGGGTGCTTGCCCCGGCCTGCGCATAGCTGCGCCAGGGCGGCGAATTCGCTCAGGGAAAAATGCGGGTTACCCAGGGAAACCACGTCGACGTGGCCGTGGCGGGCGCTGTTGAGTTCGCGCCAACTGGCAAGCAAACCCGCGGCGTTGACAATTTCCAGCGGCAGCACGGTGTCGTGGTCCAGGACATCATCCGGGTCGATGGCTTCCGGCGTGACGCCAGCGATGTGGAACAACGGCGCGGCGCTGGTGGTGGCGAATGCTGCGCCGAAGGCTTTCAAGTCGTCCAGGGTGGGGGCGGCGTTCTCCAACCCCCGTATCAGCGGAATGCGTCGGCCTGCCAAACTGCCAACGTGGTAACCGAGCAGCGGATAGAAGCTATCGTCCACCGGACCAAGGCTGGGCACCTCGACGATCAGGCCGGCCTTGCGCTGATCATCGAGATGGCAGCCGGCCAACGGTGCACGAGCACACAGCGCGATGCAGATATCGAGGAAGTCCGGGTACTTCTGCGTGCGGGCACCGAGTACGCTGTTGGCGTAGACCACCGCATTGGATTCGGCCCAGACGATCTGCTCGCCGGCCTTCGGCGCGGTGTCCAGCAGGTAGGGCGCGCAGGTGAAACTCAGCTGCGCGCCCATCGCCATGTAGGCATCGCCTAACGCACTGGCCGGCTCGCCCAAGGCCGGGTCGACGCCCAACTCGCGCCAGCGGCGCTGGTCCACGGAAATCGAATTGAGGGTGGTCGGCACGCAGACTTTCGCGCCCCACTGCACCAGTTGTTCGGCGAAGCGCAGGCTGGCCGGACCGGTGTAGATACAGCCGTCGATGTGCGCCTGGGTGATGTCCAGCAGCTCAGTGGCGCCCTGGATGTCGGCCATGCGCAGGACGATTTGCATCGCCACTTGGGCCGCCTTGCCGTGGGCACCGTCGAGCAGCGCCTGATCCCGCTCGTTCAAGCGGACAGTGGAAGGCAAAGACGACTGCGGGAGACTGGCTGTGTCGCGCCATTGATCGTTGGGCCGGCGCCCCGACAAGGTCAAGCGGTTGCCTTCGACCCGAGCGAATCCTTGCCCGCGCAATCGGTTGAACGCCTCGTGTCCGATGCATAAAACCGGCAGTGAGCGCTGGAAAATCACCTCGGCCACCAGCACGCCCAAAGCGAGGATTTCGTCAGCCTCGGCCAGCACCAGGGCGGCCGGTGCGTGGCCGTTGCTGATGAGTTCCATCAGTACGCTGCTGCCGGTGCAGGAACCGCGCCCGCTGGGAATCGCCAGCACCCGACCGGCCATGCGTTCGCCGCTGAGGGGGTGGTGCCGGTCAATGACTTCGCCCGTGGCCGGGTCGACCCCGCCCCAGAAACTCAGGCCGACGTCGGCGAACAGCAGGGTGCCCTCGGCGGCACCCTCGACCAGGCTGCGGCCCTGCAAGCAGATAGGCGTGCTTGGCATGCCCCGATCCTCAGTAGTAGACCTGGGGCACGGTCAGGTTGGCCGGCGGGATTTCGGTGCCGACCCATTTGACGAACAGCTCCTTGTACCGGCCGGTGCGCACCTGTTGGTTGACGAAGAGGTTGAGGTAATTGATCAGGCCGTATTCGCTGCGCTTGGCGCCGAGGGACACGTAGTCGATGACATAAGGCGCATCACCGGCGATTTTCAAGCCCTTGTACTTGCCCGACTTGATCGTCGCGGCGGCCACGGTGTTGGTCACCACGGTTGCATCGATGTGCCCTTGGGCAACCGCCAACAGGGTGTCGTTCTGCGATTGATACGCGCGAAAGCTACCGCTGCCCCAGCTCTTCTGGTCTTTTTCCAGGGCAATGGCTTCATAGGTGCTGCTGGTGTTGCCGAGTTTCTTGCCCTTGAGGTCGGCGTAGCTGTTGATGCCGGTGTCGTCGCGGGTCAGCACGACCATCTGGAAGGCGAAGTAGGGAACGGTCAGGCCAACGGTCTTGGCCCGCTCCAAGGTGTCGGAGGTGGAGGCGACGATCACATCGGCGCGGCCTGAAAGCAGCGCGGGGATTCGGTCGGAGAACGGCGTTTCAACCACTTCGGCATCGACGCCGAGGACCTTCGCCAGGTCGTGACAATAGTCAACGTCGAAGCCGGCCGGCTTGTTGCTTTCATCGCGAAAGCCCATGGGCGGGAAATCCAGGGTCACGGCGCAACGCAGTTTGCCCGAACCGATGATGTCGTCGAGCTTGTCAGCCTGGGCGGGAAGGGAGAGCAGAGGGAAAAGCACAACGCTGAGGGCTACGGCCAATGCAGGGTTTTTCATAAATGCCTCGCTGTCGAATAAATGCGGTGAGATATCGTACTGAGGATTTCGTATACGATATGAGATAAGCAAATGGCGTGCCTCTTTGGCCTTTAATCCGAGCTTGTCGATAAGCCGTTGATAAACATTGTTTTACTGGATTGTGAGCGCATCAGCATCCTGTGGGGACACGCAGGCACGGTGTTACAGATGGGAGCAATCGCGCCAATAAACGCCCTGTAAAGGAACAGCTTCAGGGCAGGTTTTCACGGTACTGACTGGGCGAAAGGCTGGTCAGCGCGCGGAACTGGCGGCTGAACGCACTGTGGTCGGTGTATCCACAGCGCAGGGCGATCTCGGTGATGGGCAGGTCCTTTTCCAACAGCAGTCGCGAAGCCTCGTCAAGCCGCGCTTTTTGGATCATCTGGCGCGGCGTGAGTTGGAAGATGCGTTTGCAGTGTCGCTCCAGTTGCGCCACTGAAAACCCGGCAATGGCGGTCAGCTCGGCGAGGCTGATGGGGCGAGCGAAGTGCTGCTTGATGTGCGCGTCCACCGCAGCCAGCTTCTGAAAAGCCGGGTGGCCCGATTGCGGTCGTTGCAGATCGCGAGAGATGCCGGCCAGACCGACAATTTGGCCGCCGGGTTCGTGCAGGGCGAGTTTGTGGGTGAGGCACCACACGGGCTGATTGCCGTAGTAAAGGTGCAGTTCGAGTTGGTCGGCCAGCTCTCGTCCGCTGGCGAGCACTCGTCGATCCTGCTCGGTGTACAGCGGGCCGAAGCGCTCCGGGAATACTTGTTCGGCGGTGAGGCCGATCAGATCGTCGCTGTGCTTGAAACCGCAGCGCCGGGTGAGGGTTCGGTTGACGAAGGCGTAGCGGGCTTGACGGTCCTTGATGAAGAACACCGTGTCCGTGAGGGTGTCGAGCAAGGGTGCTATGGGTTTCAGGCTTTCCAGCAAGGTGTCGAGGTTGCACGGTGCGAAGGATGAGAGCGAGGGGTACATGGCCTGCTTCGTCTTTTTTTGGTGAGGGGTGAGTGTTGATTGAGGGGGATGTGTTTGTCACGTGTTCGTCTGGGGAATGATGTTTGTCGTGGGGCGTTTTTTTGCGTACATATCCGTTTTTTTGGTTGTGGCTGCTAATGGTTTCGCTTTTACAGCGACTCACTTTTATGAAGCGTAAAAGTAAGCAAAACGCTTTTGCCCCACCACTTTGTGCCTCGCTAAGGCTCGGCATGCCCTCACTCCGGCATTGCTCCGTGGGCCCGCCGCGAAGGCCCATCCATGGGCCAGCGCGGCTATCCCGGCATCCATGCCGGGATACCCACTCCACAACGCCTGCGTTCGGCCAGCGTGGTTAACGGGGCGCCGAGATCAACGTCCGCCGCGAGGCGGCCTTAGGGCCGACCTGGTTTTGGTTGGGATCGCGTTTCTTCTGTGAGTACGGGTTTGCTCGCAATGACGGTGGGTGAGCAGGCATGGCGACGAAAGTGCCTTGGTTTTGACTGGCACAAGCAAACGCCGCTTTCGAAAGCAAACGATAAACCTGTGGCGAGGGAGCTTGCTCCCGCTGGGCTGCGCAGCAGACCCAAAACCATTCAGCAAGGTGTATCTGGATAATCGCAGGGTTGCATTTTACGACTGCTGCGCAGCCGAGCGGGAGCAAGCTCCCTCGCCACGGGGGTATCGTTTTTCTTGAGTTCAGCAGGTCTTTCGAAGACCAAGACCTCCCACAGGAGGAACGCGATCACCTACAGACAGGTCGGCTATCAGGCCGCCTCGTGGTGGACGTTGATCTCGGAGCCCCGTTAACCACGCTGGCTGAACGAAGGTATTGCGCAGTGGGCAACCCGGCATGGATGCCGGGTTAGCCGCGCTGGGCCATGGATGGCCCTTCGCGGCGGCCCACGGAGCAATGCCTTCGTTCAGGCACACCGAGCCTAGGCGAGGTGCCGAGTGGTGGGGCAAAAGCGTTTTGCTTACTTTTACGCTTCATAAAAGTGAGTCGCTGTAAAAGCGAAACCATTAGTAGCCTTCACCAAAAAACCGGATATACACGCAAAAATCCGAAAACACCACCAGACGCGCACTCAAGCAGGTGGAGTCTCTTCCAGGCATAGCAGCGTCTCAATCCGCGCCGGGCTGAAGGGGGGACGCGGAAGGGGCGGCGTCCAGCCCAGCAAATACTCCAGCGCCGCACCACAAACCCGCCCCTGACAAGCCCCCATCCCACAACGACTCGCCAGCTTCGCCTCACGCCAGCTCCCATGACTGCTCAGCTCGCCAAAAGACACGTCCTCACAGCGACAAACCAACGTGTCATCCCGAACCAACTGCTTCAGGCGCAAATCCAGCGCAAAGGCAGCGTTCAGCGACCGGGCAAAACCCTGCCATCGCGCCCGACGGGGCCACAAGCGCTGGGCCGCCACGGTATCGCCGACGGCGGCGTGGCCGGCGATGGCGCCTTCGACCAAGGCCAGTTCGCTGCCGCCAAAACCGGTGCATTCTCCTGCGGCGTAAAGTCCGGGGCGAGTGGTGGCTTGCCAGGCATCGACCGCAAGGGCCTGTCCGTCAAGGCCGCAGCCCAAAGCCTGGCCCAGCTGGGTATTGGGAATAAGGCCGAAGCCACAGGCCAACCGATCACATGCCAGTTCAACAGTTTTGCCGTGTTGCAGCAGGCGCACGCCTTCGAGCTTGTCTGTTCCGAACGCTTCCAGCACGTGGGTGGCGGTGCGGTAGTGCCCGTCGAACAGGCTGAACGATTGCAGGAATTTACCCGGCCAGCGCGGCAGTTGCATGGCGAAACCGGCCACGGCGCAGCGGCTGGCCTGTTCGGCGATTCGTAGCACCTGCGCCCCGTGATGTCTCGCCGTGGCCGCGCTGGCCAGCAACAGCGGGCCGCTGCCGGCCACAACCAGGCGTTCGCCACGCACCGGCAAGCCGCCCTTGATCAGCGCTTGCAGACCGCCGGCGCCGGTGACGCCGGGCAGCGTCCAGCCGGGGAAGGGCAGCAGCAGCTCGCGGGCGCCGGTGCAGAGGATCAAGCGGTCGTAGCTGATCAGCCAACCCCGTTCGGCATCTTCCACCAGCAGGGTTTTCTCAGCGGCATTGGCGATCACCCGGGTGCCGATGCGGCACTGTATGTTGCGGCAACCCTGCAAGCGGTCGCGTAGCCGACGTGCTTCGGTGGGGAGGTGGGCCTGGGGACCGTCGCGCCAGATCTGTCCGCCCGGGATCGGGTTATCGTCCAGTAGGACGATGCGCGCGCCGCTGCTTGCCGCGGCCAGGGCTGCCGCCATGCCCGCAGGGCCGGCGCCGATGATCAGGATGTCAGTGGATTCGTTCATGGTCGGGTGCGCACCTGCATGCCTTCGTGGCACAGCGTCTGGCAGGCCAGCCGCCGACGGCCGTCGATCATCACCCGGCATTCCTGGCAGACGCCCATGCCGCACAAGGGCGCGCGACGCTGGCCGGTCACCGAGGTGCGGCTGCAGCCGTCCGCGCCCAGGGCCAACGCCGCCGCGACGCTGGTGCCGTCGGCAACCGACAATGGACGGCCATCGAGGAATAATTCAGGCATGGGCAGGTTCTCCCAGGAAGCGCTGTGGCAGGTAAGGCTGCGGGGCAAGCGGCGAAGCTTCGTTGAACAGCTGCGCGGCCAGCAGATCGGCGGTCGCAGGGGCAGTGGTCACGCCCAGTCCTTCATGACCCACCGCCAGCCACAGGCCCTTGCGCTGTGGATGTTGACCCACCAGTGGCAGGCCGTCGGGGCTCGCCGCGCGAAAACCGGTCCAGGCCCGAATGCCGTTGAGCTGTGCCAGCCCTGGCATGTAGTCCACGGCGCGCTTGAGCATCTTTGCCAACATCCAGCCTTCCACCTGTGGATCGACGTTGCCAAATTGCCGCGAGGCGCCGATGAACAGTTGCCCGGTGGGACGCGGCTGGATATTGCACGCCACCGATGGCCCGCTGGCATTGTGGGCGCTGGTGACATAGCCCAGCTCGACCAGTGTGTGGGTGACGGTGGCGGGGTAGCGATCGGTGATCAACAGATGCCCTTTCTTGGGTTCGATCGGCAGCTCCGGGCACAGCTCGGTGGCCTGGATGCCGTTGGCCAGCACCACGGCTTCGGCGCTCAGCCAGCGACCATCGGCGAGGCGTACGCGGTGGCCGTCGACTTCGCTGACTTCGGCACGCTGTTGGCAAATGTTGTCGTGATCGAGCATCCACTGGGCAGCGGCGGGCGCATAGAGAATGCCGTCGCCCTTGATCAGCAACCCACCTTCCAGGCCCGCCCGCAGTTCCGGTTCGCGCTGGTGCAGCGCGGCGCAACCGAGCAATTCGCAGGCCTCGCCATGGGCTATCAGGTTCAGGTATTTGCTGTGGGCCACGGCCATTTCTTCGGCGTTGGCCGCCAGCCACAGCGTACCGTTATTGCGCCAGGCGCAGCTTTGGGGCAGATCGGGCGCCAGTTCGCGCCATCGCTGCAGGGAATATTGGCTCAGGGCCAGTTCCGCCGGGTTGTCGTCGAGCACCAGCAGATGGCCCATGCCGGCGGCCGTGGCGCCGTGCCAACCGGCGTCCAGCACCAGCACCCGCAAGCCACGCCGGGCCAAGGTCCGGGCGCAGGCGGCCCCGATGATCCCGGCGCCGATGATGATCACATCGGCGGCGTGGCCTTCGTTCACGAACGAATGCCCCAGGCGAACGGGTCGTCCGGGTCGATGATCAGTGTGGACTCCGCGCTGATGTAGGCTCGGCCGCGAATGGTCGGCACGATGCGCTCGCCCGAGCGCTCATAAGAACCTTCGAATTGGCTGCCGATAACACTGGCCTGACGCCAGATCTGCCCGGGCTGCAGTTTGCCGTCGGCCGCCAGGCACGCCAGTTTGGCGCTGGTACCGGTGCCGCACGGAGAACGGTCATAGGCCTTGCCTGGGCAGAGCACGAAGTTTCGGCTGTCGGCATGGGGATCCTCGGCGAACAGTTCGATGTGGTCGATCAGCCCGCCGTCTTCGCCACGAAAGCCTTGTTGCTCCAAAGCCTGCTGGACCGCAAAGGTGTAGGCGGTCAGCGCGTCGAGGTTGTCACCGGCCACGCGCTGGCCGTGGTCGGCGACCAGGAAAAACCAGTTGCCGCCCCACGCCACATCGCCCACCACCGGGCCGATGCCGGGCACTTCCAGGCGCAGCGCCTGGCGATAACGGTAGGCCGGTACGTTGCGCACGCTGACGCTGTGATCGTCATGCAGCGTCGCCTGCACGGTGCCCACCGGCGTTTCGATGCTGTGCACGCCGGGGCCGATCCTGCCCAGATGCGCGAGTGACGCCACCAGGCCGATGGTGCCGTGGCCGCACATGCCCAGGTAACCGCTGTTGTTGAAGAAGATCACCCCGGCACAGGCCGACGGGTCCACCGGTTCGCAGAGCAAGGCGCCCACCAGCACATCGCTGCCGCGTGGTTCCAGCACGCACGCGGTGCGCCAGGCGTCATGCTGGTCGGCCAGCCGTTGCCGGCGCTCGGCCATGCTGCCTTGGCCCAAGTCGGGGAAACCTTCGGTGACCAATCGGGTCGGTTCGCCGCCGGTGTGGGAGTCGATCACGGTGATGCGTTTCATGGCGCCACGTCCCTTCAGGTGAGTGAAGGCAAGCGTGGCGCGTGTCGAGGGCTGGCGGCTTGAGGGTTTTATCTGCCATGCGTGACGAAATCGGCACAGCGCCAAGATGCATTACCGACTCGAAGGCAGAAACTCGAACAGCGTCTTGCAGACACCGGCGATATGCTCGTCCAGCAGTTTTACCGCACGCTCTACGTCACCGGCGCGGCAGGCATCAACGATGTCCCTGTGCTCATGATCGGCGCGCTCCTTGCCGGCGGACAGGCTCATCTGCATGCGCAGGTAACGTTCCAGCTTGTCGTGGACCGAGCGGATCAACCCCACCATGAAGGGCCGTTGCGCCGGTTCGTAGAGGCAGGCGTGCAGCTGCCAGTTCAGCTCTGCCCAGCGGCCGACGTCGTCTTCGCCGATGAATTCCCGGCAGATGCTTTCAGCCCGGGCGAAGGTCGCTTCGGTCATGTTGGGAATCGCCAGGCGCAGGACTTTGTCCTCCAACAACATCCGTACCTCGAACATCTGCGCCAGCTCAGCCTCGGACATGCGCGTGACCATGGCCCCGCGGTTGCGCTGGAACATCACCAACCCTTCGGCCTCCAGGCGCTTGAGGGCTTCGCGCACGGGGATCTTGCTGACGTTGAACTGCCGGGCGATGTCGTCCTGGCGAATCGGCTCGTCCTCGGCAAAATGTCCGGCCACGATGGCATCGCGCAGATGCCGGGTGATGATTTCCGAGGTGGAAGGGGTGTTGCCCAGATCAGGCAGATTGAACTTGGATAAAGTCACGGCGGCAGGTCGTTCGGCTGATTTGGGGATATGGTATACGAATTTGTCGCCGATAAATCCCCTTGCCATTTAAGTGGGCGTGCGTTCAGCCATGAGACGGTTGGGCGATGAAAGCAGCTGTCCGCACGATTAGCAGCCCGGTGATAGAGGCACCTGCCAGCAGCGCCAGGCCGAACACGATCAGCGCCACACCAGCGCCGAAATGATCGGCCAGCAACCCCGTCACCACTACCGGGATACTGAACCCGACATAGGCGAACAGGAAGAATCCGGCCGTGACCCGGGCCTTCTGCGCACCGGCCATGGCGGTGATGGCCGACAATCCACCCAAGTAAAGAAAACCGTAGCATGCGCTGCTGGCGCCCAGCGCACCCAACAACACGGCGGGCAGCGAACCCTCGCTCGCGCCCCAGGCCAGCAGGGCGTAACTCAGAGGCAAAACCAACAATCCCAATCCGGTGGCCCTGGCCGGATGCATGCGGCGTACCCAGGGCTGAAAGACCAACCCACAGCTGATGACCGTGAATGTCGACAGGCCGGACCATTGCTGCAAGTCATGAGCGGCGAGCACCGAAGGCAGGATGGCGATCACCAGGCCCGACGTCGCCCAGGCCAGCAGCATGGAGAAGCTGTAGGGTAGGCTGCCACTCGGAAACACAGGCAGGCGTAGCAACGGCGCATGCTTGATTCTCTCGGCGGGGTCCGGCAGGCGCCAGACCACGACCAGGGCCAAGGCAGCGAGCATCAACTGCAACCAGAAGCTGCCAGGCGTGACGCTGGGAAGGGCGAGCAAAAACAGGCTGGTCAACGCCGCGCCCAGGCCAAAACCCAGCGACGTACTGGCCGTGACTCGGTTAGCCGGCGAACGGGCGTCGCACGTCGGCATCAGCTCCATCATGTACGCAGTCGAGGTCGCCGAGGCCAGCCCGGTCCCGACGCCCATCATCAGGCGCGCCACGCCCAGGGCGATCAGGTTCGGCCAAAGCATCGTGACCACCGTCGCCAGCATCGACAGGCCAAGCGCCGCAAGGATCAGCGGCTTGCGGCCCACCCGGTCGGCCAATCCGCCGAAGGCCAGCAGCACCGGCAACACGCCCAGCACATACCCGGAAAACGCCACTGCCGTGGCAGCGGCGCCGTAGCCGGACAACTGCGCATAAGTGGTGTACAGCGGCGCCTGCAGATTGACCGCCAGGGTGATCAGGCAAAGACCGAAAGCCAATCCCCATGAGTGTCGTTGCTGTGTGTTCAAAAGTGTTCCTTAGCCGCAGTAGAGAGTCCTTGGGACTATCACGGCAGGGCACCGCGCAAACAAGGAACAGACGGTCGCCTTTTATGCTTAACTGTTCGTCCGAAATGAGCGAACACTTGATCGAGAACCCGCGCCATGGACCTGAAGATCGATCGCAACGCAAAGGGGCCGCTGCTGCGGCACCTCGTCGCCCAAATCACGGGCTGGATCAACACCCATGGCGTCCGCGCCGGCGCTCGAATGCCTTCGATCCGCCAACTGGCAACGGAAAATGACCTGAGTCTGTCGAGCGTGATCAAGGCTTATGACCAGTTGGTGGCGAGCGGGGTGCTGGAGTCCCGGCATGGCTCGGGTTTCTTCGTGGCGCAACAGTTGCCCGAGGCGTTGGCGCCGGAGGTCGAAGAAACGCTCGCGTGGCCGTTATTCGATCACCAATCGACGCAACTCAAGCTAGGGTGCGGCTGGCTGCCGGACGCGTGGCGCGACGACACTGATCTGGCCCAGGCGATTCGCCAGGTGGTGCGCAGCGACAATCAGGCGCTGTTCAACTACAGCACGCCGTTGGGCTCCGCTCATCTGCGGCTGCACATCCAGAAGCGGCTGGGCCTGATCGACATTCATGTCGATCCCCGTCAGATCCTCACCACCCAAGGCGCCAGCCACGGTCTCGACCTGTTGGTGCGCACGCTGCTCAAGCCGGGTGACCTGGTGCTGGTGGAAAGCCCTGGTTATTACAACCTGTTCAACCTGCTGAAGTTGCACGGGGTCAGGACCCTGTCGGTCCCGAGAACCGCTCAAGGGCCGGACATCGCCAGCCTGGAGCGGCTGCTCGAAGAGCATCGACCGTCGTATTTCTTCATCAATAGCATGTACCAGAACCCCACCGGCACGAGCCTGGCGCCCAGCGTGGCGTATCGCCTGTTGCAACTGGCGACACTGCATGACTTTCGTCTCATCGAGGACGATATCTACGCCGATTTCCAGAACGGCCCGACGTCTCGCCTGGCCTCCCTCGACGCCCTGGACCGGGTGATATACCTGGCGAGTTTTTCCAAGACGTTGTCCAGTTCGTTGCGCATCGGTTACGTGGTCGCCCAACCCGAAATCATCAACCGCCTGGCCGAAATCAAAATGGTCACCGGTATCGGCTGCTCATTGCTGGCGGAAAACGTCGTGGCAACCTTGTTGGCCAACGGCGCGTATCGCAAGTTGATCCAACGCTTGCGCCTGCGCTTGAACAAGCAGATGGCGAGCACGCTGCGGCAGCTCGATCCGGCTTATTGGCAGGTCTTCGCCGAACCGAGCGGAGGCCTGTTCGTGTGGGCCAGGCCCCGGCACGTGTCGGCCGAGCGGGTGCAGCAGATCGCCGCGCAACTGCAAGTGCAGTTGTCCCGGGGTTCGACGTTCTTGCCTCAAGGTGAAGCGTGTGACTGGTTGCGGTTGAATGTGGCGTACACCCAGGATGCCCGTGCGCAGTCTTTTTTCAGACAGATCGAGAGTGAGTCGACAATTGGCACAACGGTACTAATGGGAATGGATATCAAATAGGAATGAGTTACTGTATCCTTCGCGACACATTCTTGTCGGTCCAGAGGGGCCGACGTTCTTTGGTTAGGATTGTGCGTCGATGCGTCGGATACTCGTTTCACTGTGTGTGCTCCAGGCTTATTCCATTCCCACGTGGGCAGACGAGCCCAGCCCTGCAGACAGGGCACCTCTGGAGCTGCAAGCCACCGATATCGTAGGCACCGCGGATTTCGAAACCGCCCAGGGACCTGTGAAGGGTTATCGCGCGACCCGTTCAGCCAGTGCCACGCGTACCGACACCGCGATCCATGAAACCCCGCAGTCCATCTCTGTCGTGTCCCGCGACGTCGTCGAAGACCTCAGCGCCACTCGCCTGCAAGACGCTCTCGATTACGCCGGCGGCGTAGGCCGGGCCAACAACTTCGGCGGCCAGGGCTTGACCACGTTTACCGTGCGCGGCTTCACCACGGGTGAGTTCTACCGCAACGGTTTCCCGATCAATCGTGGCTACCCGAACATGCCCGACGCCAACACCATCGAGCGACTGGAAGTCTTGCGCGGCCCGGCGACGATGCTTTATGGCCGTGGCGATCCCGGCGGCACTTTCAACGTGGTTTCCAAGCAACCGCTGGCCGAGCGCGCGGTGACCCTGGGCAGCCAGGTCAGCGACCAAGGGATGCGCCGAGGCACCCTGGACGCGTCCGGCCCCTTGGACGAAGAAGGGCGGTTGGCGTATCGCCTGAATGTGATCGGCGAGGGCGGCGACACGTTCCGCGACGATGTCGAGACCGAACGCTATGGCGTTGCGCCCGTGGTCTCCTGGCAGGTCAACGACACCACGCGCCTGATCTTCGAAGGCGATTTCATGCGCAACAATCATCCCCTGGACCGTGGCTTGACCCACTATGCCGGGCAGCGCGGCACGGCGTCCCGCGACACTTTTTTCGGCGAAAAAGACGTCGGCAAACTGCACAACGACAACAGCATGCTGCAGGTGCGTTTCGAACACATGCTCAACGACGACTGGACCCTGGCCGGCGGCACCCAGTGGCTTGACGGGACGCTTCAAGGCAACGCGGTCGAAGGCAACGGCATCGCCGCCGACGGGCGCACCCTGGGGCGAAATTTCAACTACCGCAAGCTCGAATGGACTGACCGTGACACCCAGCTCAACCTCACCGGACATTTCTCTACCGGCGGGTTCGAGCACACGCTGTTGACCGGCGTGGAGTATGAAGATTATGACTACCAGTCGATCATCCGACGTTCCGCCGCGGGCGCTGGCGCATATCCGATCGACATCTTCGATCCGGTGTCCGGTCAGCCACGCCCGGCATTGACCCGCACGCCCACCGACGACCAGGAAAACCTCAAGACGTTTGGTGTGTTCGTCCAGGATCAAGTGGCGCTGACCGAGCGTTTGAAGGTGTTGGCTGGTGCGCGTTTCGAGCGGTTCGAGCATCAATATGAGACCTTTGTGCCTGTCCCGGCTAACCAACGGCCAGGCAGCCGCAACTGGGACGTTACCGAAAGCGCGGTCACGCCGCGCCTGGGCGTGATCTACGACCTGACCGACACGGTGGCCGTCTACGCCAACACCGCCCGTTCGTTCAAACCCAACAACGGCGCCAGCCGCGAAGGCGGTGGGTTCAAGCCGGAAGAGGGCAAGTCGTATGAAATGGGCGTCAAATGGGAAGCCCTGGATCGCCAGTTGAGCGTCGATGCGGCGGTGTACCAGATCGAAAAACGCAACGTCTTGACCCCGGATCCGCTGGATTCAACCTTCAACGTGGCCGCCGGCGAAGTCCGCAGCCGTGGCTTCGACCTGAACGTGGCGGGCAACCTGACCCCCGAATGGCGCGTCATCGGCGGCTACGCCTACGTGGATGCCGAAGTGACCAAGGACGCCAACATCCCCACCGGCACTCGCTTGCTCAACGTGCCCAAGAACACCTTCAGCCTGTTGAACATGTACGAGTTCCAAGACGGCGGCCTCAAGGGCCTAGGCCTGGGCGTGGGCACCAAGTACGTCGACGAGCGGGCCGGCAACACGGCGGCTACCACCTTCACTATGGACAATTACACCGTGGTCGACCTGCTTGGCTACTACAAGGTCAACGAGCGCATTCGTCTCAATCTGGACCTGAAGAACCTGTTCGACGCGGATTATGAAGAAGGCGCGTTTGGTGGCGTGTACGCCTACCCGGGCGCACCGCGCACCGTGCAGGCGGGGATTTCCTACTCGTTGTAAATCCCCCGTTTTATAAGAGACCCCCGAAGGTCCTGCCTTCGGGGGTTTTGTTTTTTTACCACTTGCCGCTGCTCATTCCGCCGTCCACCGGCAGGATCGCGCCGGTCGTAAAATCCGCGCCGGCGAGGTACAGCACGGCGTCGGCGATCTCGTCGATGGTGCCCACCCGACCGGCCGGGGCCAGGTTGTTGAGGAAATCGCGGTGCGCCGGGTCATGCATGGGCGTGTCGATGATGCCGGGTGCCACCGCGTTGACCTTGATGTTGTGGGGCGACAATTCCAGGGCCAGGGCGCGGGTCATCTGGTTCACACCGCCCTTGATCAGCACCGGCAGCGCCGCAGGCACTTGGATGTTCGGTTGCAGCGCTACCGAGGCGGAGATGTTGATGATGAAACCCTGCCGGCGGCTGATCATGTGGGCGGCAGCGGCCTGGCTGGCGTAAACCAGCCCTTTGAGGTTGGTGTCCAGCAGCGACTCGAGATCCTGGGGGCTGTATTCAACGAAGGGTTTTGGCAGGAAGAAGCCGGCGTTATTGACCAGACCATCCACGGCACCGAAGGCTTCGATGGCTTTGCCGATGAGGGCGGTTGAAGTCGCAGGGTCGGCAATGTCGCCCGCCACACCGATGAAACTGGCTGGATGACCCAGTTGCCCCGCCGCGTCGTCCAGGCCAGCCTGGGAACGGGCGTTGCCCACTACGTTATAGCCGCGTGCCAGGAACGCCTTGACCAAGCCAAGGCCAATGCCGCTGGAGGCGCCGGTGATGATGACGGTTTTTTGATTGCTCATGATATTGACTCCTGATCACGTTGAGTTGGGAACCGCTGCGGCGGTTTGGCCGCTGGTTGTGATCAGGGTATTGGTGCGCTTGGGTTTGATAAATATGGCTTCTGGTACTTGAGTTGATACGTGGTGTAATTAATGCTCGGCTTCGCTGTAAACAGTGCGGGATGAGGTCTGCAGGCACAAAAAAAGCCCGGTCATCGGGCCGGGCTCGGGAGGGACTGAATATTATTCCTTGGGTTGGCTTCGAAACTCCGTCGTCGTTATCCCTGCATAGCCCCAGTTATCGGTGTCGATTTCCTCGATCACGATGTGGGTCAGGTGTGGATCCTTGCCCAGCACGCGCTGCAAGGTTTCGGTGATTTCGGAAATCACCTGGGCTTTCTGCTCGCGGGTAACGCCATCGCGGGTGATACGAACGTTGACGAAAGGCATGCTGCACTCCAATTGAACACATGTACGCAGGAAGAGCCCCGCGCAATCGAGGCCACTGTATTTATACGCCACGGGCTGATAAACAGGCATTGGGAATATTCAGTTGATACGCGGTGTAATGAATCATGAAGCGTCATTTCGAAGACTTGCAGTTGGGCAGCATCGAATTGTTCTGCCTGGCGGCGGAGGCGGGCAGTTTTACCGCGGCGGCCCAAGTCGCGGGCGTTACCCCGGCGGCGGTGAGCCGTTCGATCTTTCGCCTGGAGGAGCGCCTGGGGTCGCGGCTGTTCGTGCGCACCACCCGCAGCATCCGGCTGACCGACGCCGGCCGGACCTATTTCGAGCAATGCCGCCAGGCGCTGACGCAACTGGTCGAGGCGCAACAGGAAATGATGGGCGCGCAGTCGGTGCCGTCCGGACAGCTGCGCATCAGCGTGCCCACGACCTACGGTCATCACCGTATCCTGCCGTTGCTGCCGATGTTTCGCGCGTTGTACCCGCAAGTCAGCGTGGACATCCATCTGAGCAACCGCAACATCGACTTCGTCGCCGAGGGTTACGACTTGGCGATACGGGTCCGGGCCCAGCCGGATTCCTCGATGATCGCCCGGTTGTTGGAGGATGCGCGGCTGGTGGTGGTCGCCGCGCCGGATTACTTGCGCAAGGCAGGCACGCCGCAGACGCTGGAGGACCTCGACGTACATGACTGCATCCAGTTTGAATTGCCCAGCAGCGGTCGCCGTATCTCCTGGCTGTTCAACGTCGAGGGCAAGGAGAGGGAAATAGTCGCCCAGGGGAGCTATTGCTGCTCTGACGATGTGCTGGGTGGGGTGACGCTGGCCAAGCATGGCGCGGGATTGTTCCAGACCTATCGGTTCATCGTTGAACAGGAACTGGCGGACGGGCAGTTGGTGGAAGTGCTTGCGCCTTTTTCCGGGCGCTCGCGGCCGTTCACCTTGCTGTATCCCCATGGCCGGTACGTGCCGCAGCGGGTGCGGGCGTTTGTGGATTTCCTGCTGGAGTACCGTACGCAGTGGGCCGGAGCCTGACGCAAGGCGCCAAGGCTGAAAGGGCATTCCTGTGGCGAGGGAGCTTGCTCCCGCTGGGCCGGTCCGACGCCTCGGGCGCAGCAGCCCCAAAATGTTGCGGTCGCTGCGCAACCGAGCGGGAGCAAGCTCCCTCGCCACGAAGGTTTCCCGACTTAACCAGAAATCAGAACCTGAACGCCTGACGGCCGATCAGCAGCCATTTGCCGTTCTGTTTCTGCCAGATCTGGAAATTCTCGATTTCCGTCGGGACCACCTCAGTGCCCTTGAGCGCCTGGGCCGAGAAGTGATTGCGCACCAGCGCTACGTCGCCTGACAGGGTGATTTTCTGGTTTTTCATTTCCAGGGTCTTGAACGCGCTCTTGCCGGTTTCGATGTCCGCGATGAAGGCTTTCTTGTCCTGGATGTTGCCGCTGGAGTGGCCGTAGGTCAGGTTTTCGGCGGCCAGGGCCTGAAGCTGAGGGATGTCTTTGTGCAGCATGGCCTGGGTCAGGTGATCGACCGCTTGGGCGACTTCTTTCTCGGCCGAGGCGGGGGCGGCGGCGACATAGCCGCTGAAGAGGCAAACGAAACTGACAAGCAGGGTTGCTTTTCTCATGGGTCTTTCCTTGTTGTTGTAGGTATCAGGAATGCGAGCGCTGGGTGCTCGTCGGTCATCGTACAACTTGTCAGGGAAGACTGGAATAGGCCGCTGCTAATGTGGCGAGCAAGCCAAGCTCTCTCTCGCCACAGGTTTCACTCCGGTAATCAAACCCCGTCCCGAACCGCCCCGCGAATCCCTTCCAGCAGCATGGTGAACGCCGGGTTGTCATTGTCCTCGCGCCACACCAAGTGCAGCTCGCTCTGCACGCCTTCGCCCAGGTCGATCTCGCGAAACACCACTTGCTTGAACACCACGCTGGTCGCACAACGCGGCACCAGCGCCAGGCCCATGCCGGCGTTGACCAGCGCCAGGATGGTCAGCGACGATCCCAGCCATTGCACGAACTGCGGCGCGACCCTGGCCGAGCGCAGCATGCCGGTGAGCAGTTCGTTGAAGGGCGGGTAGGCGGAGTGGGAGTACATGAGGAAGGGTTGCCCATCCAGGTCTTGCACGCTGACAGCTTCGGCGCTCGCCAGCGGATGTCCGGCGGGCACGGCCAAAACGAACGGCTCGCGCACCAGGCATTCGGTGGCGTAGCCTGTTTCCAGCAGCGGTGAGCGGACGATGCCCAGGTCGATGCGCTTGGCGCGCAGGGCTTCGTGTTGTTGGTAGGTGTTCATCTCCGCCAGGACGATTTTGACTTGGGGCTGTTTCAGCCGGGCCTCGGCAATCACCTTGGGCAGGAACTCGTACACCGCGCTGCCGACGAAGCTGATGGTCACCGAGCCAATGTCGCCCTTGGCAAAACGCTTGGCGGCCTCGGCGGCTTGTTGCGCCTGTTCCAGCAGGTTCTGTGCCTCGATGAAGAACGCCCGGCCGGCGGCGGTGAGTGCCACGCTGCGGGTGCTGCGGGTGAACAGTTCGACGCCCAGGTGGTGCTCCAGCAATTGGATCTGCCGGCTCAGCGGTGGCTGGGTCATGTTCAGGCGTTCGGCGGCGCGACGGAAGTTGAGTTCGGTCGCCACGGTGGTGAAGCAGCGGAGCTGAGCCAGTTCAAACATTGATTCAATCCAGGTATCAATCAAGTGCCAAGTTAGATTAGACGGGAACAATCCGCCGCGTCCATCATCGTCCCGTTCCTCACAAAAACAATGATCGGGAGGCACCCTTTGAATAACGTAACGGACTCCACCCATGACAGCACCCTGGCGCTCGCGGCGGCCAAGGTCAAACGTCATGTATTGCCGTTGGTGGTGGTGATGTTCATCGTCAATTACATCGACCGCGTCAACATCGGCTTCGTACGCAGCCACCTGGAAACCGACCTCGGTATCGGCGCCGCCGCCTATGGCCTCGGTGCCGGGCTGTTCTTCATCGGGTACGCGCTGTTCGAAGTCCCGTCCAACATGCTGCTGCAGCGCTACGGTGCGCGGGCCTGGCTGACGCGCATCATGTTCACCTGGGGCGCGGCGGCCATGGCCATGGCCTTTGTGCAAGGCGAGACCAGCTTCTATGTGCTGCGCTTCATCCTCGGCGCGGCGGAGGCGGGGTTCTTTCCCGGCATCATCTATTACTTCACCCAGTGGCTGCCGGCGAACGAGCGCGGCAAGGCGATGGCGATCTTCCTGAGCGGCTCGGCCATCGCTTCGGTGATTTCCGGACCGGTGTCCGGCGCCTTGTTGCACATCAGTGGGCTGGGCCTGCACGGCTGGCAGTGGATGTTCCTGATTGAAGGCGGCGCGTCCATTGTGCTGTGCGGGTTCGTCTGGTTCTGGCTGCAATCTCATCCCAGCCAGGCCAAATGGCTGACGGCCGAAGAGAAGACTGTCCTGATCGCCGCGATTGCCGAAGAACAGCGGGCGCGGGAGGCTGCGCAAGTGGTCAAGCCGTCAATGTTCAAGTTGCTTGCCGACCGACAGATTGCGCTGTTCTGCTTCATCTACTTTTCCATCGCCCTGACGATTTATGGCGCCACGTTCTGGCTGCCCAGCATGATCAAGAAAATGGGCAATCTGGGCGATTTCCAGGTCGGCTTGTTCAATTCCATCCCGTGGATCATTTCCATCGTCGCGATGTACGGCTTCGCCGCCCTGGCCGGTAAATGGAAATTCCAGCAGGCCTGGGTTGCGGTGACGCTGGTTATCGCGGCGTTCGGCATGTTCATGTCCACCACTGGCGGACCGATCTTCGCCTTCGTCGCCATCTGCTTCGCGGCGATCGGCTTCAAGGCTGCGTCGGCGTTGTTCTGGCCCATTCCCCAAGGTTATCTGGATGCGCGCATCGCGGCGGCGGTGATCGCCTTGATCAACTCCATCGGCAACCTCGGCGGCTTCGTTGCACCGACGGCCTTCGGTTTTCTCGAACAGACCACCGGGTCTATAGAAGGCGGCTTGTACGGATTGGCCATCACTTCGTTGGTCGCCGCCGTGGTGATCTTTTTCGCCCGCACCACACCCAAGCGCGACACCCCGGATTCATTGTCCGGCCGGCGTGAAAGCGTTGCCGACGCCCAATCACCGGAAAAACCCCAAGCCCTGAACCCTGGCCCATCGGGAGCCGCTGTATGAAGATCAAACGCGTCACCGTCACACCCATTGCCTTTCGCGATCCACCGCTGCTGAACGCCAGCGGCATCCACGAGCCGTTCGCGCTGCGATCGATCATCGAGATTGAAAGCGACAACGGCTACATCGGCCTCGGCGAGAGCTACGGCGATGCGCCGGCCCTGGCGATTCAGCAACAGGTCCAGAGTCAACTGATCGGCCTGGATCCGTTCAACCTCAACCAGTTGCGGGCTATCGTCCAGGCAACTGTCGCGGCCCATAAACCAGCGAGCGTCGCCGGTGCCGAACTGGCGCCGGGCTCCCATGCGAGCAAGGCGGTGAGCAATGCCTATTCCGCGTTCGAGGTCGCTTGCCTGGATTTGCAGGCGCACTACCTGAACGTGCCGCTGGTGGACTTGCTGGGCGGCGCTATCCGTGACGAGATACCGTTCAGCGCCTACCTGTTCTTCAAGTACGCCGAGCACATCGATTCGCCTTACCCGCCGGACAGTTGGGGCGAAGCGCTGAATGAGCAACAGATCGTCGCCCAGGCCCGGCGCATGATCGAGGAATACGGCCTCAAGAGCATCAAGCTCAAGGCCGGCGCCTTGGAGCCTGAGCATGAAGTCGCCTGCATCAAGGCGTTGAAGCAGGCGTTTCCCGGTCACCCGTTGCGCATCGATCCGAATGGCAACTGGTCGTTGGAGACTTCGATCCGCATGGCCGAGCTGCTCGGGGATGACTTGCAGTATTACGAGGACCCGACGCCTGGGCTGGAGGGCATGGCCGAGCTGCACAAACGTACGGGATTGCCGCTGGCGACGAATATGGTGGTGACCGATTTCGACGAGTTTCGCCGCAGCGTGGCCCAGGACAGCGTGCAGATCGTCCTCGCCGACCACCATTATTGGGGAGGGCTGCGGGACACCCAAGTACTGGCGAAGATGTGCGACACCTTTGGCCTCGGGGTGTCGATGCATTCCAACTCGCACCTGGGCATCAGCTTGATGGCGATGGCCCACGTGGCGGCTTCGGTGCCGAACCTGGATTACGCCTGTGACACGCATTATCCCTGGCAGGAGCCGGATGAAGAGGTGATCAAGGGCGGCAAGCTGCCGTTTGTCGATGGCTGCGTGAAAATCACCCGGGCGCCGGGTCTCGGACTGGAGCTGGACCGCGATCAACTGGGCAAGCTGCATGAACAGTTCCTCAGTTGCGGCATTCGCCAGCGTGACGATGTCCGGCAGATGCGCCGCTACCGGCCGGATTGGAAAACCGTCAAGCCGCGGTTCTGATCTGAAGGCGAGGGGGCCTGCTGCGCAGGCCAGCGGGAGCAAGCTCCCTCGCCACAAGAGCGGGTCCGACTTCATTCCCAAGTACGGACACAGCCCCCGTGGCGAGGGAGCTTGCTCCCGCTGGGTTGCGCAGCAGCCCCAAAAACAGACAACTCGATGTCACTGCTCATTGAGTTCATCCTCCCTGCCGCACCCTGCGGCCCACACCAAAAGTACCGCGCCCCGCGCCATCGCCGTCGTACGCCAAAACTGCCGCGCCAGTCCTGCGCTGCCAAAGCACTCGCCAATCACCTCCAAGGCAGCGTATGACGCGCCCTGGTGCCTTTCGATAATCGCCTCCGACATCCCGTCCCCTGTTGCGGAGCGCGCCATGCACAACAATAAAAATACCTGCCTGCGTTTTTTGCCTGCGATCATCGCCGGCTTTTCGACCTTGGGGCTGACGCCTTGGGCCCAAGCCGAAATCATGCTGTATGACAAGGACCAGACGACCTTTTCCACCGACGGCTACATCAACGCCTTCTACGTCAACAGCGACGTGGACCGCGCCGGGGAGCAATTCGATCGCCGCCAATCGCGGGTCAAGATGGGTTTCCTGCCCAACTACCTGGGCTTCAACATGGGCAAGCAGGTCGATGACCTCAAGCTCGGCGCCCGCGCCTCGTTCTGGGTGACCATCAACGACAGCGAAACCAATGGCACCGACACCGCCATCGACGTGCGGCAGTTCTACGGTACCGTCGCCAACCCAGAGTGGGGCGAGGTGCTGATCGGCAAGGACTTCGGCCTGTTCGCCCGCTCCAACATTCTCCTCGATGAACTGCTGGCCGGTTACGGCCAGGTCAGCGACACGCTCGGGCTGGTGGACGGTGGCGGTGTGTCGTTTGGCAACATCGGCAGCGGTTATCCGTATCCGTTCCCGACCTCGCAGATCACTTATCGGACACCTGTCATGGATGGGCTGCGCGTGGCTGTGGGCATCATGGACCCGGTGGACACCAACGACAGCAGCGCCACAGGCAAGGCCTACCAGGAAAACCCGCGCACCGAGAGCGAGGTCACCTACCAGTTCGACCTGGCCGGGGCGAAGATCTACAGCTGGCTCAACGGCAGCTACCAGACTTCCGACAACACCGACTCTAATGTCGAGTCGGTGACTTCCAAGGGCCTGGGCTATGGCGTGCAAGCGAAGATGGGCGGGCTGTCGCTCACCGGCTCCGGATTCCAGGCCAAGGGCATCAACCCGTTCTTCACCAACAATGCCGGCGAAGCCACGTTGCGCAACGTCGACAGCAAGGGTTACCTGCTCCAGGGCTCCTACAAACTGGGCAAGAACCGCCTGGCGCTGTCCTACGGCAAGACCGAGGATGACGGCAACGGCGTGGTCGGCAGCGGCGCGGATTATGAAACCCGTGGCGTCGCGCTGTTCCACGACATCAATGACAACCTCAAGCTCGTGGCCGAATACAACCAGTTCGAGATCAACGGCCACGACACCAGCGCCCAGAATGAAGACACCGATACGTTTGCGGTGGGGGCGGTGTTGACCTGGTAAAGACGAATCGGAACCGTGGCGAGGAAGCTTGCTCCCTCGCCACAAGAGCAGCTTCACATCAACTCGAAGTTTTCGTGGCGGCCCGTACCGTGCGCATCGCGGCGGGGGTTGCCACGGTTCTCATCCCATGGAAGCGTGCACCCGCTACCCAAGTAGCATTCGTGCGCCGGGCCCGGGTTCGTACACTCAGGGCTCTATCACGCGCCGCCGGAGGCGAAGATGCAGCAGGCCCAGAGCGAAGGCGTGGTCAGCGCCATGTCCCAGGCGAAGGACGTCGAGCAGGTGGCCCAGGAACTGGCCCGGCAGCTGCTGCACCCGTACCTGGGTTTCGTGCTGTTTTTCTGTTCCGCCGAATACGACTTGCCGGCCTTGGGCGCTGCGCTGTCCCAGAGCTTTGGTGGGATCCGCCTTGTGGGCTGCACCAGCGCCGGGGAAATCACGCCCCAGGGTTACGGCCGCAACTGCGTAACGGCGGTGGGTTTCGATCATCGGCATTTTTCCATTGCCGCCGAACTGATCGGCGAGATGGAGCATTTCAGCCTGATCGATGCCCAACAGATGGTCGAGCGTTTGGCGGGCGGCTGCCGCAGCAATGCCCTGGCGCCGATCAAGGGCCATAGCTTTGCGCTGACCTTGCTCGACGGCCTGTCCAGCCGCGAGGAAATGGTGCTGGCCGCACTGAGTGCGGCCTTGGGCGATATTCCGCATTTCGGCGGTTCTGCCGGCGACGATAATTACCTGACCCACACTCACGTCTACTTCGAGGGCCAGTTCCACAGCGGCGCGGCCGTGGTGGTGCTGATCAACACCTGGCTGGAGTTCGAGGTGTTCACCACCCATCACATCCTGCCCCGGCAAGAGAAACTGGTGGTGACCGGTGCCGACAGTGCGTCGCGGCGAGTCTACGAGCTCAATGCCGAACCCGCCGCCGAGGAATATGCCCGGCATATCGGCGTGCCGGTGAGCGCGCTGGACTACCGGGTCTTCGCCGCTCATCCCTTGGCCGTGCGCATCAACGACCAATACTACGTGCGCGCCATCCAGCAGGTGCACCCGGACCTGAGCCTGAGTTTTTATTGTGCGGTGGAGAACGGCATCGTACTGACCGCCATGACTCCCGGGCCGTTGCTGCACAACCTGGAAAATCTCTTCGACGGCTTGCAGGCGCGCCTCGGCGACGTGCTGCTGACCATCGGCTGCGACTGTTTCCTCAGGCGCCTGGAGCTGGAAAATCGCGGCGGGTTGGAAGAGATCGGCCAGTTCCTGCGGGACCATCGGGTGATGGGCTTCAACACCTACGGAGAACAGTTCAATGGCATGCACATCAACCAGACCTTTACCGGAGTTGCCATTGCACGCCATCGCGTCCCCGGCCATCGCTGAGCTGCAGGCGCAGGTCGCCGCCCTGCAACATGAAAACCGCAAGCTGCGGCGCATCAACGACGCGCTGATCGAGCGGGTGGAATCCGGCGTCACCCGGGGCAACGATCCGTATGCGGCGTTCCAGCACTCAGTGGTGCTCGCCGAGCAGGTCCGCGAGCGCACCGATGCCTTGAACCAGGCGATGGCCGAGCTCAAGGCCGGCAACCATTTGCTGGGCGAAGCACGGCTGCGGGCGGAAACGGCGCATCGGCACCTGATCGATGCCATCGAAAGCATTTCCGATGCGTTCGTGCTGTTTGACGAACAGCAACGCATCGTCCTGTTCAACAGCCGCTTCAAGGCTTTCTGGGCCCACAGCCGGGTGCGGATCATCGCCGGGATGCGCCTTGGCGAGGTCAAGCGCCTGATGACCGCCAACGGCTTGTTCAGCGAGGAAACCCGCGGCCAGCCCGATGAACCGGTGCTGTATCGTTTGCAAAATGGCCGCTGGTTGCAGGTCAGCGAGCGGCCGACCCAGGAGGGCGGGCGGGTGATCCTGTTCACCGACATCACCGACGTCAAACTCAGCGAAACCGTGCGCCGCGAGCAGGCCATCGCGCAGAAATCCCACCTATTGCAGCGTGCCGTGGACAACCTTTCCCAGGGCGTGGCGATGGTCAATGCCCATGGCGTGCTGGAGCTATGGAACCGGCGCTTCCTGGAGCTCAGCGGCCTGGCACCGGTGGCGGCCCATCGGCCGTTCAACGAAGTGATCGCTGACAGTGAGCTGCGACTCCTGACCCCGGCCAGCCGCGACGGCAATGGCCGGCTGATCCACGAATGCGAGCAGCGCCTGTCCGATGGCCGCGTCCTGGAGATCCGCACCCATCCGCTGCCCACCGGCGGCTACGTCAACACATTCACCGACATCACCGAGCGCTACCAGCATGCCGAGGCGCTGAGCGAAAGCGAGCGCTGGATCCGCCTGATCACCGATCACGTACCGGCGCTGATCGCCTATCTCAACGCCGACCTGGTCTACGAATTCACCAACAAGGTCTACGAGCAGTGGTATTGCTGGCCCCGTGGCGTGATGCTCGGCCAGAACCTGCGCGAAGCCCACAGCGAACAGCATTATCAGCGGCTGGAGGCGTATGTGGCCCGGGCGTTGGCCGGCGAGAGTGTGACGTTCGAATTCGCCGAGACCAACATCAACAACCAGGAACGCTACATGTTGCGCTCCTACGTACCCAATCGGCTGGCCAGCGGCGAGGTGGTGGGCATCTTCGTGTTGATCCGCGACATCACCGAACGTCGTCGCACCGCCGAGGCACTGCACCAGGCCTACCAGAACCTGGAGCAACGCGTGCAAGAGCGCACGGCCGAACTGACCACTCTCAACGATCAGTTGCTGCGCGAGATCGAGGAGCGCAGCCGGGTGGAACTGCGCCTGCGCGAGGCCAAGCGCGAGGCCGAGCGGGCCAACCTGTCGAAAACCAAATTTCTTGCGGCGGTCAGTCACGACCTGCTGCAACCGCTCAACGCGGCACGGCTCTTCACCAGCGCCTTGCTTGAACGCCGCGAACCGGTAGCGAACGCGCAGCTGGTGCGCAACGTCAGCAATTCACTGCAGGACGTCGAGAATCTGCTCGGCACGCTGGTGGACATTTCCAAGCTCGATGCCGGCGTGATCAAGCCTGACGTCGCACCGTTCGCCCTCAGTGAGCTGCTCGACAATTTGGCCGCCGAGTACGTCCAGGTCGCGCGTAGCGAGGGCCTGGCGCTGCGCTTTGTGCCGTGTTCCGTGCTGGTGCGCAGCGACATCCAATTGCTGGCGCGAATCCTGCGCAACCTGTTGAGCAACGCCATTCGCTACACCCCCCATGGGCGAGTGGTGCTGGGATGCCGGCGGCACGGTGATCGTGTATCAATCGAGGTCTGGGACACCGGCATCGGTATCGCCCAGAATCGGCTGGAGGAGATTTTCCAGGAATTCAAGCGCGGCGACGTCCAGCGGCCGGACCAGGATCGTGGGCTGGGCCTGGGACTTGCCATCGTCGAGAAAATCGCCGGCATCCTCGGCCACCGGATCCAGGTGCGCTCATGGCCGGGCAAAGGCTCGGTGTTCGCCGTCGAGGTGCCGATCAGCGCCACCGCGCCCAAGCCGCTGCCGTGCCTGGCCATGAGCGAACCAATGCTCGAGCGCCTGCGCGGGGCACGGGTATGGGTCCTGGATAACGACGCGGCGATCTGCGCCGGCATGCGCACGTTGCTGGAGGGTTGGGGTTGCCGGGTAGTCACGGCACTGTCGGAGCAGGACCTGGCGCGGCAGGTGGATGGCTACCGTGCCGAAGCGGACCTGTTGATCGCCGATTATCACCTGGACCATGACCAGAACGGCGTCGACGCCGTGGCCCGGATCAACGCCTGCCGTACCTCACCGATCCCGGCCATGATGATCACCGCCAACTACAGCAATGAACTCAAGCAGCAGATCCGCGAGCGCGGCCACACGCTGATGCACAAGCCGGTGCGGCCGATGAAACTCAAGATTGCGATGAGTCATTTGTTGGGCGGGAACCAGCAGTCAGGCCGCTGATCATTCCCACGCTCCGCGTGGGAATGCATCCCGTGACGCTCTGCGTCACCCGCCAGAAGCGGAACGCGGAGCGTCCCTGGCGACATTCCCACGCAGGAGCGTGGGAACGATCGATCAATTGGTGTTCAGCGCCGCAAATAAGCCCCGAAATCGATATCCCCCGCACTGAGAATCGCCTGCACGCGGTTATGCACGTTGAGCTTGCGCAGGATCGCCGAGACGTGGGCTTTCACCGTGGTTTCGGCGATGTCCAGCGTGTAGGCGATCTGTTTGTTCGACTCGCCCTTGGTCATGCGTTCTAGCACCAGCAATTGCTTGCGAGTCAGGGCCTGGAGCAGTTCGGGCGGGAACGCCGGGGTTTCGTTCAGGCGCCGCCCCGTCGGGCTCTTCTGCGAGCGGATGATGTCGGGCGGCAGGTACACGTTGCCGTTGAGGATCTGCTCGATGGCGTCGGTCATTTGCGAGCGCGGCGACGACTTAGTGATGAAACCCACCGCGCCATAAGTAATGGCTTGCAGGACGATCTGCTTGTCCTGCTCAGCGGAAACGATCACCACCGGGATGGTCGGCGCCTCGTTGCGCAGGTTGATCAGGCCGTTGAGACCGTGCATGCCGGGCATGTTCAGGTCCAGCAAGATCAGGTCCAGGTCGTCGTGTTCGCGGGTCAGCGCCAGGGCACTGTCCAGATCGGCGGTTTCCATCACCTCGCTACCGGCGAAACCGTCGCTGATCACGTTGTGGATGGCTTCGCGAAACAGTGGGTGATCGTCGGCTATCAGGATTTTATACATGGCCATTCACCTCGTTATTGTCGTGTTGGAGCAGTTGCACGCACGCTTGCAGATCAAGGAAAGGGTTCGGGGCGGGCCGCTTGCAGGGGCAGGTTGGCCGCCTCCCAGGCGTCGAGGCCGTCGCGGTACCAATACACCTGTTTATAGCCCATGGCCGCGGCGCGTTTTACCGCGTTCCAGCTCAGCCAGCAATCGGAGCGGCAGTAAAAGACCAGCGGTTGATCGGCGCGCCCGGCGGTGGCTTTGCGCAAGTGAAAAGTGAAGTAATCCTGCCAGGTCGCATCCAGCTCGCCGTCGCCGGTATTGGCCAGCCACAGGCTGCCGGGCAGATTGGAATGAGGCTCTGTGTCAATGAAACGGCCCTGGACCCAGGGGCGACGATAGACATCGATCAGCACCGGAGCGGGCGTTTGCCCAAGCAAATGCTGCAAGGCTTGGGTGTCGAGGGTTTGCGCGCCTTCGGCGGTCGCAGGCGTCGGGCTGCGGTACTGAGTGAGGCGATAACCCGCTGCGGAAAACAGCGCGGTGTCAGCCTGCGCGACATTCAGCGACAGGCCCAGCAAGACAATCGCCAGCAAACGGGGCATAGGATTTATCCTTTTTGTTATGCGCCCATTACATGCCAGGGTCAACGTCTTGTGAATGCGACCATAGACAGGAAAACCGCTACTAAAGTAGTAAATTCCCCTTCGTGCGGCCCCATTAGGCCTGGCTGGCCTTGCGCAACGCCGCATGCTGCGGATTGAACGTCCACACCGCCAGCAGCGCAAACACCAGCGTCAACCCCAGGCACACCGCCAGCGCCAGCAAGTTGAATTGCTCATACAAGGCAAACCGCACCAGTTCCACGCCATGGGTGAACGGGTTGACCGCGCACAGCCAATACAGCCAAGGGCTGGCCTCGAGCATTTTCCACAAGGGGTACAGCGCCGAAGACAGGAAGAACATCGGGAAGATGACGAAATTCATCACCCCGGCAAAGTTCTCCAACTGGCGGATCGCATTCGATAGCAACAAGCCCAGGGCGCTGAGCATCAAGGCCACCAGCAGCAGGGCCGGCAGTGCTGTCAGCAGGCCGATGGCCGGTGGCTGCACGCCGTACAACCAGGCGATGGCGAGGAAGGCGTAGACCTGCAACAGCGAGATCAGCGAGGTCGCCAGCAATTTACTCGCCAGCAGGAAGGCCCGGGGCAGGGGGCTGGTCAGCAATACGCGCATGCTGCCCATTTCCCGGTCGTAGACCATCGACAGCGAACCCTGCATCCCATTGAACAACAGGATCATGCAGGCCAACCCTGGCACGATATACACCTCGTAGGGAATGTAGGTGTCGTAGGGCGCGATGATGGCGATGCCCAGCGCCGCGCGAAAGCCGGCGGCGAACACCAGCAGCCACAGCAAGGGTCGCACCAGGGCGCTGAGCAACCGCGTGCGTTGCAGCACGAAGCGCAGCCATTCGCGCAGGACGATGCCGCTGAAGCACTGCCAATATGCGCTCATCGCGCGGGTCCCCCGGCGGTCAGGCGAGTGAAGGCCGAGCCGAGGCTGCCACCATGCCCAAGGCTTACCTCCTCGGCGCGACCGCTGGCGACCAGCCTTCCCTGGTGGACGATCAGCAAGTCGTCGCTGGGCTGCACTTCGTCCAGCAGATGGGTGGTCCAGAGCACGCTGATGCCTTGTTCGCGACACAGCTGGCGAATATGTTCGCCCAGGGCCTGGCGACTGGCCGGGTCGAGGCCGACGCTCGGTTCGTCCAGCAGCAACAGTTGCGGTTCATGGAGCAGCGCGCGGGCGATCTCTACCCGGCGGCGATGCCCGCCGTTGAGGTCGCGGACCCGTTCATGGCGCCGCTCGGTCAACTGCTGGCGGGCCAGTTCGGCATCGACCCGGACGCCGCCCTGGCGTCGCGAAATGCCCTGCAGCGCGAGGTGATAACGCAGGTTCTGGTCAATGCTCAGGTCCAGGTCAAGCGTGCTTTGCTGGAACACCACACCCAACTGACGCAGGGCCTGGCGGGGCGAGGTTTGCAGCGAATGGCCGCCGACATGGACCGTGCCGCGCTGCACATCGTAGAGCCGCGTCAGCAGCGCAATCAGCGTCGACTTGCCAGCCCCGTTGGGCCCCAGCAGCGCGGCGAAACGCCCGGCGGGCAGGCTGAAACTCATCTGGCGCAAGGCTTCCCGGGTACCGTAGGCGAAGTCCAGGTCACTGACTTGCAGCGCGTTCATGGCGTCACCACCACGCCCCAGGGATAGCGCCCGACCTTCACTGACTTGAGCACCTTGCGGCTTTGCACGTCGATCACCGAGACGTCGCCGCTGACGCCATTGGTCGCCAGCAATTGTTTCTGGTCCGGGGTGAACGCCAATTGCCAGACCCGTCGGCCCACCAGCAGGTAGTCCAGGACTTCGAAGGTTTTCGCGTCGATGACCGCCACGTGATTAGCCGGGCCCAGGGCGACGAACGCCAGGGCGCCGTCGGCACTGAGCTTGATGCCCACCGGCTGCACTTTGTCCGGGTGCACGCCTTTGATCTTGAAGGTCAGGGTCTTGAGGACCTGGCGCGTGGCAACGTCGAGAATGGTCAAGGTCCCGCCGATCTCCGCCGAGGCCCAGAGCTGTGTGCCGTCGCGATTGAATTCAACGAAGCGCGGGCGCTGGTCCACCAGGGTGTTGTCCGCCAGTGTCTGGGTACTGGTGTCGATCCAGTGCAGCATGTTGGTGGTCTCGCTGGTGTTGACCGCCCATTTGCCGTCCGGGCTGACGGCCATGCCTTCCGGCTCGACGCCGACGCCGATCTGGCCCAGTACTTCGGAGGTCTGGGTGTCGATCACCGTGACCAGGGCGTCGTCTTCGTTGGAAACATAGAGCCAGCGGTCGTTGGGGTGCAAGGCAAACTGCTCCGGGTCCTTGCCGGAGGGCAGTTCCTTGATGATCTTGCGGGTGGCGACGTCCATGACCTGGACGCGGTCCGAATCGCTGGCGCAGATGTACAGCAAGCGATTGTCGTGGGACAGCAGCAGGCCCCGGGGGCGCTGGCCGACCGGCAGGGTATCGATGACTTGCAGGCTCTGCATGTCGATCAGGCTCAGGCTGTTGTCTTTTTCGTTGGAGACCCAGGCGATGCCAGCGGTGGCAGGGCCGGCAATCAGCAGCGCGGCGCCGAGGGCGAGCACCTGGCAGAAAAGAGCGGGTTGAAACGGCGTGCGGCGCATGGCGTTTTCCTTATTGTTGTTATCGATCAGGGGTAGCGGCAGCTCACTTCAGGCTGGTCGTAGCCCAGGCTGTCCATTTCGTTGAAAGGGTGCAGGAAGCCGTCCTGGGGCGAGGTGCTGACCAAGGCCCTTGGCTGCACCAGCGCAATGGGTTGGCGCAACTGGCCGTTCCAGGGCCGATAGCTGAGCTTGCGGCCCTTGAACCCGTCCAGGGGCAGTTGGTCGCTGAGGGCCAGTTGGCGGATGGCGAGCGGGTCGTCCTGGCGCAGCTTGCCGGCGGCGGCGGCGATGCTGCGCACGGCGATCCAGGCAGCAAAGTCGCGATCGTTCATCCAGCGCCCGGCGAGGGCTTCGAAGCGTTTTTGCAACTGCGCCGCGCCGTAGGTCTCGACGGTCTTGTGCCAGCCGGTGGGCGTCAGGCCCTGAGTCCCTGCTACTGGGCGCGGATACCACGTCTGGTAAGGCACATATTCGCCGAAGTCGCCACGCTCGTCGGCCACCAGCACCACGTCGTACTCGGCGGTCTGGGTGAACAGCGGCATGTCGGCCTGGGCGCTGCGCCGCTGGTCGTTGTCGAAGTGCCAAGCCTTCTCGGCGACGATCTTCATGCCGAAGCGTTTCATGGCCCGGCGCAGCGCGCTGGCGTAGGCCTGGTCTTCAGGCGTCTGGCCGACGATCAGCAAGGCCCGTTGCCATTTGCGCACGACGCTGAACTGGATCAGCGCATCGGCCAGCGTCGCCCGGTCGGGCAGGCTGTGCAGCACGTTGCTCAGGCAGTCGGTGCTGCGCAGGCTGTCATCGGGGCTGCCGGCGTTGAACAGCAGGCTGTCGGGCAGGGCGGCGCTGAGTTGGCGCAGGCTCGCCGCCGGCGCATTGACCACAAACAGGCGCAGGCCTTGCTCATGCTGGGCGCGAGCGGCCTCGAGCAGGGCTTGGGGACTGTCGACGCTGGTGCTTTCGAGGCGATAGTCATGCTTGAGGAAACGCCCCGTGCTGTTGCTGTCGATGATCGCCAGCTCGGCCCCGCGCAGCCCGGCATCGGCAGGCTCGGCGATCACGTTGGACAACAGCGGGCCAGCGTCGGGCTGATAGCCGAGGTAGCCGATGCGCACTTGCAACGGCACGGCATCGCCGGCTTGCACAGTGGTCGCTGCCAGCAGGGATACCAAGGCGTAACTGACGAGCCGGCGCATAAGACCTCCATTGCGGGTAGCGTCAGCATAGGAAGGCCGCGGCCTCGGGGAAATATGTAGAAAGTACCGCCGGGGCAGTACCAAGGTAGTAAATCGCCCCGGGCCTTGGGGTTTTAGGATGCAGATAGTCGTCATTCGCACAGGGGATTGCTGTGAATCAGGAAATGGATTGCTAGCTATGTCAGCCCTCTGGCGAATCAATCTTTGGGTCACGATTTTTTTCGCCCTGGTTACCCTGGCGTGCGCAACGCTGCTGTTGCACCAGGCCATGGCCGATGTGAAGCGCGAATTGCAATCGGCCGAGTCGGTGGTGCACTACCTGAGCGAAACCGCCCAGCGCGACCCGGCCAGCCTTCAGTCACGACTCACCGGCAGCCTGCGTCACGTGCGGGTGCGCTGGTTGGCGCCAGGGGAGACGTCCCCAGCGGTCGAGGACGGGGTGAAAGCCTGGGCAGGGCGGCGGTTATTGGCCGACGGCCCCGCTGCTCAAGTGGTGAACCTGGATGACGGCCGTCGGGCCTGGATTGCCGTGGATCCTCGGGATGAAATCGACGAGATCCTCGACTCCCTGGCGCAACTGCTCGGGGTCTGCGCGATGGCCTTGCTGGTCAGCCTGTTGGTGATCCGCTGGGCGGTGCGCCGGGGTATGCGTTTGCTTGATGAATTGCTGCATGCGCTGCATCAAGTGTCCGCCGGGGACCTGCAGGTGAACTTACCGGCCGGAGGCGTCTCGGAGGCCCAGCGGCTGGCGGAGCATTTCAACCGGATGACCGCCGCCCTGGCCCAGACCCGAGCGGATAACACCCGGCTGACCCAGGCGTTGTTGGCGGTGCAGGAGAAGGAGCGCACGCAACTGGCGCAGACTCTTCACGATGACCTCGGCCAGTACGTGGCGGGCATCCGCGCGCAGGCCTGCCTGCTGCGGCTGGTGATCGATCAGCCGCTGGTACTTGAGCGCGCGGCCAGTGAGCTGGAAGAGCACTGCAATCATTTGCAGCAGGGATTTCGCGCGTTGGTACACGACTTGTACCCCGTGGTGCTGCAGCACCTGCCGCTGTGCGAGGCGATCGGGATGTTGGCGCGGCAATGGCAGGATAGCCAGGGCATCGCCTGCCAATTGCGGATCGATGGCGTGCTGCCGTCGTTGTCCGCACCGAACAATGTCCACCTGTATCGCCTGTTACAGGAAGCACTGACCAACATCGCCCGGCATGCCGGAGCCGGCCAGGTACGGATCCGGATTCAGCACCGCACGGGGCGTTTACGACTGCTGGTTCGCGATAACGGCTGTGGCGCGACGCAACCGGCCCGGCCGGGCGTGGGCCTGCATTCGATGGCCGAACGGGCGCGAAGCCTGGGCGGTGAACTGCGCATCATCAGTCGACCTGGCGCCGGATGGGCGCTGGCCTTGAATATTGCGCTGGAGGTGTGATGAACATTTTGTTGGTGGACGACCATGCGGTGGTTCGGCAGGGCTATGCCAGCCTGTTGCGGGCACTGATGCCGGAACTGCTCGTCCGCGAAGCGGCTTCGGGAGAAGAGGCGCTGAGCCAGGTGCAAGAGCAGGTGCCAAACCTGGTGATCATGGATTTTGGCCTGCCGGGCATCAGCGGTCTGGAAACTACCCGGCGCCTGCGCCAACGCCTGCCGCAGCTGCGGGTCTTGTTCTTCAGCATGCACGACGAATTGCCCTTGGTCCGCCAGGCACTGGACGCCGGCGCCGCAGGTTACCTGACCAAGAATTCCGCGCCGCCAATCCTGGTGGAAGCGGTGAGACGCGTGCTGGCCGGCCATGCCTATATCGAGCAAGCCCTGGCCACCCAATTGGCCTGCGCGGGCAACCGCAACGATGTGGACCCGCGCCTGCAATCGATGACCCAGCGCGAATTGGAGATCTTCGTGATGCTCGCCAAGGGTACCCCGGCGCGCACCATCGCCGAACAGCTGTGCATCAGCGCCAAGACCGTGTCCAACCATCTGACACTGCTCAAGAGCAAGCTGCAGGTCAGCTCCCATGCCGAGTTGGTGCATTTGGGGATCGACATGGGCGTGGTGCGGATTGCCGGTTGAAAGGCTGGTGACCTGTTGCAGATCGTTCCCGCGCTCTGCGTGGGAATGCAGCCTGGGACGCTTTGCGTCCCACCAGAGCCGAACGCGGAGCGTCCGTTTAGGCATTCCCACGCGGAGCGTGGGGACGATCAGCCAGGGGGCCTGCGTCAGCGATCCCAAGTCGTCGGGCAACCGGTGCAACCCTGCATGTTCGCATCCTGGAAATTCCCATAATGCTGGCGAGAGCCATTGAGGTTGGCCTGTTCGAGGTTGCTTTCGCCAAGCTTCACTTCCTGCAGATTGGCATCGCGCAGGTCCGCGCCCTTGAGGTCGGCTTTGCTCAGCCAAGCCATTTCCAGGTCGGCGGCTTGCAGGTTGGCAGCGTGGAGCCGGGCGCCGGACAAGCGGGCGAACTGCAAATAGGCGCCGCTTAGGTCGGCCCGCTGGAATTGCGCGCCCTGGGCAAACAGGCCCCAGCCCTGGATTGCCTTGAGCGTCGCACCGCTGAAGTCCGCCAGGCGCAGGTTGCTCTGTTGCAGGTTTGCTCGGTTCAGGTTGGCGCCTTGCAGCTGGGCTTTCTCCAGGTTGGCCAGGTCCAGCCGGGCGTGACGCAAGTCGGCATCGCGCAGGTCGGCGCCGCTGAGATTCATCTTGCGCAGGTCCTGGTTCGCCAGGTTCGCCCCCCGCAGGTCGGCGCCGGGGCATTGGCTGGCTTCGGCGATGACGCAGCCATTGATCGTCAGTGGAACGTCGGGGGTCTCGGCGTTGGCCTGGGTACCGACGAGCAACAGCACAAAAGACAGATATTTCATGGCGAGAACTCAATGGTTGTGGGGGGCGAAGCAGGTTCGCTCCCCCACAGAGGATTGGAGTTATTGCTTGGCCGTCGCCTTATCCCAACTCGGAATCTTGAACACCCAGAACGACCCGCCTTGGGCGACCGGTTTGGTCAGCTCGGCCATGTCGCCGCCCCACAGCGGCACGGCGCCGCCATAACCGACGGTCACGCCGATGTATTGCTCGCCGTCCTGCTCCCAGGTGACAGGCGGGGAAACGATGCCGCTGCCGGTCTGGAACTTCCACAGCTCCTTGCCGGTTTTCGCATCGAAGGCCTTGAAGAAGCCGTCGCCGGTGCCGGTGAACACCAGGTTGCCCTTGGTGGCGAGCACGCCGGCCCACAGTGGCAGTGGCTCCTTGTGCTCCCATACGACTTTGCCGGTGGTGGGATTCATCGCCCGCAGGCTGCCGACGTGATCGTCGTACATGCGCTTGATGCGAAAGCCCATGCCGAGGTAGGCCGAGCCTTTTTTGTAGCTCACGTCTTCGGTCCAGTACTCCTCTTTCCAGTGGTTGCCGGGGACGTAGAACAAGCCGGTGTCCTGGCTGTAGGCCATGGGGTTCCAGTTCTTGCCGCCGAGGAAGGGCGGCGAGACTTCCACCGGCTTGCCCTTGGTTTCACCGGGCAATGGCTTGGCCGGGCGCTGGCCGGGGTTTTCCACGGGGCGGCCGGTCTTCAGGTCGATGTGACTGGCCCAGGTGATGTTGTCGACGAACGGGAAGGCGTTCTGCAGCTTGCCGTTGTTGCGGTCCACCACGTAGAAGAAACCGTTGCGGTCGGCGTGGGCGGTGGCCTTGACCACCTTGCCGTCCTTGTCCTTGTAGTCGAACAGCACCAGCTCATTGTTGCCGGAGAAATCCCAGGCGTCGTTGGGCGTGTGTTGGTAGAACCACTTCACCTCGCCGGTGCTTGGGTCGACGCCGACCTGGCCGGAGGTGTAGAGGCTGTCGTAATCGTGGGGGTTGCCGTCCTTGGACGTGCGCGCCCAGGTGTTCTATGGGCCGGGGTTGCCTGCGCCGACGATAATGGTGTTGGTCTCGGGATCGAAACTGGCGCTCTGCCAAGGCGCGCCGCCGCCGTGGCTCCACGCTTCGACCTTGCCGGTCTCGGTGGTCTTGTCGTCAGGCCAGGACGGAGCCTTGACGTCGCCGGTCGGCGTGCTGTCCTTGCCATTGAGGCGGCCCATGTGGCCTTCGACAAACGGGCGCATCCAGACTTCTTCGCCAGTGTCCGGGTCGCGGGCGAACAGTTGCCCGACCACGCCGAACTCGTCGCCGGAACTGCCGTGGATCAACAGCACCTTGCCGCTGGTCTTGTCCTTGATCAGCACCGGGGCGCCGGTCATGGTGTAGCCGCCGGCGTGATCGCCGAACTTCTTGTTCCACACCACCTTGCCGGTGTTCTTGTCCAGGGCGACCACCCGCGCGTCCAGCGTCCCGAAATAGATCTTGTCGCCATAGATCGCCGCGCCCCGGTTAACCACGTCGCAGCACGGGCGAATGTTGTCCGGCAGACGATGGTTATAGGTCCACAGGCGCTTGCCGGTCCTGGCGTCGAGGGCGAATACCCGCGAATAGGAACCCGTCACGTACACCACACCGTCACTGACGATGGCCTGGGATTCCTGGCCGCGCTGCTTTTCGTCGCCAAACGAATACGACCAGGCCGGCGTGAGCTTGAACACGTTTTTGTCATTGACCTGGGCCAGCGGGCTCCAGCGCTGGGCGTTGGTGCCCATGCCGTATTGCAGCACGTCCTGGGTGGTCAGGTGGTCGTTGGCGATGTCTTCCCAGGTGACGGCGGCGTTCGCCTGCGGGCCCAGGGCCAGGCTGCCGGCCAGCAGCAAGGCGACGGTCAGGGAGGAGAGGGCAGGTAGCGTTTTTATTGTCATGGTGGGATTTCCCAGTGAGGTTTTGGCCTGACTAGGTTCGGGGCTGGCAAGCCCGTCCGATACGGAAAAAGTCCCGCCCTTGCCGGGAAGATTTCCCAAACCGGCTGTATTTGCGACTTGAGTCGGATGGCCCGCTACCAAGGGAGTAGAACGCGGCCACCAAAGCAGCATTCGGCTGGTGGCGAGCGGTTCCTAAGATGACGGCACGGCTTCCTTGCAGAAGCCTGCGTGCAATCTGAGAGGGCATAACAATGACAACAAAACGCAACGCCATCATCGCTACCGCATTGCTGATAGGGCTGGCTGGCGCAGGCTCGGTATGGGCTCATGGCAACGTAGTGCCCCAGGCAGTGGAAACCCAAGGGCTGACTCCCATCAAGGACACCAACCTGCCATTGGACGCCGATGGGTGGGCCGCGCAGAACCCATATCGCAATGCTCCCGAGCGAGACAAAGCCGTGGAAATCGGTGCCTCGGCCTATAACCAGAACTGCGCCGCTTGCCATGGCCTGGAAGCCAAGTCCGGCGGGATCGCCCCGGACCTGCGCATGCTCGACGCCGCCGAGGCCGGTGATGAGTGGTTCGTGGAGCGCGTGCGTCACGGCGCGGTGCGCGACGGCCGGGTCTACATGCCAAAAATGGCCGATTACTTGAGCCAGGAAGCCTTGTGGGCGGTGCGCACGTACCTTGACAGCGTGCACGTCGAGGAGTGATTGCCATGCGCCTGTTTGCGTGGCTGACGTGCGGCCTGCTGCTGTGGGGCCAGGCGGTGCAGGCGCAAGTGCGTAGCTACGATCAGATGATCGCCGCAGGCGAATTGAAGGTCGCGGTCTACAGGGACTTCGCCCCCTACAGTTTTGAAGACCAGGGCCAGCCCCGGGGCGTGGACGTGGAATTGGCACAGGCCTTGGCCCAGGCGCTCGGCGTACGCCTGGCACTGATCTGGGCGCCACCCGGCGAAAAGCTCGACGATGACCTGCGCGACTACATCTGGCGTAGCAGTGCGCTGCACGGCCGACAACTGGCCGACCTGATGATGCGGGTTCCGTACGATCACGATTACGTCCAGAAGCGCAACGACATCGGCGAGCTGGAAAATGCCCAGGTGGTGATGTTCGGACCGTACCAGCAGGAATGCTGGCAGGTGGCATACGACCGGCGTCGGCTGGATTCGGTCGGCAGCGTCGCGGTGTTCCAGCAGCACCCCATTGGCGTTGAAGTCGACAGCGTGCCGTCGTTCTACCTGACGTCTGTATTCAACGGCATGCTCAGTGCCAAGACCCGCCACTATCCCAGCGTTGCCAAAGCCTTCGCCGCCATGCAAGCGGCGCAAGTGGATGCAGTGATGGCGATGCGAGGGGAAATCGATTGGCAGGTGCACCGAGCGGCCGATCCGCAATTGGCGCTGGCCGAAAACGCTTACCCGAACATGGGCAAGCAACGCTGGGAAATCGGCATGGCGGTGCACGAAAGCAACCGGCAATTGGCCTATGCGGTGGAGGAGGCGCTGGAAGCGTTGATACGCGACGGCAGCCTCAAGGCCATCTATGCCCGATACGGCCTGCGTTACGAAGTTCCCGAAATGTACCAATAGGAGCGCAGGGATGAACTGGCGAGCGTATGGCCTGCTGTTGGGGTGCCTACCGTGGCTGGCGATGGCGGTGGAGCCGGGTAAGGATCCTGTGCCCTCGGTGATGTGGGCCTTTTACCACAAGCAATTGCTCGCCGACGCGCCCTTCGTTTTCGACGAGCGGGTACGCGTGTTGGCGCCGCCCTTCGCCGAGGATGCGCGCCAGGTGCCGTTGGAAATCGATGCGCGGGCGTTCACTGGCGACGTCGTGCGCGTACTGGCCTGGGCCGAGTTGAATCCCTTGCCGAAAATCGTCGATTTCCAGCCATCCGAGAGGGTGCTGCCCTGGCTCTCGGTCCGCATTCGCATCGAGCAGGCCACCCCATTGCGCGCCGCCGTACAAACCCGTGACGGCTTGTGGCACGTCGGCTCGACCCTGATCGACGCGGCCGGTGGCGGTTGCACCGCGCCCAGCGTCGTGCGCACGCAGCCCGGCTGGGAGGAACACCTGGGCGAAGTATTGGGCGGCCGTTATCCGCGCGGGGATTGGAGTCGCCTGCGCCTGCAGATCGCTCATCCCATGGACAATGGCCTGGTGAGCGGCATCCCGGAATTTTTCATCAATCAGGCGCGACTGCTGGACGCCGACGGCCAGCAACTGGCGAGCCTGGAGCTGTTTCCGGCAGTCAGCGAAAACCCCAACCTGGGCTTTGACATCAAGGGCCCCGGGCAGACCCGCCTGGTATTGCGCGACAACAGCGGCAACGAATTCGAAGCGGCCATTCCCTGATCAAAAGGAGCACAGCATGCGCTGGTTGTTGCTGATCTGCCTTGGGCTGTGCCTGCCGGCGTGGTCCGCCACCGATTATTCCCTCAAGCCTCGGCAGATCGCCGAGGGCACGTGGCTGCTGGAGGGCAGCACCGATAATTTCGCCAAGGCCAACGGCGGCAACATCGTCAACACGGCGTTCATCGTCACTGCCGCTGGCGTGGTGGTCATCGACACCGGGCCGTCGAAGCGTTACGGCGAGGCGTTGCGCCAAGCCATCGCCGCGACCACCGACAAACCGGTGATCCAGGTGCTGCTGACCCATCATCACCCGGATCATATACTGGGCAACCAGGCGTTCAGCGACGTACCCATCGGCGCGTTGTCCGGCACCACCGACCTGCTGCGGCAGCAGGGCGATGCGATGGCCGAGAACATGTACCGGCTGGTGGGGGACTGGATGCGCGGCACCGAGGTGGTGCTGCCGACTCAGGTGCTGGAACCCGGCACGCTGAAAGTCGGCGACCATTCGCTGCGCCTGCTGGCGCTTGCCGGGCACACCGGGGCGGATTTGGCGATCTTCGATGAAACCACCGGTGTGCTGTTCGCCGGCGACCTGGTGTTTTACGAGCGCGCCCTGACCACACCGAACAGTCCTGGACTGGATGTCTGGCTCAAGGACCTGGAGACCTTGCAGGCTTTGCCTTGGAAGCAGATCGTGCCCGGCCACGGACCGGTGGCGAGCGATGCCCGGCCTTTTGCGCAAATGCGCGACTACCTGGGCTGGCTCGATCAACTGATGCGCGACGGCGCGGCGCGCGGCGATGACATGGCCGAGATGATCCGCAGCCCCATTCCTGAACGCTTTTCCGGGATCAGTCTGAGTCGTTATGAATTGATTCGCAGCGTCAGTCATCTGTATCCGCGTTATGAGCGGGCTGGGATGAAGCGGGTGGACACCCGCGACCCTGGCTGAGCACGCGTCCCTGTGGCCTCTATGTGTACCAAGGAACTAGAAAACTCAGCACAGCGGGCAATTGTTGGCAGCGGCCCCTGGCCCAAGAATCTGTGGCAGACCGGGAAAATTTCCCGGGTATAACAATAACCGCAGAGGTAGCCGCCATGACCCATCCCGCACGTCGCCAACCCTTCGCCGTGAACCTGCTGCTCAGTGCCATGCTGCTGTCCGGTTCGGCCTTGGCCGCCGTGACCGACCAGGAAATTCTCCAGGATCCGAAAAACCCGCAACAGATCGTGACCAACGGCCTCGGCGTGCAGGGCCAGCGCTATAGCCCGCTCGATACCCTGAACGTTAACAACATCAAGGACCTGCGGCCGGTCTGGGCGTTCTCCTTCGGCGGCGAAAAGCAGCGCGGCCAGCAGGCCCAGCCGATGATCAAGGACGGCGTGATGTACCTCACCGGTTCCTATTCGCGGGTGTTCGCGGTGGACGCCCGTACTGGCAAGAAACTTTGGCAATACGACGCGCGGCTGCCAGACGACATCCGCCCTTGCTGCGATGTGATCAACCGCGGTGTGGCGCTGTATGGCGACCTGGTGTTCTTCGGCACCCTCGACGCCAAGCTGGTGGCCCTGAACAAGGACACCGGCAAGGTGGTGTGGAGCAAGAAGGTCGCCGACCACAAGGAAGGTTATTCCATCAGCGCCGCGCCCATGGTCGTGAATGGCAAGCTCATCACCGGCGTGGCGGGGGGCGAGTTCGGCGTGGTCGGCCAGATCAGCGCCTACGATCCGAAGAATGGCGAGCTACTGTGGACCCGTCCGACCGTGGAAGGCCACATGGGCTATGTCTACAAGGATGGCAAGGCGGTGGAGAACGGGATCTCCGGCGGCGAAGCCGGCAAGACCTGGCCCGGCGATCTCTGGAAAACCGGCGGTGCGGCGCCTTGGCTGGGCGGCTACTACGACCCGGAAACCAACCTGTTGCTGTTCGGCACCGGCAACCCGGCACCGTGGAACTCTCACCTGCGTCCTGGCGACAACCTCTATTCCTCGTCGCGCCTGGCGTTGAACCCGGACGACGGCAGCATCAAATGGCACTTCCAGAGCACGCCGCATGACGGCTGGGATTATGACGGCGTCAACGAGCTGATCTCGTTCAACTACAAGGACGGCGGCAAGGACATCAAGGCGGCGGCCACTGCCGACCGCAACGGTTTCTTCTACGTGCTCGACCGCACCAACGGCAAGTTCATCCGTGGCTTCCCATTCGTTGACAAGATCACCTGGGCCACCGGCCTGGACAAGGACGGGCGGCCGATCTACAACGAGGCCAGCCGTCCGGGAGCGCCGGGCAGCGAAGCCAAGGGCAGCTCGGTGTTTGTCGCCCCGGCGTTCCTCGGCGCGAAGAACTGGATGCCGATGGCCTACAACCAAGACACTGGCCTGTTCTACGTGCCGTCCAACGAATGGGGCATGGACATCTGGAACGAAGGCATCGCCTACAAGAAGGGCGCGGCGTTTCTCGGTGCCGGTTTCACCATCAAGCCGCTGAACGAGGACTACATCGGCGTGCTGCGGGCCATCGATCCGAAGACCGGCAAGGAAGTCTGGCGCCACAAGAACTTCGCGCCGCTGTGGGGCGGTGTGTTGACCACCAAGGGCAACCTGGTGTTCACCGGCACGCCTGAAGGCTTTCTGCAGGCCTTTAATGCCAAGACCGGCGAAAAAGTCTGGGAATTCCAGACCGGCTCCGGCGTGCTCGGCTCGCCCATTACCTGGGAAATGGATGGTGAACAGTACGTCTCGGTGGTCTCGGGCTGGGGCGGCGCAGTGCCGCTGTGGGGCGGCGAGGTGGCCAAGCGCGTGAAGGACTTCAACCAGGGCGGCATGCTCTGGACCTTCAAGTTGCCGAAGGAGCTAGTGGCTAAACGCTAAAACCTGCGGAGAGACGTGGCGAGGGAGCTTGCTCCCGCTCGATTGCGCAGCAATCGCAAAATGTCGGGTCTGCTGCGCAGCCCAGCGGGAGCAAGCTCCCTCGCCACGGTACCTGCGCTGGCCTTGAGCTTGAAACCTACGACCAAATAACGAGAGTCCCCCTGCCAACGACGCATTCGTCCACCGCGCGGGGCTCTCTACCATCGGCCTATCGCCTGTCCCGCGACAGGCATCGACCAGGCAGAGGCCCATCATGATCTACGCACAACCCGGAACCCCAGGCGCCGTCGTTTCCTTCAAGCCGCGCTATGGCAATTTCATCGGCGGCGAATTCGTCGCGCCGGTCAACGGCGAGTACTTCACCAACACCTCGCCGGTCAACGGCGAGGTCATCGGCGAGTTCCCACGCTCCAGCGCCGCCGACATCGACAAAGCCCTGGACGCTGCCCATGCCGCGGCCGATGCCTGGGGCAAGACCTCGGTCCAGGATCGTTCCCTGGTGCTGTTGAAAATCGCCGACCGCATCGAGCAGCACCTGGAAGTCCTCGCCGTCGCTGAAACCTGGGACAACGGCAAGGCCGTGCGCGAAACCCTCAACGCCGACGTGCCGCTGTCGGCTGACCATTTCCGTTATTTCGCCGGGTGCATCCGTGCCCAAGAGGGCGGGGCCGCCGAGATCAACGAACTGACCACGGCCTATCATTTCCACGAGCCCCTGGGCGTGGTCGGGCAGATCATTCCGTGGAACTTCCCGCTGCTGATGGCCGCCTGGAAACTCGCCCCGGCCCTGGCCGCCGGCAACTGCATCGTGCTCAAGCCAGCGGAGCAGACGCCGCTGTCGATCACCGTGTTCATGGAACTGATCGCCGACCTGCTGCCGGCCGGCGTCTTGAATATTGTCCATGGCTTTGGTCGCGAGGCCGGTGAAGCCTTGGCCACCAGCAAGCGCATCGCCAAGATCGCCTTCACCGGCTCCACCCCGGTGGGCTCGCACATCATGAAATGCGCGGCCGAGAACATCATTCCGTCCACCGTTGAGCTGGGCGGCAAGTCGCCGAACATCTTCTTCGAAGACATCATGCAGGCCGAGCCGGCGTTCATCGAAAAGGCTGCCGAGGGCCTGGTGCTGGCGTTTTTCAACCAGGGTGAAGTCTGCACCTGCCCATCGCGGGCGTTGGTGCAGGAATCGATCTACGTGCCGTTCATGGCCGAGGTCATGAAGAAAATCGCCAAGATCAAGCGCGGCAATCCCCTGGACACCGAGACCATGGTCGGCGCCCAGGCGTCCCAGCAGCAATACGACAAGATCCTTTCGTACCTGGACATCGCCCGGGAAGAGGGCGCCGAGCTGCTCACCGGCGGTGCAGCCGAACGTCTTGAAGGCGATCTGTCGAGCGGCTATTACATCCAGCCGACCCTGCTCAAGGGCCACAACAAGATGCGCGTGTTCCAGGAAGAAATCTTCGGCCCGGTGGTGGGCGTGACCACGTTCAAGGACGAAGCCGAAGCCCTGGCGATTGCCAACGACACCGAGTTCGGCCTTGGCGCCGGCCTCTGGACCCGCGACATCAACCGCGCCTACCGCATGGGCCGGGCGATCAAGGCCGGTCGCGTGTGGACCAACTGCTACCACCTGTACCCGGCGCATGCTGCGTTCGGCGGCTACAAGAAGTCCGGCGTGGGCCGTGAGACGCACAAGATGATGCTCGATCACTATCAGCAGACCAAGAACCTGCTGGTGAGCTACGACGTCAATCCGTTGGGATTTTTCTAACGGCCTGTACTACCAACGCACCCCACCCATTGCTCCGAAAGTAGCATTCGAGCCTTGGCCGCCCCATGCATTAATGACCCTGCCGGAATCGCCCGGTACAAGAAGAGGAAAGACCCATGTGGACTAAACCCGCGTACACCGACCTGCGTATTGGCTTTGAAGTGACGATGTACTTCGCCAACCGATGAGTGCTAGCCCGGCCAGGCGCGGTCTGGCCGGGCTACCCATTGGTCTGATTGCATTCGCGGCGGGATGCTTTAGGCTCAGGGTATTCCAAGACAATAAGAACAGGCTTACCGATGAGCCCCCCTGAAAAAATGAGCCTCAGTCCGCTGCGCAAGTTCGTTTCCCCAGAAATCATGTTTGGTGCCGGTTGCCGGCACAATGTCGGCAATTACGCCAAGACCTTCGGTGCCCGCAAGGTGCTGGTGGTCACCGACCCCGGGGTCATCGCCGCCGGTTGGGTCGGTGACGTCGAAGCCAGCCTGCAAGCCCAGGGCATCGACTACTGCATCTACAGCGCGATCTCTCCCAATCCCCGCGTGGAAGAAGTGATGCTCGGCGCCGAGATGTACCGTGAGAACCACTGCGACGTGATCGTCGCGGTCGGTGGCGGCAGCCCCATGGACGGCGGCAAGGCGATTGGCATCGTCGTGGCGCACGGTCGCAGCATCCTCGAGTTCGAAGGCGTCGACACGCTCTACATGCCGAGCCCGCCGCTGATCCTGATTCCCACCACGGCCGGCACTTCGGCGGACGTGTCGCAGTTCGTCATCATCTCCAACCAGCAAGAACGCATGAAGTTTTCCATCGTCAGCAAGGCGGCGGTGCCCGATGTGTCGTTGATCGACCCGGAAACCACCCTGAGCATGGACCCGTTCCTGTCGGCCTGTACCGGCATCGATGCGCTGGTGCACGCCATCGAGGCGTTCGTCTCCACCGGTCACGGACCGCTGACCGATCCCCACGCCTTGGAAGCGATGCGCCTGATCAACAACAACCTGGTGCAGATGATTGCCAACCCAGCGGACATTGCGCTGCGCGAGAAGATCATGCTCGGCAGCATGCAGGCCGGGCTGGCGTTCTCTAACGCGATCCTCGGCGCGGTGCATGCCATGTCCCACAGCTTGGGCGGTTTCCTCGACCTGCCTCATGGGCTGTGCAATGCGGTGCTGGTGGAGCACGTGGTGGCGTTCAACTACAACTCGGCGCCGGAGCGTTTCAAGGTGATCGCCGAGACGCTGGGCATCGATTGCCGTGGGCTCAATCATCGACAAATCCGCACCCGGTTGGTGGAGCACCTGATCGCACTCAAGCGCACCATCGGCTTCCACGAAACCCTCGGGCTGCACGGCGTCAGCACCTCGGACATTCCGTTCCTGTCACAGCATGCGATGCACGATCCGTGCATCCTCACCAATCCCCGGGAGTCGAGCCAGCGGGATGTCGAGGTCGTCTATGGCGAAGCCCTCTGACGAACAGCAAAAAGCCCTGGCCGGGCTGCTGGGGCTGGGCAACCACTCGACACGCAAGAGTCACTACCCGGAGCTCGCGGCGCGCCTGGATGAATTGGAACAAGCCCGGCATCACCTGCAGCAGCTCAACGACCAATTGGAGCAGCGGGTGGCCGAGCGCACCGATGCGCTGCTGGAGGCCAACCATAACCTGCAACAACAGATCGCCCAGCGCGAGTTGGTCGAGCAACAGCTGCGCGATGCGCGGGACGCCGCCCAGGCCGCCAATCGCAGCAAGGACAAATACCTGGCCGCCGCCAGCCACGACCTGCTGCAACCGCTCAACGCCGCGCGACTGCTGATCGCCACGTTGCGTGAGCGCACATTGCCGGCCGCCGAGCATGTGCTGGTGGAGCGCACGCATCAGGCGCTGGAGGGGGCAGAGGATCTGCTCACCGACCTGCTGGACATTTCCCGGTTGGACCAGGCTGCCGTCAGGCCCGATCTGGCACCGTACCGGCTGGATGAGCTGCTTGCGCCGCTGGTGTCGGAGTTTCAATCGGTAGCCGGTGCCGCGGGCCTGGACCTGCGGGTGCGGTTTGCCGATGAGGCGGTGTTGACTGACCTGCGGTTGATGACGCGGATCCTGCGCAACCTGCTCAGCAACGCGTGTCGCTACACCGACCAGGGCGGCATTCTGCTGGCGGCGCGGCGTCGGGGAGGGCGCTTGAGCCTGGAAGTCTGGGACACCGGGCGGGGCATCGCGGCGGATTGCCTGGAGTCGATTTTCCTCGAGTTCAACCAACTGGATGTCGGCCGGGCGGCGGATCGCAAGGGCGTGGGCCTGGGACTGGCGATAGTCGAGCGTATCGCCCATGTCCTCGGTTGTCGCGTGCAGGTGCGCTCGCGTCCAGGACGCGGCTCGGTGTTCAGCATCGAGGTGCCGCTGTCCGCCGAGCGGCCACTGCCCATATCGCTGATTCCTGCGCAGGCGGTTACCGGTAACCCGCTACCGGGCCGTCGCTTGTTGGTCATCGACAACGAGGTGGCCATTCTGCAAAGCATGGCGGCGCTGCTGGGGCAGTGGGGCTGCGAGGTATTGACAGCCACTGACGAAGCGGGCGCCTTCGATGTGCTGCAAGGCCGCGCCCCAGAGTTGGTCCTGGCGGATTTTCATCTCGATCATGGGGTAGTCGGCTGCGAGGTGGTCAAGCACCTGCGTGAGCATTTTCAACAGGCAATCCCGGCGGTGATCATTACCGCCGACCGCAGCGACCAATGCCGCCGCGCCTTGCGCAAACTGAATGCGCCGCTGCTGAACAAACCGGTCAAGCCCGGCAAGCTGCGGGCGGTGTTGAGTCAGATACTCGGGTAGTCGAGGGACCGATGGAGCCATTAAAACGCCGTCATTTGGTCGGCGTTTTTACCTCGAATGCAAAAATGCGCTTCGGTCTGCTTATTTCCTTCTGTAAACTCCCCCCGCTGCGACAATCGGGCACGGTCACGCCGGGCCCGATCCAGACCGTTTTGCAGTGTCCCTCACCCAGCTGAAGCCAAGACCTACAAGAAGACAGCGCCGGAGAGACATAAATGTGAGGCCGATATTGCTCGGCCCTGTAGGTCCATCCTCCAGTTCATTCGATACCCGCCCGCTGGCTGTGCCGGCATGGACGAGGTCATCCCTCGAACAGGACTGGAGGGCGGAATGGCGTTTTATCCTAGGGATACACACATGTTGAAGAAAACACACACGGCGCTGCTGGGCCTGGCGATGGCGATGGGTCTTGCGACCACGCACGCCGCCGAGCCGAAAAAAGTGGATGTCTTGCTCATTGGTGGCGGCATCATGAGTTCGACCCTCGGCGTTTGGCTCAATGAGCTGGAGCCGGGCTGGACCATGGAAATGGTCGAGCGCCTGGACGGTGTTGCCGAAGAGAGCTCCAATGGCTGGAACAACGCCGGTACCGGTCACTCCGCCCTGGCGGAGCTGAACTACACGCCGGAAAAAGACGGCAAGGTCGATATCTCCAAGGCCATCGAAATCAACGAAGCCTTCCAGATTTCCCGCCAGTTCTGGTCCTGGCAAGTCAAGAACGGCGTGTTGAAGAATCCGCGTTCGTTCATCAACTCCACGCCGCACATGAGTTTTCTGTGGGGCGACGAGAACATCGCGTTCCTGAAGAAGCGTTACGAAGCCCTCCAGGCCAGCCCGTTGTTCGCCGGCATGCAGTACTCCGAAGATCCTGCGCAGATCAGCAAGTGGGTTCCGCTGATGATGCAGGGCCGCGACCCGAGCCAGAAAGTCGCGGCCACCTGGAGCCCGCTGGGTACTGACGTGAACTTCGGCGAAATCACCCGCCAGTTCGCCACTTACCTGCAAACCAAGCCGAACTTCTCGCTCAAGCTGTCCAGCGAAGTGGAAGACATCACTCGCAATGAAGACGGCACCTGGCGTGTTTCGTACAAGAACCTGAAGGACGGTACCGAAACCGAGACCGACGCCAAGTTCGTGTTCATCGGCGCCGGTGGCGGTGCCCTGCACCTGCTGCAGATGTCGGACATTCCAGAAGCCCGTGAATACGCCGGTTTCCCGGTGGGTGGTTCGTTCCTCGTGACCGAGAACCCGACCATCGCCCAGGTGCACCTGGCGAAGGCATACGGCAAGGCTTCGGTTGGCGCGCCACCGATGTCGGTTCCGCACCTGGATACCCGCGTGCTTGATGGCAAGCGTGTGATCCTGTTTGGCCCATTTGCCACCTTCTCCACCAAGTTCCTGAAGAACGGCTCGTACTTTGACCTGCTGACCAGCACCACCACCCACAACGTGTGGCCGATGACCAAGGTCGGTATCGAACAGTACCCGCTGGTGGAATACCTGGCAGGCCAGTTGATGCTGTCGGACGAAGACCGCTTCAACGCGCTGAAGGAATACTTCCCAGAGGCCAAGCAGGAAGACTGGCGCCTGTGGCAGGCCGGCCAGCGCGTGCAGATCATCAAGCGTGACGAAGAGAAGGGCGGCGTGCTGAAACTCGGCACCGAAGTCGTCGCTTCCGAAGATGGCAGCATCGCCGGCCTGCTGGGTGCCTCGCCAGGCGCGTCGACCGCCGCACCGATCATGCTGACCGTGCTTGAGAAAGTCTTCAAGGACAAGGTGGCTACCCCGGCCTGGCAGGAAAAACTGCGCCAGATCGTGCCGAGCTACGGCACCAAGCTCAACGAGAGCCCAGAGCGTGTCGCCCAGGAATGGGCCTACACCAGCGAAGTCCTGCAACTGGACCCGCCACCGGCTGTCGGCAAGGTAAACGCCGCTGCAGTACCGGCCAAACCGGCTGCTGCCCGTGAAGCCAATCCAGCGGCTGACATGGCGCTGTAAACCGGACGCCGTCTGGTAAAAAGAAACGCCGCTCCTGGAGCGGCGTTTTTTTTCGGCTATGATTTTTCGATCCCAGCCGAGGACCCAACCCATGACACGTCTCACCGCCAGGGACTTTGCTCCCGAACTGCTTGAGCTCTACGACTTCTACGCCCATGGCCAGATTTCCCGGCGGGTCTTCCTCGAACGGGCCAGCCAATTCGCGGTGGGCGGGCTCACGGCCGGCGCGCTGTTGGCATCGTTGAGCCCCGATTATGCCCAGGCGATGCAGGTGAACTTCACCGACCCGGATATCCTGGCGCAGTACATCACCTATCCCTCGCCAAACGGCCACGGCCAGGTGCGTGGTTACCTGGTGCGGCCAGCCAAGGCCAGCGGAGCTGCGCCCGGCGTGGTGGTGGCTCATGAAAACCGGGGGTTGAACCCATATATCGAAGACGTCGCCCGGCGCGTCGCCAAGGCCGGGTTCGTCGCGCTGGCGCCCGATGGCCTGACATCGGTGGGCGGTTATCCGGGCAATGACGACAAGGGGCGCGAGTTGCAACAGCAAGTCGACCCGGAAAAACTGATGAACGATTTTTTCGCCGCCATCGAGTTTCTCGGCAAGCATGAGGCCGTGGGCGGGAGAAAAGTCGGCATCACCGGTTTCTGCTACGGCGGTGGGGTGGCCAACGCGGCTGCGGTGGCGTACCCCGAACTGGGCGCGGCAGTGCCATTCTACGGACGCCAACCCAAACCCGAGGACGTGCCACGGATCAACGCGCCGCTATTGATCCACTACGCTGAACTCGACACGCGGATCAACGAAGGCTGGCCAGCCTATGAAGCGGCGCTCAAGGCCGGGAAGAAGGACTATCAGGCCTACATTTATCCAAGCGTCAATCATGGCTTTCACAACGACTCGACACCGCGTTATGACGAAGCGGCAGCCGATCTGGCGTGGTCGCGAACAATGGACTGGTTCAAGCGCTATCTCGCCTGAACGCCCGCAAACACGGCCCGCGCCATGGCGGGCTGTGTACTCGCTTCAATGATGGCTGTGTTCTGTCCCTGTGCCCGCCTCACCGGCGAAGAACTGCTGATAACGCTGATCAAAATCCTCCGCCAACTCTGCCAACGTAATGCTGCCCAGGCGCTTTAGCAGCAACGCCTGCGCCTCTTCGAACGCGTCCGTCAGCGCCGCGTTCACGGCCTGTTCCACCAGGCATTGCGGGTGATCGGTGGACAGGCCAAGGGCAAAGATCGAGGTGCTGCCCAGCGCTTGGTGGATGTCGAGCAAGGTCATTTGCGCCAAGGGCTTGGCCAGGCTCCAACCGCCGCGATGGCCTTTTTCCGACGTGACGTAACCCTGTTCCTTGAGCAAGGCCATGGTCCGACGCACCACCACAGGATTGGTGCCGAGCATTTGAGCGAGGGTATCGGAGGTGGCGGATTGCTGATGCCGGTCCATATGGATCAGCACATGCAGCATGCGGGAAAGACGCGTGTCGTTTCTCATGAAAATATCCGAAGGTAAAACCGAGCGGAGTATCGCCTGTAATCGCAAAAGTTACGAGACTATTGACAGCGGTTTTTCAAGAAACATACGATGTGTCGAGACTTGCCCACGCCCTCGTAAACATCTTGGAGAACGCTCATGGAATACGACGTCATTATTGCAGGCGGCAGCTACGCTGGAATGTCCGCGGGTCTTCAGTTGGCCCGTGCCCGCCGCAAAGTGCTTGTCATCGACGCGGGCAAGCGTCGTAATCGGTTTGCCGCGACATCCCACGGGTTTCTCGGACAGGACGGCCGCGCGCCCGATGACATTGCCGATGACGCCCGAACGCAGCTCCTGGCGTACCCGACGGTGAAATGGGTTTCAGACACCGCAACCCACGCCGCCAGGCACGAGGAGGGCTTCATCGTCGAAACCACCCACGGGCAACGCTACAGCGCCCGTCGTCTGTTGCTCGCCACCGGGGTAATTGACGAACTGCCAGCGGTGCAGGGACTGGCGGAACGTTGGGGGCAAAGTGTCTTTCATTGCCCGTACTGCCATGGCTACGAGCTGGACCAGGGGCCGATTGGCTCCCTGGCGACCTCGCCGATGTCGCTCCACCATGCGTTGATGCTGCCAGACTGGGGGCCGACGACTTTCTTCACCAACGGCGTGTTCGAGCCGGATCCTGAGCAGATGGCGAGCCTTGAGCAGCGCGGTGTTACCGTGGTGGCGGAGCATGTCGAGCGCATCGAAGGCGAACAGGCCAACGTTGTGTTGGCCAGCGGTGGTGTGATCGCCATCGCCGGTCTGTTTGTCCTGCCGCGCACCCGGGTTGCCAGCTCGCTCGCGCAAACGTTGGGCTGTACGTTTGAGGACGGCCCACTCGGGGCTTTCATCCAGTGCGACCCGATGACGCGTGAAACCAGCCTTTCGGGGGTGTTTGCCTGTGGCGATGCGGCGATGCCGTTCGGCTCGGTCGCGCTGGCCGTGGGCGATGGGGTGAGGGCGGGTTCGGGGGTGCATCGGTCGCTGATTTTCCAAACCCACCCTTGAGACTCATACCTGTACAGCCCCGGTCAGCACGGCGAAGGCGAGCATCACCAGACTGACCCCCCAGGCCCAGAAAAAGGTATAGGCCATGTGCTTGCGCAGCTCGACACCGCTGAGGGCCAACGCCAGGTAGACGCTGGGCACCACCGGGCTGATGGAGAATCCGGTGTTTTCACCGATCAGCATGGCCCGGGCCACTGCTTCGAGGGGAACACCGGCTGCGGCGGCCACATCCTTGATGACCGGCAGCAGGGCGAAATAGTAGGCGTCGGGCGAAAAGATCATGCCCAGGGGAACGCCGAAGAAGCCGACGATCACGTGCAGGTACTGGGCAGAACCGGCGGGCAGGATATTGATCAACGACAAGGCCATGCCATCGGACATCTTCGCGCCGGAGAGCACGCCCAACAGCACGGCGGCGGCCATCATCACCAAGACCATTTGCAGTGCATCGGCGGCGTGAGCCTTGAGGCGTTCAGCCTGGGCGTCCAGGGACGGGAAATTCAACGGCAGGGCGATGCCCAGTCCCACCATGAAGCAGGCATACAAGGGAAAGATGCCGGTGAACAGGCACAGCAGGATCCCACCGGTCAGGGCCACGTTCAGCCAGTAGCGCAGCTCTCGAGGTGAAAGGCTGAACTCGCGGTCCTGGGGTTGCAGGCCGTCCATATCGCACGTCGCGGCGGCCCCCAATGACATCGGCTGGCGACGCTGGGCCCGCAAGCCCAATACCGTTGCGACCCCGAGCATGCACGCCAGGCCCACCATCTGCACCGGTAGCAGCCCCAGCCACAGCTCGGTGGCATCGAGCCCCGACACGGCGGCGGCGCGGGCGGTCGTTCCACCCCACGGCACCATATTGATCACCCCGGCGGTGGTGCCCACCAGGCACAACAGCATCAACGGGCTCATGTTCAGGCGTTTATACAAGGGCAGCAAGGCTGGGATCGTCAGCAGGAACGTCGCTGCGCCGACGCCGTCGAGGTGAACCACCGAGGTCACCAATACCGTCACCAGCGCCACGGCCAACGGCTTGCCGCCCGTGCTGCGGATCAGCAGGTTGACCAGCGGATCGAACAGCCCCCGGTCGCGCATGATGCCGAAAAACAGGATGGCGAACAGGAACAGCGCGGCCGTCGGGGCCACCGTGATCAGGCCGGCCTTGATGAATTCGCCGATCTGCCCGAGATTGAAGCCGGCCAACAGGCAAGCGACCACGGGCAGGATGGTGAACGCCACCACCGGGCTGATCCGGCGCAGCAATATCAATCCGATGATGGCGAGCATCATCAGGAAACCCAAGGTTGTAATCATGTAGGGGCCTCTTTTTTTATTGTTGTCGATGGTACGGGGGCGAAGCGTCGGTCAGTCTTGCGGTCCGGGCAGGTTCAAGGCCAACAGCAGGTAACTCAGGCTCTTGCCGTGGCGATCGAGACCGCAACTGCGGTTCACGCCGCCCTCCAGGGCGTCTTCAAGCACGAAATTCAAGGCATTGAGGTTCGGTAGTTCATAGCGGTGCACCTTGGAAGGCCGACGCGTCGCGAATTGCTCGGCCACTCGCGCGCAAGTCAGTTCCTGCACTAGCCAGGCGTAATGGGCCGCGTCGTGGGGGAAAACCGCGATGCTGAGGATGTTGCCTTTATCGCCGGCACGGGCGTGGGCGAAGTCGGCGAGGGTGACCCTGTTCATCAATACCACTCCAAGGTTGTGTGGATTTCATCGCGCGGCAACAGGAAACTGCGGGTCGTGACGGCCTCGACGAGATGTCGTCGGACACCGCCGCCGCCGGCCGGCCCGTTGGTGTAAAGGGACTCCACCTCGGCCAGCAGGGTTTCGAGCAATGGTCGGTCGGTGTGGGTCAGGCCGATGCGCACGCGCACGTCTTCCAGCGCTGGCGCCTGGGCCAGTTGTTTTTGCAGATAGCGGCCACCCTGGTCGTTGAACAGACTGGCTATCCCCGACAGGTCGATCCAGGGGTGCACGCCTGGCGCCAAGCGGTCGAAACGGTCCAGCAGGATCTCTCGCGCCAGCGCGGCACGTGCCACGGCACCAGGGCCTGCATAGGAAATTTCTGCTTCGCCAAACCACAGGCCGCGCTCACCGGCCAGGCCCTTGAGCGTGTCGGGACGGGGATGGCCGAGCAGCCCGCTGACTTCGACACGGTCCTCACCCAAGTCATGGACACGAGCCTGGCCCAGGTCCAGCACTACGTCGGGCGTCAGATAGCGTCGTGGGTCGTGCACTTCGTACAGCAGCTGTTCCTTGACGGTCTGCTCACTGACCCTTCCGCCGCAATGACGGGTTTTGCCTATGATCAGGCGGCCATTCTCATGGACCTCGGCAATCGGACAACCCAGGTTGGCCAGATCCGGAATCTCTTTCATGCCAGGGTGGGCAAAATAGCCGCCAGTGACCTGGGTGCAGCATTCCAGCAAGTGGCCCGCGGCGGTGGCGACAGCCATTTTCTGCCAATCGTCGGCGGCCCAGCCCAACCCATGGCGGATCGCCCCCACCGCCAACGACGGATCGGCGACACGGCCACACAACACGATGCCAGCGCCAGCGGCGAGTGCCCGGGCGATACCCTCGGCGCCGGTGTAGACGTTCACCGAAACGGGCTGCTCCTTGGCGCTCGGCGACAGCCACCGTTCGTAACGCGAAGGCGTTTCTTCCAGCAGGTCGTCGCCCAACACGCAGGCGATTTTCAGCGAAGGGAAGCGACCCGCCAGCTCATGACGCAGCCGTTGCGCGGCGGCCCTGGGATTGGCTGCGCCGCCATTGGTGATGATCGGGATGCCGGCCTCGATGCACAGCGCCAGCATGGGTTCGAGAAAATCGAACAAGCGGGAGGAATAGCCGGCCTGCGGGTCGAGGCGCTTGCGCAACTGCGCCTCGGCCAGGGTCCGTTCAGCCAGCAGCTCAAGCATGATGTAGCGCTGGCCGCTGCGTTGTGCCAGGTCTTGGGCCAGGCGCAGCGCGGCGTCGGGTCGATCATTGGCGAAACCGGCGCCACACCCGACGAGTATTGTTTTTGTCATGTCCGTTTTCCACTGAAGGGTGGTCCCATAGTGGAGAGGTTGGATTATTCTGTGAATTTTAAAGATAGAATCAATTGATTCATTAATTTTATGAGCGGCCCATGAACGTATCTTTTCGCCAGCTGCGGGCTTTCATCCTGATCGCCGAAACGTCCAGTTTCACCCGTACGGCGGAACAACTGCACCTGTCCCAGCCGGCGCTGAGCTACAGCATTCGCAAACTGGAAGAGAGCATGGGCTTGCAGTTGCTTGCCCGTAACACCCGCAGCGTGGAGCTGACGCCCGCCGGCGAGCACTTTCTGCCCCAGGCCCGGCGCATGCTCCGGGACATGGACGATGCCGTGCGCGACGCTCGCGACACCTTGAGCCTGAGCCGTGGCACGCTACGGCTGGCGGCCCTGCCTACGGCCGCAGCGTCGTTCCTGCCGGCCGCCATGGCCACTTTCCAGCGCGACAACCCGGGTGTGACGGTGACCTTGCTGGACGGCCGAGCCGGGGAAATCATGGGCTGGGTGCAGCGCGGCGAGGTGGAGGCCGGCATCAGTTCGTTGCCTGACGATCTGTCCGGGCTGAGCTTCGCCCGGCTACTGGATGACAACCTGGTATTGCTCAGTCACAAGACGAACCAGCCTGACGGCGAGGAAGACTGGAAACGCCAGCCCTACATCGCGCTTACGCCGGACACCAGCATTCGCCCCTTGGCTGACGCGGCGTTGCGCTATTTGAACGTTGACCCCGTCCCGGCCTGGGAGGTCGCGCACATGAGCACGGCCACGGCCCTGGTGCGCGAAGGGTTGGGGTTTTCGCTGTTACCGGCCAGTTGCACGGCGGTGTTCAACATCGGTGAGCAGTGTGCGGTCACGGCCATCGACCAACCGGCAAAACGCTCGATTGGCCTGCTGCAACGCAAGCCAGTGGCCCAATCTCCGTCGTTGAGCCAGTTCATGCGACATGTGCGGCAGGTTTTGCGACAGGAGTAGGCCAACCACCGTTATTGAGTCCCGAACATCGCCGTCCAATAGATCCCCGCATCACTTTTCGGGTCCATCGCATACCCAGCCCCCAATTCGCGAAATTGCGGATTCATCAGGTTGGCGCAGTGCCCGGGACTGGCCAGCCAGCCGTCCACCACCTTCAACGCTGTGTCCTGCCCAGCGGCAATGTTTTCACCGATGGCCAGGCCCAGATAGCCCGCCAGCTCGGCGCGGTCGCCAGGCATGCGCCCATCACGGTCGCGGTGATCGAAGAAGTTGTTATTGGCCATGGCGCGGGTGTGATTCACGGCGGCCAGGGCCAGCGTAGCGTTCCAGGCCAGCGGCGTCGTGGCGGCGAAGGCTTCGGTGCCGCAACGGCGTGGTTGCGCGCGAGCGCTGTTGATGAGTTTGAGCAACTTCTGGCCTTCGGTCTGCCAGTCTCCAAGACGCGCCGACAACAACGGACGAGCCAGCACGATGCGCCATTCACGGTCCAGCCGGCTCACGCCGATGTCGATGAATTGCGGGTCGAGAACGACCTGGCAGAAGCTTTCCTGCACAGCCTTCATCGCGGCCTGCGCATCGCGGGGCCCGGACAGGCTGATGGCTTGGACATTGACCATTGGATAGGCCGCCCGGGCCAGCGCTTGTTGCAAATCGCCAATGCCATTGGCCGAGAGGATCAACCGTGAATCCATCGCCAGCGGCGGCAGCTCCAGGGACGCCTGGCCGGCGCAGCTCTGGGACTGGCTGCGGTAGAGGTTGATGGACTCGACCAGTTTCGTCTCTTCGGTGGCTACCGCACTGACGGAAAACGCCAGCCCCAGCGACAGTATGGCAAGACGCATGGCGGAAAAAATGGCACGCATGTAAATCTCCCTTGAGCGGACGGCGCCTATGATGCGCAATTTTTGCCCCGCTGGGGCAACGGTATTCACGCTCTCTTGATATCCCTTGGAACTGTACCGTTTGGTACCGTTCGGGACAGTCCTCAAGTAGTGGGATCAATTTTCACGCGAATAGGTCCATTTTCATCGTCTCAAGGGCTTAAAAGCCGTGGCGTGTCAGCCCATCCAGTTGCCGCCGTCGACGTTGTAGGTCTGTGCCACGATGTATTCGCTTTCCGCCGATGCCAGGAAAACAGCCATGCCGACGAGGTCCTGCGCGGTACCCATGCGCCCGTAAGGCACCTGCTGTCCGACCTGGCGTTTCTTTTCCCCCAGGGGAAGGTTTTCCTGGCGCGCGAACAGCGCGTCGACGCCGTCCCAATGTTCACCGTCCACCACGCCGGGGGCGATGGCGTTGACGTTGATCCGGTGCTTGATCAAGTCCAGCCCGGCGGACTGGGTCAGGCTGATCACCGCGGCCTTGGACGCGCAATACACCGCCACCAGGGCCTCGCCACGCCGGCCGGCCTGGCTCGCCATGTTGATGATCTTGCCGCCGTGACCCTGGCGGATCATCTGCCGGGCCGCGGCCTGCAGCGTGAACAGGGTGCCGGCGACATTGATGGAGAACAGCCGCTCGTAGCTCTGGCGGCTGATCTCCACGATGGGCGCCAGGTCGAACAGCGCCGCATTATTGACCAGGATATCCAGCTTGCCCGCCCGGGCCACGACGGCGTCGATGGCCTGGTCGATCGAGCACTGGTCAGTGACGTCCATCTTCACCGCGTAAGCATTGGCGCCCAGTTCGATGGCGGTGCGTTGGGCCCGTTCCAGGTCGATGTCGGCAATGGCGACGGTAGCGCCTTCGTCGATATAGGCCTGGGCAAACGTCCGGCCGATGCCACGGGCGGCACCGGTTATCAATGCGCTTTTACCTTGCAGTCGTTTCATGGGGTGGTCTTGTCCTGAAGAATAAAAAGTGAATGTCGATGAGCCCTTGTGGCGAGGGAGCAAACTCCCTCGCCACGGGTATTGGCTAAGCCGTCATTGCTTGGGCAGTTGGACGGATCCGCGGGCCGTCGATGACAAGGCGATTACACCCGTGCGACTGGATGTCCGACAAACGCGCAGAGGATCGCTGCGTGATACTTTTTTAATCGTCGAACATAGCGGTCAAAAAAGTATCAGTGGGCCGTTAGTGCGAAGCTGGCGGACCGCTGGGCAGCCGGCGTAATGTGCGGTCCAAATGATAAAAGAGGCACGACATGCCTGATCACCTAACGCTCCTTTACGACCAGCGACCGGCCGAGCTTGAAGTCATCCTGCCGGAACCTGAGCACAGCTTTCGCTGGTACGAACACGACTACCCTTATCCGATGGCGCGCTGGAATCATCATCCTGAATATGAAATACACCTGATCCGCCAGGGCAGCGGCAGGCTACTGGCCGGCGACTATATCGGCCCATTCGGGCCTGGCCATGTGGCGATGATCGGCCCGGACCTGCCCCACGACTGGATGGGTGACCTGGCGCCGGACGAATATCTGGCCGGACGCGATGTGGTGCTGCAATTCGACGGTGCGACGCTGATGACCCTGCGCCAGACGCTGCCGGAACTGGGGGACTTGCAGCGACTGTTCGAACAGGCCCGACGCGGCCTGGCCTTTAGCGGCGACACCGCGCGGCACGCCGCGCACCTGCTCGAAGCAATCGGGCCAGCCCGGGGGGTGGCGCGACTGGCGCTGTTTTTCGAGCTGCTCGATACCCTTGGCCGCGCTGGCGAGAGGGAGGTCTTGTGCCTGGCCAGCCCTTGTTACGCGCCAACCCTTGATGCCCGCAGCTCGGAGCGCATCCAGAAAGCCTTCGAATACCTGCAAGCCGAACTCACCGGTGACGTGCGCTTGTCCGTGATCGCCCGGCAACTGGGCATGAGCGAGCCGGGATTCTCGCGCTTCTTCAAACGCATCACCGGCCATGGGTTTATCGACCTGATGCGTAAACTCCGGGTGCAGCGCGCCTGCCGGCTGCTGTCACAGAGTGAGATGGCGGTGACCGATATCTGTTTTGAAGTGGGCTACAACAACCTGTCCAACTTCAATCGGCATTTCCGTATCGAAATGAACCAGACGCCCAGTGACTATCGTCGGGGGGTGGCTGCAAACTCGCCACATCCTGTCACGCAATCAGGTTCGACGGACCGCCCGTGAATCTGCGTTCATGGCCGGTGTCGAAACGTTAAGCCGGCAAGACGCCGGCTCCCCAATAGAACAGAACGCCAGTCATGCACGAGAAAACCTACGATCTGCTGGAAGTTGCCAACGGCAAGCCCATCAAGCTCTGGACCCAAGGCGTACCGGTGGAACCCGATGCCCGCCAGCAGTTGATGAACACCGCGAAAATGCCGTTTATCTTCAAGCATCTGGCAGTGATGCCCGATGTGCACCTGGGCAAGGGCTCGACCATCGGCAGTGTGATTCCGACCGTCGGGGCGATCATTCCTGCGGCGGTGGGGGTGGATATTGGTTGCGGCATGATTGCCGCCCGTACTTCATTGGACGCCGCTGACTTGCCGGATCATCTCCATGCATTGCGCAGCGCCATCGAAAAGGCCGTGCCCCATGGACGCACCCTCAGCCACGGCGGACGCGACAAGGGCGCCTGGAACAGCGTTCCACAGGAGGCTGACCAGGCTTGGGCGGCACTGGCAGCAAGGTTCAAGACGATCACCGACAAATACCCGAAGCTGGTCCGGACCAATAATCGTCAGCACCTGGGCACCCTGGGCAGCGGCAATCATTTCATCGAAGTCTGCCTGGATGAAGCGAACCGGGTCTGGTTCATGTTGCACAGCGGTTCGCGGGGAGTGGGCAACGCCATTGGCAACCTGTTCATCCAACTGGCCCAGGCCGACATGCGCCAGCACATCGCCAATCTGCCGGACCGTGACCTGGCTTACTTCGAGGAGGGCAGTCGGCATTTCGATGACTATGTCGAAGCCGTGGGCTGGGCCCAGGATTTCGCCCGGCAGAACCGGGCATTGATGATGGACGCAGTGATACGCGCCACGCGCCAGGTCATCAGTAAACCGTTTGAAGTGGCGCTGGAAGCGGTGAACTGTCATCACAACTATGTGCAGAAAGAGCGACACTTCGGGCACGATGTGCTGGTGACGCGCAAAGGAGCGGTGTCCGCCAGGAAAGGCGAGTTGGGCATAATCCCCGGATCGATGGGGGCCAGGAGCTTCATCGTGCGTGGCTTGGGCAATGAGCAATCGTTTTGCTCGTGCAGCCACGGTGCCGGTCGGGTCATGAGCCGGACCGAGGCGAAGAAGCGCTTCACTGTCGAGGATCAAGTCCGCGCCACCGCCCATGTGGAATGCCGCAAGGACGCCGCCGTCATCGATGAAATTCCTATGGCATACAAAGATATAGACAATGTAATGCATGCACAACGTGAACTCGTGGAAGTGCTGCATACCTTGCGTCAGGTGGTGTGCGTCAAGGGTTAACGGAGCCCGCCACAAAAGTGGCAGGAGCACAGGCCTTTTGTTCATTCGCCGACGCGTTGATGCTTCTTCAACCGATAGGCGAACTGCGCCCGACTCAGCCCCAGCGCCCTGGATGCGGCCGCCAGGTTGCCGCTGTTCAGTTGCAAGGCTTCGTTGATCAAGCGTGACTCCAGGCCGTCAATGGAAAAATCTGCGTCCAACTGACTAAGGGACTTCAGCAAGGGTGTCTTTGCCGCGCCTTCGCCCGTCGTGGCGCCCAATGGTGACAAGCCGCCGTGGTCGTCGACCGAGTACGCGTCCACCGGCAATCGCTCGTCGCGAAACAAATGCATCAGGTCGATGGCCTGGCCTTCTTCGCTGGCAATCAGGCCCCGTTCGATGAGGTTTTGCAGCTCCCGCACATTGCCCGGAAAGTCATAGCGCAGCAGGACCTTCAAAGCGCGCATGGTCAGGCCCACCGGCTTACGACCGTATTCCAGGCAAAACCGCTTGAGGAACGCGTTGATCAGCAAGGGGATGTCATCGCGGCGATCGCGCAAGGGCGGCAGGGCGATGGGATAGACATTGAGTCGATAGAACAGGTCTTCCCGGAACTCGCCTTGCTCCACGGCTTTGCGCAGGTCGATATTGGTCGCCGCCACTACCCGTACGTCAACCTTGATGCCATGTCCGCCACCGACCCGTTCGATCTCCCGTTCCTGCAATGCGCGCAACAGCTTGCCTTGGCCGGCCAGGCTCAAGCAGGTGATTTCGTCAAGAAACAGTGTGCCGCCGTGGGCACGTTCGAAACGGCCGGGGCGTGAATGGGTTGCGCCGGTGTAGGCGCCGCGCTCGACGCCGAACAGCTCGGCCTCGATCAGGTTGTCGGGGATGGCCGCGCAGTTGAGCGCGATGAAGGGGCCTTGGCGGCGACGGCTGAGTTGATGCAACTGGCGGGCGAACATTTCCTTGCCCACGCCGGACTCGCCGGTAACCAGCACCGTGGCGGGTGTCAGGGCGACTCGCTGCAAGGCCAGCGTCGCCGCGTTGAACGCCGAACTGGCGCCGATCAAGGGCTGTTCGCTGTCAGGCAGCGGTTCGCTGGCGGCCAAACGGTCGGTACGTGCATCGGGCGGCGGGGCCGTCGCCGGTTGCGAGGCATTGAGGTAGCTCAGGTCGCGCTCGACGTCTCCCCACTGCTCGGCAGTCTTGCCGACGACACGGCAGCGTTCGTGCCCCATGCCCCGGCATTCCACTTCGCGAAAGATCACCAATTGCCCGAACAACCCACTGACGAAACCGATGGCATAGCCCAGCTCGGTCCAGCACACCGGATCCTGCCCGGTGCCATAGGCGGCGATATGTTCGTCGGCTTCGCAGGAGTGATGCCAGAGGAATTCCCCCTCGTAGAATCCCGATTGCGCATCAAACTTGAAGTGCAGCGGTTCGACCTTGGTCATGCCTTCGAGTGTATGCAGGTGCGTGCCCGCGCGAAACACCGCCGCCGCATCCGCGTGAGGCCAGCGTTCACGAATCAGCCGGGCGTCCCGGGCGCCAGAGCAATAGCCGGTGCGGGTGAGCATGCCCCGGGCCTGTTCCAGTCCCTGGCGCTCGATGATTTCGCGGCGCAAGGCGCCGAAAGACGAGCTGTGCAGCAGCAACATGCGCTGGTCGTTGAGCCAGATACGCCCGTCGTCAGGGGAGAAAAACAGGCAGTTGGTCAGTTCCGCCGGTGTCGGCGAGCTGCTGTCGGTCAGTTCTTTGCTGTCGCCCCGTGGGCGAAAAGGCTCGGTAGCAATCCGTTCCGGCAGCGGACAGTGGGGATTATTCATTGTTATGCCCCTGATGGCGGTAGTCGAAATGAGCACCTGGCGAGATAGTTATTAAGCATAACTTTATCAAATGAACAAGTGGCGATCGGCCAGTGGCGGGGTCAGCGGATGCAGTGTGCTCGTCGGGTCCGTCCAAAAGTGTTGATCCAGAGCCTTGCGCCATGTTTGTGCGGGCCCGGGAGCGAAACCGGCACACGGCTTGCTCAAGCACTTGCACGGCGTTTGCCCGAGCGCTGGCAAGGCGCGGCAAACGATGACAACAACAAAGAGCCGGGAGCTTCAAATGTCTGCATCCGAAAACCACCTGTTAGCCCAGGTGATTGCGTCCGAATCTATCTTCAACGGGGACTGGGTGCGTGCCTCGGGCCCGCTGCTGTCGATCATCGAGCCGGCCACTGGCGAGGCGCTGATGCGCAGTGCCACGGCCGATGCCGCCGATATCGCCAAGGCCTGCCGCGACGCCGCCCTGGCGCAGCCTGCCTGGGCCGCGCTGGGACCACGGGAACGGGCGGCAATCTTTCGCAAGGCGGCTGATGTGGCCGAACAGTCCTTCGCGGAACTGGCACTGTACGTCGCCCGGGAAACCGGCGCGGCGCTGTTCAAGGGCCAGCACGAGGTGCGTGAGGCGATCGTCCTGTTGCATCAGGCAGCCGGCATGTTGTCCCAGGCGCATGGTGTGGTGTTGCCCAGCGAAGCAGGGCGCCTGTCCTATGCGCGACGCTTGCCCCACGGGGTGATTGGCGTGATCTCGCCGTTCAATTTCCCATTGGTGTTGTCGATGCGCTCCGTGGCGCCTGCGCTCGCGGCGGGCAACGCGGTGGTGCTCAAGCCCGATCCGCAGACACCGGTCAGTGGCGGTTTTCTCATCGCCCGGCTGTTCGAGGTCGCAGGCTTGCCCAAGGGACTGCTTCAAGTGTTGCCCGGCGCGGCGGATGCCGGAGAGGCGCTGTGCCGTGACCCGAATGTTCAAATGATCGCCTTCACCGGCTCGACCGGTGCGGGTCGAAAAGTGGCCGAAGTAGCCGGGCGCAACCTGAAGAAAGTTGCCTTGGAACTGGGCGGCAAGAACCCATTGATCGTCCTTGAAGACGCCGACCTGGACCTCGCCGCCCGGAACGCTGCCTGGGGTGCCTGGCTGCATCAGGGGCAGATCTGCATGGCGACCGGATTGATTCTCGCCCATCAATCCATTGTCCAGGCGCTGACCAGCAAGTTGGTGGAAAAGGCCCGGGCGTTGACCGTGGGTAACGCCGCCCGCGAAGAAGCGGCGTTGGGGCCATTGATCAATCAGCGGCAGTTGCAACGCGTGCATGCCATCGTCCGCGACAGCGTAGACGCCGGCGCAACGTTGGAAACAGGCGGCGAGTACGACCAATTGTTCTATCAGCCTACCGTGCTCAGTGGCGTGAAGCCGGGCATGCGTGCCTTTGAGGAAGAACTTTTCGGCCCCGTGGCGACGGTGGTCAGTTTCACCACCGACGAGCAAGCCATCGAGTTGGCCAACCGCACCGAGTACGGGCTTTCGGCGGCAGTTATTTCGCCATCGGTGGGCCGGGCCATGGCCATCGGCGAGCGGTTGCAGTGCGGCATGTTGCACATCAATGACCAGACCGTCGCCGATGAATGCATCAACCCGTTCGGCGGGCGCGGTGCCTCGGGCAATGGCGGCAGCGTCGGCGGCCCGGCGGACTGGGACGAGTACACCCAATGGCAGTGGGTGACAGTCAAGGACAAGGCGCCGATTTACCCGTTCTGACCGGCCGGTTTCCTGCAGGGGCCAATGAGCTGAGGCCCCTGCGAGCACACAAAAACAATAAGAGGACTCAACATGAAACTCGACAACAAGATTGTGCTGGTGACCGGTGTCTCGTCGGGTATTGGCGCTGCCACGGCGAGCCTGCTGCGCGCCCATGGCGCCCAGGTGATTGGCGTGGACCTCAAGGCCCCGCACATGACCCTGGACGGTTTTGTGCAGGCCGATCTGAGCAGCGCCGAGAACATCGAACGATTGCTGCCACAGCTGCCCGCGCGGTTCGACAGCCTCTGCAACATTGCCGGCGTGCCGGGCACCGCCGATCCGCAATTGCTGGCGCGGGTCAATTACCTTGGGTTGCGTCACTTGAGCCACGCATTGCTGCCACGAATCAACGCTGGCGGCAGCATCGTCAACGTCACCTCAATCCTCGGCGCCGAGTGGCCGTTACGTCTGGAGCAGCACAAGGCGCTGGCGCGCACTGACGGTTTCGCCGCCGGCCAATCCTGGTTGGCCGACCACCCGGTGCCGGACCAGACCTGCTACCAGTACTTCAAGGAAGCCTTGATCGTCTGGAACTACCTGCAAGCCCAGCCCTGGTTTCTTGAGCATTCGGTGCGCATGAACAGTGTCGCGCCAGGTCCCGTGTTCACACCCATCCTCGACGACTTCGTGAGCATGCTTGGGGAGGCGCGGACCCAGGCCGATGCCCATCGCATGAAGCGTCCGGCGTATGCCGATGAGGTGGCGGCGGTGATCGCTTTCCTGTGTGCCGACGAGTCGCGCTGGATCAACGGCGTCAACTTGCCGGTCGATGGTGGGTTGGCCTCCACCTACGTCTGAAATGAGCCCCAACGCGAGCTGCTACCTAAGCGTTGGCAGCAAAGCCATGCCAAAAATAACAATAATGAGAGCGCCCCATGGATAACTTCAAAGATTGCTTTCGTTTCAAGCACTGCGCCCTGTTCCTGGCGTTGTGCAGCACCGGTGTGATGGTCGAAAGGACCGAGGCCATGCAAATGGACCTGGGTGACTCCGACTGGAAACTGCGCTGGGACAACACCATCAAGTACAGCCAGGCCTGGCGCCTGCAAGGGCAGGACAGCCGCTTGGTCAACGCGCCAACCGCCAACGGCCTTTACCCCTCGATCCAGAGCCAGGGCGACAAGAACTTCAGCCGCGGCTTGGTCTCCAACCGCCTGGACCTGTTTTCCGAAATGGACCTCAGCCGGCAAAACTACGGACTGCGGGTGAGCGGCGCGGCCTGGTACGACGATATCTACAACCAGGACACCGATAGTCGCGAGCAACCGCATTTCCTCAGCGAAACCCGCGAGCTCCACGGTCGCGACGCGGAAATTCTCGACGCCTTCGTGTTCGTGCGCGGGGACCTCGGTGAAGACTCCCAGGGCGTGGCGCGCCTGGGCCGGCACAGCCTGATCTATGGGGAAAGCCTGTTCTACGGTGGCAACGGCATCGCCAATGCCCAGGGCCCGACCGACGTCGTCAAGTTGCTCAGCGTGCCGGGCACTCAGTTCAAGGAAATCCTGCGCCCGGTCAACCAGATCTCCGGGCAATTGCAGATCAACCCGCAGCTGTCGGTGGGCGCTTACTATCAGTTCGAGTGGGAGCGTTCCAACCTGCCCGGTGCCGGCAGCTACCTGAGCGATGTCGATGCGATCGGTTACGGCAGCGGTCCGTTGCGCGAAGTGTTCGGCAACGACACGGTGAATGGCGGCGACCTGAAACCACGCAATTCGGGGCAGGGCGGCATGCAGATCCGCTATAAACCGAGCGGCACCGAGCTGGAGCTGGGTTTCTACGCGGCCCAGTATCACGATAAAGCGCCAATCGGGTTGTACGCCTACCTGGACGGTCCGGCGGCAGCGGCCACAGGGTTGCCGATCCTGGGCTCCTATCGCCAGGTCTACGCCGAAGACATCAAGACCGCCGGCGTCAGCTTCTCCACCGCTTATGGCCCGTTCAACTTTGCCGGTGAAACCTCGTTGCGCTGGAACGCGCCGCTGGTGAGCAACCTGCAAGTGGTGGCCCCCGGTGTGGAGGCCGATGGTGGCGACAATGAACTGTTCGCCAGGGGTAAGACCGCTCACGCCAACCTGTCGGCGATTTACCTGCTGTCGCCCACCGCATTCTGGGACGGCGGTTCGGCCCTGGCCGAACTGGCCTGGAACCGCACCCTGAGCGTGACCAAGAACCCGGCCGCCCTGGATTCCAACACCACCCGCGATGCCACGGCGCTTCGGGTGCTGCTGGAGCCGGCGTATTTCCAGATTATCGACGGGATCGACCTGACGGTGCCGATCGGCATGGGGATCGTGCTCGATGGGCGCTCATCGGCAGTCAACAAATCCGGCTTCGGCAACACCCATTCCGGTGACTGGAGTGTCGGGCTCAAAGCCACCTACCTGCAACGCTGGGACGTCGGCCTCAATTACGTGAACTTCTTCGGCGCCCCGAAAGCCGGGCTGCGCGAGGACGGCAATTTCAGTTACGGACAGTCGTTGGCCGACCGCGACTTCGTCTCGCTCTACGTGAAAACCTCATTCTAATAAGGTGGATTCGCCATGCAGAACACAGCTTTCCTGAACACCTGCGTCCTGACCCTGGCCCTCGCCGGCATGGGGCTGGCGCAGGCAGCGGTGTCGCCCGAACAGGCCGCCCGTTTGAAAACCGATCTGACTCCCCTGGGCGGCGAGCGTGCCGGCAATGCCGATGGCAGCATCCCGGCGTGGCAGGGCGGTTACACCCAGGTCACGCCCGGCTACAAACCGGGTGACAAGCGCCCCGATCCATTCGCCGGTGAGAAACCGCTGTACTCGATCAAGGCCGCGAACATGGAGCAGTACGCCGGCGAATTGGCCGAAGGCACCAAGTTGCTGCTGAAAAAGTACCCCGACTACCGCCTGGACGTTTACCCGACCCATCGCTCGGCTGCCGCGCCGCAATGGGTCTATGACAACACCAGCAAGAACGCTACCCGCGCCACCCTGGACGTGGACAGCGAAAAAGTCTCCAACGCCTATGGCGGCATTCCGTTCCCGATCCCGGAAAACGGTGCGCAGGTGTTGTGGAATTATCGATTGTCCTGGCAGGGCGGCGACACCATCAGCTCGCCTTTCGATACTTGGCTGATGACCGCCGGTGGCAAGAAAGTCCAGGCGACTCGAGCTCAATACACCTACCAGTTTCCCTACTACGTCGAAGGCGGCAGCCTGGAAAGCTATTCGGGCAAGTACCTGCTGGGCAAGCTGTTTACCGAGTTGCCGTCGTCCAAGGCCGGTGAAGGCCTGATGACCCATTGGGACCTGGACCCGTCCAATCGAGCGGCCTGGCAGTACCTGGTCGGTCAGCGCCGGGTTCGCCGCGCACCGAACATTGCCTATGACACGCCGGACTTCGTGACCTCCGGCGTCGGCCTGTTCGACGAAGCGTTCATGCTGTTCGGGCCGACCGATCGTTATGACCTCAAGCTGGTGGGCAAAAAAGAGCTGGTCGTCGCCTACAACAATAACCGCGCCGCGCTGGCCAAGAGCGACGACCTGGTCAAGGCGAACTTCCTCAACCCCGACCTGGTGCGTTGGGAGAAGCATCGGGTCTGGGTGGTCGAGGCCACGCTCAAATCTGGCAAGCGCCATGTCGTGCCACGTCGCACTTACTACGTCGACGAGGACTCCTGGCAGATCCTGATGGCCGACGGTTATGACGCCCAAGGCAAGCTCGGCCGGCAGATGTATTCGCTGACGCTGCTGGCACCGGACCTGCCGGCCCTTACCGCACAGGTGATGTGGGGCAGCTACAACCTCGACACCGGGGCCTACTTCCTCAACTCATCGAGCAACGACCTGGCGGTTCAGTACCAGAAAGTCGCGAAACCTTCGGCGTCCTATTTCACCCCGGATGCCATGGCCAACGAAAACATGCGCTGAACCTGTGGCGACTGTGGCGAGGTGAGGCTCACCGCGGTCGCTTACGATTTTCCAGGCGGGATGAAGACATGAGAGCTGAAAGAAACTTTGTGAGTCGCGGTCCGCTTTGGGGGGCGTGCGCCCTGGCCTTGTGCCTCTGGGCAAACGTGTCCGTCGCCGCGCAGCCAATGACATTCGCAGTGCTGCAGCAACCGGCACTGCCGACCGCCAAGGCCCAGCGCGCGGTATTGCTTGGGCTGGCCCGGGCCGGCGAACGCCTGGTGGCGGTCGGCGAGCGCGGGATCGTGCTGCTCTCCGATGACGCTGGCGCGACTTGGCGCCAGGCCAAGGTGCCGGTCAGCGTCAGCCTGACGGCGGTGCAATTCGTCGATGCCGAGCAGGGCTGGGCCGTCGGCCATCTGGGCGTGGTGCTGCACACCCAGGATGGCGGCGAGACCTGGCAGAAGCAACTCGACGGTGAACGTGCCATCGCCCTGGCGGCGCAGGTCGCCGGACGCGATGCCGGCAGGCCGGGCGGCGGCGCCAATGTCGCGCAGGCACGGCAGATGCTCGATGACGGACCGGATAAGCCGTTTCTCGATTTGTATTTCAGTGACCGCCTGAACGGCTACGTCGTGGGCGCCTACAACCAGATCTACCGGACCAACGACGGTGGCCGAAACTGGCAGCCGTGGATGGGACACGTGGACAACCCGCAAGGCTTGAACCTGTATGGCATCCGCGCCGTGGGCAACGCTCTGCTGCTGGTGGGCGAGCGCGGCCTGCTGTTGCGTTCGACCGATGCCGGGCAGTCTTTCCAGGCGTTGAAGTCACCTTACGAGGGCAGCTTTTTCGGCCTGCTCGGCATCCGCGATGGAGGCTTGGTTGCCTACGGTCTACGGGGCAATGCCTGGTGGTCAGACGACCGTGGCGACAGTTGGCGACGCCTGGAAACCGCTATCGAATCGACGCTGTCGACGGCGCTTCAATTGCGCGACGGCAGCCTGCTGTTGGCCAGCCAGGGCGGAGAGCTTTTATTCAGTCACGACCAGGGTCGCAGCTTTGACAGGCGACAAAGCCGCAGCGGCGGGACGGTCGCCGCCGTGCAACAGGCGGTCGACGGCAGTCTGGCCAGTGTCGGTTTGAGCGGCGTGGCCGCCGACCAGGATCCGCTGGCCTCGGGTAAACCTTGAAACTTCACGGTGTAGCGCTATCGGGCCACGGCTCGTGCAACAGGAGTCAAACTTGAAAGACGACAGAACCCAAACCGTGATCGGCCGCCAGGAAGACTTCGACCGGGCCTCGGGCAACTTCGCCGAGCGGGCGATCTTCAACCATCGACCGCTGGTGGTCCTGCTGTGCCTGCTGGTGACGCTGGTGCTCGGCTGGCAAGCCACGCGCATCGGCATCAATGCCAGCTACGAGAAGACCATTCCCACCGGGCATCCCTACGTCGCCAATTTCCTTGAGAACCGCAGTGAGTTGAGCGGCCTGGGCAACTCGCTGCGCGTCGCTGTGGAGGTCAAGCAGGGGAGCATCTTCACCAAGGATTACCTCGACACCCTGGCCAAGCTCAACGATGAGCTTTACCTGCTGCCAGGTGTCGATCGACCCTACATGAAGTCGTTATGGACCCCGACTACGCGCTGGACCGCCGTGACTGAAGAAGGGCTCGATGGCGGCACCGTCATTCCTGACGACTACGATGGCTCGGCGACCAGCATCGAACAGGTGCGGACCAATGTGGCCCGTTCCGGTGAAGTCGGTCAGTTGGTGGCCGGCAATTTCAAGTCCAGCGTGATCTTCGTTCCTTTGTTGGAAATCAATCCGCAGACGGGCAAGGCGCTGGACTATGGCGATTTCTCCCGGCAGTTGGAGGCGTTGCGCGACAAGTACCAGACTGACGACCTGCGAATCCACATCACCGGTTTCACCAAGATCGTCGGCGACCTGATCGAGGGGATGACTCAGGTCCTGCTGTTCTTCGTGGTGGCGGTGCTGGTGACGGTCCTGGTGCTGTTTGGCTACACCCGTTGCGCGCGCAGCACCCTGGTGGTGGTGACGTGCTCACTGGCTGCGGTGCTCTGGCAACTGGGCCTGCTTGCCTTGCTCGGTTACGAGCTCGATCCGTACTCGGCCTTGGTGCCGTTCCTGGTGTTCGCCATCGGCATGAGCCACGGCGCGCAGAAGATGAACGGCATCATGCAGGACATCGGCCGTGGCACTCACCGGGTGGTCGCCGCGCGTTATACCTTCCGTCGGCTGTTCGCCGCTGGCATCACCGCGTTGCTGTGCGATGCGGTGGGCTTCGCCGTGTTGCTGCTGATCAATATCCGGGTGATCCAGGACCTGGCAATCACCGCGAGCCTAGGTGTGGCGGTGCTGATCTTCACCAACCTGATCCTGCTGCCGATCCTGCTCAGCTACATCGGCGTCAGCCCGGCGGCGGCGCAACGCAGCTTGAGTGCGGAAACCACCGAGCAGCAGGCGCAGGTCAAGCATCCACTGTGGCGTGCACTCGATCTGTTCACCCAGCGACGCTGGGCCATTGGCGCCATGCTGGTTGGCTTGCTGCTGGCCGCGTTCGGTTTTGCCGTGAGCCTGCACCTGAAAATCGGCGACCTGGACCCTGGCGCTCCGGAGCTGCGGGCCGACTCGCGTTACAACCGCGATGCGCTGTTCATGACGCAAAACTATGCGGCCAGCTCGGACATCTTCGTGGTCATGATCAAGACCCCAGAGGATCAATGCACCCGTTACGCCAGCCTGTCGGCGGTGGATGCGCTGGCCTGGCAATTGGAGCAACTGCCTGGCGTGGAATCGACCACCTCGATGGCCGCGCTGAGCAAAATCGCCACGGCCGGTTACAACGAAGGCAACTTCAAATGGTACGAACTGATCCCCAACGACGGCGCGCTGGGCGCGGTGCAAACCCGTGCGCCGCGAGAACTGTTCAACCAGGGTTGCTCGATGCTCTCGCTGTACGTCTACCTGTCCGATCACAAGGCTGACACCTTGAACCGCGTGGTGGAGGCCAGTGAGAAATTCATCGCTGGGCACTCGTTGCCAGAGGTCAAATTCATGTTGGCAGCCGGCAGCGCGGGGATCGAAGCGGCGACGAACATCGTGGTGAAGAAGTCCATGCGCGAGATGCTGTTCTGGGTCTACGGTGCGGTCAGCCTGCTGTGTTTGCTGACGTTTCGTAGCTGGCGCGCGACCCTGTGCGCGATGCTGCCGCTGATGCTCACTTCTATTCTGTGTGAAGCGCTGATGGTGGGGTTGGGCATGGGCGTGAAAGTCGCGACATTGCCGGTCATTGCATTGGGCGTGGGGATCGGTGTGGATTATGCGCTGTATGTGTTGAGCGTGATCCTGGCGCGGATGCGTGCCGGCGATACGTTGGCCCAGGCGTATTACCAGGCGCTTTTGTTCACTGGGAAAGTGGTGTTGCTCACGGGGATGACGTTGGCTGTGGCGGTATCGACCTGGGCTTTTTCGCCGATCAAGTTTCAGGCTGATATGGGGATTTTGCTGGCCTTCATGTTTTTGGTGAACATGCTGGGGGCGTTGATCCTGTTGCCGGCGTTGGCTTGGTTGCTGTTGCCGGAGAGGGTGTTTTTAAAAAAACCTGTGCTTAGTCGGCGGGAGTGGTGGGTTAAGGGGTGATAGGGTGTTTTGATCGTTCCCACGCTCTGCGTGGGAATGCATCCCGTGACGCTCTGCGTCACCTTCCAGAAGCGGAACGCGGAGCGTCCCGGGCGACATTCCCACGCAGGAGCGTGGGAACGATCGGTATGTATTATCAGCCTTGAAAATCAGAATCAGGAGCTCCCAGCAACAGCCCCAGAACCCGCCAACCGCGACCCAGTCGAACGCCGAATCACGCCAAGAATGGCCACCGTAGCAATCACCAACCCGGGCGAAGTCGCGAGCAACACGGCGGTAGTACCACCCCCAGCCGCAAGGATCTGCCCGGCCGCCAAAGGCCCGGCCACCGAGCCCAGGCGTCCGATGGCCACCGCGGCACCGACACCTGTCGCGCGAACGACGGTCGGGTAGGAGGGCGGTGCCAAGGCGTAGAGCACCAGTTGCGCTGCCATGACGAACAACCCAGCGGCAAACCCGGCAATAGCCATCGGCACGATGCCGACTGACACCCCGACCCCGGCCAGGGCGCTCAGCAGGCCGGCGTAAACGAACACCACCACCTTGCTGCCATTGCAGCGGTCCAGCAACAGCCCGCCGACCAGCGAACCGAGGGTGCCGCCGATGTTGAACAGCATCTGCACCAAGCCGGCCTGGGGTTTGCTGAAGCCCTGTTCCAACAGCAGGGAAGGCAGCCAGTTAAGCAACATGTACATGACCGTCAGGGTGAAGAAATAGCTCAGCCAGAGGCCCAGGGTAGTGAGGCCTCGCCCTTCGCCGAATAGCGCCTGGCCAACAGAACCGCGGACTTCGCCGCCAGCGTCCCGAACCTGCTTGAACGCGCTGGACTCCGGTAGCCACAGCACCATCAACGGCACCACCAGCAAGGGCGCCAGGCCGCCGATCAAGAAGGTCATCTGCCAGTGCTCGCCGAACGTCATCGCGACCACCGCCGCCAGCGCGCCACCAAGCGGAACGCCGGCATACATCACGCTGATGGCCGTGCCGCGTCGTTGTTCGCCCACCGCCTCGGCGCACAAGGCGATGAGGTTAGGCAGGGCGGCTCCGAGGCCGAGGCCGGTCATGAAACGCACCAACAGCAGGGTGGAATACTGTTCGACATAAGCGGTGCCGAGGGAGAACACACCGAACAGCAGGACCGCGGCGACGAGGATTTTCTTGCGTCCGATGCGATCGGCGATCCAGCCGCCGAAGAACGCACCCGGTAGCAGGCCGATGATGCCGGCGCTAAAGACCCAGCCCATCATTTTCGGGTCCAGGGTAAACGTCTGGCGCAAGCCGGCAGCGGCGGTGCCGGCGGACTGAAGATCAAACCCTTCGATCAACGCGACGATGAAACACAAAGCGATGGTCAACGTCGCACGACGCGGCGGACGGTTCATGGCAAATCCTCTTATTGTTGTTGTCGGGGCTGCGGTTTGACAGGAAACCGGCAGCGCAGGATTAGATTAACAAAGCTAACTAAAAAATGAATCGCACGAAACCAACAGGCAAAAACGCCTGTTTTCTATTTCAAATCAATAAATTGACGCAGGCAGGGTAGCCAGCGGGGATTTTAGTTAACGATATTAATGTTCGATTATCGGTCACTTCGGATTGACGAAGCACCCGCGCCGTTTCCATTCTCTGTCCGCACCGCCCCAACATCCGGGGCTGCCTCGATCGAAAACAACAACAAGAAGCGGACATCGAACATGCCAGATCTCATAAGGGACGCCCATGGGGCGGGCTCAGTTTCACCCCTCATTCATTGGTTGGCCGGCGCCGGGCTGGGCCTTTTCTGCAGCGTGTCGCAGGCCGAAGGCTTCATCGACGATAGCCACGGCACGCTGACCCTGCGCAATTACTACATGGATCGCGACTACAAGGACGACGGCGCCAAGACTGCCGCGCGGGAATGGGCCCAGGGGGTCTTCATGAACGTGGAGTCGGGGTTCACTCCGGGGACGGTCGGGTTTGGCCTGGACGTGAGAGGATTGCTGGGGATCAAGCTCGATTCGTCACCGGATCGCAGCGGCACCGAACTGTTGCCCGTGTCCAGCAGCGACAAGCGCGCGGCGGATGAATATTCCCGCTTGGGCCTGACCGGCAAGCTGCGTTTCGGGCAAACAACCGTGAAGACCGGCGACGTGTCGATTTTCCTGCCGTTTGCCTTCGCCAGCCCGTCTCGGTTGCTGCCCCAGACGTTTCGTGGGACGACACTCAGTTCCAAGGACATTGACGGTTTGACGCTGAATACCGGCTACATCGATCGCATCGCCCGGCGCGATTCCACCGATTACCAGCCGATGACCATCGCCTCGCCCAATCGCCGTTTCAACGGCTCGGCAACCTCGTCTCACATGGCTTATGCCGGCGGCGATTATCAGGTCAACAAAGACCTCAGCCTGCGCGCCTACCACGCCGAAGTGGCGGACTTGTACCAGCAGAACACTCTCGCGTTGCTGCACAACCTGCCCCTCGGCGATGGCGTGCTGACCACTGACTTGCGCAGTTTTTTCAGCGACGAAGAGGGCGCCGCCAAGGCCGGCAAGGTGGATAACCGCAACGTTTCGGCCTTGGTCGGCTATCGCTTCGGCGGGCATCGCGTCAGCCTGGGTTATATGCACTCCAGCGGCGACACGGCGACGCCTTACGTGTCTGGCACCGAGTTGATGGGCTTGAGCGAGATGACCATGAGTTCGGACTTCCTCAACGCCAAGGAGCGTACCTGGCAGGCGATTCACGACTACGATTTCGCCGCCGTCGGCGTGCCTGGCCTGCGAACCCGGTTGCGCTACGTGCGCGGCGATCATATTGAGCTGGCGGCCCTCAATGCCGAGGATCGCAAGGAGCGCGAATTCCAGATGGAACTGGGCTATGTGATTCAGAGTGGTCCGCTGAAAAATGTCGGATTGCTGGCGCGCAAGTCGATCTATCGCAACGACTTTCCGGGCACGGCGGCGTTTCGCGACGAGAACCAGACCCGTTTCCTGGTGACGTACAGCGTGCCGATTTGGTGACTTGGGGAAGACTTCCTGTGAAAGAGCTCTTGTGGCGAGGGGATTTATCCCTTCGCCACAGGGGGAGCGGTGTTCTTCTACTGGTAAACCTTCTTCAACAACCGCAGCAGCTCTTCCCGCTCGGTACCGTTGAGCGCAGCGGTGGAATCGAGGTCACTCTGGGCGGCGATCTGCTTGAGCTCCTTGAGCAGCGTTTCGCCGGTCTTGCTCAGGAAAATCCCGTAGGAGCGCTTGTCCGGCTTGCAGCGCACCCGCACGGCCAAGGCGCGGCTTTCGAGTTTATTCAATAGCGGCACCACTTGCGGCGGCTCGATGGCCAATGCCTTGGCCAGGTCCGCCTGCATCAAGCCGGGGTTCTGGTCGATGATCGCCAGGGCCGAGAACTGCGCGGGTCGCAGGTCGTGGACCGCGAGCCGGCCGATCAGGTTCTGGAACAATTTCAACTGGGCGCGGCGCAGGGCATAACCAATCAGGTCATCCAGCGCGGAGTCCATCGGCGCCTGCGTGTCGGTACTGTCGGCCAGGGGCTCGGCAGCGGGTTCGGCAAGCTTGGAAGACTTGGCCATCGAAAGGTGCATCCTCAAGGTCAGTGATTAACAAGGCTATCCAGTTTGCCGAGGTTGCCGCGCGGTGGCTACGGTCGTATGGATTTTTTCTGATTCGCGGGTTCATTCAATCGGACCAAAAATTACAGGTAAATCGATTAATAGTTAATTGACATAACTAATATTCAAGGTTAGTTTTTGTTCATCTTCAGCCAAGAACAAGAGAGCACGCGCCATGAGCAATTACGAAGGTCGCTGGACAACCGTCAAGGTCGAGATCGAGGAGGGCATCGCCTGGGTCATCCTCAATCGCCCGGAAAAACGCAATGCCATGAGCCCGACCCTCAACCGCGAGATGATCGATGTGCTGGAGACCCTGGAACAGGACCCGGCCGCTGGCGTGCTGGTGCTGACTGGCGCTGGTGAAGCGTGGACCGCCGGCATGGACCTCAAGGAATATTTCCGCGAAGTGGACGCCGGGCCGGAAATCCTTCAGGAGAAGATCCGTCGCGAAGCCTCGCAATGGCAGTGGAAACTCCTGCGCATGTACGCCAAGCCCACCATCGCGATGGTCAACGGTTGGTGCTTCGGCGGCGGTTTCAGTCCGCTGGTGGCGTGCGACCTGGCGATCTGCGCCGACGAGGCGACGTTCGGCCTGTCGGAAATCAACTGGGGCATTCCGCCCGGCAACCTGGTCAGCAAGGCGATGGCCGACACCGTGGGGCATCGCCAGTCGCTGTACTACATCATGACCGGCAAGACGTTTGGCGGGCAGAAAGCCGCCGAAATGGGCCTGGTCAACGAAAGCGTGCCGTTGGCGCAGTTGCGCGAAGTCACCATTGAGCTGGCGCGCAACCTCTTGGAGAAAAACCCCGTGGTGCTGCGCGCGGCCAAGCATGGCTTCAAGCGCTGCCGCGAACTGACCTGGGAGCAAAACGAGGATTACCTCTACGCCAAGCTGGACCAGTCGCGCTTGCTCGACACTGAAGGTGGTCGCGAGCAGGGCATGAAACAGTTCCTCGACGAGAAGAGCATCAAGCCGGGCCTGCAAGCCTACAAGCGCTGAGACATCCGCGCGGCGGGCGCCATCGTGCGCCCGCGGGCTGTTCGTCCAAGGCCCTCGGCGCTACTGTGAACGTGTTCCCGATAAAGACAAAAAAGAGGAATCACCATGCTGGACGTGCCCCTGTTGATTGGCGGCCAGTCGTGTCCCGCCCGTGACGGCCGGACCTTCGAGCGCTGCAACCCGGTGAGCGGTGAAGTGGTGTCTCGCGTGGCCGCCGCCACGTTGGAAGACGCCGACGCCGCCGTGGCGGCTGCGCAAGCGGCGTTTCCCGCCTGGGCGGCGCTTGCGCCCAACGAACGTCGCACCCGCTTGCTCCGCGCGGCCGAGCAGTTGCAGGCCCGCAGCGGCGAATTCATTGCCGCCGCCGGCGAGACCGGTGCCATGGCCAATTGGTACGGTTTCAACGTGCACCTGGCGGCAAACATGCTGCGCGAAGCAGCCTCCATGACCACCCAGATCAATGGCGAAATTATTCCTTCGGACGTGCCCGGCAGTTTCGCCATGGCCTTGCGTCAGCCCTGCGGCGTGGTGCTGGGCATTGCGCCATGGAACGCCCCGGTGATTCTCGCCACCCGCGCCATTGCCATGCCCTTGGCTTGCGGCAACACCGTGGTGCTCAAGGCCTCGGAAATCAGCCCGGCGGTGCATCGGCTGATCGGCCAGGTGCTGCAAGACGCAGGTTTGGGTGACGGTGTGGTCAACGTCATCTGCAACGCGCCGGCGGATGCGCCGGCCATCGTCGAGCGCCTGATCGCCAACCCGGCGGTGCGCCGGGTCAACTTCACCGGCTCGACTCATGTCGGACGCATCGTTGGCGAACTGTCGGCGCGCCACCTCAAGCCGGCACTGCTGGAACTGGGCGGCAAGGCGCCGCTGCTGGTGCTGGACGACGCCGATCTGGACGCAGCGGTGGAAGCGGCCGCCTTCGGCGCCTACTTCAACCAGGGCCAGATTTGCATGTCCACCGAGCGGCTGATCGTCGACGCCCGCGTGGCCGATGCCTTTATCAGCCGACTGACCGCAAAGATCGCTACCTTGCGCGCCGGCGACCCTTCGGCGAGCGATTCGGTGCTCGGTTCGCTGGTGGACGCCAGCGCGGGGCAGCGCATCAAGGGGCTGATCGACGATGCCCTGGCTAAAGGCGCGAAGCTGCTGGCGGGCGGTCAGTTGGACGGCAGCATTCTGCAGCCGACCTTGCTCGATGGCGTCACCGCCGAGATGCGCCTGTACCGCGAAGAGTCCTTCGGACCGGTGGCGGTGTTGCTGCGCGGCGAGGGTGATGAAGAGCTGCTGCGCCTGGCCAACGACTCCGAGTTCGGCTTGTCCGCGGCGATCTTTAGCCGCGACACCAGTCGCGCCTTGGCCTTGGCCCAGCGGATCGAGTCGGGCATCTGCCACATCAATGGCCCGACGGTGCACGACGAGGCGCAAATGCCTTTCGGCGGGGTCAAGTCCAGCGGTTACGGCAGCTTCGGCGGCAAGGCGTCCATCGAGCATTTCACTCAGTTGCGCTGGGTGACGATGCAGAACGGCCCCCGACATTATCCGATCTGAAACCCACGGCACTACGGGCGGCTGAGCCCTGAAAGCCGCCGCCCGCCGCAGGCCAGACATAACAAAAAATTCCAAGGCCGCAGCCACACGCTGCCACGCTCGGCTCGTTTTGCGCGACCCGAGCGTGCCTTGATGGAGGAGATGCACCGTGAGTTCCGAGTTCAGATCATCCTCCCGGCCCGAGCCTGTGCGTTATCGCCAGGTGTCGATCGGCCATCCAGCCGTTGAAGTGCGCGAAGAGCAGGGCGTTCTGCACATGCGCTCCCTGGAACCGCTGGCTCCGCTGCCGGCGCGTTTGCTCGATCGCCTGGTGCACTGGGCGCAGGTACGGCCAGACCAGACGTTCATTGCCGCCCGCGAAGACAAGGGTGAGTGGCGTCACGTCAGCTATGCACAAATGCTCGACAGCGTGCGAGCCATCGCCCAAGGCCTGCTGGCGTATGGATTGTCGGCGGAAAAACCCTTGGCGTTGCTGTCGGGCAACGACATCGAGCACCTGCAGATGGCGTTGGGGGCCATGTACGCCGGTATTCCTTACTGCCCGGTTTCGCCGGCCTACTCGCTGTTGTCCCAGGATTTCGCCAAGCTGCGGCATGTCTGCGACGTGCTGCAGCCGGGGCTGGTGTTCGTCAGCGACGCGGCGCCGTTTGAGCGCGCGGTCAACGCCGTGTTGCCGGCGGAGATTCCATTGATCACCCTGCGCGGCGAGATGGCGGGGCGCGGACGGACAAGCTTCGCCAGCCTGCTGGCAGAGCCGGGCGGCATCGAAGCCGAGCGTGCCTTCGCCGCCACCGGCCCGGACAGTATTGCCAAGTTCCTGTTCACGTCGGGTTCCACCAAACTGCCCAAAGCGGTAATCACCACTCAGCGCATGCTTTGCGCCAACCAGCAGATGCTGTTGCAGACCTTTCCGGTGTTCGGCGAAGAGCCGCCGGTGCTGGTGGACTGGTTGCCGTGGAATCACACGTTCGGCGGCAGCCATAACGTCGGTATCGTGCTGTACAACGGTGGCACGTTCTATCTCGACGATGGCAAGCCCACCGTCCAGGGCTTCGCTGAAACCTTGCGCAACCTCAAGGAAATTTCCCCGACGGCCTACCTGACCGTGCCCAAGGGCTGGGAAGAGTTGGTCAGCGCCTTGGAACAGGATGCCGAGTTGCGCGAGCGCTTCTTCAAACGCATCAGCCTGTTTTTCTTCGCCGCGGCGGGCCTTTCGCAAAGCACCTGGGATCGACTCGACAAAGTGGCTGAACAGCATTGCGGCGAACGAATCCGCATGATGGCCGGCCTGGGGATGACCGAAGCATCGCCGTCCTGCACCTTCACCACCGGACCACTGTCGATGGCTGGCTACATCGGCTTGCCGGCGCCGGGTTGCGAAGTGAGAATGGTGCCGGTGGACGGCAAGTTCGAAGGACGCTTTCGCGGGCCGCACATCATGCCCGGCTACTGGCGATCGCCCGAGCAGACCGCCGAGGTGTTCGATCAGGACGGCTTCTATTGCTCGGGTGATGCCATCAAGCTCGCCGACCCCGCCAACCCACAGCTGGGGCTGATGTTCGATGGGCGGATTGCCGAGGATTTCAAACTGTCCTCCGGGGTGTTCGTCAGTGTTGGGCCGCTGCGCAACAGGGCGGTGCTGGAAGGCACGCCTTATGTGCAAGACCTGGTGGTGACGGCACCGGATCGTCCGTGCCTGGGCGCATTGGTACTGCCACGCCTGCACGAATGCCGACGCCTGTCGGGCCTGGGGCCGAAGGCCAGTGACGCCGAGGTCCTGGCCAGCGCGCCGGTGCGCCAGTGGTTCGCCGATTGGCTGCGCCGCCTGAACCGCGAAGCCAACGGCAACGCCAGTCGCGTCGAATGGATCGCGCTGCTGGATGAACCCGCGTCCATCGACCGAGGGGAAATCACCGACAAGGGTTCGATCAATCAGCGGGCGGTGTTGCAATGGCGCGCGGCGAAGGTCGAGGCGCTGTACCGGGGCGAGGACCCGACGATCCTGCGCGCCGGACCGGTCGGCTGACACTGCTGCGTTGTGGGCGCGAGTACGCTCGCCCCCACAATTGATTGCAATTACTATGGCGGCTCTCTCTTCTCTGGAATCACCTGGATGAGCAAGCCCGGCCAAACGGTCCTGGTCGCATTGCGTCGCATGATCGCCTCCGGCGAGCTGGCGGCGGGCGAGCGGCTGATGGAAATTCCCACCGCGCAATTGTTCGGCGTCTCACGGATGCCGGTGCGCATGGCGTTTCGCACCCTGGAGCAGGAAGGGTTGCTGGTGCGTTTTGGCGGGCGCGGCTTCCAGGTACGTTCGGTCAGTGCCGAGGAAATCGCCGGGGCGGTGGAAGTGCGCGGCGTGCTCGAAGGGCTCGCCGCCCGGCAAGCGGCCGAGCGCGGTCTGTCCGACGAGGCCCGTCGCACGCTTGAACGGTGCCTGGTACAGGGCGACGAACTGTTCGCAAAAGGCTATGTGACCGAAGAAGACTTGGAGGTCTATCACGACCTCAACATGCGTTTTCATCAAGTCATCGTCGCAGGCAGCCACAACCCGGCCATCGCCGATGCCCTGGCGCGCAATGACCACCTGCCATTCGCCTCAGTGACCGCCCTGGCGGTGGATCGCCAGAACATGGCCGGCGAGTTCCGCCGCTTCAATTACGCCCACATGCAGCATCACTCGGTGTTCGACGCGCTCGTCAGCCGCCAGGGTGCCCGCGCCGAAGCGATCATGCGCGAGCATGCCAACGCGACGTTGCGTTACGCCGAGGTATTCGGCTCGGCGTTGGCGGATGAGCGGATGAAGGTGATCCTTCGGTCAGAATGATGTATCCATTGTGGGGCTTAGAGATCCAGCACCAACAACGGCGTCCGCGACCTCGAACAGCACGGCGTGAATTGATCATTGAGCGCCTGCTCGGCCTCGGTCAGGAACATGTCACGGTGTTCCGGCACGCCTTCCAGCACGCGGGTCAGGCAGGTGCCGCAGACGCCTTGCTCGCATGAGATCGGCACCTCGACGCCATGGCTTTCCAGCACCTGCACCACGCTGTGGTCCGCCGGCACCTCGAACACGAGGCCGCTGCGAGCCAGTTTCACCGAGAAGCTGCCATCGGCCGAGGTGTCCGTCGGCGCGGCGGCGAAGTATTCCCGGTGCAGGTTGGGCTCTTGCCAGCCTTGGGCCTTGGCGGTGTCGAGGACGTGCTGCATGAAACCACCTGGACCACATACATAGAGGTGCAGGTCGTCGCCGGGGCAAGCCAATACCCGCGCGGCATCCAGTGCCGTGGTGGGCTGTTCATCGAAGTGCAGGAACACCCGGTCGGCATAAGGCGACTGCTGCAAGCGCTCGACAAAAGCCGCGCGCTCCCTGGACCGCGCGCAGTAATGCAACGCGAACGCGGCGCCGCTTTGGGCCAGGTGCTCGGCCATGCACAGGAGCGGCGTGATGCCGATGCCTCCAGCAAACAGCAGGCTGCGTCGGGCCTGCGGGGCGAGGGCGAACAGGTTGCGCGGTTCGCTGATCAGCAATCGGGTTCCTGGCTGGATCTGTTCATGCAAACTGCGTGAACCGCCACGTGACGAGGGATCCTTGAGCACGCCGATGAGGTAGCGATGCCGTTCCTCCGGGTGGTTGCACAGCGAATATTGGCGGATCAGCCCATCGGGCAAATGCACATCGATATGGGCACCCGCCGTGAAAGGCGGAAGTGGCTGACTATCGATACTCGTCAGCTCGTAGCTGCAAATGTCGAGGGCTTCATCGCGCCGTGCGGCGACTTGGACTTCGATCATGGCCGTTGCTCCGCGTGTTGCGGCTGCTGCGTCGTGGCGATCAACGCCGCCTGCTGCTCACGCTCCCGGGCGATCCAGCGTTCCAGGACCCGACGCGACTGCACGCCGCCGGCGTCAATGTTGAGCTTGAGCAAGTTGCGTTGCGGATGGTCCAGCAGGTTGCGTTGCTGGCGTTCGAGCATCTCCAGGTCTTCGCTGAAAATCTTGCCCTGGCCTTCGCGAATGCTCGCGGTCAACGCGTCGTCCTGGGGCTGGAAGTGCCGGGCCATGCCCCAGAAATACCAGATGGAGGTCTCGGTTTCCGGCGTGATGAAGTCCACCACAATGCTGGATGCCTTGAACTGTGGCGCAGCGTGATAACCGCCATGGCCTGTGTGGGCCACGCCGACTTCGATCAGCACATGGCTGGGCGGGGTGAAGCGACAGATCTGCCAGCGATCCACCGGCACATCGTCGGCCAGGTTGTTGCCACGCAGCGCCATGCGCCAGAACGGCGGGGGCATGATGTTTTCCATGTGGCGGGCGGTGACCACTTCATCACCCTCCACTGTAGTCACCGGCGGTGCCTCGTCGATTTCCTTCTGGCCGATGCTCGAGGCGTGTACATAGGTCTCGTGGGTCAGGTCCATCAGGTTGTCGATCATCAGGCGATAATCGCAGTGGATATGGAACAGGCCGCCGCCATACGCCCATTCAGCGCTTTCCGCCCATTCCAGATAAGGAATCAGCGACGGGTCCGCCAGCGCCTGTTCACCGGGCCAGACCCAGATAAACCCATGGCGTTGCTCGACGGCAAAGGTCTTGTTGCAAGGAAATCCACGTACCCGCTGGCCGGGCATTTCGACGGTCTTGCCATCGCACCCCATGACCAGGCCATGGTAGCCGCAGACGAGATTGCCGTTTTCTACATAGCCCAGCGAGAGCGGGGCGCCCCGATGGGGGCAGAAGTCTTCGACAGCGGCAACTTTGTCTTCCTGCCCTCGGTAGAAGACTATCTTCTCGCCGCAGATCTGCCGACCCAGTGGCTTATCGGCAATCTCATCGGGGGTACAGGCAACGTACCAGGTGTTTTTTGGGTACATGAGAGGGATCTCCAGGCTGGTTTTGTTTTTATCTGTGGATCCATTAACTCTCTTAACTAATTTGCTTGTCAACGTTTTGAAGGGAAAAAAAGACGGGTAGTACGCATCAATGGATCCATTGGCATCCTAGAACCGGTATTGCGTCGGTACCTGCGCCTCGATGAATCGCTGGGTGTGCTCAAGAAAGCTCGCCTGCAGTTTCGACAGCGGTCCGTGGATCGGCAGCAGCATGCTGAAGTCCATCTCAATCGCCGGTTCGAAGGCGCGGAAGACGATGCCGTTGCCTTGGTATTCAACGGCGCTGATGGCGTCCACCAGGGCCACGCCCAAGCCCTGTTCAACGAACATGCACATCGGCAGGGACAGCTGGGTTTCCAGGCGCAGCTCACGTTCCACGCCATGGGCGGCGAAGATCGCGTCGATGTGCTGGCGCGAGCCGATGGACTGCGGGTAGGAAATGAACCGCTCGCCTTGCAAGTCTTCCGGCGTGATCGTCTGGCGGTCCTGCAAGCGATGGCCGGCGGGCAAGGCACAGAGCATGCGTGTCGCCAGCAGCTTTTCGGCGCGGGGGCTTGGGTAGGTGTTCGGCAAGACGATCAGGCCCAGGTCGCAGCGCTGGCCCACCACCAGATCCACGACTTCTCGCGAGGAATGCACGACCAATGAAATTTGCACCTGGTCATGCTCGGCCATGAACGCGGCGATCGCCCGTGGCAGGAACGACAAGCCCATGGCCGGCGCGCAAGCGATGTGCAGCGAACCCCGCTTGAGGTTGCGAATGTCCTGGGCGGTGCGCGCGATACGCTCCACGCCCAGCAGCGAACGTTGCACTTCCTGATACAGGGTCATGGCCTCGGCGGTGGGCTGCAATCGGCCCTTGATGCGGTCGAACAAGCTGAAGCCGATGTCTTCCTCCAGGCTGGCGATCAGCCGGGTCGCGGCGGGCTGGGAGATGTGCAGCATTTCAGCGGCACGGGTCACCGTCTGGCCAAGGATCACTGCGCGAAAGGCTTCCAGTTGACGAAGGTTCATAGCGCGTTCAATCCCATAACAAAAAGACATGAACTTACCAAAATAAAGCATTTCTCAAGCGTAAGTCATCGTCCTAGGATCGGCTGCATTAACTAAATCGAGCCGCAGTGCGCCTACTTGGCGAACAATCCTGCCGGCAAAACGATAAAAGAGCGCTCATGCAAAAAGCTGATGTGATCATTGTCGGCGGTGGCCTGGTGGGCATGTCCATCGCTTATGGCCTGGCCTTGCTAGGACGCCAAGTGAACGTGCTCGATGAGGGCGACGACGCGATTCGCGCCGCCCGGGGCAACTTCGGCTTGCTCTGGGTCCAGGGCAAGGGCTACGGCATGAGCCCGTATGCAACATGGACGCGCGAGTCGGTGACGCTGTGGCCGCGGTTCGCCACAGCGTTGCAGGCCGATACGGGCATTGATATTCATCTGCGCCAGCAGGGCGGTTTCCAGCTGTGCCTGAGCGAGGCGGAGATGGCCGAGGAAGCCGCTCGCCTGGCCTGGCTGCACGAAGCCCTGGACGGTGATTACCCCTACGAGCTGCTGGACGCGGCGCAACTGCGCAGCCGTCTGCCGGGCGTCGGTCCAGAAGTGGTGGGCGGATGTTTTTCGCCCATGGACGGTCACGTCAATCCGCTCAAGCTGTTGCGGTCTCTCTACGCAGCGTGTCGGGCGCGCGGTGTGAATTTGCTCAACGGCTATCACGTCGACGCAATCGAACCTTACGCCGAGGGATTCCAGGTGCGCGCCGGGGACCAGCGCTGGCTTGGCCGGCAGGTCATTCTTGCCGCCGGCCTCGGCAACCGCGCGCTGGGTGCCATGGTCGGCCTGGACGTGCCCGTGCAGCCGAACCGTGGGCAGATCCTGGTGACCGAGCGACTCAAGCCCTTTTTGCATTACCCCACCACTTACGTACGCCAGACCGACGAAGGCACGGTGCAGTTGGGCGACTCCCATGAATCCGCCGGTTTCGACGACGGCACCGGCAGCCAAGTCATGGCCGCTATCGCACGCCGCGCCGTGCAGTGTTTTCCCCAGTTGGGCGATGTACGGCTGGTGCGGGCCTGGGGTGCGCTGCGGGTGATGAGCGCCGATGGGTTTCCGATCTACGAAACGTCCTCAAGCTGCCCGGGCCTGTCGGTCGTCAGTTGCCACAGCGGCGTGACCTTGGCGGCCGCCCATGCCTTGCGCCTGGCCCCGTGGATCGCCGGTGAATTCGATGATCCGGCCGTACAGCCGTTCGGCCTGCACCGCTTCAGTTCGCCAATGGAGGTGCGTCATGTCAGCTGACCGCCTGTTCCGGCCTTTGGCAGCCGCGCAGCACAGCGTGCTGATCGAGATTGAAGGCCAGTCAATGAATGTGCCAGGCGATGTATCCCTGGCGGCGGCGCTGCTTGCCAGTGGCATCCGTCATACCCGTGAAAGCGCCGTCAGCGGCAGGCCCGCGGCGCCGTATTGCCTGATGGGCGTGTGCTTCGAATGCCTGGTGCAAGTGGATGGCCAGGCCAACGTCCAGTCTTGCCTGGTGCCGGTGCGCGCCGGCATGCGTGTGCGCCGCCAACGGGGTGCCGCCAACTTGGCGCAGGAGGAGGGGACCGATGAATAAGCTCGAGATCGATCTGGTCATCATCGGTGCCGGACCAGCCGGCATGAGCGCGGCCGTCGAAGCCAGGGCCCATGGATTGTCGGTAGTGGTGCTGGATGAACAGGCCAGTCCTGGCGGGCAGATTTATCGCCAGGTGCTTCAGGCCGACGCCCGCAGCCGCGCGGTGCTGGGCAATGACTACAGCGCTGGCGCGACGCTGGCGGCAGATTTCCTGCAATGCGGCGCCCGTTACCTGCCCAACGCGGCGATCTGGCAAGTCACGCCGCAACGTGAGGTGCATTACCTGATCGAAGGGCGTGCGCGGGTCATACAGGGGCGACATTTGCTGATCGCCACCGGCGCCTTCGAACGTCCGATGCCGATTCCCGGCTGGACCCTGCCCGGTGTCATGACCGCCGGCGCCGGGCAGATCCTGCTCAAAAGCGCGGCGATGGTGCCGGCGGGTCCGGTGGTCCTGGCAGGTTGTGGTCCGCTGTTGTATCTGCTGGCGGTGCAGTACCTGCGCGCCGGCATCGCAATCGATGCGCTGGTTGATACCAGCAGTCGTCGTGACTTCCCGCGGGCCTGGCGTTTGATTCCCGGGGCGTTGCGCGGCTGGCGCGATTTGCTCAAAGGCGCCGCGTTGCTGGCTGAACTGCAGCGTGCCGGCATCCGTCATTTTCGCCGAGCCAGCAACCTGCGGGCCGAGGGCGAAGGCCGCGCCAGCGCCTTGGCTTTCGACGCGGGCGGGCACGCTCACCGGGTGCCTGCCGAGTTGATCCTGCTGCATCAAGGCGTGGTGCCTCACACGCAAATCAGCTGGTCGCTGCGCCTGGAACATGACTGGAGCGAGTCGCAGCTGTGTTGGATCCCTCGTCGCAACGGCGCGGGCGAAACCAGTACGCCGGGCATTTATATTGCCGGGGACGGCGGTGCCATCGGCGGCGCTCAGGTGGCTCGATTGGAAGGCCGGCTGGCGGCCCTGGCGATTGCCGGCCAGGCCAACCGGATGAGTGCCCTTCACAAAACCTTGCGCCGTGCCCGCGCCGCGCGACCGCTGATCGACGCACTGTATCGCCCCCCGACGCAGGGCTGCATTCCCGACGACGACGTCATGGTCTGTCGCTGCGAAGAAGTCACAGCCGGCGAGATCCGCCGCTATGTCGACCTCGGCTGTCTGGGCCCCAACCAGACCAAGGCTTTCGGCCGTTGCGGCATGGGCCCGTGCCAGGGCCGTCAATGCGGCTTGGCCGTCACCCAGATCATCGCTGCCCATCGCCGCGTGCCGCCCGCCGAGGTGGGCTATTACCGCATTCGCTCACCGCTCAAACCCATCACGCTGGCCCAACTGGCCGGTGAACATCACTCAGTCGAGGAACCGTCATGACCATCCAACGTATCGAAAGCAACCCGCGCCTGAGCCGCAGCGTCGTGCACAACGGCGTGGCCTGGCTCAGCGGTATCGTCGCGGCCGATTGCAGCCAGGACATCCAGGGCCAGACCCGCCAAGTGCTGCAACGGGTCGATGAATTGCTTGCCGCATCGGGCAGCGACAAGCGTCGCCTGCTCAGCGTGCAGATCTGGATGAAAGACATGGGCCGGGATTTCGCGGCGATGAATGCCTTGTGGAGCGACTGGGTCGACGCCGAACACACCCCGGCGCGTGCCACCGCGCAGGTGGCCTTCGACGACCCGCAAATCCTGCTGGAACTGATTGTGACCGCGGCGATTTAACGCCGCCGGACCGCTGCTGTGCCGTTACCGGGCAAGACGACCGCCAGAGCTGTCGCCCGCGCTTTGTTCACGTTTGCTGCTGCCATAACGGATGACTTCACCTGGAGCGTCCGACATCAATAACATCGCATCCGGAGCTGATGAATGAACGTTAAACGCATTGCACTCAAGCTGGGCTTCGTCTCGTTGCTGGCCTTCGGCGCCAACCTGCACGCCGCCGAAACCTCGTTGCGCATCGGCATCGAAGCGGCCTATCCGCCATTTGCCTCGAAAACCCCGGACAACGCCATCGTCGGTTTTGACTATGACATTGGCCAAGCGCTCTGCGCCGAGATGAAGGTTCGGTGCGACTGGAAAGAGCAGGAGTTCGACGGCTTGATCCCGGCGCTCAAGGTGAAGAAAGTCGACGCGGTGATTTCGTCCATGTCGATCACGCCCGAACGGATGCAATCGGTGGACTTTACCAATCGTTACTACCGTATCCCGGCGCGCCTGGTGTTTCGCAAGGGCAGTGGCATTACTGACGTTCCGGCGCAGCTCAAGGGCAAGCGGATTGGTGTGCAGCGGGCGACCAATTTCGATCGCTACGTCACCGAGAAATTTGCCCCCGTCGGCGCCGAGGTGATCCGCTATGGTTCGCAGAACGAAGTCTTTCTCGATCTGCTGGGCGGGCGCCTGGACGCGACCATGGCCAGTTCGGTGGCCATCGACGAAAGCTTGCTCAAGCGTCCCGAAGGCAAGGATTTCGAATTTGTTGGCCCAAACTTCGTCGAAGAACAATACTTCGGAACTGGCATTGGTATCGCGGTGCGCAAGAACGATCCGTTGGCGAGCCGTTTCAACCAGGCGTTGGCGACTATCCGCGCCAATGGCACCTACGACCGGATTCGCCAGAAGTACTTTGATTTCGATATCTATGGCGAATGACCCTCGCCATGTTCATGGCCCGCGGCGTTGGCTGGCGGGCCTCACGATGCATAGCATGGAGTGATTCATGAAAACCAAAGCGGTACTCACGGAACAGGACGTCGCTCAGCTTCTGGTAGCGGCCAAGGAACTGGCGCACCAGCGCCAATGGGCCGTTTCGGTCTGCGTGGTGGACGACGGCGGGCATCCCCTGGGGCTGTTGCGCCTGGACGGTGCCTCGCCATTATCGACCTACATTGCCACTGAAAAAGCCCGCACCGCCGCCATGGGCCGACGTGACAGCAAGGTCTTCGAAGACATGATCAACGGTGGTCGTATCGCCTTCCTGAGCGCGCCGCATCTGCAGGGCATGCTCGAAGGGGGCGTGACGATCCGCCACGACGGCCAGTGCATCGGCGCCATCGGGGTGTCCGGCGTCAAGGCCGAGGAAGATGCGGAACTGGCGCGGTTGGCGGTGGAGGCGGTGTTGCCGCTGATTACACCCGACGCGTAAGGCTGGGTCTCCCGCTGGGAGCGAGCAGGATCGCTCCCGCACAACTGCACAAATCTTCCAGACTGAGCCGGCGACAGTGTTTAATCTGCCCAAGCGGAGACATAAGCGAGGCAGCCGATGACAGCGCGCAATTGGATCGATCTCAAGCAGGACGCCACGTCCGGCATCGAGACCGTGCGCGCGCATTTCGAGGGCCATGCCTACGATCCGCACTGGCACGATGCGTACCTGGTGGGCGTGACGGAGCAGGGCGTGCAGCAGTTCCATTGCCGGCAACAGCAACACAACAGCACACCAGGCAAGGTGTTCCTGCTGGAACCGGGGGAGCTGCATGATGGCAATGCCCCCCACGAAAACGGCTTCACCTATCGCACCCTGTATCTGGAACCTCAATGGCTGGAGCGGGAGCTGCGTTCACTGTTCGAAGAAGCCCCGGACCATGCCCAGCTGGGCTTTGCCGCCACCCTCAACGATGACGCACGATTGGCATGGGCCACGGCCACGGCCTTCCAGAGCCTGCATGTGCAGGAAATTCTGATCGTCCGCCAGACCGCCCTCGACACGCTGCTGTCGAACCTGACCCAACACCTGCACTGGCGCGCACGGATCAATCCCGACCCGCGCCTGCCGCTGGTCGCGCAGCAAGCCCGCGATTACCTGCACTGCCATTTGAGCGAAGACATCGGCCTGGACGACCTGGCCCGCGTCACCGGCGTGGATCGTTTTCGCCTGAGTCGTGCGTTCAAGGCCGCCTTCGGCCTGGCGCCCCATGCGTACCTGATCCAGCTGCGCCTGGCCCGGGCGCGACGCTTGCTCGCCAGCGGTGAAAGCGCCGCGACCGTGGCGGCCATGCTCGGCTTTGCCGATCAGAGTCACCTGGGCCGCTGGTTCCAGCGCGCCTATCGCTTGAGCCCGGCGGATTATCGAAAACGCTGCTCAATTGTTCCAGACTGAGCCCGGCCGCGTCGGGATGATCAGCTTCACGATCATCTACCGAGAAATTTCTTCATGGACCAGTTGCTGCCGTTTGCCTTGTTTGCCTTTGTCGCTTCCATCACTCCGGGCCCGACCAATATCCTGGTGCTGAGCCACAGCTCGCGCTACGGCCTGGCGACCACATGGCCGATCATCCTCGGCGCCTGCGCGGCGGCGGCGCTGCTGGTGTTGCTGGTGGGCACCGGACTCGGTGATGTGCTGGCGCGGCACGCGACGATTCAAACGGTCCTGTCCTGGGCCGGCATCGCCTGGCTGAGCTGGATGGCCTGGCAGATTTTCAGCGCACCAGCGGAGGCCATCGACCCGGATCGACCGGTGGAAGGTCCACGGCTTGGGCTGGTGGGAGCGGCCGGTTTGCAACTGGTAAACCCAAAGACCTGGATGATGGCGCTGGCGGTGGTCAGCGTATTCGCTGGTGCCGAGGCGGACCGTACCGTGCGGGTGCTCTGGCTGTCCCTGGCCTTTTTCGCGATTTCCATTCCATGCATGACCGCCTGGGCTTACTTGGGGCGGGGCGCCGCAAGGTTCTGCCGTTCCGCCGTGGCGATGGGGCGCTTCAACCGGATCATGGCGGTGTTGCTGCTGGTGTCGGCGTGGTTGACGTTGGTGGTGTAACCCCTTGCAACGGTTCGATGGTTTCAAAAAGTGATCGTTTCCGAGAGCATCCCCCGCACCTGAGCTGAGCGTGCTCAAAATTTCGAACGCTAAATCGACCCCAAGGAAGGAGGTCTGCCATGTCCATTCAAACTACCCATATCGAGTTCATCCAGGCCAGGCTGCCAGGCTGGTTGAAGCGAGCCTCCCGTGCGGACCAGAAGCGCTTCAAGGTGCTTGTCCAGCAATTGCAGCGCGACAGCGATGCGCTCAATGCGCTCCTGGTCGACTTGCCTGCACCGGAAGCCTTCGCCAGCGAACTGCTGCAGGCTGAGCCGCAAATACAGGCTTGGCGTCCAATAAACGGCGTCGGCGACCACGCGGACGCGATACGCCGTGCGAGGGTCAGGCGCGGGCCCTACGTTATTGATCCCACGTTGTCGGTGATCAAGGCGGCCATGGCCAATTATCCTCCCGGCGATGCGGTCATCGGCGGTGAGTTCGATACCAAGGGCGAACTTTTCATTCAGGGGCGGCCACAGGAATTTACCCGATGGGGCGCGCCGTCGGACACCGCGCCTTTACCCATGAGCCCGGCAGAGTTCGCGCGGCTGTGTCGCCGAGTGGACGTAGGCGGGGCTTACCGCCAGTTGCTGGAAGGGAAGCTGCCGCGCATCGGCAGCGAAATTCCAGCCATCGCCAACGTCTACATGGCGTATGCACGCAGCCAGCTGACTCATGATGCCTACGAGGCGAAACTAGACGGGCGCCTCGATGAAACCGGCGTGCGGTTGCTGGCTCACGTTGGCATCCAACTTGAAGAGCGGCCCGTCGTCCCCCTGGCCTGCGAGGTCAAGTCCCTGGAGCTGTTGTCGGTGCCGCTGTTTGGCGCGCGGGGGTATTGGGGCGTGCAAGGGGACGCCAGCGGCGTACGGCCGATTGTCCTGCACATTCCCAACGATGAAGTGGCGCCCCTCAAGCAGTTTGCCAGCCTGCAAGCCATGTCCGCCGAACTCACTGAGCGGGTACGCAGGCGCCGCTATCGCGAGCGCCTGATGGAGTATTTTCCGTTGCGTCTGCAGGCTTTGCTCGGGACGGCTCTCCATGACCAGGTGGAATGGCGGGTGGACAACAACCCCAACGTGATCCAGGAGCTCTACGCCAGGATCACCGGCTGGCGCGACGGGGAGCGGGGCGAGGATGGCAGCCGTCAACGTATCCGGATTCCCATGCCCAAGGTTGCCTGGGGCATGGGTGATCTACGTGTAGAACCGTGGACCGCTTGCTACAACGAATGGCGCGGCCAAGTCCTCGACAACGCGGCTACGCTGATGGTCCCGACCCGGTATCTGGACTGGCAGGCGCAGTTGGCTCGCCTTGCCTATTGGGAGAGCCTGGTCGAGCGTGCGTTGATGCTCGCCGCGACCTTCTTCCCGTTTTGTGCGCCCATCGGCATGACGGCAGCGGCGGTAGGCGGCGTACGCCTCGTGTACGAAATCTTCGAGGGCATCCAGGCATTCAATCAAGGGCATGCCCAGGAAGGCATCGAGCATATCTTCAACGTATTGTTCGGAATCGCTCAAGGTGCCTACCTGGGTTTTATCGGCGGCGCCATCGAGCCCATGCAAGTTCAGGATGGCAGCACGCGCTTGTGGAATGGCGATGTCACGCCTTTCCAGGCGCGACGATTGCCACCCGTGGAGGCCGAGCAGGATGCCTGGGGTGTCTGGCGAGCATCCGACAAGGCCTGGGTGCGAATCGACGATCGATACTTCGAAGTCCAAGGCACCGGCGATGCCTTGAACCTGCGATTGCCGGTCGGGCACCGTGGCATCAGGCCTCCGCTGGCGTGGAGCCGTGGCCGCGGTTGGCAATGGGCCCATCGTGACCCGATGCAGCGGGGCAACCTGGAGCTGTTGCGGTCCTTCGCCGAGACGCCTGGCGAACTCGATGACGTGGCGATTCTTGCGCTGCAGCGTCAGGTCGGAATCAGCGAGGCACATCTGCGCTACCTGCAAGTCGAGGGACAGCCGTTGCCGGTCATATTCGCCGACGCGCTGGATGAGGCCCGAAACTGGCAATGGCTGCGGCATACCATCGAGCGTCTGCGTCGTGATGAGGCGCCGGGTGGCAAACATTTTCGGATCGTCCAGACACTGGTTGAACTGCCAGGCTGGCCGAAGAAATTGACGCTGCGCTATTACGACGAGGTGACGCTTTATCCCGTGGGGAATAAGGCCAACACACGTTCTGTTCGCCTGACCAAGGCTGACCTGGAGCACGATGTCTGGGCGTCCTACGTGCTGGTCAGCCTTGACTCGGATGAGCAGGCCGCGATCCTCGGGCAAAGCAGTTTCGGCTTGCGTCCGGCGGAACGCAGTCATCTGCTGGCTCAACGCTGGGCCGAGCTATTGGAGCGCAACGCCGCTCGGCTGACCAAGGGCATGCGCCGACCCATCTTGCTCGATCCTTTGGCCGCGCCAGTACGCCGAGCCTTTCCCGGCTTGCCGGAATCCATCGCCAATGAGCTTGCCCGGGAGACCACCGGCCAGGACCGACTGCGCTTGCTCGATGGCCGAGTGAATGAAGGCTTGGGCAAACGGTGCGCGCAAGCCTTGCGCGAGCTGCGCCTGAGCCGTGCGTTGCGTGCCTTGGCACGCGGTGAAAGCAGCGGTGATCGTGATCGCATTGTCATGGGCCTGCTCGGCCGCTCGCCGCAGGCCCAAGGCCGGCTGCATTTGCGCCTATGGTCACGGGAGCTGAGAGGGCCGATCGAAGTGGAAGCAGAAGGCCCCATCAAGGTCATTCGCCAGGAAGACGATAAATACCGCCCCTTTGACGAATATGGTGAAGAGCTGGCTGGCCCCCTGGCGCTGGAGGAGGCCTTGCTCAGAGCCATGCCAGACAACGCGCGCCAGGCGTTGGGCTTGAATATCTGGGAAGCGGACAAGCTGCGCGCTCAGCTACTCGCCCAGGCACTGGAGGACCGGCAGGGATTGCGATCCTTTCTGTCGATGAAAGGCATCGGTGATGACGGCCCGCGTCCCCAGTGGCTGAATGGACGCTTGGGTTACCCGCTTAGCGGACGCGGGCGAATTCCGCTGCAGGAATGGCACCAGGGGCTCGACCATCGACTCGAGCAACTGTACCCCAGCCACGCAGGCATAGCGTTGGGGCGGCTTCGGCTGACTTTGGCCGAGCAGGCGCGGCGCGAGGGGATCAGCCTGGAAGATTTGCTCGGCGGATTGGAGGCCCAATGGACTGCGCTTGACGAAGGATTGCATCAATGGGTGATTCATAATGAGGCCCATCATTCCGTGGAAAGCCTCTATGACACCGAGGCGCGAGTCGGCCAGCGTACCGCCGTGGCAGAGGAAATTCGCCGTGCCTGGCGGCGCGCACCCGACCCACATCGGGAGGGCGGCGAGATAAGCTTGCATTTGGAGGGGCATGGCATCGGGCGGCTTCCTCCCATCAACGCGAATTTCGACCACATCGAAGAGCTGACGCTGGCGGACTTGAGCCTGGACGAAGATCCTTCGGATTTTCTCCGGCTGTTTCCCAACCTCGATATGCTGAGCCTGGACGATAACCTCCTCACGGCGATTCCCGTGGCAGTGGGCGAGCTGCGCGGGTTGATGGAGCTGTCATTGGGCCACAATCCCCTTGCCATCACCGCTGAGGTGTTTGCGCCTTTGCTTGGCGTCGATTCGGCGATTAATTTACGAGCCTTGGACCTGTCCGGCATCAGCAGTAACGCAGAATCGTCGACCAGCGCCGCAATGATCGCCGCCATCAATAGCCTGGCCGGGCTGCCTTCCCTGCGCGAGGTGGTATGGAGCGAGAACCTGCATTTTACCCCCCAGGAGTTGCAGGCAATCACGGCCTTGCCCGGACTGCTCGCATTGGATCTCATGAGTTGTGGCCTGCGGCTGGATGAGGCAGGCAGTGCCTTTCTGCGCACGGCCACGTCGTTGAAAAGGTTGCGCTTGAACGGCAATAACTGCACCCATCTCCCCAGCCTGCCCGAACTGACGCAACTGCGGGAATTGGAACTGGCCAAAACCGGGCTCGACAAGGTGCCGGCCCTGGCACTGACCGTGCTTGCCAATCCTTCAGAGAACGCTTTTCTTGACCTCAAGGGTAACCGCATCAACAACATTCAGGGCGAGCTGCTTCCCGCGCTTGGCGCCCGGCCAGATCCTGACGGCCTGGTATTGCTTCTTCACGATAACCCGCTGCCCAGTGCGCAGATCCAAGCGCTTCGCGTATTCAAGCCAGACGCTTTTCGCTACACGGTCGATGCCTGGTTGGACAGTTTTCCTACCTTCCAAAGTTCTCTGGAGGCGGCTCGCGACGATGCCGGCAATCGGCGTTTCATCGATTGGTTCTCCACCGCGATGACCGAAGCCAGTACCCGCGCCGATACTGGGCTTTCCTACAACGACCGGGTGAGGGCCGGCGCGGTCCTCCAGCATTACACGGGTTATGGCACCGTCTACGCCGAGCTCGCGCCCCGGCTTGGGGACTTCGACGAGCAATTGGGGGCCCTGCGCAGCCGCTTGCAAGCTCGCATCCTGGACCGGGAGCAGCCGGATATCGCGGAGTTGGAAGTGCACTTCACGATGTTCACTGCGATCCAGCGTGCCCGCCTTGCACCTCAAAGCGTGCCTTTTGCAGGTTTTCTGAACGAGCATTACGACTATTGGAATTTCATTCTGACCGCCCTGTATCCCGATGCCGTCCAGCGCAATGGGTGGATAACGCAAGAGCGCTTCATCGATTGGCTTAGCGCTGCCCAGGACAGTTTCGACAATAACGATCAAGCGGCTCGCGTCGGGGAAATGACCTGGCGCCCCTACCTCGGGCTGATGTCCCGGGACTGGGCCGATGGGCTGGCGATCTGGGATACGGTGGAAAACGATCTGGTGGACGCCTTCAGCGAACCGGTGGACCCGTCCGGTTGGCCCCAGGTGTTGCGGGACAACCTGGCGCAACCGGACGCCGGCTTGCCTAGCGCTTGGGAGTATGTCTCGGTGAACGGGCGGATGGCCTGGCGTCGGTCCAGCCTCGAGGCCGTGGCCGATGTGGATTGGGCCGCAGGCCAGCCGGTCAACCTCAACGACGACCAGTTCCGACGGACCATGGCCCTCTACCGCTCGGTCAAGAGCCGTGAAATGGATGCATTGGTTCGTCGCACCACGACCGATCTGGTCGTTCCCTGGTGGCCGGTGCGGGCGCCCGCTTCAACTGTCTGAAAACCGTTCTGAAAAAACTGTGCCGGCTGCGTTCCTCCTGTCAGGGCGTCGTCAGTCGGCATGATCGCCAGGTCATGGCCTGGCGGTAACCACTCAACAGCCCCCAAGGAAGGAGGTGAATCATGTCCACCCTCAAGACCCATGTAGAGCTCATCCAGGCTCGCCTGCCTGGTTGGTTAACCCAAGCCACGCGAGCGAGCCAGGAGCGTTTGAAAGCGCTCGCCCAACAATTGCAACGCGACAGTGATGCGCTCAATGCGCTGGTCAAGGACTGGCCCGATCCTTACGACTACACGCTCGATCAGCTCCAGGCCCAACCCGAAATGCAGGCCTGGGGCCCGGTGATAGGTGCGAGCGCGAAGGATGCGGTTCGCCGGGCACGGGTCAAGCGCGGCCCCTATGTGATCGACCCTTCATCGACCGTGGTGGAAGCCGCCATGGGAAATTTTCCGCCCGCCGATGCGGTCGTCAACAGCGACTTCGATAGGAAAGGGCAGCTCTACGTCCGACGCAAGCCAGACGAACATTATCGATGGGGACAACGGTCGGATACGGTTGGCATGCCCCTGTCTCCCGCCCAATTCGCCCAGGTGTGCCGACGTGTGGATGTCGGGGGCACCTACCGTAAGTTGCTTGAAAGCAAGTTGCCGCGTATCGCCGGCCAGGACGCTGCGGCTCCCACCGCTTACAAGGCTTATGCCCGCAGTCAGCTTGCCTATGATGCCTACGAGGCGAAGCTGGACGGGCGCCTCGATAAAACTGGCGAGCGGCTGCTGGCATCGGCCGGGGTGCAACTTGAGGTGGAGCCGACGGTCCCCTTGGCGTGTGAGTTCAAGACGTTGGAACTATTGTCGGTGCCGCTGTTTGGCGTGCGCGTCTACTGGGGCGTGAAGGGTGATGCCAAGGGCGTTCGCCCGGTGGTCCTGCACATGCCCAATGACGTCGTTGCACCGATCATGCAGTTTTCGAGCTTGCAGGCGATGTCGGCCGAGTTGACCGAGCGGGTGCGCAAACGCAGCTATCGCACAAGCCTGATGAATTACTTCCCGCTGCGCTTGCAGGCCGAACTGGGTATGGCCTTGCATGATCAGGTGGAGTGGGAAATAAAGGACAACCTGAATCTATTCCAGGAAATCAATGCCCGCATTAGCCATTGGCGCGAAGGCGAGCGGGGTGAAGACGACGGACGTATTCGTGTGCCGGCGCCACGCGTCGCCTGGGGCCTGGGCTATATCCGCGAAGAACACTGGAGCAATCGTTACCACGAATGGCGCGGGCACACCTTCGCCAATGCCTCGGCGCTGATGGTTTCCACCAGGGACAAGGACTGGCAAGCGCTCATGGATCGGCTCGAATATTGGGAGCGCATCGCTGAGCAGACGCTGATGCTCGCCGCCAGCTTCGTTCCGTTTTGCGCCCCCATCGGAATGGCGGCAGCGGCGGTGGGGGGCGTGCGGCTGGTGTATGAAATCTTCGAAGGCATCCAGGCGTTCAACGAAGGGCACGCGCAGGAGGGTATCGATCACATTTTCAATGTGTTGTTCGGCATCGCCCAGGGCGCCTACCTCGGATTCACCGGGGCGGCCATCGAACCCATGCCGGTGAAGGATGGCACCCTGCGCTTGTGGAATGGCGACGTCACACCGTTCCAAACGCGGCGCCTGCCTGGCATGGAGGCCGAACAGGACGCCTGGGGTGTATGGCGCACGCCAAGCGAGGCGTGGGTCCGTATCGACGATCATTATTTTGAGGTCCAGGGACAAGGGAGCTCCGTGGAACTGCGGCTGCCTGCCGGGCACCGGGGAGTGACTCCGCCGCTGGAATGGAGCCGTACCCGCGGTTGGCGCTGGGCCCATCAAAATCCCCTGCACCGAAACAACCTGCAACTGCTGCACAACTTTGCCGAGACGCCAGCCGAGTTGGACGACAACACCCTATTGGCGGTGCAGCGGCAGGTCGGCATCAGCGAGGCGCATCTGCGGTATCTGCAAGTCGAGGGACGCCCGATGCCCGCTGTGCTCGCCGACGCACTGGTTGAAACGCGCAATTGGAGCTGGGTACACCGGACCATTCAGCGCCTGAAGCAGAATCAAGCGCCCGGCGAAGTGCATTTCCGTGGCGTGCAAATGCTCGCAGAACTTCCTGGATGGCCGCGGGACGTTGCGCTGCGCTATCACGACGGCGCGCAATATTACCCGATGGGCAATCCCGCCAGCACGCGGGTGCTTTCACTGAGCAAATGGGACCTGGAAAATGACGCCTGGGCGGCCCGCATTCTGGATCGCCTCAAGATGAATGAGCAAACCGCCTTGCTCGGACAAAACAGCTTCGGCCTGAGCCCGCTGGAGCGCAATCGCCTGTTGGCTGGACGCTGGGCCCGGCAGTTGGAAAACAATACGCAACGGATAATCAGCGACATGGCTTCCCGGCCTGAGCTTGATCCATTGGCTGCGCCCTTGGCGCGGGATTTCCCCGGCTTGCCCGCATCGATGGCCAATGAGCTCGCCGGCCATGCGGCGGGCCGGGACCGGGCGCGTTTGCTGGAGGGGCGCGTGAGCGAGGGCCTGGGTAACCAGTGCGCCGAGGCCCTGCGTGAGCTGCGCCTGAGCCGTGCCTTGCGCAACCTGGAGCGCGGCGAAAGCAGCGTCGACCGGGATCGTCTCATCATGGGCCTGGTGGGCCGTGCCCCCCAGTTGCGTGGCCGGGTGCGGCTGCGCCTGTTTGCGCGTGAAGCGCCTCGCCCAATCGAGGTGGGTGAGGCCGGACCCTGGAAAATCATCCGCCAGGAGAACGAGCAATATCGCGCCTTTGACGAGGAAGGCAACGAACTCGCCGATGCGCCGGGCCTGGAGGATGCATTGCTCAGGGCGATGCCGGACGATGCTCGCCGAGCCCTTGGCTTGAACATTTGGGAAGGGGCTACATTTCGGACCCGACTGCTTGCCCAAGCCTTGGAGGACCGGCAAGGACTGCGCCCCTTGCTGATGATGAAGCCCCACGGCCAGGGCGGGGCTGGGCTGCAATGGATCAATGAACGCTGGGGTTATCCGGCCAGCGGGCGCGGACAGCTGCCGCTGCATGTTTGGAACCGCGGCCTCGCGGCGCGTCTTGAGCAGTTATACCCATCCTATGCAGGGGAGGATCTGGAAATTCTCCAAGAGAGCCTCACCCAGGAGGCGACGCGCCACAATATCAACCTGGGAAACTTCGTTGCCCAACTGGAAAATGACTGGGCCACGCTCAACAACGAGCTGGATCAATGGGAAGCCCATCCAGGGCTGCACCATCCCGCTGAAGGCAATGTCAATGTCGAGGTCCGGCGCTCACAGCGCAGGGCGGTAGCCGCGCAAATTCGTAGCGCCTGGCAACGTGTGCCGGATCCAAGCAATGAAGGCAGCGACATGGTATTGCGGTTGGACGGTAGCAACATCGGGCGTCTGCCGCCGATCAGTGTGCGTTTCGAACACATCGAAGAATTGATCCTGATGGATCTGGGGCTGAGCGAAGACCCTTCGGCCTTCCTGCGCCTGTTTCCCAATATCGATACGTTGTACCTGCAGGGCAATCAGCTCAGTGCGATACCCCTGGCAACCGGTGAACTGCGCCAGCTGACGGACCTCTCATTGAGCATTAACCCACTCAATATGACCGCCGACGTATTTGCCCCCTTGCTCGGTCCCGATCTAGCGCCACATCTGGAAATCCTGAGCCTGTCCCATGTCAGTAGCGGCACCGGGGCAGCGGCCAGCAGCGCGGTGGTCAGTGCTATCGGCCGCCTGGCCGAGCTTCCTTCGCTACGCGAGTTGGAATGGACCGACAACTTGCATTTTACCGAGCAGCAATTGCAGGCCATCACCGAGTTACCCCAATTGACTGCGTTGGATCTATCACGCTGCGGCTTGCGTCTGGATGAGCAAGGGAGCCAATTCCTGCGAAGCGCCACCGCCCTGGAGGAGCTGAGCCTCAACGGCAATAACTGCCGGGATTTGCCAGACTTGCCTGAACTTGTCGCGCTACAGGATCTGGAGCTGTCCGATACGGGGCTCACACGGGTACCGGCGCTGGCATTGACGATGCTGTCGAGGTCATCGGCTATCGAAGTCGACAGTATCGACCTGAGCAGCAACAGCATCACCCAAATCCAGGACGACCTGCTGCCCGTTCTCGAACGGGTGCAAGGGGGCAGCGTTGGCGTATTGCTCGACGACAATCCGCTGCCCAGCACGCAAATAAACGCACTTCGCCAGTGGGATAACGGCGCTTTCAGATACACCGTCGACGATTGGTTGTATATCAACCCGGGGCTACGGGACGCACTGGAAGTCGCTCGCGATGACGCCGTAAACCGTGGCTTCATCGACTGGTTTTCCGGGATGATGGGTGGCCTGGATGCCCATGCGGCAGTTGGCCTGACCTTCCAGGATCGCACGAGGGGTGCTCGCATCCTGGAGCATTTGATCGAGTATCAAAACGCGAATGAACCCTTACCCACGATCGTTGCCGATTTCGATCAGCGGATGACCGAACTGCGCGTGCGTCTGCGGGACCGGACCCTGGACAGGGTAAAGCCGGACCTCTGGGAAATTGAAGTGCACATGATGATGTTCGAGTCGGTCCTACGGGCTCGCCTGGCACGGCAAGGTGTGCCGTTCGCAAGTTTCCTGGTTGACCAGCACGCCTATTGGACCCACGTGCAGGTCGAGCGCTTTCCCGATGCCTTGGAGCGACCGCCCCATATGACCCGGGGGGCCTTCATCAACTGGCTCAGCGATGCACAGGACACCTTTAATAACAACGATCAAAACCCTCGGGTCGGGGAAATGACCTGGCGGCCTTATCTCGGAATCATGTCCGATGCCTGGACGCAAGGCCTGGAGGCCTGGGAGGGCGTAGACGAAGCCATTATCGATGCCTACAGCGAATCGGTGAATCCGTCCAGTTGGCCCCAAGTGCTGCTGGATAACCTCGCACGGCCGGATGCCGACCTGCCCAGCGCGTGGGAGCAAGTCGCAGAAAACGACCAGCTTGTCTGGCGCCGTGCGACGCTAGAACCCGTGGCAGATGTAGATTGGACGGCTGGCGAACCGGTGACCCTGACCGAAGACCAGTTGCGACGAACCATGGCGATCTATCGCTCGGTCAGGAGCCGGGAAATCGAGGCCCTGGTGCGACGAATAACAACAGACCTGGTCATTCCCTGGTGGCCGCAGCGACCGCGCTAGCTTCCCAACTGCGTAAATATGAAGAGCCCCGACGGGGCTCTTCTCAAATGTCATTCAGCTCCAGGCGTAGCCTGCTTGAATACCAGCGCTTTCAGTCCGCAAGCCAGATCGGCGTCAGGAAACTCCGGCGGATTTTCCAGGCGCGCGTGGAATACAAGTCCCGGCGCTTCGCGCATGACGCCGTCGATGAGGAAATCCGGGCCGGTGGCCGGGTCGTTGCTACAGGCCAGGACCGTGCCGTGAGCGGCCAGCAGTTCCGGCAGGCGGCGCAACACGCGTTGATAATCCTTGGTCAACAGAAAGCTGCCTTTCTGGAAAGTGGGTGGATCGATGATCACCAGGTCGTACGGGCCACTGTTGATCACCTTGCCCCAAGACTTGAACAAGTCGTGTCCCAGGAAACTCACCTTATCCAGGTCATGCCCGTTCAGCCGGTGGTTGTCGCGGCCACGACTCAGCGCCGCGCGGGACATATCCAGGTTGACCACATGCTGCGCGCCGCCGGCAATCGCCGCCACGGAAAAGCCGCAGGTGTAGGCGAACAGGTTGAGCACGCGTTTTCCGGCGGCGTTGGACCGCACCCAGTCGCGGCCGTAGCGCATGTCGAGGAACAGGCCATTGTTTTGCTTCTTGCCCAAGTCGATTCGGTAGCGCAGGCCGCCTTCGGTCAGGGTCCATTCATTGATCGGTTCGCCTACTAGCCATTGGGTGAGGCTATCGGGCAGGTAGCGGTGCTGCACCGCCAGCGTATGGGCGGCGCTGTGCTGCCAGGCGGGCGAGGTGGGGAGGGTGCACAGCATTGACAGCAAATTCTCCAGCTGCGCCGCCTCGGGTTCCTTGAACAGCGAAACCAGTACCACCCCTTGCAGCCAATCGATGGTGATCTGCTCCAGCCCCGGCCAGCAGCGACCGCGGCCATGGAACAGGCGCCGGGTTTCTTCGGGCACCGATTCCAGGGCGGTCAGCAAATGGGTATGCAGGGTTTGCAGTGCTTCAGGGTTCATCGGACAACGCCAGCGATTCGAAAGGCCGGCATTTTAACCGTAGGCGGACCGGGCGCAATCCCCGTGGCGAGGGAGCTTGCTCCCGCTCATCAACCCTCGCTGGCCCCCAGAATGCTCGCCACTTGTTGCGGCTGGCAATTCAGATAAGCCGAGCGCTTGAGCCACGCCGGGTCGGGATACCAGGAAAACATGAATTGCCCACCCTTGAGCTTGTCGATCACCTGGCGCGCCACTTGCGGCCGCACCGCAGGACAGCCCAGGCTGCGCCCGATACGGCCCTGGCGTGCGCTCCACAGCGGATTCACGTAATCGGCGGCATGGATGACGATGGCGCGGTCGCGGGCCAAGTCGTTGAAGCCCGGTTCAAGGCCATCCATGCGCAGCGAATAGCCATGGGCGCCCTGGTAACTTTCCTGGGTACGGAACAGTCCCAGGCTGGACTGGTAACTGCCCAGGCGGTTGGAAAACTGCGTGGCGAAATTTTCCCCGGATTTCTGCCCATGGGCCACCAGGTCGCGCAGGACCAGCTTCTTTTGGCGCAGGTCGAAGATCCACAGGCGCCGGGCCGTCGAAGGTTGCGAATAATCGATCACGGCAAGATGGCGAGCCTGTCGGGCACCGTTCGCGACTGCGCACTGCATCGCACTCAAGGCACTTTTCAGCGCTTGGGGATTGAGTTCCGGCGCCGCGTGGGCGAGGCTGTTGTAAAGAGGTTGGGCGTTGAGCTTTGCCGCCAGCGCCGGGCTGCACATCAGGGCGAGGCCGGTGATGAGCAGACAAAGTTGGCGCAGTAGGCCCGATACCGGCGTAAACAGCTGAGGGCGGCGTTCGTTTGCGGCATCCCATCCGATTGTGTTTGTTTGCATGATGATGGGTCGTACCTGTCGCAAAAATTCACCGTCAACGAGACGGCCATGGATTGGAGTAAAGCAGTTGTTCAAAAAGACCGCATGTTACCTGAGCCTTTTCTTGCTCGTTGCGCCATTGGTCGCTGCAGCCGAGGAGGGCGATCCAGCGCTGGCGCAAACCACATTGGCGCAGCTGTCGGTCAACTGCCCCGATCTGGCTGCCCGTGTCGACTTTCCGACAGTGATGAGCTTGCAGGCGCTATACCAGCAAAACGCAGGCCAGGCACTCTGGTCGAACGACGGGCGGTTACAGGCGCTGCAGGTCCAACTTCAACAATTGGCTGACGATGGACTGGATCCGGCGCGCTACAGCTTGCCGGACGAAGGCGCCTACCCGAATGCCGCCTGTACCGACATCGCCATCAGCGAGCGTTATCTGCAGGCCCTGCACGACCTGCGTTTCGGTTATCTGCCTCAAAAGCGTCTGGAACCTGTCTGGAAAACCAATCCGCAGTTGCCGGACCGTCAAGCCATGGTGTTGCAATTCGCCGTGACGGGCCTGCACAACCCTGTCGAGGCTTTTGAGCAGGCCCGGCCGAGCCTCGACCTTTATCGCAACCTGCGCGAACTCTACGCCCGTCAGCGGCAGCTGCCTTTGGCTGACTGGCAATCGGTGCCCGGTGGCTCGCTGTTGCAGCCGGACAAACGCGATGCCCGAGTACCAGCGCTGGCCCGTCGATTGTTCAACGAGGGTTACCTGAGCGTGCCGCCCCCCGAGACCGATGAGCATTACGGGCCGAGCCTTGTGGATGCGATGAAAAGCTTCCAACTTCATCATTCGCTGCAAGCCGATGGCGTCGTGGGGCCGTGGACCGTCACCGAACTGAACATCAGCCCGGCGATGCGCCGCGAACAGCTGCGCATCAACCTGGAGCGCATGCGCTGGCTTGCCCAGGACCTCGAGCCGGACAGCGTGCTGGTCAACGTCGCGGCGGCGCAACTGACGGTTTACCAGGGCGGCGCGCCAATCTGGCAAACCCGTACCCAGGTCGGGCGTGCCGAACGGCAGACGCCGCTGATCAAATCGCGGATCACGCGCTTGACGCTCAACCCCACGTGGACCATCCCGCCAACGATCATGCGCGAAGACAAGCTGCCCGAGATTCGTCGCGATCCGGAGTTTCTCAGCCGACATAACCTCAGGGTGCTCGACCGGGACGGCATGCCGGTGGCGGTGGAGAATGTCGACTGGGACCACCCCGGCACGCTCATGCTGCGCCAGGATCCCGGTGCGAAAAACCCACTGGGCAAAATGGCGATCCGTTTCCCCAATCCGTTTTCCGTATACCTGCATGACACGCCTAGCCAGGCGTTATTCAGCAAAGGGCCGCGGGCGTTCAGCTCAGGCTGCGTGCGTATCGAGCAAGTCATGCACCTGCGGGACTTGTTGGTGACTGCGGCCGAACGCACGCGCACCGACACTTTGCTGGCCAGCGAACTGACTCATGAGTTCAGGCTGGCCAAGCCCGTGCCGATCCTGCTGGGCTACTGGACCGCGCAGGCGGACAGCCAGGGGCGGGCGGTGTACGTCCCGGATATCTACCAACGCGATGCAGTCCTCTCTGCGGCTGGCAGCCGTGCGCTCTGATGGCGATCATGTTCAGGCGCATTCGACCTCGGCGCCGACGCGTGCCGTCTCGTCGGTCGTCGAGAACAGCCGCTGCCCGATTGCCTGCGCAGTGTCCAGGTGAGTCTTTGGGTCAACCGTTTCCGACTCGAGCAAGCGTTCGGAGCTCACTACGCGGGCCCCGCAGTAATCGAAGATGCCATGTTCAATCTGGGTCACCATCGCCTGGTCATAGCCGTGGCGTTGAAAGCTGTCCGCGTCTGCGCCACCGACGGCCAACAGATGGACCCGCAGATGTTGGAGCTGCTGGGAGAATGACTCGCCGAGCCGGAAATCGAACGCCCAGCCGTTGGAAAATACCCGGTCGATCCAACCCTTGAGCAACGCCGGCGTCGACCACCAGTAAATCGGATAGACCAGCACCAGCGCATCGGCACGCTCGATCCTGGCTTGCTCGGCCAGCACATCGGCCGGCGGCGACGCCTCGCGATGGTGAACCGCGTGGTCGGCGAAGCTGAAGCGTGGGTCGAATCCCTCGGTCGCCAGGTCGGCTATCTCGAATGTATCGGCCGGATTGGCTTGGATGATTCCGTTGCCGACGGCTTGGGCCAGCGCATGGGTCAGGGAACGGGGATCATGATGGGCAACAACGATCAAGGCATGCATGTCGAATCTCCTTCTGGCATCACACAACGTCAAGCGAGTATGCTTGGTTAAGTTACGAACAGTAAGTTACGGCTGGTAAAGTAAGCATGTCAAGCACTGATGAACATTCACAGCCCTCTGCCGCACCCCGTCGACGCTTGTCGCGTGCGGATCGCCAACGGCAGCTACTCGACGTCGCCTGGCGCCTGGTGCGGGAGGAGGGTAGCGAAGCGTTGACGTTGGCCCGGCTTGCGGAACAGGCAGGGGTTACCAAGCCTATCGTCTACGACCACTTCATTACCCGGTCAGGCCTCCTGGCAGCGCTTTACCAGGATTTCGATGGCAGGCAGACCGCGTTGATGGATGCTGCACTCCAAGCCAGTGAACCGACGCTGGAAAGCCGGGCGCAGGTCATCGCTTCTTCCTTCGTCGAATGCGTCCTCCTTCAGGGGCGGGAGATTCCTGGGGTCAGCGCGGCCTTGAGCAGCACGCCAGAACTCGAACGCATCAAGAGGGAGTACGAAGGGGCCTTCCTGGATAAATGCCGGGTGGTGCTGGAACCGTTCGCCGGAACCGGGCGCCTTTCCCAAGCGCGCCTGCGGGCGATGCTGGGGGCGGCGGAAGCGTTGTCCGATGCGGCGGCCAACGGCGAAATCAGCGCGGACGAGGCCAAGCATGAGCTGTTTGAATGCATCGTTTCGATGGTCGAGCGGGCTGAAATTACGCCTGGGTGATTCACTTTCCATCAAGAAAAAACGAACCCCAGGCGCTTTTTCCGGTTCTTAACTGATGTCCCCGGTTTAACAGGGACATCAGGCGGGGCTGCGGTCTTGCCCACCAAACACTGCGATCAAAGGAGGCGACTATGCCCAACTCCTTCCCTTCGCCCTGGTGGAAGAACGCCGTGATCTACCAGGTCTATCCTCGCTCTTTTGCCGATGCCAATGGCGATGGCATCGGCGACCTCCCCGGACTGACGGCACGCCTGGACCACCTGCAGCGCCTGGGTATCGATGCGTTGTGGCTGTCCCCGGTGTACCGTTCGCCGATGTGCGATGCCGGTTATGACATCTGCGACTACACCGACGTCGACCCGCTGTTCGGCAGCCTGGCCGACCTGGACAACTTGATCGAGCAGGCCCACCGGCGCGGACTAAAAGTGTTGCTCGACTTCGTGCCGAACCACACTTCCGACCAACATCCGTGGTTCATCGAATCGCGCTCCAGCCGCGACAATCCCAAGCGCGACTGGTACATCTGGCGCGACCAGCCGAACAACTGGCGTGCCTCGATCGACGGCGGCAGCGCCTGGACCTGGGACGAAACCAGCCAGCAGTATTATCTGCATTTCTTCCTGCCGCAGCAGCCCGATCTCAACTGGCACAACCCGCAAGTGGTCGCTGCCATGCAACAGGTGCTGCATTTCTGGCTAGAGCGCGGCGTGGATGGCTTTCGCGTCGATGTGGTGCATTGCGTCGGCAAGGACCAGAGCTTTGCCGACGATCCGCGCTGCATGGCGGGCGAGACCATGGTCAAGATCAACGACCAACCTTACAGCCACGAGGTGTTGCGCGGACTGCGCCGGCTGGTGGACAGCTACCCCGGCGAGCGCGTGCTGATCGGCGAAGTGAATATCCGCTCCACCGCCCAGGTCGCGGCCTATTACGGCGCCAGTGACGAGCTGCACATGTCGTTCAACTTCCCACCGTTGGACGCTCCCTGGGATCCGGTGGTGTTGCGAATGTGTGTGCGCGAAGTGGAAAACGACTTGGGCCCGCTGCAGGCGTGGCCGACCTGGGTGCTTTCCAACCACGACAACAGCCGCCACCGCAGCCGGTACGGCGGCTCGTTGCGGCGGACCCGGGCAGCGGCGGTGATGTTACTGACATTGCGCGGGACGCCTTTTATCTACCAGGGTGAAGAACTGGGCCTGGAGGATACGCAGGTGACCGCCCAGACCCGCGTCGATCCTGGCGGGCGCGATGGCAGCCGGGCGCCGTTGCCATGGACGGTCCAGGCGCCTCACGGTTGGTCGGGGCAGGCGCCGTGGCTGCCTTTTGCACCCGATGCCGGCCTGTTATCGGTGGAAGCGCAAGAGCGAGCCACCGATTCCGTTTTGGCGCTGTACCGGCGGTTGCTGACGTGTCGGCGCAACAGCCGGGCGCTGCGCCTGGGCGAGTGGGAGGAACTGCCTTCGCACCCGCAGGTGCTGGCTTATCGGCGTCATTGCGACGGCGACGAACGGCTGGTCTGCATCAACTTCGCCGACAGCGAGCACGCGTTTCCCCTGGCCGATCCCTGGCGCGTGCAGATCGCCAGCGACGGGGCAGGCGAAGGCCAGCCCTTCACCGGCCGCCTGGCCGCCGAGCAGGCCCTGATCCTGTGTCGATAAACTGTGTCGATAAGGAGTGACCGATGAAAGCCAACTGGCACCGAAATACCTTGATCTACCAGATCGACCCTTCCTTGTTCTACGACAGCAACGGCGACGGCCGTGGCGACCTGAAAGGCATCATTCGCCAGCTCGATTATCTCCAGGCGCTAGGTGTCGGCGCGCTGTGGTTGATGCCCTTATACCGTTCGCCGTTCAAGGACGCCGGTTACGACGTCAGCGATTTCATGGCCCTGGACCCGCGCTTCGGCAGTGAAGAAGACCTGCGTCAGTTGATCGTCCAGGCGCGGGAACGGGGTATTCGGGTCATTCTCGAACTGGTGGTGCAACATACCTCCGACCAACATCCGTGGTTCCAGAGGGCACGTCGTGACAAGAACAGCGTCTACCGCGACTACTACCTGTGGTCCGACGAACCGGTGGACGACGGCAACCAACCGATCTTTCCCTCGGTGGAAGACAGCATCTGGCGTTGGGACGAACAGGCCGGGCAATACTATCGGCATCTGTTCTATCGTCATGAACCGGACCTCAACCTGGCGAACCCGAAAGTCGTCGAGGAAATCGAGCGGATCATGGTCCATTGGCTTGAACTGGGGATCGCCGGCTTTCGCCTCGATGCCGCTTCGCACCTGGTCGAGCAGGCCGGTCGTGGGGATGAAGAGCAGGGTGTCTGGGTGCTGGACCGGCTGTTCAAGTATATGACCCGTATCAATCCGGAAGGCGTGCTGATGGGGGAAGTGGACGTCGAACCGGAGCGTTACAGCCATTACTTCGGCACTGGCGAGCGGCTGGGCCTGGTCCTGGATTTCTGGGTCAATAATCATCTGTTCCTGGCCTTGGCCCGAGGCGAAGCCGAACCCTTGCGGCGTGCAATCAGCCAACGCCCCGCACCGCCTGACGGTGCCAACTACGCGGTGTGGCTGCGCAACCATGACGAACTGGACCTGGAACGCTTGAGCGAGGAGGAGCGCGAAGAAGTCATGCAGGCGTTTGCCCCCCAGGAAAACATGCGCTTGTATGGCCGGGGTATTCGCCGCCGCCTGGCGCCGATGCTCGATGGGAATGTGCATCGTCAGGCGCTGGCCCAGGCATTGCTGTTGTCGTTGCCGGGCACGCCAATCGTGCGCTATGGCGAAGAAATAGGCATGGGCGACGACCTTTCACGCCCCGAGCGCCTGTCCGTGCGCACGCCGATGCAGTGGAACGATCAGGCCAATGCGGGCTTTTCTTCGAGCCAATCCCTGGCTGCTCCGGTGATCGATGAGGGCCCGTTCGCCTACACGAACTTGAATGTCGCGCACCAGCAGGACGATCCCGATTCCCTGCTGACTCGGACTCGCACGCTGCTATCGGCGCGGTCGCGATTGACCGAAGTCGGCGACGGCAAGGCGCAACTGTTGTCGGTCAGCCATCCGGCGGTATTCGCCATCGCCCACGTGTGCGACGACACTTCAGTCATGTTGGCGAACCTGAGTGACGAAACGGTCGACGTGCAACTCGAGGAGATGGATGTGCAAGGCTTTGAAGAAGTGCTGGCGGACGGTCCGTACCCGCACTCGCCAAAGTCGAGCCTGACGCTGTGTGGCTACGGGTATCGCTGGTTTCGCCGCACCGGTTCAAAACAGCAGCAACACCACGGCGAGTAATCCTGCGACGGCGAACAACAGTGCTGACACCTGGGTCGAACTGAGGGCCAATGCCGAATCCCGCGAGCGGCCAGCGAACCGCCCGCGAGTACGGTGCAAGGATTGCTGCGACTCGAACAGATTGTCGGCTCGTTGGTTGTCATCATCCTCGCTGGTCATTTGTCCGGCGTAGGCGTTGCGGGCCAACAAGCGATCAAGCAGGCCCGGCATCAGGCACGTACCAACGATCGCTTTCAGGGAGGCGGTGCCCAGCCACAATTCCCTGGGCGTGCGCTTCACCACGCTGAAAATGGCCCGTGCCGCCACGTCCGGATCATGAATCGGCGGCACCGGTTGCGGGCGCTTGCCCAATTTGTTGCGCGCCCAATCGAACTGCGGCGTATTGATCGCCGGCAACTGCACCATGCAGACCCGGATGTCGCTGTGCTCATGGAGCAATTCGCAGCGCAACGAATCGGTGAAGCCACGCACCGCGAACTTGGCGCCGCAATAGGCCGCTTGCAGCGGAATGGCGCGATAGGCCAGCGCCGAGCCGACCTGGATGATCACCCCACGATTGCGCCGCCCCATCAGGTCCAAGGCCGCGAGCGTGCCGTGGACGGTGCCCAGGTAAGTCACCGCCGTGACTCTCTGGACCTCTTCGGCACCCAGTTGGCGGATAGGTGAAAACACGGTGATCATCGCGCAATTGACCCATACGCCGACCGGCCCCAGCTCGCGCTCCATACGCTGTGCCGCCTCGAATACCGCCTCGGCATCAGCGACATCGACGCTGATGCCCACGCTCATCGCACCCAACTGTTTCAATTCCTCTTGCGTGGCCGCCAGGCCTTGCTCGCCTCGGGCCAGCAACCCGACTCGATAGCCGGCGACGGCAAAACGGTGCGCGGTGGCACGGCCGACGCCAGCGGTGGCGCCACAGATCACGACGACAGGTGGGGTTCGCTCATCCATTGCATTCACCTCTGATCAATAGCCCTATACCTGTGAAAATGGGTGCTGGCAATGGTTCAGGATTTTTGCGCGCGGGTCGCAGCGGCTGCACTTTTATGAAGCCGCGGGCGGGAGATCGCACCATCGCAAGGCAATCGGCGTGGGGCGCGACAGCCCTGGTAGCACCGTTGGCGAAGTGCGTGCGCCAGTGGCCAAGTCCGTTCCCACAAGGGCTTTTCCTTGGGGACGGGCCCGTGGGAACGGTTGCGGCCCAAGCTTGGCACGCTCGCTGCAAGAACCTCCACAGGCCCACCGCGAACACAATCGAGTGGGCACCCCCGTCGGTCAACGATGATCGAGAGCCAGCAGGCCGGGGAATAACGGTAGGTCCAGGCGCAGCCGCCGGGCCGATACCGCACAGAACAGGCAAAGACGCCTGGAACCGCAAGGTTTCAGGCGTCTTTTTTTTGCTTCCAGAACCGTGATTGGCTTTTGTCGGGTGCTTTTATGAATTCCAACGTTGCTTCTCTGAACAAGCTGCAAACGCTGATCGTGATCGGCAATGGCATGGTCGGCCATCACTGCGTCGAGCAACTGGTCGAGCGCGGCGCGCTCAACCATTATCACGTGCATGTCTTCAGTGAAGAGCCGATGCGTGCCTATGACCGCGTGCACCTGTCCGAGTATTTCTCGGGTCGCGACGCCGAGTCCCTGGCCCTCGGCGAAGCGTCGTTGTACCAGACTCCGGGTGTCACGCTGCACCTGGGCGTTCCGGTACTGGAAATCGACCGCCAGGCGCGCCAGGTAGTCACTGCCGGGGAACGCATCAGCTACGACAAACTGGTGCTCGCCACCGGCTCCTACCCATTCGTGCCGCCGATCCAGGGCGCCGAAGGCGATTCCTGCCTGGTCTACCGCACCCTGCAAGACCTCGACGCGATCCGCGCCGCCGCGAGCAATGCCCGTCGTGGCGTGGTGGTCGGTGGCGGCCTGCTGGGCCTGGAAGCGGCCAACGCCCTGAAGACTCTTGGCCTGGAAGCCCACGTGGTGGAATTCGCCCCGCGCTTGATGCCGGTGCAACTGGACGAGCAGGGCGGCCTGGCCCTCAAGGCGCGCATCGAGAAGCTGGGTGTCGGCGTGCATTTGTCCAAAGGCACTCAATCCATCAGCGCCGGTGAGCAGTACCGTTATCGGATGAACTTCGGTGACGACGACTTCCTGGAAACCGACCTGATCGTGTTCTCCGCCGGTATCCGCGCCCAGGATGCCTTGGCCCGCCAATGTGAATTGCAGATCGGCCCGCGCGGTGGCGTGGTGATTGACGACCTCTGCCAAAGCAGCGACCCGGACATCTACGCCATCGGCGAATGCGCCGCCTGGAATGGCAGCATCTTCGGCCTGGTCGCGCCGGGCTACCAAATGGCCCGTAACGTTGCGGCGCGCCTGTGCGGCGAGGCTGGTGAGGCGTTCACCGGCGCCGACATGTCCACCAAGCTCAAGCTGCTCGGCGTTGATGTGGGCTCCATTGGCGACGCCCATGGCAGCACCCCAGGTTCGCGCAGCTTCCAGTTCATCGACCAGACCAGCGCCAGCTACCGGCGTTTGGTGGTGGATGCCGACGGCAAGCGGGTGATCGGCGCGGTGCTGGTCGGTGACAACAGTTACTACGATACGTTGTTGCAGTACATGCAGAACGCAATCGCCTTGCCCAAGGACGCCGCCGCGCTGATTCTGCCATCGTCCGAAGGCGCTCCGACACTGGGCCCGGCGGCGTTGCCCGAAGCGGCGACGATTTGCTCGTGCCACAACGTCACCAAGGGTTCGATCTGCTCGGCCATCGACGGTGGCTGCACCGACCTCGGCCAATTGAAGTGCGACACCAAGGCCGGTACCGGTTGCGGCGGTTGCGCGGCCCTGGTCAAGCAGGTGTTCGAGCACGAGTTGATTGCCCGTGGCGTCAGCGTCGACAAGAGCTTGTGCGAACACTTTGCCTACACCCGACAAGAGCTCTACGCACTGGTACGAGTAGAAGGGATCATCAGTTTCGAGGAGCTGCTGGCCAAGCACGGCCGTGGCCACACCGGCTGCGACCTGTGCAAGCCGGCCGTGGGCTCGATCCTGGCGTCGTGCTGGAACCAGCCGATCATGGACGCGCACCTGGTGCCGTTGCAGGACACCAACGACACCTTCATGGCGAACATGCAGAAAAACGGCACCTATTCGGTGGTGCCGCGCATCGCCGGGGGTGAAATCACCGCTGACAAACTGATCGCCATCGGCGTGGTGGCGAAGAAATACGACCTCTACACCAAAATCACCGGCGGCCAGCGCATCGACCTGTTCGGTGCCCAGTTGCACCAGTTGCCGGACATCTGGGCCGAGCTGATCGAAGCCGGTTTCGAAACCGGTCACGCCTACGGCAAATCGACGCGCACGGTGAAATCCTGCGTGGGCAGCACCTGGTGCCGCTACGGCGTGCAGGACAGTGTGCAAATGGCGCTGACCATCGAGGATCGCTACAAAGGCCTGCGCTCGCCACACAAACTCAAATTCGCGGTGTCCGGCTGCACCCGCGAGTGCGCCGAAGCCCAGAGCAAGGACGTTGGTGTGATCGCCACCGAGAAGGGCTGGAATCTCTATATCGCAGGCAACGGTGGCATGCGCCCGCGTCACGCCGAGCTGTTCGCCACCGACCTGGATGACGCCACGCTGATCCGCTATATCGATCGTTTCCTGATGTTCTACATCCGCACCGCCGACAAGCTGCAGCGCACCTCGGTGTGGCGCGAAAGCCTGGAAGGCGGCCTGGATTACCTCAAGGACGTGATCATCCACGACAGCCTGGGCCTGGGCGCCGAGCTTGAAGCGCAGATGCAACTGGTGGTCGACCGCTACGAATGCGAGTGGGCCAACGCCTTGAAAGACCCCGAGAAGCTCAAGCGCTTCCGCACGTTCGTCAACGACAAGCGTGGCGACCCGGACGTCCATTTCGTCCGTGAACGCGGCCAGCGTCGGCCGGTGCATGCCGGCGAACTTCACCTGATTCCCGTCACCGAGGAGGTGCTCTGATGAGCCAGTCAAACGTCGTTCGTATTCCCGCTCGCGATCTCGCCCTGGAACCGTTGCAATGGCGCGCCCTGTGCAGCCGCGAGGATCTGGTGCCCAATTCCGGTGTGGTCGCCTGGCATGACGGTAGCCAAGTGGCGCTGCTCTACCTGCCAGATGAGGAGAAGCCGCTGTACGCCATCGACAACCGCGATCCCAAGTCCGGCGCGAACGTGATCGGTCGCGGCTTGCTGGGTAGCATCAAGGGTGAACTGGTGATTGCTTCGCCGATGTACAAACAGCATTTCCGCCTGGAAGACGGGCATTGCCTGGAATACCCGGAACAGCGCCTGCGGGTCTGGCCGGTGCGTTTGAACGGCGATGTGGTTGAGATTGGCGAAGACTGATTGCCGCTTTTTTTGAAGCTGGGGATGAACAATGAAAACCGCTGCTCAATTGGTAAGACTCAAGAGCGTACAAAACCAGCAGGTCCACAGCATCGCCCCTGAGCAGACGGTGCTCGAAGCGCTGCAGATCATGGCCGAAAAAAACGTCGGCGCGTTGCCGGTGATCGAGAACGGCCAGGTCATCGGCGTGTTCAGCGAGCGCGACTATGCACGCAAGATGGTTCTCAAGGGCCGCTCGTCAGTGGGCACGCCGGTACGCACCATCATGAGCGCACCGGTCATCACCGCCGACAGCCAGCAGAGCATCGACCGCTGCATGGAAGTCATGACCGACAGCCATTTGCGACATCTGCCAGTGTTGGACAACGGGCAGCTGATCGGCCTGCTGTCGATCGGCGACCTGGTCAAGGAGGCGATCGTCGAACAGGCGGATCTGATCCGGCAGTTGGAGCATTACATTCGCGGGCATTGAGCCCGCTATTCTCCCAGGAGCGGCTCTTGTGGCGAGGGAGCTTGCTCCCGCTGGGCTGCGCAGCGGCCCCACGATCTTACAGTCGCTGCGCAACTGAGCGGGAGCAAGCTCCCTCGCCACAACAGCGGTTCGCCGCCGAAACCCTCACCCCAACATCAGCAACTGCCGGATCAGCTTCGGCGTACTACCCGTCCAGCGCTTGAACGAGCGGCGGAAATTGGCCGTGTCGTTGAAGCTCAGGTATTGCGCCACTTCCTCATTGCTAAAGCCCTTGACCTGATACAGGTACAGCGCCACGTGGGTATGCACCCGGTCCACTTGCTGCTGGAAACCGGTGTGATGTTTGCGCAATTTGCGCTTGAGGGTCGCCGGGCTCATGGCGAAGGCCTGGGCGGTCTGCTCCAGGCTGGGCGTCTGTTGCACGTTTGAGCGCAGGTAGTCGTACAGGCAATCGAGAAAACTGGCGGTAAACCCCAGTTCATCGAGTCGATCCCGGGCTTCGGTCCGTGCGACCTGGCCGGCGGTGGCCGAGACGTTGGGCCAGGGTTGCGCCAGGCAATGGCGGGGCAGGCGCATCAAGTCCAGCGGTCGATTGAATTGGCTGTGCTCGCCCAGGTTAACCCAATACTGCTCGACGTAACGCGGCTCGTCATGACGAAAGCTGCACTGCCAGGGCAGGCGCTCGCCGCTGAGCCAGGCGCTCATCGCCACCATCGACGTCATGCTCGCCTCCAACACGAAGCGCCATTGCTCATCGGCCCCGCAGCTGTCCAGCCAGTGAACGTAGGCGTAATGCTCATCCAGCAACAGGCGCGGCGCAGCCAAGGGGCAGAGCAGGGCTTGTTGCTCGATCAAGGTTTCCAGTGCCTGGTGCAGATTCTGCGCGTGGCGCAAGGCATGGCTGGCCGGCCCGTAATGCCCGGGCAGCAGCCGCTGGCCGAAGAGAAAACTGCTGTCGCTGGCGTCCAGCAGGCGTCGGCTGTTGTCGATCAAACCGAGAAACTGCTGGGGGCTGATGCGGCTCTGGCCCGCCAGGATGTCCTCGTGAAACAGCCCGGTGCCGCGCAGCAAACGGTGGCTGTCGACGCCCCGCGACAGCGCCAGGTCGATCAACGCGGCTGGTTGATAGTGGCCCGGAATGAAGCGGCTGTCGGTTTCGTACCAGCAGGTCTTGACGGTCATGGGCGGCCTCAGGCGCTTTTCGCCAGGGTTTGCCGGGACTGGGCCAACCTCAGGTTCAGGCGCTTGAGCAGGGCTTGGGGGCTTTCGTCGAACGCCATGACCACCGCCGTGCCCGCACTCAGTTGCAAGCGCTCACCGTGTTGCCGGGTCTTGTGGGCCAAGCTGCGAATCGCCTGTTCAAGCTCCACAGCCAGCCGTTGCGCCTGGCTTTCGCCGGTATCGGGCAACAGCACCACAAAACGATCGCCAGCCAGGCGGCAGAGCAGGTCCTGGCGCCGCAAGTTGAGCACCAGCAGTTGGCTGACGGCCTGCAACACCGCATCGCCTTCGCCATGGCCGAAGCGCTGGTTGATGGCGCTGAAGTTGTCCAGGTCCAACGCGAGTAATGACAACGGTTGCTGCCGACGTCGGCTGTCTTCCAGGCTGGCGGTCAATTCGTGCTTGAGGAAATCCGCGCCGCCCAATGGAGTGAGTTTGTCGAACAGACGGTGCTCGCGAAACAGTCGCTCGCGCTTTTCCATCTGTCCGTTGATCGCCAATTGTTCGCGGTGCCAATGATAAATCCCCAGCGTCAGCAAGATCATGCCCACCGGCATCGGTCCCGATTCCAGCCAGTGATCCCAAGTGATGCTTTCCGGCAGGCGAATGAACTCATCCAGGCTGTCGATCCACCACGAAAAAAAGATACAGCCCAGGCCCAGCACCAGGTAGTTGGTCACGCGACCGGCCGGGCGGCTTTTGAGCACCAGGCCCAGCCAGACCAACGCCAGCAGCGCCGAGCCGCCTTCACCAAGGATGTCCAGCCAGATCCATTCCTCCAGCGGCTTGAGCGTTCCAGTGGCCAGGTGCAGGAGCAATCCAAGGTTGGCGGCCAGCAGGAGCAAGGCCAGTTTCAAGCGATGAGGGCGGAGCACGGAGAACATGGCCGGAATCCTTTGCCAGAAGCGGAATGCGGCCCAGCACAGCAGATGGATGTGACAGCGCGGTGACGGCGGGTGAATGAAGTCGAGGGGTCGAATCAGCTCATCGGTCATGCGGATTTTTTCTCAGGCAACCCCGTTCCCGTGGCGAGGGAGCTTGCTCCCGCTCGCAGCAGCAGTCGTCAAACCGCTGCCTACGGTGTGCCTGGCGAAACGGGTTGGCTGGGTTGGGGCTGCTTCGCAACCCAGCGGGAGCAAGCTCCCTCGCCACAAGAGCCTCATTGCCGGCATGTAGGCCAGGTCATTTCAGCTCATTCCGTCATGCTCCACCCCCCAAACCAGCCGATTGCGGCCTCCAAGCCCAAACCCTGTCACAGAACCGTCATTGCCCACCCCTAGCGTGCCCTTCCAATTGCCGGGCGGTTGCCTGGCGGATTTTCGGATTCCTGGGGGAGGACCACCATGCATCACCGCACCAGCACTGCCGGACTCGTCGGCTTCACCTTCACCGCGCTGGCATTGGCCATTGCCAGTGAACGGCTGAGCGCCGCCGAGCAAGCGGCCACGGAGCACGTCGAAGTGGTTGGCCAGGCGGCCAGCATCGACCAGGCGCTGAAGGAACAGCGCAGTTCCGACAGCATCAAGAGTGTGGTGCATGCTGACGGCGTGGCTCAATTGCCGGACGAGAACGTCGCCGAAGCAGTGCAGCGCTTGCCCGGTGTGAGCGTCGAGCGCGACCAGGGCGAAGGCCGATTTGTCAGCGTGCGCGGCTTAGGCCCGGACCTCAACAGCGTGACCATCAACGGCACCCTCGTGCCAGCGCCGGAAAGCGAGCGCCGCGCCGTCGCGCTGGATGTGTTGCCCTCGGAACTGGTGCAGTCGCTCTCGGTGATCAAGACCCTGACGCCGGACATGGACGCCAATTCCCTTGGCGGCACGGTGGATGTCAAAAGCCTCTCGGCTTTCGATCACAAGGGTCTGTTCTACACCGGCAGCAGCGAAGCCAGCTACGACAAGAATACCGGCCAGACCAGCCCGAAATTCTCCGGCGCCATCAGCGACCGCTTCAGCCTCGGCGACGGCATCGACAATTTCGGCGTGGCCGCGGCGCTGAGCTGGCAGAAGCGTGACTTCGGTTCGGACAACGTCGAAACGGGAGGAGCCTGGGACTTCGAGCAGGGCCCACGACTCGAAGAACTGGAGATGCGTGACTATGACATTCGCCGGGAACGCGCCGGTGGCGGGCTGAATTTCGACTACAAGCCCGACGACTTCAGCAGCTATTACCTGCGCACGCTCTACAGTCGCTACAAGGACATCGAAACCCGCAACGCCGCCAGCATCGCCTTCGACGACCCGCAGGCGGCGGGCGAGCTGGGTGCTGCCGAGGGCGAACGCAAACTCAAGCAACGTGAAGAAACCCAGGAAATCCAATCCTACGTGCTCGGCGGCGAACGCCTGTTCGGCCTCTGGACCTTGAGCGGCCAGGGCGGCTACAGCAAGTCCAGCGAAGACAGCCCCGGACACATCGCCGGCGCCACGTTCAAAGGCATCGACGGGTTCGACGGTGGTTTCTATGACAGCGACAAGCCGCGCCCGATCATTGCTCCAGGCTTTTACGACCCGGCCAACTTCAGCCTCGACAAGGTCGATTGGGAACAGCAGAAAACCACCGACACCGAAAAGAACCTGCGCCTCGATTTGGCCCGGGACTACGACCTGAATGGCTACGCCTCCCAGGTCAAGTTCGGCGGCAAGGTCAGCCGCCGCGACAAGGACAACGACCTCGACGCCTGGGTCTACGAGGACTTTGGCGACCTGGGCTTCACCGATGAACAGCTCAATCTCGGCCAGTTCCAGAAGGGCAATGTGGATTACCGCCTCGGCCGGTTTGGCCCGGGCATCAGCGCCGACGCCATCAAGCAATTGCTCGGTGGCCTTGACCGCGACCCGTTCTACGACGCGCAGGAATCGCGAGTCAATGACTTCACCATGAGCGAAGACATCAACGCTGCCTACCTGATGAACACCGTTGATATCGACGACTGGCGCTTCATCGCCGGCATGCGCTACGAGGGCACCGAGTTCGAGGCCAAGGGCACCGGCGCCACCGATGGGGTGTTCACCGATACACAAACCCGTCGCAAGTACCACCATTGGCTGCCGGGCCTGCACGCCCGCTACCAGCTGGACAAGAATACCCAGGTGCGCGCGGCCTGGACCAAGTCCGTGGTGCGCCCGACCTTCGGCCAGTTGGCCCCGGGATTTGTCATTGATGATGACGAAGCGACTTTCGGCAACCCGGACCTCAAGCCGCTGGAGTCGAGCAACCTGGACCTGGGCATCGAACATTTCATGGGCCACGCCGGCACCGTTTCGGCCTTTGTGTTCTACAAGGACATCAAGAACTTCGTCTACAACACCGACCTGGCCGGCACCGGGGCCTGGACCGATTTCGCCGAGGCGCACAGTTTCGCCAACGGCGACAGCGCCAAGCTGTACGGCCTGGAACTGGCCTATTCGCAGAAGTTCGATTGGCTGCCGGCACCCTGGAACGGGCTGTTGCTGGGCGCCAACACCACCTTCAGTCGATCCGATGCCGAGATCGAAGGTTTCGACCAGGCCAGCGGCACCCAGCGCAAGCGCAGCATCGACCTGCCGAACCAGTCGGACACCGTCGGCAACCTCATGCTCGGTTGGGAAAACGACAAGCTGAGCCTGCGCTTGTCGGCCAACTACAAGTCGGCGTACCTCTATGAATTGGCGTCCATCAGCGACCGAGACCACGACCTGCACGTCGACGCCCAGACCTTCGTCGACTTCAGCGCCCGTTATTCGCTGACCAAGAACCTGCAAGTCAGTCTTGAGGCGCAGAACCTCACCGACGAGTCGTATTTCGTCTACACCGGCCATCGCTCCTATAACGGCCAGTACGAAGAGTACGGGCCGACGTACAAGCTGGGGCTGACGTTTACCCATTTTTGAATACACCACAGATGCGGTGAACACGCATTGCTGAGTCTGGTTCTATGACAAGGATTTTTCCGTTGAATACAAAGCTGTCTTTTCCCAAGCAGTATCTGCTGACGATGTGGCTCAGCCTGTTGGCCGGCCAGGCCTTGGCGGCCCCGAGCCTGAAGTTGCAACCCTGGGCACAGGCTTTCCCCGTGAATGCCCTGGCATTCCTGCCCGGCAACGGGGCGACCGAGCGTTTGGCGGCTGGTCGTGATGGCTTGCTGTTGCTCGATGCCAACGGCCGCGAACTGACGCGCCTGAAGGGCGGCTTTGAAGGCCTAGATACTCGCGCCCTGGGCCGCAACGTGCTGGTCGCCAGCCTCGACAGTCAGCGCCAACAAGCGCTGCTGGTCAGCCTCGATCCACAAAAACGTCAGTGGAGCACGCCGCTGTACCTGCCGACGCGGGACTTTCCGGTGAACGGGTTGTGCCTGTACCGCGACGAAGCGAGCAACCTGTTCGTGTTTCTCGTGGGGGAAGAGGGCAAGGGCGAACAATGGCTGGTCGGCGCCGGCGAGCGGCTGAGCGAAACTGCCCAGCGCGTGCGCGGCTTGCCGCTGCCACCGGATGCCACGACGTGCCAGGTCGAGGACGGCGCGAGCCAGCTATTCGTCAACGAAGAACGCGTCGGCTGGTGGGCCTATCCGGCGGCGTCGGAAGCTGATGCGGTGCGTATCCCAGTGGCGATGCGCACGCCGTTCGGTGACATCGAACACGTCGCCGGCGCGATGGCGACACTGCCGGGCGGCATGCTCGGACTCGACCCCGACGCGGCGCAACTTCACCTGTTCCAGCAAGAAGGCAGGGCCTGGATTGCGCAGGCCAAGCTACCGCTGCCGGGCCTGAAGGAGCCGGAAAGCCTGGCGCTGCGTAAAACCGCAACCGGCGTTGAACTGCTGCTGCGTGACGACGACAACGGCCAGCTGTACCAAGGCTTGATCGACTGGCAACCGACGCCGCTGGCCGTGCCGCCGAAGTTGCCCAGCGTGCCCGCCGTTGCCCAGAGCGAACCCGTGGCGCGCCAGGGCGACGCCGCCGATGACCCGGCGATCTGGGTTCACCCGACCACGCCGGCGTTGAGCCGGGTCCTGGGCACCAACAAGAAGCAAGGCCTGCTGGCCTATGACCTGCAGGGCAAGCTGTTGCAGGAATTGCCGGTGGGGCGCCTCAATAACGTCGATGTCCGCTCGGGTTTCAAACTGGGCACACAGACCGTCGACCTTGCCGTCGCCAGCAACCGTGATCGCAACAGCCTCAGCCTGTTCACCATCGACCGCGCCAGCGGAGAACTGCGCGAAGCCGGCGAGATACCCACGTCGCTCAAGGAAATCTACGGGATCTGCCTGTTCCAGCCCGCCGAAGGCGAGCTGTACGCCTTCGCCAATGGCAAGGACGGTCGTTATCTGCAATATCGCCTGAATGCTACGCACGACATAGTCACGGGTGAGCTGGTGCGCCAGTTCAACGTCGACAGCCAGCCCGAGGGCTGCGTTGCCGACGACCAGCGCCAGCGTCTGTTTCTCGGTGAGGAAGACGTTGGTGTCTGGGCCATGGACGCCCGTGCCGATCAGCCGAGCACCTTGACCAGTGTGATCAAGGTCGGCCCGCAGTTGCATGCCGACGTCGAAGGCATCGCCCTGTACCGCAATGCCGGGCATGACTACCTCGTGGTGTCCAGCCAGGGCAACGACAGCTATGTGCTGCTCGATGCCGAGCCGCCTTACACCGTGCGCGGTGCTTTGCGGGTCGGCTTGAACGCGACCGCCAGAATCGATGGGGCTTCGGAAACCGATGGCCTGGAAGTCACCTCGGTGAACCTCGGTGGGCCTTGGAGCCAAGGGATGCTGGTGGTCCAGGACGGGCGCAAGCGCATGCCCGAGCAAGCTCAGAATTTCAAGTTCGTCCCGTGGGCCGACGTGGCGAAAGCCCTGGACCTGCCTTGAGCGGCGCTGTCATCAACCGGTCACGAACATCTCATGCAATAGCCGCCAGACAGGAGTTCAACCATGCAAGCGACACTGGAACACATGACCATCTGGGGCCTGATCAGCGACGCGAGCCTGCTGGTCAAGGCCGTCATGCTCACGCTGTTACTGGCCTCGCTGCTGAGCTGGTATCTGATCATCCAGCGCAGCGCGGTGCTGCAACGCAGTGAGCGTCAGTTCAACGGCTTCATCCAGCGTTTTCGCAGCAGCGCCGATTTGCTGCCGTTGTACCGCGAGACTGCCCAGGCGCGCGAAGAGGACGGCGGCGTCGCGCCGATTTTCCATGCCGGCTATCAGGCGTTCACCCAGCTGAACCTGCCTTCCGGTAACCCGGCGGTGGTGCTCGAAGGGGTCGAGCGTTCGCTGCACGTGGCGATCAGCGAGCAGGAAGTCCAGCTGGAAAAAGGCCTGCAATTTCTCGCCACCGTCGGCTCCGTCAGCCCATACATCGGCTTGTTCGGCACCGTCTGGGGGATCATGAACGCCTTCCTCGGCTTGTCCCAAGTGCAGCAGGCCAGCCTGTCCACCGTCGCGCCGGGTATCGCCGAAGCCTTGATTGCCACCGCCATCGGCCTGTTCGCGGCGATCCCGGCGGTGGTTGCCTATAACCGCTTCGCGGCCCGTGGGCAAACCTTGCTGACCCGCTACTACGCCTTTGGCAACGAGCTGCAAGCGCGTCTGCACCGCAAGCTCCACGGTGCTCCGCTGAACCTGGCCACGGCCGCTTGAGAGGAGAGGGCAGATGCTAGTCAAGCCGCAACGCAAGCACGGGCCGAAGGCCGAAATGAACGTGGTGCCCTACATCGATGTGATGCTGGTGCTGCTGGTGATTTTCATGGTCACCGCCCCCATGCTGACCCAAGGCGTGAAAATCGAATTGCCCAAGATCGCCAACGAAGCCTTGGCCAATGACAGCCGCCAGCAGATCCTGACCTTGTCGGTGAAGGCCGAAGGTGGTTATTACTGGAACCTGGGCGGCGAGCTGGACACCCACCACCAGACCGACAGCGCCGTCGACCTGGACCAGATGCGCGCCAAAGTGGCTCAGGTGGTTGCACAGCACAGCGACACCCAGGTGTATATCCGCGCCGACGATCACGCTGATTACGGCCGGGTGGTGGCCGCGATGGCGGCTTTGCAGCAGGGCGGGGTGAGCAACCTGGGACTGGTGACCGAGGCACCGCGATGACCGCCATGACATTTGAACGGGCGTCCCTGGGTTTTGCGTCGATGCCCGGCCCCGGGCTCTGGCGGAACACGCTGGCGGCGGGGTTCGCCGTGGTGCTGCACGCGGCGGTGGCAGCCTTGCTGATACTGGGGTGGACGGTGGAAAAACCGCAGGTCGAGACGCCTCGGGTATTGCGCACGCAACTGGTCATGCTGCCGCCGGCACCCGTGCCCGAAGCGCCCGCGCCAGCCCCCGTTCAGGAAACACGCGTGGCGCCAGAGCCGACGCCGGCACCGATGGAAACACCGAGCCCGGCGGCGGCCAAACCGGCGGTTGACTCACGAGTCCAGGCTCAGAAGTTGGAGCAGGCCGCCCTTGCGCGCAAACGGCTAGAGGCGCAAAAGCATGAGCAACAGGCTGAACAGCAACGCGAACGCCAGCAAAGCGAGCGGCGCCAGCAGGAAGCCGAGCAACAAGCTGCCGAGCACCAACGCCAGGCGCAAGCGGCGCAGGCGCTGGCCCAGCAACGTCGCGCCGAGCAGGCCCGCGCGGCGGCGGCCGACAGTCGCAGCTATCTGCCCTTGAGCAAGGAAGCGCCGGACTACCCGCAACGGGCCCTGGACAAAGGTCTCGAAGGCGATTGCACCGTGGAATACAGCGTGACCCCGGACGGGCGCATCGATAACCCAAAGGTGCTCGACGGCTGCCACCCGCTGTTCATCCGGCCGTCATTGGCCGCCGCCCAGACCTTTCGCTACCAGCCGCGAATCGTCGATGGCAAGGCCGTCACGGTGCCAGCGGTGCGCAACACCTTTCACTTCCGGATCAAATAGCCACGCTCACCTTGGGTGTGTACCTGGAACCCCGTCGTGGGTGTTCCCGCAAGGATTGGCGCCAGCGGTGGGTCGATGCTGGCGCAACAGTTCGATTTGCTGGGATGGAACCAGGGTTCGCAACGCCTTGTAGAGCGCTCGGGTTTCCAACAGGTTCCAGACGCGCAACATGGTTTCCAGCGCGTCGAGGGGCTTGCTGATGAAATCCCGCGCGCCGAGTGCCAAGGCCCGCAAGCGGGTGTCGCGGGTGGCGTCGGCGGTCAGGACCAGGATCGGCAGGTAGTCGTTGGCCGGAATGCGCCGGTTGAGTTGCTCCAGCACGGCAAAGCCGTCGAAGGCTGGCATGTGCAGGTCGAGGATGACCAGGTCCGGCTCGAAACTGTTGAACAGGTCCAGCGTGCGCAGGGGTTCGGTGCTGCTCAGTACATTGTGCAGCCCTTCGCGGGCCAGCAACTGCTCCATCAGCTCCAGGTTGGGGCGCTGATCGTCGATGATCAGGATGCGCAAATCGTGGTTCATGCAGGCTCCGGTAAATAACGTTCGAGATGGCCCAGGAAGGCCTGGATATGAATAGGCTTGGTCAGGATCGCCGTGGCTCCGGCATCTAGCAGCGCGCGGTGGGCCAGGGCGCTGGTGTCAGCGGTAATCATCAGCACTGGCGTGGACGCGGTGGCTGGGGACTGGCGCAGGCGGCGCAAGACTTCCAGGCCTTCGAGGTCGGGCAAGGTCACGTCCAGCAGGATCAGTTGCGGCACATGCTGGCGAGCCAGGTCCAGGCCCATCTGGCCTTGCATGCTCGACAACAGTTGGATGCCCGGACGGCGCTGCATCAGGGTCTCGATCAAGGCGAGGCTCGACAGGTTGTCTTCGATGCACAGGACTTTGCCGTCGAACTCGGTGCGCGGACGCGTCACTTCCAGCGCCACCCTGGGCGGCAGGTTGGAGCCGCTGACATGGGCACTGGGCAACCGCAGCGTGAAGCAGCAGCCGTGTCCCGGTTCGCTGCGCACTTGCAGGCTGCCTTGCATCATTTCCAGCAGGCTCTTGCTCAGGGACAGGCCGAGGCCGGTGCCCTCGACCTGGGGATCCGCGCCCAGGCGCTCGAAAGGCTTGAACAGTTGGCCCAACAGTTCCGGGGCGATGCCATGCCCGGTGTCGCTGATGGCAACGTTTACCGCCGTGCCCTCGACCACGACTTCAATGCGCACCTCGCCGCCCGGCTTGTTGTACTTGATGGCGTTGGACAGCAAGTTGAGCAGCACTTGGACCAGGCGCTGGCGGTCGGCAAGCACGCCGCTGCCCTCCGGCAATGGCGCAAGTTCGGCCAAGTGGATACCCGCATCGGCGGCCATGGGTGAAACCAGCGTCAAGGCTTCATGGAGCACAGCCGGTAGCGCGATCGGCTCGATGTTCAGCGGCAGCCGGCCGGCCTCGATCCGGGCGATGTCGAGGACCTCGTTGATCAACGCCAACAAGTGCTGGCCGGCGCGCAGGATGTGGCTGACCTGCGGCCGCTGGCCGGCGATGGAATCCATGTCCAGCAATTGCGCGAAGCCAAGGATGGAATTGAGCGGCGTGCGCAATTCATGGCTCATGCGCGATAGAAATTCACTCTTGGCCCGACTGGCGCTTTCCGCTTCTTCGCGGGCGGTGCGCAGGGCGATCTCGGCGGTACGCCGGTCGGTGATGTCCCGGGTAATCTTGGAAAAGCCGCGCAAGGCGCCGGTGCCGTCGTACTGCGCGGTGATGACCACGCTGGCCCAGAAGCGGCTGCCGTCCTTGCGACAACGCCAGCCTTCCTCCATGTAATGGCCGTCGCGTGTGGCCTCGCGCAGGGCCATGTCCGGGTGCTCGGGACACTCTTCTGCCAAATAGAACAGCGAAAAGTGCCGGCCGAGCACTTCCTGTTCGGTGTAGCCCTTGATCCGCTCGGCGCCAGCGTTCCAGGTGATCACGTGGCCCTTTGCGTCCAGGGCGAAAATCCCATAGTCCTTCACGCCATCGATGATCAGCCGCAGGCGTTCTTCGTTGTCGCGCAAGGCGCGCTCGCGCTCGGCCAGCAACTGCCCGGCTTCCACCAGGCGGGTGCCGAGTTGACCGATTTCGTCCCGCTCCGGCGGTTGTGGCAACAAGGGTTGACCCAACGCCAGGCGCTGGGCGTTGCCCTGTACTTGCTGGACCCGGGCAACGATGCCCTTGGACAGGAACAGCACGGCGACGACTGCACCGAACAATCCACACACCGCCGCCAGCAGCGTGGCGAACAACAGCCGCATGCGCGTGGCCGAGGCGGCGGCGCTGCGGTCGGCGAGCAGGGCATCTTCGCGGATGCGCATGGCGCTGATCTGTTCGCGCAATACGTCCAGCACCTGTTTGTTCTCGATCAGGATCGCAGTAATGGCTGCGGTGTCGTCGGCCTTGCCGGTGCGCAGGGCAAGCAGCCCCTGGAGTTTCTCGCCGATCAGCGGCGTGATGGTCTCCAGGTGCTCGCGCATCCTGGCGTCGCGGATATTGTGATCCAGGCGCTGTAACGCGGCCTGAATCTTCGGCGTGGCCTGTTCATAGCCGGGCAGGAAGTCTTCGCGCCGGGTCAACAGGTAGCCGCGCACGCTGGCCGCGGCTTCGGCCAGCAAGGTATGCACGGCCTGGATATCACCCTGGACCAGCAGCACCCGGCGCACGTCTTCCTCGGCGCGGGCGGTCTGGCGTTCGGTGATGTAGATCAACACCAGCGACAGCAGCAGGACCACCAGCGGCAGCGAGATCACCACCAATGCCTTGCCACGCAACGGCAGGTCGGCCCAACGGCGGGCAGCGAGAAACCTCATGGCCATTGTCCGCAGGGTTGGGCGACCAGCCCCAAGGCGACACCGCGCACCGCTGCCTGGGTGCGGTCGGCGGCGCCGAGCTTGCCGATGACTCGCTCGACGTGGGCTTTCGCCGTACCGGGGGCGATGCCGAGCTTCTCGCCGATCTCGCGATTGCTGAAGCCACTGGCGACCAGCCCCAGCACCTGGCGTTCACGGGTCGTCAGGGCCTGGACCTGGCTGGTGCCGTTGGCGCCGCGCTCGGCCATGCGCCGCAGGAGGCGTGCGCTGACCGAACTGTTGAGCGCTTCCTCGCCCTGGGCGACCCGTTTCAAGGCATCGAGCATCTCGGCGCGGCTGGCATCCTTGAGCAGATAACCAACGGCGCCAGCGCTGATGGCCGCTTCGAGGTGATCGGGGCTGTCGTCCATCGTGAAGATGATCACTTTGATCTGCGGCTGACGTTGCCGCAGGATGCGCGCCGCGCCAAGACCATTGAGCACCGGCATGCGGATGTCGAGAATGGCGATGTCCGGTTGCAGCCGTTCGCACAAATCCAGCGCCTCCTGACCGTCGCTGGCCTGGCCGACGACCTCAAACCCTTCGGTGCCGGCCAGCATCGAGATGAATCCGGTGCGGGTGACTTCGTGATCGTCGGCCAATAACAGGCGCAGGGGACGGTTCATGATTGGGCTCCTTGGGCCGGCAGCGGCACGCTGGCCAACAATCGAGTGCCGCCACCGGGTTCGCTGCAACAGCTCAGCTGGCCGCCGAGCAGACTGGCGCGCTCCTGCATGGCCGCCAGCCCGAGGTGAGAGGTGCCCTGGGTCTCGACAGGTGTTTCCAGGGCAAACCCCCGGCCATCGTCCTCGACCCGCAGCGAGACGTGATCGTCGCGCACCGCCAATCCCAGGACAACATGGCTGGCCTGGGCATGCTTGAGAATATTGTTGATGCCTTCCTGGGCAATGCGGAACAGCGCGATTTCGGCGTTCGGCGACAAGCGCGCCGCGCTGTGCTCGGCCCATTCCACCTCCATCCCGGCGTCGCGCAGGCGATCAGCCTCCTTGTCGACGGCGGTAAACAAACCGAAATCATCCAGCACATGGGGACGCAGGCCACCGATCAGCTGCCGACTTTCACCGACGCAGCCTTGCGCCAAAGCCAGGATGGCTTGCAGCGCCTCGTCCAGCGCCGGCGGCAGAGGCGGACAGCGACCGGCAAACCCTTGCAGGCGCTGGTGCAGCCCGGCCAGGTTTTGCGCCAGGCCATCGTGCAGGTCATACGCGACACGTTTGCGTTCGTCTTCCTGGGCGCTGAACAAGCGATGGACCAGCTCGGACATGGTCCGCTCCCGGGCCTGGAGCGTCTGGAGCAGCCGGCTGTTCTCCAAGTGCGCCGCCAACAGCGTTGCCAGCAATTGCAGTGATTCGATGTCTTCGGCGTCGGGCGCGCCCAGCGGCACGCTGTTGCCCAGCAACAGCGCGCCGAACACCGCGCCATCGGCCCCACGCATGGGAATTTGCAGGACCTGGGCCAATGCGCTGCCAGGGCAATCGAGCCATTGCGGGCTTGGCGAGGGCGGATGAGCAAGGTTGGCGAGGACGTCGAGGCCATCGCTGCTGCCGTGGCTGGCGACCGTCTGCAACGGCGTATCCGGCGTCCACTCCAGCAACAGGCCGTGGTCCATGGCGACGAACGCGCACGCGCGTTGCACCGCACGCTGGCGCATTTGCGCCAGTGGCAGCCGGGTCAGTTCATGCCCGGTGCCCAGCAACAGGCCCAGGCGTGCCGCCCGGCTTTGCGATTGGCGGTACTGGCTGCGGATCGCCAGGGCACTGCCAGGGTCATGGGGTGGGCTTTGCATGGGGAAACTCCAGCGTGGAAAGGAACCGGCCTGGTTCGTGATGGGCTCATTAGACCTTGTGATCGACACCGGGCCTATCTGCCGAACGGCATAGGCGATTGGCACCGGTTGGCCGATGGCGAGCGCAGCGAACGCCGGCAAAGTGGGCTCATTGAAACCCAAAGGAACGCAACGATGAAAATGAAAACCTGTGCCCTGGCTGCTTTTTTCCTGTTGGCTGCGCCATTTGTCCATGCCGTGGAGCCCGTGCCCTTCGTCTACCGCACCGTGGCCGAGCAGCCGCAGAACGTGAATGATCGCGAAATCGCTGGGTTGTTCGACCGTTGGAATGCCGCGTTGCAAACCGGCAGCGCCACCGCGGTGACCGGCCTTTACGCCCCGGATGCGATTTTGCAACCGACCGTGTCGAACAAGGTGCGCAGCACGCCGGCGCAGATCCAGGACTACTTCGACCACTTCCTGGCGGCCAAGCCTGTCGGCGTGATCAATTACCGGGAAATCCGTCACCTGGGGCCAGATGCAGCGATGGACAGCGGCGTCTACACGTTCACGCTGACTCAGGCCGATGGCACCCAGCGAGAAGTCCAGGCGCGCTATACCTTCCTCTATGAGCGCCTCGACGGCCAGTGGAAGATCATCAACCATCACTCCTCAGCCATGCCCGAAGTGCCGAAGACGCTGCATGCCAGTCACTAAAGGGACTGGTTTCACCCGGCGTGTTCGACATCGAGCCATTAAACCCTTGGATTAGCCCGCGGATATTAATTAGAATCAGTCTCATTTAAGACATTCTTGCCCAGGGCCCCTTTACATGCTTGATGCAGCTAAGCCGGCGGAGCACGCCCTTCATGCTTTATACCGTGACCACGGCGGTTGGCTCGAAGGTTGGCTGAGGCGGCGCCTGGGCAACGCCTGGGATGCGGCCGACCTGCGCCAGGATACGTTTTTGCGGGTATTGTCCAGCGCCCAACCCCTGGCTGACTTGCACGAACCCCGTGCTTATCTGCTGACGGTGGGCAAGAGGCTCCTGAGTAACTTCTATACCCGCCGCAACCTGGAACAGGCGTATCTCGACGCCTTGGCGAGCTTGCCTGAAGCCTGCGTCCCGTCCCCGGAGCAACGCTGGTTGCTGCTGGAAACCCTTCATGCTCTCGATGAACTGCTTGACGGCCTGCCGCCCTTGGTGCGGCGGGCTTTTTTGTGGAGCCAGCTCGAAGGGCTTGGCTATCGAGAAATCGCCGAGCGCTTGCAGGTGTCCGAGCGCACCATCAAGCGCTACATGGCCCAGGCCTATGAGCATTGCTTGTTGGTGGAGTTTTGATTCGCCAGGCACCGTCGCCCCAAGCCCGTGAAATCGCCCGGGCGGCGGCCCGTTGGTTGGCGAAGATCGAATCGGGCGAGGAGGGGGTCGATCACGCTGCGCTGCAACGCTGGCGCGAAAGCGACGCCAAGCACGAGGCTGCCTGGCAAAAAGCCCAGCGCTTGCGCCAACGATTCACCGAGGTTCCGCCTTCTCTGGGCATGGCAACGCTTGATCGTCCCGCGTTGGCACGCCGCGCCGTGCTCAAGCGCGCCTTGGGCGTCGCCGCGGTGATGCCTGCCGCCTGGTTGCTGGGACGCCAATTGCCATTGGACGCCTGGCGTGCCGACCTGCACACCGCCACCGGCGAGCAACGTCGCTGGACGTTGGCCGATGGCAGCGCCTTGCAATTGAACACCGACAGCGCCGTGGACCTGGACCTTCGCGCGCGTCGCCTGGTGCTGGTACGCGGCGAAATCGCCCTCAAGGTTTCCGGCACCCAGCCATTGGCGGTGCAAACTCCCTACGGTGTCATCACGGTCAACCGAGGCGAAGCCTGTATCCGTCTGGATGAGTCGACCTGCCAAGTGTCGGTACTCAGCGGTTCAGTCCAAGTGCAGCCATTGCGCGGGCCAACGCTGGGGCTGGAGCAAGGCCAACAGGTCCATTTCCAAGCCGCCGGCGTGGGCTCGATCAGCGGTTTCGACGCCATGCAGATGGGCTGGCGTGACGGGGTGCTGACGGCACAGAACCAGCCGCTGGGCGACTTCCTTCGAGAGCTGGACCGCTATCGCCCGGGCGTGTTGCGCTGGGACCAGGACTTGGAGTCGCTTCGGGTGACTGGCAGTTTCCGCCTGGAAAACACCGATCGCATCCTCGCGTTGCTCTCGGCCAGCTTGCCCTTGCAAGTGCAGATGCGCACTCGCTACTGGGTCACCGTGACCCGGCGCAAAAATATCGCCTGATGCCTGTCCCCTTTTTTTGTCTCGCTTGTCATCCATGGCAACTGAACAAAAACGAGAGCGCTCTTCAATGTCCGCAGTACTACCTTCGCAGTTGCGCCTGGCCACGGCTGGCCGGCGTTCGTTGTTGAACCTGGGCCTCATGCTGAGCCTGAGCGCCAGTCCACTTTTCAGCTCATCCAGCCTGGCCGAAGACAACGCCCGGCGCAGCTATCAGGTTCCGGCCGGCAGTCTCAGCGCCGCGCTGACCCGGTTCGCCGGGCTGGCGGGGGTCAATCTCTCCGTGGACCCGGCTTTGGTGAACGGGCGCGACAGCGCCGGGCTGGCTGGCGAATATGGTGTAGAGGAGGGCTTTGCCCGCTTGCTGCAAGGTTCCGGGTTGCAACTGCAACCGGTTGGTGAGCAGGCATATACGCTCATGCCAGCGCCGCAGGGCAATAGTCTGCAATTGGCGCCGACCTCGATTCTTGGCGCCACCGATGCTTCGCAAGGCGAGCCGTACGCAGGCGGGCAAGTGGCGCGTCGTGGTTCCCAGGGTTTGCTTGGGTCGCGAGACTTCATGGAAACGCCGTTCAGCATGACCACCTACACCGGTGAAACGGTCAAGAACCTGCAAGCGCGGACCTTGGGCGATCTGGTCGCCAGCGATCCCTCTGTGCGCGCCACCAACCCGGCGGGTGGCCGCTTTGAGCAATTCTCTATCCGGGGGTTGAGCCTGTTCAACAGTGACGTGGCCTATAACGGTCTCTACGGCGTGCTGCCGACCTACACGATCGACATGGAAATGGCCGATCGCGTCGACATCCTCAAAGGCCCGACCCAGCTGATCAACGGCATCTCGCCGCGCGGCGGCGTCGGCGGCGGAATCAACGTGGTGTCCAAGCGCGCCACCGACAAGCCCATCACCTCCGTCACGGGCAGCTACGCCTCCGACAACCAACCCGGCGCGGCCGTGGACGTCGGCCGACGGTTTGGCGAGGACAACCAGTTTGGTGTGCGTTTCAACGGTGTGAAACAGTCCGGCGACACAGATTGGGACCATCAGAGCGTCGACCGCCAGATGGCCGTGCTGGGCCTGGACTTTCGCGGCGAACGCCTGCGACTCTCAACGGACATCGGGCACACCGAGCGCGAAACCGACGCGCCGCAGGAACGCGTCCAGGTGGCCGCCGCCGCGCCGGTCCCCCGCGCCAGTGATGTCAGTCGCAACTATGCGCAGCATTGGACCAAGGCGCGCACCGAGGACACCTTCGGCGCGGTGAACGCCGAATACGATCTCAACGATTCGGTCATGCTCTACGGCGGTGCCGGGGCACGTAAGAGCAATCATGACTTCCTGCGGCACAACGTGGTGGTCAGCAATACCGCTGGCGATTTTGCCGTATCGCCCCGTGATTTCACCCGGGACGAAAACGTCCGCACGGCCAACGCCGGGGTGCGCAACTGGTTCCAGACCGGCCCGGTGAGCCATGAGCTCAACCTGGCCGCCAGCTACTTCTACATGGACTTTGAAAACGGCGGCGCCCGCTACGCCAACGGCCGCAGCAACCTCTACGATCCGGTGCAGACACCCAAGCCAAACATCCCCACGCGCCCGGATGCCAAGGTCTACACCGAGAACCACTTCAGCGGCGTGGCGCTGTCCGACACCTTGGGCTTCTTTGACGACCGGCTGTTGCTGACCCTAGGCGCACGCTGGCAGCGGGTGGAGGTCGACGACTGGTCCAACGGCCTCAAAGGCCCCACGGCCTACGACGAAGAAAAAATCTCGCCGTCAGGCGGCATCCTGTTCAAAGCCACCGACAAGCTGTCGCTGTATGCCAACTACATGGAAGGCCTGAGCCAAGGCAAGATCGCACCGACGTCTGCCGATAACAGCGACGAAATCTTCCCTCCGTTCATCAGCCGCCAGGTCGAGATTGGCGCCAAGTACGACGCCGGAGCCCTGGCGGTCACCGCCGCGGTGTTTCGGATCAAGCAGCCGGCCTACGCGACCGACGCCACGACGAACGACTTTGGCCCGAACGGCAAGCGCGAAAACACCGGTGTTGAATTGAGCGTGTTCGGTGAGCCCATCAAAGGCGTGCGCCTGCTGGGTGGGGTGATGTACATCGACAGTAAGTTGACCGACACCACCAACCCCGCCTTCGATGGCAACCGGGCGCCGGCCACGCCGGAATATAACGTCAATTTGGGGGCTGAGTGGGACGTGCCGACGGTGCAGGGTTTGACCTTGACCAGTCGGGGTATCTATTCCAGTTCGCAGTATCTGGATCCTTCCAATACCAAGGAGATTGATTCCTGGGAGCGGTTTGACGTGGGGGCGCGTTATGCCTTCAAGGTGGATGACAAGCGCGTTACCTTGCGGGCCAATGTCGAGAACGTGGCGGATAAGCGGTATTGGAGTTCGGCGGGGGCATCGGATGACAGTGAGCCGGGGTTGACGTTGGCTACGCCGCGGACTTATCTGGTATCGGCTACGGTGGATTTTTGAGGGCTTTTTGGTTTTTGGGTTGGTGTGTATATCCGTTTTTTTGGTAACGGTTGCTAATGGTTTCGCTTTTACAGCGAGTCACTTTCGATAGAGCGTGTATGGACCGGACACATGGTTGACGGGTGTGCGGGGACATGGTGGACACTTTTCAGCGAGCTAATTCGCCGGAAAGCCATCATGCCTTGGACTACGAGAGACACCATGAGCCTGAAAGGAAGAGTTCGTTGCCTTAGCGCGGCAACCCGGTAGCAACAAACGTGAGCTGTGTCGACGATTCGGTATCAGTCCGCAAACGGCGTACAAGTGGCTCGAACGCTACGAGGCGCAGGGGCAGCCTGGTCTGCAAGAGAAGTCCCGCAGGCCAGCGACCAGCCCCAAACTGACCGAGGCCGCTTTGGAGGCTCAAGTCATCGCACTTAGGCAGGCCCATCCGGCATGGGGCGGACGCACAATTAGCAGCCTGTTGGGCAAGCGCATCGCTGCCAGCACTGTGACCAACGTCTTGCACCGGCATGGCCTGATCCAACCCTCTCAGAGGGACCAAGCCGCAACGCTGCGGTTTGAACACGACGCGCCTAATGATCTTTGGCAGATGGACTTCAAAGGGCATTTTGCGCTGCAACAAGGTCGTTGCCACCCCCTGACCCTGCTGGACGACCACTCTCGGTTCAGCCTAGCCATTCAGGCTTGTGGCAACGAACGGGGAGCCACAGTGAAGGAGAAGATGATCGACGTTTTCCAGCGCTATGGCTTGCCGGCTCGTATTAACGTCGATAACGGCCCACCCTGGGGTTCGCCCCGCAATCCAGGAGAAATTACAGAACTAAGTATCTGGCTGATTCGCTTAGGAATCCGGGTCAGCTTCAGCCGTCCTCGCCATCCCCAGACCAACGGAAAGATTGAGCGTTTTCATCGCTCTCTAAAAGCGGAAGTGCTTGATGGGAGGCATTTTTCTACACTGATGGACGCTCAATCGGCCTTTGATCGATGGCGCGAAGTTTATAACTTGCAGCGTCCTCATCAGGCGCTGGGCTACAAAGTGCCTATGGACCGCTATCGCACCAGTCCTTGGGCGTATCCGCAGCAACTATCCGACTTCGAATATGGTCCGGATGATGTATTGGCCAAGGTTTATCAGAGTCGATTCCGCTTCCAGAAACGCTACTTCAGCATCGCTAAAGGACTGGTTGGACAGCACATCGCAATACGCCCTAACGCCGAAAGCGATGGCTTGTTTGACGTCTATTTCTGCCATCATTTTTTACGGACCTTCGACATCAACAACCCTGACTACGGCGCATAATGTGTCCACTATGTCTCCGCACGGGTGTCAACCATGTGTCCGGTCCATACACGCTTTTCGAAAGTGACTCGCTGTAAGAGCGAAACCAATAGCAGCCGTTACCGAAGAAATGGATATACACGCAAAGCGAAACCGCCAGCAGCCATCACCGCAGCAACGGATATGCACACCGAGCGAAAACCCTCAACCACCACCAAACAAATCACGCGAATCCAACAACCGCCAGGCAATCTCAGGCCGCTTCTCCAACCCCCGCCGAATCGCCGCCGGAATTGACTGGCGAATCTTGCGGCATAGCCCAGGCTGCTCATCAAACTCGATCGCAATACCCCGCATGGTCCGCACCTCGTTAAAACCAGGCTCAATGGTCAAACGCACCCCCAGATTCTCAAACAGCCGCTGCTGCAACCGCTCCAGCTCATCCAGGCTCTCGATATTCTCCAACCGCTCAAGCAGACGCTTCTCCTCCTGACGATTCAGGCAAAGGATGCGCAAATCGCTGCCCGGCGTTTGCAGCAACGCATCACGCCCACAATCACAGACGCCAGGCGGGCAGGGGGGACGGATTGGCATCGACGCGGTCATGGGCTTCACAAGGTCTGCAACACAACAAAATCGCCTTCGACGTAGGGGCGTTCCACGCAATGTGATGCTTGGCGCCGCGCCGGTCAACCCTCCCGCTAGGCCATTTGTCCGCACCTTGGCAGGCCCCGCTCGTCAGTTTCGTCACGATCCGATCAAATTTTTCAGCGCCAGGCGGGCTCAAGAAGACAGACACGTCGCGGCCCGCTTCGTCAGGCGGCGCGCCCGGAAAAAAGGAGACTTCATTCGATGCAAACCAATCCGACCACCTTAGCGCTGCTGGAAGAACTGCTGATGGCCCGCGGGCCTGGCGGGCAAGAGCAGGAAGTGCGCGATATCTGCCTGCGCGAGCTCAAACCGCACTGCGACGAGACCTGGGTCGATCCGGCCGGCAATGTCGTCGGCCTGATCAAGGGAGCCCGTCCGACCGCCAGGTCCAATTCGCCAATCAGGATCATGGCGCACCTGGATGAGATCGCCATGCTGGTCAAGCGCATCGAGCCCGACGGCACCTTGCGGGTGGTGGCGCTGGGCGGTGCCAACCCGATCAATTTCGGGGTATGCCCGGTGGACATTCTTGGCGACCGGGATTTCATCCCTGGCGTGCTGTCGTTCGGGTCGATGCACAGCACCGGCGAAACCCACCAGGGCGCGGATGTGCTGTCGGGCAACGTCAATTGGGGCGACGTTCATGTCATCACCCGTTGTTCCAGTGAGCAATTGCAAGCGCACGGGGTGCGTCCCGGGACGCGGGTGGTGCTAAGCCAGCATTGGCGCCAACCTTTCCGGGTCGGCGATGCCCTGGCCGCGCATTTCCTCGATGACCGCGCGCCCATGGTTGCCTCCATCCAGGCCGCCACGTTATTGGCCGCGCGCCGTCAAGAGCTGGCAAGAGACGTGTATTTCGTCTTCACGACGCAGGAAGAAGAGTCCAATGCCGGCGCGCTCTATGCTGCCAGCCATCTGCCTGGGGATGTCACGGTGGCGGTTGAGGTTGGGCCGGTAGTCGCGGAATACGCGACTCGCCTGAGCATCGATCCGATCATCAATACAGGCGACCAGAATGGCTGTTACAGCCGCGATGTCGTCGACCAGTTGTACCAGGCCGGCAAACGCTGCGGACTGACGCCGCAGCTCGCGCTGCTGGTGGATTTTGCCAGTGACGCCAGTGCAATCATGAGCAGCGGGATTTCAGCCCAAGGCGGTTGTATTGCGATTCCGACCGAGAACACCCACGGTTATGAACTGATCGTGGACGGCAGTATCGAGGCCTGCGCGGCGACGTTGCTGGAGTTTCTGCTCGATCGCGCAGGTGGCTGACACGCCACCGAGCTGAGCGTGGGAGCAAGGTTTGCTCCCACGGTCCAGGCCCTTACAACCCCAGCTCGGAGAGCCCTGGATGATCGTCCGGGCGACGTCCCAGCGGCCAGCGGAACTTGCGCTCGCTTTCCTTGATCGGCAAGTCGTTGATGCAGGCGAAGCGGTTGGCCATCAAGCCGTTCTCGTCGAATTCCCAGTTTTCATTGCCATAGGAGCGGAACCAGTTGCCCGAGTCGTCGTGCCATTCATAGGCATAACGTACGGCGATGCGGTTGTCGGTGAACGCCCAGAGTTCCTTGATGAGTCGGTAATCCAGCTCCTTGGCCCATTTGCGGGACAGGAAAGCCTTGGCTTCTTCCCGGTTGTGAGCGAACTCGACGCGGTTACGCCATTGCGTGTCGAGGGTGTAGGCCAGCGAAACCTTCTGCGGATCGCGAGAGTTCCAGCCGTCCTCGGCCAGGCGGACTTTTTGAGTGGCCGTTTCGCGGGTGAAAGGCGGCAGGGGCGGGCGAACTTCAGCAGAGGATGACATGGCTTATCTCCAATAAGGAATGATGAGTTGCACTACTGTTTTAACGGCGTGTTTTTACAGCGTGCTTTTACGGCGGTCCTACGAACGAACCTGCGGATACGCGTGTCGCTTATTGTCCAGCCAGCAAGGTTTTCAGGACGTCCTGCGCTTGATCGGCGGCGTCGTGATCGCCCATGACCAAGGCCAGGGTGATGGCGCCGTCGATCAGGATCAGCACCTGTCGGGCCAGTACCTGCGGTTGTTCGACGCCGTGGTCAACGCACAAGCGGGTGATGTAGTCGAGCAGCTTCTGCTTGTGCATCTTCGCCACCTGGCGGACCGGGTCCTGCGGATCGCCGGTTTCGCCGCTGGTGTTGATGAAGGCGCAGCCGCGAAAGCCTTCGCTGGCGAACCAACCCTTGAGCACCGCAAACAGATTGAGCAACCGTGCAGCGGGCGTCGGCGCCTTGTCCACCTCGCTGCTGAACCAATGCATCCAGCGTTCGTCACGGCGCTTGAGGGCCGCGACCACCAGGTCCTCCTTGTTGGCGAAGTAGCGGTAGATGCTTTTCCTGGAGACGCCGGCGGTTTTCACCAACAGATCCATGCCGGTGGCCGCGATGCCATTTCTGTAGATCAGCTTTTCGGCGACGTCGAGGATGATATCTCGTGTTTCATTGCCAGTGGTTTCATTCATGCCACAAACAGTAGAACGATCGTTCTTCATGGTCAAATAATTTTTTCGTGGGCACGCGGAGGCCCAAAACCCTCGCGTCATGGTGTAAGCTCATCGGTTCTTCGGATTCGACCTTTTGCGAGCCCTATGCCGTCGCTTTTCAAACGCTCCCTGCTGCCCAAGTTGCGCAGCTTTGCACTCACCGCCGATGCCGTGACCATCCTTGATGGTGCCGCCGAATTCCGCCGTTGCCTGCTGGAAAAAATCGCCCAGGCCACCCAGCGCATCTACATCGTGGCGCTGTATCTGCAACAGGATGAGGCCGGTCAGGAAATTCTCGATGCCTTGCATGCCGCCAAAGCTGCGCGCCCCGAGCTGGAGGTGGTCGTGGTGGTGGACTGGCTGCGTGCCCAGCGCGGCCTGATCGGCGCCAAGAAGCAGCCGGGCAATTCGGCGTGGTATCAGGAACAGACCCGCAGCCACGCCAGTGAAGTGCCGATCTACGGCGTACCGGTGCAGACCCGCGAGTTGTTTGGCGTGTTGCACTTGAAAGGCTTCGTGATCGACGATTGCGTGCTCTATAGCGGCGCGAGCCTGAACAACGTCTACCTGCACAAATTCGACAAATACCGCTACGACCGCTACCACCTGCTGCACAACACTGCGCTGGCCGATTCGATGCATCACCTGGTGCAACACGGTCTGATCACCTCCAAGGCCGTGCATCGCCTCGACCTGCCGAACCTGCCCAGCACCCGCAGCTTGCGCAACGACATCGGCGACCTGCGCAGTCGCCTCAAATACGCGACGTACGACACCACGGCTGGCAGCCTCGATAAGAATGGCCTGTCGGTCAGCCCGCTGCTGGGCGTCGGCAAGAACAACCCGCTGAGCCGGGTGATTGGCGAGCTGATCGACAGCAGCCGTCAGCAACTGACGATCTGCACGCCATACTTCAATTTGCCGTTGGCCGTGACTCGGGAAATCAATCGTGCGCTGGCTCGCGGAGTGCAGATCGATATCATCGTCGGCGACAAGACCGCCAACGATTTCTATATTCCGCCCAGCGAGCCGTTCAAGATCATCGCGGCGTTGCCCTATCTGTACGAAATCAGCCTGCGCCGCTTCGCCAAGCGCCACCAGCGCTACATCGACAGCGGCCAGTTGAACCTGCACTTATGGCGTGACGGCGACAATACCTATCACCTCAAGGGCATGTGGGTCGACGACCGCTACACCTTGCTCACCGGCAACAACCTCAACCCGCGGGCCTTTCGCCTGGACCTGGAAAATGCCCTGTTGCTTGACGACCCCAAGGGCGAATTGCTCGGGCCGCGACAGACTGAGCTGGAGCAGATCTATCGGCACACCCGCCGGATCGAAAGCTATCTGGACCTGGAAACCCTGCCGGACTATCCGGCGGCGGTGGGCAAGTTCCTCAAGCGCGTCAGCCGGGTGCGAATAGAGCGTCTGCTTTACCGGATCCTGTGAACGCCCGCGCCATGTTGGAAAAAGACACCATTTCCACCCACTTGGTGCGCGAGGCGCTGTTGCAAAGCTGTGCCCCCGGCGAGGCGACCGATGAGGTGCTGCGCAAGGTGGGCATCGACCCGGCATTGCTCGACGATGCCCAGGCGCGAGTCCCGGCCCACGCCTATGCGCAGCTCTGGCGTTTGCTGGCCAGGCGTCTGGACGACGAATTCTTCGGCATGGACCCGCGCAAGCTCAAGTCCGGCAGCCTGGCCTTCCTGTGCCAGTGCGCCATGGCCCAGCCAACGCTGGCGGCCGGGCTGACCGCGGGGCTGGGTTTCCTGTCGCTGATGCTCGAACACCTGCCGGCCCAGTGGGTCCGCCAGCAAAGCCTGGCGGAAATCGTCCTGCTGGAAGACGAGCAGGACCCGCGCCGGGCGTTTACCTATTTCACTTATTGGATGATCGTCCATGGCGTGGCCTGTTGGCTGGCCGGGCGACGCATTCCGATCCTGTCCGTCGAGTTGCGCTGCCCGGCGCCGGATTTCTGCGACGACTACCGCGTCATGTTCTCCCAGAACCTGCGCTTCGACCGGCCCCGTACCCGGATGATCTTCGCCGCCGATTGCCTGGACCTGCCCATTCGACGCAGCCCCGAGGAACTCAAGCGCTTCCTGGCTCGAGCCCCGGCGAACATCCTGGTCAAATACCGCGACCCGCAAAGCCTCTCTAGCCGCATCCGCCAGGACCTGCGTCAGTTGCCCGCCGAACAGTGGCCGGAAACCGAGGCTTTGGCCCAGCAGCTGTGCGTTTCCGCCTCGACCCTGCGCCGACGCCTGGCGGAGGAGGGGCAAACGTACCAAGGCCTCAAGGACAGCGTGCGCAAGGAGCTGGCAATCGCCTGGCTGGCCGAGCCTGCTATCAGCTTCGTCGAAATCGCCTCGCGCCTGGGGTTTGCCGATGCCAGTTCGTTCTACAAGGCGTTTCGCAAATGGTCCGGGTCCAATCCGGGGCACTATCGCACGTTGATTCTCAACGACCTCAGCTGACCCGGTCCCCTGTTGACAGCCCTGCTGCCAACCATTGCCCGACACCATGGCCAAAGCAGTCAAGCAATTTGAGGGCTTTGACCATTGCCGCCCAGGCCCTTCGGCGCGAGTATTTCCCTGCTATTCACGGTTCCCCCAACCAATAAAAAGTACAGAGGGATTCTGGTCATGCGCGATTACTCGTCCGCCACCTCGCAGTTCGATTACCTGCACACCGTCAATGCCGCCTTGCACGGCTCGCTCGAAGCGCTCAATGCCTGCGTCGAATGTTGCGATCGCCACGCGTTGCCGGGGCGCATCGCCTTGTTCTGGGAGGGCCGTGACGGCAGCGACGCGACCTGGACTTACCGCGACCTGCAGGACAACGCCGCGCGTTTCGCCAATTTCCTTCGAGCCCAGGGCGTGGGCAAGGGCGACAAGGTCGCCGGCCTGTTGCCGCGCAATGCGGAACTGTTGATCGTGGTGCTCGCCACCTGGCGTATCGGCGCGGTGTACCAGCCGCTGTTCACCGCGTTCGGCCCCAAGGCCATCGAGCACCGGCTGACCAGCTCGGGCGCGCGAGTGGTGGTGACCGACGCCAGCAACCGGCCCAAGCTCAATGAGGTTGCCGACTGCCCAACCATCGTCACGGTCGGCGGCGACAAGGGCCAGGGCATTGTTCGCGGCGACTTCAGTTTCTGGGCCGAACTGGCCAACCACTCAAACCAGTGCGAACCGCTGATGCTGACCGGCGAGGATCCGTTCCTGCTGATGTTCACCTCCGGCACCACGGGGCCGGCCAAGGCGCTGTCGGTGCCGCTCAAGGCCATCGTCGCGTTTCAGAACTACATGCGTGACGCCGTGGACCTGCGGCCCGAGGACGCGTTCTGGAACGTCGCCGACCCGGGCTGGGCCTATGGCATTTATTTCGGCGTGACCGGGCCACTGGCGCTGGGACATCCGATCACGTTCTACGACGGTCCGTTCACCCTGGAAAGCACCTGCCGGATCATAAACAAGTACGGCATCACCAATCTGGCTGGCTCGCCTACGGCTTATCGCCTGCTGATCGCTGGCGGCGAGCAGTTCGCCCGGTCGATCAAGGGCAAGCTGCGCATCGTCAGCAGCGCCGGTGAGCCGCTGAACCCGGAAGTGATCCGCTGGTTCGCCGACAACCTGAACGTGGTCATTCACGATCATTACGGCCAGACCGAATTGGGCATGGTCCTGTGCAATCACCATGGTCTGGAGCATCCGGTGCACCTCGGTGCTGCCGGTTTTGCCTCGCCAGGCCATCGGATCGTGGTGCTGGACGAAAATCACCGGGAATTGGGCGTTGCCCAGCCCGGTATTCTCGCTGTCGACCGCAGCCAGTCGCCCATGTGCTGGTTCGCCGGTTATGAAGGCGGACCGACCAAGGCCTTCGTCGGCGATTACTACCTGAGCGGCGATACCGTTGAGCTCAACCCCGACGGCAGCATCAGCTTCGTGGGGCGCAGCGACGACGTGATTACCACCTCCGGTTACCGCGTCGGTCCGTTCGACGTCGAAAGCGCGCTGATCGAGCATCCGGCCGTTGTCGAGGCCGCGGTAATCGGCAAACCGGACCCTGAACGCACCGAGCTGGTGAAAGCTTTCGTGGTGCTCGGCGCCCAATACCGCGCCGCGCCGGAGCTGGCCGAGGAACTGCGCCAGCACGTGCGCCAGCGCCTGGCGGCCCATGCCTATCCCCGCGAAATCGAATTTGTCAGCGACTTGCCGAAAACCCCAAGCGGCAAATTGCAGCGCTTTATCTTGCGCAACCAGGAAATCGCCAAGGCTCAAGAGGCAATGGCGAAGAACGTTTCAGCTTGAACCCAAGGAAACCATGATGCAGATCGACAACAAGATTTTCCTCGTCAGCGGCGGCGCTTCCGGCCTCGGTGCGGCCACCGGTGAAATGCTGGTCAAGGCCGGCGCCAAGGTCATGCTGGTAGACCTCAACGCCGACGCCGTGGCCGCCCAGGCGCAAAAGCTCGGTTGCCGCAGCGTGGTGGCAGACATTAGCAACGAAGCCGCGGCCGAAGCGGCGGTCAAGGCCACCCTCGATGCGTACGGTGGACTGAATGGCCTGGTGAACTGCGCCGGTATCGTGCGCGGCGAGAAGATCCTCGGCAAGAACGGCCCGCATGCCCTGGCCAGCTTCAGCCAGGTGATCAACGTCAACCTGATCGGCAGCTTCAACCTGCTGCGCCTGGCGGCGGCGGCCATCGCCGAAACCGAGGCCAGCGCCGACGGCGAGCGCGGGGTGATCATCAATACCGCGTCGGTGGCAGCTTTTGACGGTCAGATTGGCCAAGCCGCCTACGCGGCATCCAAGGGCGCGATTGCCAGCCTGACCTTGCCCGCCGCTCGCGAACTGGCACGCTTCGGCATCCGCGTGATGACCATTGCCCCCGGCATTTTCGAGACCCCGATGATGGCCGGCATGACCCCGCAGGTGCGCGACTCCCTGGCCGCCGGCGTGCCGTTTCCGCCGCGCCTGGGCAAACCCGCCGAGTACGCCGCGCTGGTCCGGCATATCATTGAAAACAGCATGCTCAACGGTGAGGTGATCCGTCTCGACGGTGCCTTGCGCATGGCAGCCAAGTAGGAGAATGTTCATGTCAAACGATCCGATTGTCATCGTCAGCGCCGTCCGCACCCCAATGGGCGGCTTCCAGGGCGAACTGAAAAGCCTCACCGCACCGCAACTCGGTTCCGCCGCGATCAAGGCCGCCGTGGAGCGAGCCGGCATTTCGCCGGAGGCGGTTGAAGAAGTGCTGTTCGGTTGCGTTCTCGCCGCGGGGCAGGGCCAGGCACCGGCACGCCAGGCGGCACTGGGCGCCGGGCTCGACAAATCGACCCGTTGCACCACGCTCAACAAGATGTGCGGTTCGGGCATGGAAGCGGCGATTCTCGCCCATGACATGCTCGTCGCCGGCAGCGCCGACGTCGTGATCGCCGGCGGCATGGAGAGCATGTCCAACGCCCCGTACCTGCTGGACCGCGCCCGCAGCGGCCTGCGCATGGGCCACGGCAAAGTGCTCGACCACATGTTCCTCGACGGCCTCGAAGACGCCTATGACAAGGGCCGCCTGATGGGCACCTTCGCCGAAGACTGCGCCCAAACCAATGGCTACAGCCGTGAAGCCCAGGATGCCTTTGCCATCGCGTCCACCACCCGCGCCCAGCAGGCGATCAAGGACGGCAGCTTCGACGCCGAGATCGTGCCGGTGCAGGTCATGGTCGGCAAGGAGCAGGTCACCGTGCGTCACGACGAGCAGCCGCCCAAGGCGCGCATCGACAAGATCGCCACGCTCAAGCCAGCCTTTCGCGAAGGCGGCAGCGTGACGGCGGCCAATGCCAGTTCGATTTCCGATGGCGCCGCGGCCTTGGTGCTGATGCGCCAGAGCCAGGCGCAACAGCGCGGCTTGACGCCGCTGGCGGTCATTCGTGGGCATGCGGCGTTTGCCGACGCCCCAGGCTTGTTTCCAACCGCGCCGATTGGTGCGGTAAAGAAATTGATGGGCAAGACTGGCTGGGCGCTGGACGAGGTCGACCTGTTCGAGGTCAACGAAGCCTTCGCCGTGGTGGGGCTGGTGACCATGGACAAGCTGGAAATTCCCCATGACAAGGTCAACATCCACGGCGGCGCCTGCGCGTTGGGCCACCCGATCGGCGCGTCCGGCGCGCGAATCCTCGTGACCCTGTTGTCGGCCCTGCGCCAGAAGGGCCTCAAGCGCGGCGTCGCGGCCATCTGCATCGGCGGCGGCGAAGCCACGGCCATGGCCGTTGAATGCCTGTACTAAGGAATCACCACCATGCTTGCGACTGAAGAACAAACCCAAATCCGCGACATGGCCCGGCAGTTCGCCCAGGAGCGCCTGAAACCGTTCGCCGCCGAATGGGACCGCGAACACCGTTTCCCTCGCGAAGCCATCGGTGAAATGGCCGAGCTGGGCTTTTTCGGCATGTTGGTGCCGGAGCAGTGGGGCGGCTGTGACACCGGTTACCTGGCCTATGCGATGACCCTGGAAGAAATCGCCGCCGGCGACGGTGCCTGCTCGACCATCATGAGCGTGCATAACTCGGTGGGTTGCGTGCCGATTCTCAAGTTCGGCACCGATGAGCAAAAGGAGAGATTCCTCACACCCCTGGCCAGCGGGGCGATGCTCGGCGCCTTCGCCCTGACCGAGCCCCAGGCTGGATCGGACGCCAGCAGCCTGAAGACTCGGGCGCGGTTGGAGGGGGACCATTACGTGCTCAACGGTTGCAAACAGTTCATCACCTCCGGGCAGAACGCCGGGGTGGTGATCGTGTTTGCGGTCACCGACCCGAGCGCCGGCAAGCGTGGCATCAGCGCCTTCATCGTGCCCACCGATTCACCGGGCTACAGTGTGGCGCGGGTCGAGGACAAACTCGGCCAGCACGCCTCCGACACCTGCCAGATCCTGTTCGAGGACGTGAAGGTGCCAGTGGGCAATCGGCTCGGGGAGGAGGGTGAGGGCTACAAGATTGCCCTGGCGAACCTGGAAGGCGGGCGGGTCGGCATCGCCGCGCAGTCGGTGGGCATGGCCCGGGCAGCGTTCGAAGCCGCTCGCGACTATGCGCGCGAACGGCAAAGCTTCGGCAAGCCGATCATCGAGCACCAGGCCGTGGCGTTCCGCCTGGCCGACATGGCGACCCAGATCGCCGTGGCGCGGCAGATGGTCCACTATGCCGCCGCGCTGCGCGATGACGGCCAGCCGGCGCTGGTGGAAGCGTCCATGGCCAAGCTCTTCGCTTCGGAAATGGCCGAGAAGGTCTGCTCCATGGCGTTGCAGACACTGGGCGGTTACGGTTACCTCAACGACTTCCCGCTGGAGCGCATCTACCGCGACGTGCGGGTCTGCCAGATCTATGAAGGCACCAGCGACATCCAGCGCATGGTCATTTCGCGCAATCTTTGAACAGGAGTCACGCATGAATTACGAAACGATTCTATTGGAGATCAAGGACCGCGTCGGCCTGATTACCCTCAACCGTCCCCAGGCGCTGAACGCCCTGAATGCGCAGATCGTCAGCGAGCTGAACCAGGCGTTGGACAGTCTGGAAGCCGATCCGAAGATTGGTTGCATCGTCCTGACCGGCTCGAAAAAAGCTTTCGCCGCCGGTGCCGACATCAAGGAGATGGCCGAGCTGACCTATCCGCAGATATATCTGGACGATTTGTTCAGCGACAGCGACCGCGTCGCCAACCGTCGCAAGCCGATCATTGCCGCTGTGAATGGCTTTGCCCTGGGTGGCGGCTGCGAGCTGGCGTTGATGTGCGATTTCATCCTGGCTGGCGATAACGCCAAGTTTGGCCAGCCGGAAGTCAACCTCGGCGTGTTGCCGGGCATGGGCGGCACCCAGCGCCTGACCCGTGCGGTGGGCAAGGCCAAGGCCATGGAAATGTGCCTGACCGGGCGCTTTATCGATGCGGTCGAAGCGGAGCGCTGCGGCATCGTCGCACGCATCGTTCCGGCCGATGAATTGCTGGACGAGGCGCTGAAAACCGCGGCGTTGATCGCGTCCAAATCCGTGCCCATCAGCATGATGATCAAGGAAAGCGTCAACCGCGCCTTTGAAGTCAGCCTGTCGGAAGGCGTGCGTTTCGAACGCCGGGTATTCCACGCCGCATTTGCCACGCAGGATCAGAAGGAAGGCATGGCCGCATTCGTGGCCAAGCGTGCGGCGGAGTTCCAGGACAAGTAATAGAGGAAAGTCCACAGTGGGGCGGGGTTGAACGCCCCCGTGGCGAGGGAGCTTGCTCCCGCTGGCCTGCGCAGCAGGCCCCTGCGGTTCTTCAGGTGAACTGCATTGACCGATTTGCGACTGCTGCGCAGCCGAGCGGGAGCAAGCTCCCTCGCCACGGGGATTTGATTGCCACCGCGATTGAACTCGCGAAGCTTTACACCAAGTAGTGCTTGAGCTCTCGGGCAATGACCATCCGCTGGATCTCGCTCGAACCCTCGTAGATCTGGGTAATCCGCGCATCGCGGTAGTAGCGCTCCACCGGATAATCCTCGAGGTAGCCATACCCACCGTGGATTTGTATCGCCGAGGAGCAGACCTTTTCGGCCATCTCCGAGGCGAACAGCTTGGCCTGGGAGGCTTCCGACAGACAGGGTTTGCCGGCGCTGCGCAGTCGTGCGGCGTGCAGAATCAGCAGTCGGGCGGCGTTCAGGCGAGTGTGCATGTCGGCAAGCAGGTTGGCGATGCTCTGGTGCTCTATGATCGGCTTGTCGAACTGCACCCGGTCGCGGGCGTAGGCCAGGGCCGCTTCGAAGGCAGCTCGGGCGATGCCAAGGGCTTGGGCGGCGATACCGATGCGACCACCTTCGAGATTGGAAAGGGCGATGGCCAGGCCCTTGCCCCGCGCGCCCAATAGATTGGCTTCGGGGACGCTGCAGTCACTCAGGGTGACCGCGCAGGTGTCCGACGCGCGAATGCCCATCTTGTGTTCGGTGCGATCAACGATGAACCCCGGGGTGTCGGTCGGCACCAGGAACGCCGAGATGCCTTTCTTGCCCAGATCCGGGTCCGTCACGGCAAAGACAATCGCCAGTTTCGCGCGCTTGCCGTTGCTGACGAACTGCTTGGCACCATTGATGACCCATTGGCCGTCGCGCAATTCGGCCCGCGTGCGCAGATTGTGCGCCTCGGAGCCGGCCTGGGGTTCGGTCAGGCAGAAACAGCCAATCGCCTGGCCGCTGGCAAGGTCGGCCAACCAGGTCTTTTTCTGTTCGTCGGTGCCGAAATTCAGGACCGGACCGCAGCCCACCGAATTGTGGATGCTCATCAGTGCGCCGGTCGCACCGTCGCCCGCGGAGATTTCTTCCACGGCCAAGGCGTAGGCCACGTAATCGACATAGGTGCCGCCCCATTCTTCGGGCACCACCATGCCCAGCAGGCCCAGTTCGCCCATCTTCGCCACCAGACCATCGTCGATCCAGCCGGCTTTTTCCCAGGCCTGGGCGTGCGGCGCGATTTCGCCACGGGCAAAATCACGAGCCATGTCGCGGATCATCACTTGTTCTTCGGTCAGCTCAAGGTCATGCATGATTCAATTCCCGTGGTAGTCGAAGCCGTCGAAGAAACTCGCCACATGATCGGCGTCCAGCGCCTCCAGGGTCGGTGGATTCCAGCGCGGATTCTTGTCTTTATCGATCAGCAAGGCGCGCACGCCTTCGATCAGGTCACCGCGCTCGAACCATTGGCGGTCCAGGTGCAGTTCCAGGGCAAAACAGTCTTCCAGGCTCAGGCGACGGCCACGACGCAACATCTCCAGCGTCACCGCCATGGCCAAGGGCGAACGGGTTTCCAGCAGTTCGGCGGTTTTCAGTGCCCATTCATGGCTGTTGGCGACCGTGACCTGGCGCAACTGCTCGACCATGCTGGGCACATCGGGCAGCGCGAAGAAATGATCGATGGCCGGCCGCAAGTCGGCCAGGGGCGGGGCAGGGAGCTGCTGCACCGCCAGCTTGGCCAGCAGGCTTTGCAAATCCTTGAGCGGTGCGTCGTGCCATTCCAGGCGATCGAGACGCTCGTCGAGTTGTGCAAGCTTGCGGCTGTCGAGATACCAGTCGGCCAGTCCGCAATACAACGCGTCGGCGGCGCGGATCTGCACGCCGCTGACGCCCAGGTAGATGCCCAGCTCACCGGGGATGCGCGGCAGGAAATAGCTGCCGCCCACGTCCGGGAAGTAACCGATACCAACCTCGGGCATGCCCAGCCGGCTGCGTTCGGTCACCACCCGCAGGTCGGCGCCTTGTACCAGTCCCATGCCGCCGCCCAGCACAAAGCCGTCCATCAGCGCGAGGATCGGTTTGCGGTAGTGGTGGATCGTCAGGTCGAGGGCGTATTCCTCGACGAAGAAGTCTTCATGCAGGGTATCGCCCTGCTTGTGGCTGTCGTACAGCGAGCGGATATCGCCGCCGGCGCAGAACGCCTTGTCGCCGGCGCCACGCAGCACCACGGCGCGGATCTGCTGATCGCTGGCCCAGGTATCGAGTTGCTGCTGCAAGCTGCGCACCATGCCCAGGGTGAGGGCATTGAGGCCAGCGGGGCGGTTCAGGGTCAAGTGGCCGATGTGATTACGGACCTCGACCAGCACTTCGTAAGGCGCGGTTTCGATACCGCCCGCAGCTTGGGATGAAACCTGAACTGTCATCGCTAACTCCCTGCTTTTATTGTTCTTTGTAAATTTCGTCGCGCGTATCGGGATCGTAACAGCGCAAATTTGCATTGCACAACCGGGATACATGCAGGTCCTTTCTGCATATTTATAGCAGGCATGAGGTCAACCGCGACCCGACAGCACCTCGGTGATGCTGCGGCGCTTGGCGTAACGCTCGCTGGTATGGATTAATTGCTCGAGATCTTCGGGGGTTACGTCGAAAAACGCTTCCATTTCCTCAAGTGCCAGTTTCAAGTCTTCGGCGGTAATGGCCTGGCGATCGATGGGCGGGTGGTCGGCCGGGATGACCGCTACCGGCTCGCTGGCACGCTTGGGATAACGCACGCGGGTGAGGTTGTTATAGGCCAATGCGAACACGAGCAGGCCGCAGCCAGCCAGCATCGCAGCACCGAGCGCCTGCCAATCCAGCGCAACGATGGACGGATCGGCCAACACCAATGTCGCCGCCAGCGCGCCCGCCGGAGGGTGCAGGCAACGCAGCCAGCACATCAACACCAGCGCCATGCCGGCGGCCAGGCAAGCGCTGCCCAGCGTGCGGCCGAGCACATGGGCCACCAGCAACGCCAGGACGGAGGCGCACAGATAACCGCCGAATATTGACCAAGGCTGGGCGAGGGCACCCGACGAGACCGCAAACAGCAGCACAGCGGAGGCCCCGAGTGGGCCGATCAGGTGTTGCGCCACTTCCAGGCCGAACACTTGGCCACAGAGCCAGACACTGAACATTGTTCCCAGGGCCATGCCGATGGCGGCGCGGCTCCACTCGGTGGGACGGGTATTGATGGCAGCGGGGAACCAGCGAGAAAACATTAAGCGAGAATCCAAAAAACGAACAAAAAAAGGGGCTTACGGGAAAATCCCTGAAAGCCCTTTAAGTGTTCCAACAGTTGGGGGAGGAACGATGAACAGTGTGCCGCTCACGACCTTCGCTTACAAATTCATATTAATGCTGCTTGAGTGCACTTATTTTGATGTAAGGAGGCTCGTGCGCGCTTGGACGCCTCAAACCATGCCTGCTGGGCGACGGGCAAGTCCCGCGATTGTCCCCGGCCCATCGGGAAATAGGTAAAGCCTTTGTCGGCCATGCGATCCGGATCGTAGAGGTTTCGTCCGTCAAAAATCACCGGCGCCTTGAGTCGTTGCTGGATCAGTTGGAAATCCGGCGCCTTGAACGACTGCCATTCGGTGCAGATGATCAGCGCGTCGGCCCCTGCCAAGACCGATTCCGGCGTGCCCATGAGCATCAGCTTCGATTCATGGGGATAAAGCCTTTGGGTCTGCTGCATGGCTTCGGGGTCAAAGGCGCGGACGCTGGCCCCGGCGGCCCACAACGACTCCAGGAGCGTGCGGCTGGGGGCGTCGCGCATGTCATCGGTGTTGGGTTTGAAGGCCAGGCCCCACAGCGCAAAGGTCTTGCCCCGCAGATCGCCGCTATAGAACGCGTTGATGCGTTCGAACAGCTTGTGTTTCTGGCGCAGGTTGACGGTTTCCACCGCTTGCAGCAGGTCGCTCGAGCAATGCGCTTGCTCGGCGGTGTGGATCAGGGCGCGCATGTCCTTGGGAAAGCAGGACCCGCCATACCCGCACCCTGGATAAATGAAGTGGTAGCCGATGCGTGAGTCGGCGCCGATGCCCTGGCGCACCGACTCGATGTCTGCGCCCAAGTGTTCGGCCAGTTCGGCGATCTGGTTGATGAAGCTGATCTTGGTCGCCAGCATGCCGTTGGCCGCATATTTGGTCAGCTCGGCGCTGCGTACGTCCATGAACAGGATGCGGTCGTGGTTGCGGTTGAACGGCGCGTACAGTTCGCGCATGGTTTCGCGTACGTCCTCGCGCTCGCAACCGATGACGATGCGATCAGGGCGGCGGCAATCGGCGACGGCCGAGCCTTCCTTGAGAAACTCAGGGTTGGAGACGATATCGAACTGCAGCAAACGCCCGGCCTTGAGCAGGCATTTGTCGATGTGGGCCCTCAGGACATCGCCGGTGCCCACCGGCACGGTGGATTTCTCCACCACCACGACGGGGCGTATACGATAACGGGCGACCGCTTCGCCGACGGCCAGGACTTGGCGCAGATCCGCCGAGCCGTCGTCGCGCGAAGGGGTGCCGACGGCGATGAACAGCACCTGGCCATGCTCCACGGCGATCTGTTCGTCACAGGTGAAATGCAAGCGCCCGGCTTCAAGCCCCTCGCGCACCAGCGCCGCCAGCCCTGGCTCATAAATACTGACCTGGCCCTGGCGCAGGGTTTCGATCTTCTGCGCATCGATGTCCATGCACACCACGTCATGGCCCACTTCGGCCAACACGACGGCTTGCACCAATCCAACGTAACCACTGCCGAACACACTGATTTTCATGGCGGACTCCCTGGACCATCCCGAGCGGGCGCAACCCGCGGCTCGCCGCAGTGCGCCCATTCGAGGATAGGGCGGGGATGTTGCAGTTCACTGACAGGTCCGGGGGCTAACCTTCGTGCAGACGGTATTGCGCCGGCAGTTGCGCGACGAATTCGTCGACCACCTCCCGCGTCAGGCTGACAATGTCTTCTACCCGTTCCATGCCGGCGCCAGTGCGCCAGCTGGCAACGATATCCATCACCGACGGCAGCGGCACACCGTCTACCAAGGTCAAGGTGCCGTGGCTCAGCTCGCCCACCACCAACGCCGCAGGCATGGCGCCGATACCAAATCCATCGCGAACCAGGCGGGTAATGGCCGATGCCGAGTTCACGCAGTTGATACGCGGCGAGACGACGTTGGCTGAGTGCAGCATGTTGAGAAGGTCCTGGTGCGGCCGTGAGTTGCGCGAAAACGTCACGACGCGTTCTTGGGACAGATCCTCCAGCGAAGCGTAGTGCCGGTCATACACGGAGCCGGTACGCGCCACCCAATGCATGGGATAGCGTGTCAGGAGGGTGTTGCGCACGCTGTCCAGACGCAGGATGTCGGTCTGGAAAATGATGTCCTGATAGCCTTTTTCCAGCTGCGAGCAGAGGTTGCTCGCGGTATCGGCGGTCAGTTCGATTTCAAGCGCCGGGTAGCGCTCCATCAGCCGCGTCACCAAGGGACTGAGCCAGGTGTGGATCACCGTGTCCATTGCGCCGATGCGGATCCGCCCGCGCACTTGCCGCGGGTCCTTGATCACCGCTTTCATGCTCTGCATGGTGTCCATGATGCGTTCGGCGTATTCCAGCACCCGCTGGCCTTCGGAGGTGAGCGAGACACCTTTGGAATCGCGCACGAACAGGCGCACGCCCATTTCATCTTCCAGGGCCGCGATCCGGCTGGAAATGGAGGCCTGGGTGGTGAACAATTTTTCCGCCGTCAGGCGAAAACTCTTGAGGCGGGCGACCCAGACGAAGGTTTCGAGAAACTTGATATTCACTGGGACGCTACCTCGCAGCGGTCGTGGGGATTCAAACCGGGCCCCGAACGGGGGCGAGGGGATTGATCACGTACTCAAACACCTCTTCAAGCGCGGCTGGATCCGGCGCGTTATCGACCGCCGCTTCCGGGCGGCACCATGGATAATCCAGCCGCGATGCCCAAGCCATGACCCTCGGCAAATCAGCCGCGGGCAGGGTCTTCATGTGTTCGATGGTGATGGTCAGTCGTTCGGCCAACCTCGATTGCGGATCGAACGACCAGTCGTACAGGCCACAACCGACTCGCGCTTCACCGCTGTTCTTGTCTGACATCGCCACCAGCCATTTGCACTGGAACGTGTCGGCGTCTGCCAGCGGTGGGGGCGCCAGGCAGAACGTATAGACGTTTTCGAAGGCCTGGCCAAAACGGCTGACCAATACGTCGCCAATCGCGGCGCGGCCTTCGACATGGTCGGGAAACGCGATGGAACCGGTGCGCACGACCATGTCCAGGATAGCCACCGACGTAAAGGCCTGGCCCAGCAGATGGGGGCGGTTGCCGTCCTTGGCGCTGATGTAGTGTTGGATCGATAACCGAGCGGTGTTCATCGCGTGTCCTTCAGGTTGAAAAACTGCCTTGTTCGATTTTACAACTCACTGTTCCACAGGTCCGTCACCAGCATGCAACCCGGCGCGTGGGTGATGCACAACGGCGGACGAGACGCCTGGACCACCGATTGGGGCGTTACGCCGCAAGCCCAGAACACCGGTATTTCATCCGCTTCGACCGGCACCGCATCACCGTAGTCCGGCGCGTCCAGCGAGTGAATGCCGATCAGCGCAGGGTCGCCGATGTGTATTGGAGCGCCGTGGACGTTGGGCATGCGCCCGGTGATCTGGATTGCCTCGATCGCCGCGGCGGCTTTCATCGGCCGCATGGTCACGACCATTTTGCCAGACAGCCGCGCGGTCGGGCGGGTATCGATGCTGGTGCGGAACATGGCGACATTGCGCCCCAGGTCGATGTGCCTCAGACGGATACCGGCTTCCAGCAGCGGTTGCTCGAAGGAGAACGAGCAGCCGAGGGCGAAGGCCACCAGGTCATCCTGCCACAGGTGTTCGATGTCCAGCGGCTCTTCGCTCAACTCGCCGTGGCGGAAGACCCGGTAGCGGGGCACCTCGTGGCGAATATCGATGGCAACGCCGAGGTTGCGCAGGAACGGGTCGCCGGGTTCGCTGACGTCGAGCACCGGGCAGGCCTGGCGATTGAGGGTGCAGAACCGCAGGAATTCGTTGGCCCAGTCACCCGGCAGGATCACGATGTTGGCCTGCACCCGACCCTGGCCCAGGCCGCTGGTATGGCCTTGGTATCGACCGGCCGCGATGTTCTGGCGCAAGGCTTGGGGCGAACAAGGCTGCAACTGTTCGAATGAAAGGGCTGACGGGCTCATCTTGGGATCTCCATGGGTCTTTTTCTAATAAACCCTTTTAGAAAATCAGCACGACGGCGTCCAACAAGGAAAATCGGTACCCCCCGACAAGTAAAAGTTATTCAACGCTCGACAGGCCCGGTGCCGCCACCATGCGCTGCGGTCCCACGTCCGTGGCGTATTGGCAAACCACCTGGCGACTCATCTGTACGATGCTCTCGATCAGTTCGAGCCCAACCCCCGCGCGCCACGAGGCCACGACATCGAGCTGGGGCAGGGCGGTGCCAGGCTCCAGTTGAATCAACTCGCCCAGCGCCAGGGATTTTGCCACCAGCGCCGCCGGCAACGCGCCAATGCCGAAACCGTCGCCGATCAGGCGCGTCATCGCCGATACCGAGTTGACGCAACTGACCCTCGGCGCGCTGACGCCGTGGGCATGCAACAGGCTGAGCACATCCTGATGGGGCCGTGAATGTTTGACGAACGTGATGATGCGCTCGCTGGCCATGTCCATCAGCGAGGCATAGGGCCGGGCATAGATCGATTGGCTGGCGGCGATCCAGTGCATCGGGTAATGGCCCAATTCCAGGTTGCGCACGCTTTCGTGGCGGACCAGGTCCGTTTGGAACGCGATGTCCAGGTAACCTTTTTGCAGCTGCTCGCACAGGTTGCGCGCCGCGTCCGCGGTGATTTCGATCTCGATGGCGGGGAAGGCCTGCATCAGCATCGACATCAGCGGACTGAGCCACGTATGAATCACCGTGTCCATCACGCCAATGCGCACCAAACCCTGTTGCGGGGCGCTTTTGTCCAACGACTGCTTCAGGGCACGCTGGACCTCGAGCATCTGCTCGGCATATTCGAGCACCTTGATGCCTTCGGGCGTCAGCGACACGCCACGCGAGTCACGCACGAACAGGCGCAGGCCCAGTTCGTCTTCCAGCGAGGCAATCCGACTGGAAATCGCCGCCTGGGTGCTGAACATTTTCTCCGCGGTCAGGCTGAAGCTTTGCAGGCGCGCAACCCAGACGAAGGTTTCGAGGAACTTGAGATTCATGGGGGTTCTCTTGGCGTTTTCGTTCTTATGGTTGCAATTGTTACTCCAGGTCGAGCCTGAGCGGGCATCAAATTTTCTTATGCCCAAGCGTGCCTTTTTCCCGTTTGACGCGCTGATGGGCCGCTGGGAAGAATCCGTCCCACGACGCCCCGCCGGGTGCGTCGTCCCAACGACACTGCCCCACACAATAAACGAGGCGCGTACGCCGTCCCCGAAGGGACCGCTCGTGCCCAAAAAAAGGAGCACCCCCATGCCCCGTTTCATCGCGATCCGCTGGCGCGGTACACCGGCCGGTACCTTGCTCGGCCTCGGCCTGCTCGGCGCGCCGATAGCCCACGCCGACTTCTTGGACGACAGCAAAGCCAGCCTGGAGGCCCGCAACTTCTACTTCAACCGTGATTTCAGGCAAGAGGGCGCGCGGGACAAGGCCGAAGAGTGGGCGCAAGGCTTCTTGTTGCGCATCGAGTCGGGGTACACCGCCGGCGCCCTGGGTTTTGGCCTGGACGCCTTGGGCATGACCGGTTTCAAACTGGATTCCGGCGGCGGTACGGCGGGCACCAATTTGTTGCCGGCGGACTTGTCCGGCGGCTCCCAGGACCGCTACGGCGAAGTCGGCCTGACCGCCAAGATGCGCCTGTCCAACAGCACCCTGAAAGTGGGAACGCTGCAGATCAAGGACCCGGTCGTGAACTCCAACGACTCGCGCCTGTTGCCGGGAACCTTCAAGGGCGGGCTGCTGAGCGTCCAGGAAATCGACCGTTTGAAACTGACCGCCGGGCAGCTCACCCAGATCAATTTCGTCGACTCTACCGACTACCAGGACATGACCGCCAACCGCATTGGCGGCACCAGCGACCGCTTCCAGTTCGCCGGAGCCGACTATCAGTTCCTGCCGAATTTCACCGCTCAATACCGGTATGGCAAGCTTGCGGACGTCTATCAGCAGAACTACCTGGGCTTCGTCCATACCCTGGATCTGGGCCCCGGGCAGTCGTTGAAAAGTGACGTGCGCTATTCGCGCAGCACCGAGGACGGCAGCTTCCGCGCCATCGATAACCAGGCATTCGGTGCGCTGTTCACCTACAGCCTTGGCAGCCACGCCCTGGGCCTCGGCTATCAACGCATGAGCGGCGACGATCCGTTCCCGTATATCTCGCGCAGCGATCCCTACCTGGTCAACTTCGTGCAAATTGGCGATTTCGCCAACGTCGACGAGCGCTCCTGGCAGGCCCGGTACGACTACAACTTCGCCGCCCTCGGCGTGCCAGGGCTGACCTTCATGACCCGCTACATCAGCGGTGACAACGTCCAGCGCAGCGCCGCCGGCGAGGGCAAGGAATGGGAACGCAACACCGACATCGCCTATGTCATCCAGGACGGTACGTTGAAAGGGCTGGGTTTGAAATGGCGCAATGCAACGGTGCGCTCGAACTTCGGCAATGACCTGGATGAGAACCGGCTGATTGTCAGTTACACGATGGCGCTGTGGTGACGCCCCGCTGGGCGACCATCATGCCTTGACCCAGCGCTGACGGCTCCAACTGCTCAATGTGTCGACGGTGAAGACCAGCACCAACATGGCCAGGATCACCGTGCTGCCTTGGGCTTCCTGGAACAGGCTGAGGCTGACATAGAGCATCTGGCCCAGGCCGCCGGCACCGACAAAACCCAATACGCTGGCCATGCGTATGTTGTTTTCCCAGCGGTACAGCGTGTAGGCCAATAGCTGCGGCATCAGGTTGGGCAGGGTGCCGTAGCAAAAAGCCCAGAGCGCGCTGCCGCCTTGCAGGCGAATGGCGTCGGCGGCTTGCGACGGGGTGTTTTCCAGCGCCTCGGCAAACAGTCGGCCGAGCACTCCGACGGTGTGCAGGGCCAGTGCCAGCGTGCCGGCATTGGGACCGAGTCCCGCGGCGAACACCATCAACGCCGCCCACACCAGTTCCGGCACCGCGCGCAACGCGTTCAGCAACAGGCGCGACGCGCTTTGCAGGGGCCAGCCAAGTCGCCCGGCGGCAGGCAGCGCCAATGCCAACCCCAACACCGCCGCGAGCAGCGTGCCAACAGCAGACATGGCGATGGTTTCCAGCGCGCCGTGGCCGACTGCCTTCAGATAGGCCGGGCTCAGGTCGGGGCTGAGGAAGCGTTGCGCATAAGCGCCCATTTGCTTGAGGTTGGTGTTGTCAGCCAACGCCCCCAGGTCGATGCTCAGGTAGGCAAACGAGGCAACGACCGCCGCGCCAATGCCCAGCAGCATCAGCGTGTTGAGCAAGCGATTCATGCCAGCCTCCAACGCAGCAGGCGACTGAGCTGATCGGCGAGCAGCACCAGTGCCAGGAACATAAGCAGCAGGCTGGCGACTTCTCCGCCGGCGAACATGCGCAACGACAGGTCCATTTGCTGCCCCAGGCCACCCGCACCCACGAAGCCCATCACCACCGAGGCGCGGACGGCGCATTCCCAGCGATACACGGTGTACGACAGCAGCTCGGCGACGACGTTGGGCAGGATCCCGTAGCAGAATGCCGCGAGCCGGCCGCTACCGGCCTGCATCAAAGCGTGGGCCGGGCGCTGGTCGACCGACTCGTAGATTTCCGCGTAGACCTTGCCGAGCATGCCGCTGTAGGTGATGGCAATGGCCAACACCCCGGCGGTGGGGCCCAGGCCGACGGCGCGGACGAAGAGCAAGGCCCAGACGATTTCCGGCACGCTGCGCAGGAAAATCAGCAGGCCGCGTATCGGCCAACGCAGCCATTGTCCCCATTGACTGGGCCTACCGGCACGGTACGCAGCAGACAATGACAAAGCGCGGCTGGCCAGCAGGCTGGCCGGAACCGCAAACAGAAGCGCCAGGGCCATGCCGGCGGTGGCGATCGCCAAGGTCTGCAACGTGGCTTGCAGCAGCATCTCGACGAACGCCTCGTCATGGGCCGGCGGCCAGAACGCGGCGACGAACCGGCCCATTTCGCTCTGGCTGTCGCTGGCCAGCAGCACGCCAAGGTTCAATTCGCTGAATCGCAGGCCTGGCCACAACAGAATAAGAGCCAAAAGGGCCATAAGCAGGCGAGGGCGGGCAGCCGGGTCCCGGGAGTCACGCTTCAGCATCGGGGGATCTGCACGCTCGAGGATGGCGATGGACTCGACAAGGACGCCAGTTGTTCATTGGCATACAGCGTGTCGAGCTGCTTGCGGTCGACCGCCTCGGCCGGCAAATCGAAGAGGATCTGGCCGTCTCGCAAGCCAATGATCCGGGAGAAATGTCCGAGGGCCAGCTCCACCGCATGCAAGCTGGTAACCAGGGTCACGCGATGTTCCCGCGCGTGTTGGCAAAGGACGCTAAGGGTGTGCTCTGCCAGCACCGGGTCCATCGCCGATACCGGCTCGTCCGCCAACAGCACCTCGGGCGCCTGATACAGCACGCGGGCGATGCCGACCCGTTGCAGCTGTCCGCCGGACAACTGCTGGCATTGCGCGAACAGCTTGTCGTCCAGGTCCAGCCGGGCCAAGGCCGCCCGCGCTCCTGGAATATCCAGCGGGTGCAGCAGGTTCAGCAGGCTCTTGCCCATGCCCCATTGGCCCAGTTTGCCGGCCAGCACCGCCGTGACCACGCGCTGGCGCGGGGGCAGGGGCGGCGCCTGATGGATAAGACCGATGCGCGCGCGCAAGCGCTGACGCTGACGCGCCGAGAGTTCCCAGGCTGACTCGCCCAACACCTGAACCTCACCCTGAGCCGGACGCAGGGCAGTGGCCAGCACATTGAGCAAGCTGGATTTGCCAGCGCCCGACGGGCCGATGATAGCCACCTGTTCGCCCGCGCCAATGTGCAGGTCCACGCCACGCAACGCCTGGGCGCCGTTGGCGTGAATCACGCTGGCCTGGGTCAGACGCAGTGTCATTTGAGCAGGTCGGCGGCGCGTGCGGCTTCTTCGATGCCCTTGTAGTTTTCAGGCTTGGTTTCGATGAAGCGGCTGGCGGCTTGCAGGTCGAGGATTTCCTTGTCCTTCGGGTTCGCCGGGTCGAGCGCCAGGAACGCCGCCTTGATCTTGGACGCCAGCGCCGGGTCGAGGGTGCCGCGCACGGTCCAGTTGTAATCGAAGTACGCCGGGGTGGTGGCAAATACCCTGACCTTGTTGGTGTCGACCTTGCCGGCAGCCACCAGTTTTTCCCAGACGCTGGCGTTGAGCACACCGGCATCGACCTTGCCCGCCTGGACCCAGGCAGCGGTCGCGTCATGGGCGCCCGAGTAACCTACACGGCTGAAATAGCTTTCCGGCTTGATCCCGTCCTTGAGCATGAAATAACGCGGCATGAGGCTGCCCGAGGTGGACGAGATCGAGCCGAAGGCAAAGCTCTTGCCCTTGAGGTCGGCCAGGGACTTGACGGCAGGATCGGCGGTGATGAATTTGCTGGTGAACTGGGCATCCTGCTCACGTTGCACCAAGGGAATGGCGTTGCCGGTCTTCAAGCGTGCCTGCACGAAGGTGAAACCACCCAGCCAGGCCAGGTCGATCCGGTCGGTGGCCAGCGCCTCGACCACGGCGGGGTAGTCGCTTACCGGTATGAACTCCACTTTCATGCCAGTCTGTTGCTCCAGATAGGCACCCAGCGGCTTGAACTTGCGCAGCAGTTCGGTCGGCGCTTCATCGGGGATCGCGCTGACCTTCAAGGTGTCGGCGGCCTGGGCCAAAATCGAGCTAAAGGACAGGGTCAAACCGACGGCCAGGGCCAGGGTACGCTTGAGCATGAAAATCTCCGGTGCATGAAAGCAGGAATATTCAAGCGCCAGGCATCGGCCGGGCGCAGTGTGAGGGTAGACGAATAGAGGCGATTTTGATCGTTTCTACCGACCAGGTAAATCTCGACGAATTGCAATGCCGGGATCGTACAAGGTCAAACCAGTGAAGCAAGCGGTTCTTTGAAGGAATTGGTTACCGCCCGAATACACAATTCCTCACCACGGCTGCAGGTTGCCCATTCATTATTTATAGTCGCTTGCCCCGTCACCTTTCTGGAGCGTCAACAACATGCTCAGCGCCGAGCTGAAGTCTTTCCATATGGTCGCTCGCCTGGCCAGCGTCACCCAGGCGGCGAAGAAACTCGGGCTCAGCCAGCCGACGGTCACCACGCAGATACGCAACCTGGAAGCCCAGTACGGCGTGGAGCTGTTTTTCCGGGGAGGCCGGCGCCTGACGCTGAGTGATGAGGGCGCACAGTTGCTGCCGATGGTGCAGAAGCTGTTGCAGCAGGAGGCCGACATCGATTTTTTCCTGCGCAACAGTGGCCAGGTGCAAGGCACGCTGCGCATTGGCGCCACCGCCCCTTATTACGTGCTCGATATCATCAAGGGCTTTCGCGAGCAGTTTGCGCTTTGCGAAGTGACCCTGGAGATCGGTAATTCGCTGCAGGTCATCGAGGCGCTGGAAGAGTACCGCGTGGACCTGGCCGCGTCCTCGCAACTGGTCGAGGATGCTCGTCTGACGCGGTTGGTGTTGGGGCATGACCCCTTGGTGCTCGCCGTACACCGCAGCCACCCACTTGCCAGCCATGATCGTGTGCCGCCGAGCGCCCTGGCCGGGCACTGCCTGCTGATGCGCGAGAAAGGCTCGACCACCCGCACGCTCACCATGGCGCTGCTGCGAGAGGCGGGCGTGGCGACAGGCCCGCTGTTGGAGATCGGCAGTCGCGAGTCGATTCGCGAGGCGGTCCTGCGCAACATCGGCATCAGCATCATCGCGCGTCATGAAGTGCCGGAGAACCCGCAGCTCAAAGTCGTTGAACTGGAGGGCGCGCCGTTGATCGCGGAATACCTTTACTGTTTGAAAGAGCGCCGCCAGGCCCGGCTGCCCTCGGCATTCCTGGTGTTGGCACGAGCGACAACCGGCTCCTGAACCCGCTACGCAAATTTGCCGATGACACTATCGGCAGCTTTTAGCCAACTGCCATCAAGCTTTCGTACTGCCTGCCTACCATGACTCTCGTCGAGCTGACAGCTCATCGAGGTTACGTCATGACAAGTACACGCTCCGTAGACATGCAGATACGCGACATCCACAAGGGTTTCGGTGCCTTCAAGGCGCTGGATGGGGTGTCGCTGGATATCGCCGCGGGTGAGTTGGTGTGCTTGCTCGGGCCGTCCGGCTGCGGCAAGACCACGCTGCTGCGCTGCATCGCCGGCCTGGAGCGACAGGACCGCGGGACGATCATGATTGGCGCCCGGGATGTCTCGACCCTGGCGCCCCAGGCGCGTGACTACGGCATCCTGTTTCAATCCTATGCGCTGTTTCCCAACCTGACGGTGGAACAGAACATTGGCTACGGTTTGGCCGGTAATGGCCGCGAGACGATTCGCGGGCGGGTCAACGAAATGCTCAACCTCGTCGGGCTGTGTGGCAGCGAGAAAAAATACCCAGGCCAGCTCTCCGGCGGACAACAGCAGCGGGTCGCCTTGGCGCGTGCCTTGGCCCCGGCGCCGTCGTTGCTGCTGCTCGACGAACCGATGTCGGCCCTGGATGCCCGGGTACGCGAACATCTGTGCAGCGAGTTGCGCCAACTGCAAAAACGCCTGGGCGTTACCACGTTGATGGTCACTCACAACCAGGACGAGGCGATGTTGATGGCCGACCGCATCGCGGTGATCAATCAGGGTCGCGTTGAACAATTTGCCAGCGCTCAACAGATCTACCGCGCACCGGCGACTGCCTTCGTCGCAGACTTTGTCGGGCAGGGCAACTGGCTGCCCTTCGAGCGCGGGCAGGATGGCCAGGTGCGCGTCGGCGGGCACCGCCTCAACCTGCATGGTGCTGACGCGCGTCGCAGCGGACGACTCTTTTGCCGTCCGGAAGCCGTACGGATCAACCCGTCGACGCCGGAAGACAATCTCTTCGATGCACAGTTGCGTGAGCTGACCTTCCTCGGCAACCGTTGCCGCTTGAGCTTTGAGCTGGACGCGTTGCCGGGCCACATGCTGCTGGCGGAGCTGGAGCCGCACGCCATGCCGCAGCTGACCCATGCACCGCTGAAGGTCGCGCTGCCGTCCCACAGTCTCCAGGTGTTCAGCTGATATGCAAGGCACGATGTCCATCAAGCCGGCCGTGTTGCAGCCGCGCCAAGTGCCCGGTGATTTGCCAGACCAAGTGTTCATTCGCGGCGGGCAATGGCTGCTTCTGCTGTTGCTGGTACTGGCGGTACTGCTGCCTTTGCTCGCCATGCTGTGGCGTGCGTTCAGCGGGGACGCCAGCCAGGGCGGCGGCCTGCAGGCGGCGCTGAGGTTGTTCACCAGCGGCCATTTTCATTGGCTGCTTGGCAACAGCCTGACGGCTTCGCTGACCGTCGCGGCAATCGTGGTGCCGCAGGCCTATGCCTTCGCCTACGCCTTGCAACGCACCTGCATCGTGGCAAAGCCGTTGTGGCGGGGCATCTCGCTGCTGCCGTTGCTGGCACCGTCGATGTTGCCGGGCATTGCGCTGATCTATCTGTTCGGCAACCAAGGGCTGCTGCGCGGCCTGGTTACCGACAATATCTACGGGTTCTGGGGCATCGTCCTCGGGCAAGCGATCTACACCTTCCCCCATGCATTGATGGTGCTGATGTCGGCATTGGCGTTGTCGGACGCGCGGTTGTTCGATGCGGCTGCGAGCATGGGCGCCTCGCCATCGCGAGCCTTTCGCAGCATCACTTGGCCCGGCAGCCGCCAAGGTGTGTTCGCGGCTTTCTGCCTGGTATTCACCCTGTGCATCACCGATTTCGGCGTGCCCGTCACGGTCGGCGGTGATTACCAAGTGCTTGCCTTGGAAGCCTACAAGGCTGTCGTAGGCCAGCAGCAGTTTGGCCGAGGGGCGCTGATCGGCGTGGTTCTGCTGCTGCCGGCGTTACTCAGCTTTGCGGTGGACGCATGGCTGCGTCGTAGTCAGCGCGACACCCTGAGCGGTCGAGCGCAGGTTTATCACCCGTCGCCGTCACGGGGCAGGGACGCTGCCTTCCTGAGCGTAACGGCCCTGATCTGCTGCGCGCTGGTCGGCGTGTTCGGCATGGCGGTATACGCCTCACTCGTGCAGTTCTGGCCGTATGACCTGTCGTTGTCGCTTGAAAACTATGCCTTTTCCGAGCTGCCCGGCGGCTGGCTGGCTTATCGCAATAGCCTGTTGCTGGCGCTGTGCAGCGCCTTGTTCGGCAGCCTGCTGATCTTCACCGGCACTTACCTGATCGAGAAAACCCGACAGAGTCCGCTGACCCGAATCCTGCGCTTGCTCAGCTTCGTGCCAATGGCCGTGCCCGGCCTGGTCCTGGGCCTGGGCTACGTATTTTTCTTCAACGTGCCGGGCAATCCACTGAACAGTTTGTACGGCAGCCTGGCCCTGCTGGTTGTTTGCACCGTCGCCCACTTCTTGACGACCGCGCACATGACCGCAAGCTCGGCCCTGCGGCAGCTCGACGACGAATTCGAAGCCGCGGCGCTGGCGCTCAAAGTGCCGCTGGCTCGCCACTTCCTGCGGGTGACATTGCCCATGTGCCTGCCAGCGCTGCTCGACATCATCCGTTATCTGTTCGTGTCGGCGATGACCACCGTCTCGGCGGCGATCTTTCTCTACAGCCCTGACAGCGTCCTGGCCGCAGTGGCCGTATTGAACATGGACGACGCCGGCAATGTCGGCGGGGCCGCCGCGATGTCCACGCTGATCCTGCTGACCTCGGCCGGTGTGTCGCTGCTGCTCGCGGCACTCTCGCGCCGGCTGCTGCGCCGTTCCCAAGCCTGGCGCCAGCAGGCGCCGGGTCTTTGAAAATCCTGGAGATAGTCATGCATTACCAACCCCCTACACACCTGCAGGCGGCCATTCTCGATTGGGCGGGCACTGTGGTGGACTTCGGTTCGTTCGCCCCGACGCGGATCTTCGTCGAAGCCTTCGCCAGCTTCGACATCCAGATCAGCCTGGAAGAGGCGCGTGGCCCGATGGGCATGGGCAAATGGGAGCATATCCGCACCTTGTGCAATCAGCCGGCGGTAGCTGAACGTTTCCATCACCGCTTCGCACGTGCGCCAAGCGATGATGATGTGACCGCAATCTACCAACGCTTCATGCCGCTGCAGATTGCGAAAGTCGCCAACCATTCGGACCTGATCCCCGGCGCATTGGACAGCATTGCCGCGCTGCGCCAGCGCGGTCTCAAGATCGGCAGTTGTTCCGGGTATCCCAGGCAGGTGATGGACAAAGTCGTCGAACTGGCCGCGGCCAAGGGTTATCGACCCGATCATGTGGTTGCCACCGACGACGTTCCCAAGGGGCGGCCAAGCCCGGCGCAGGCGCTGGCCAACGTAATTGCCCTGGGCCTGGACGACGTCGCGGGCTGCGTGAAGGTCGACGACACCGAACCCGGCATTCTCGAAGGCCGCAGGGCAGGGATGTGGACCGTGGCGCTGCGCTTTTCCGGCAATTTCCTCGGCCTCGACTGGGAGCAGTTCCAAGCCCTCTCGGCGCAACAGTTGGCGACCGAGCGTAGCCGCATCGACGGCTTGTTTGCCGCCTGCCGCCCGCATTATCTCATCGACACCATTGCCGAATTGCCCGCTGTGATTGACCAGATCAACGCGCAGCTGGCCCGCGGTGTATTGCCGTCGCATACCTGAAAGCCTCACTGACTGACACGGAGCCGTACCATGTCCAAACGCATCGCCTTGGCCGCTGGCTTGCTGGCCGCCTGTACCTTCCAGGCCCAGGCCAATACCGAACTGACCGTATACACGGCCCTCGAGGTCGAGCAGCTCAAAGCCTACAAGCAAGCCTTCGAGCAGCAGAACCCGGAGATCGAGATCAAATGGGTGCGCGACTCCACCGGCATCGTCACCGCCAAGCTGCTGGCAGAGAAGGATCGCCCGCAAGCCGACGTGGTCTGGGGACTCGCCGGCTCCAGCCTGGCGATTCTCAAGCAACAAGGTTTGCTCGATACCTACAGCCCGGCGAATCTTAACCAGATCGCCGCCAACTATCGGGATGCCGATATACCGCCGGCTTGGGTCGGCATGGACGTTTGGGCTGCCGCGATCTGTTTCAATACGGTGGAAGCGCAGAAGCAGGGGCTGCCCAAACCCACGCGCTGGGAAGACCTGGCGAACCCGGTGTACCAAGGCAAGATCGTCATGCCCAACCCGGCCTCGTCGGGCACCGGTTACCTGGATGTCAGCGCCTGGTTGCAAACCTTCGGCGAGGCCAAGGGCTGGGCCTACATGGACAAGTTGCACGCCAATATCGGCCAGTACACGCATTCCGGCTCCAAGCCCTGCAAGCTGGCGGCCGCCGGTGAGTTCCCTATCGGCATTTCGTTTGAATACCCGGCCATCCAGCTCAAGCGCAAAGGCGCGCCCCTGGACATCGTGCTGCCCGCTGAAGGCCTGGGCTGGGAAATCGAAGCCACCGCCATCATCAAAGGCACCCGACACTTGGAAGCTGCCAGGAAACTCGCTGATTTCTCGGCTAGCCGCGAGGCCATGGAACTGTACAAAGCCAACTTCGCCGTCCTGGCACAACCGGGCATCGCCGAGCGTTTGCCGGAGCTGCCAGCGGACTACGAACAACGGCTGATCCGCAACGATTTCGCCTGGGCATCGGAGAACCGCGACAGAGTGCTTGCCGAGTGGCGCAAGCGTTACGACGGCAAGTCAGAGCCCGTCGCCAAATAGCTTTCTGCAATGCCTGTCGCAGGCCCGGCGGTGTCGCGCGGGCCTCGTAATATCGATCGTTTTTAAGGAGTTTTCATGTCTGAGCACGACTGCGATCTGCTGATCGTCGGCGCCGGCATTCTCGGGTTGGCCCACGCTTGGGCGGGTGCCAAGCGCGGCCTCAAGGTCAAGGTATTCGAGCGCAGCCATACGCCGCTCGGTGCCTCGATTCGCAACTTCGGCCAGGCTTTGGTCAGCGGCCAGGCGCCGGGCATCATGCTGGACCTGGCACGGGAGGCGAACGGTTTATGGAAGACCCTGGGGCAGGGGGCCGGGCTGCATATGCACCAACAAGGCTCGCTGTTGTTCGCCCGCACTGAAGTCGAAGAAGCGTTGCTCGAGGCCTTCGTGAACGGGCGGGGCGCGACGTTGGGTTATCGCACCCAACTGCTGCGTGGCGAGGCGCTGGCGGCACTCTATGACGGCCGTTTCGCCCATCATCGCGCGGCGCTGCTAGGCCTGGACGACCAGCAGTTGTATTCCCGCGAGGCGCTTACGCAGATTGTCGATTACCTGGCCCGGGCCTTGGGTGTTGAATTCCACTTCTCGACGCTGGTGCGCGATGTTGAAAGCAACTGTGCGTTAACCAGTACCGGACGCTTTACCGCGCGGCACATTGTCGTGTGCTCAGGCCATGACTACCAGACGCTGCTGGCCGAGCAAATCGCCGCGCTAAAACCGCAGGTGTGCGGACTGCAAATGCTCCGCGTCCGCCCACGTCAGCCTTTGGCGTTGCAACATGCGTTGCTGACCGGACTGAGCTGCGTGCACTACGGCGCCTTCGCCGATCTGCCTGAAGCGCAGGCCATCCGCGCGCAGATCCGCACGAACCAACCGGAGTTGGAGACGCATGGCATCCATTTGCTCATCAGTCCCACACCGCACGGCGATCTGATCATTGGCGACTCCCATGTCTACGGCCGCGACATTTCGCCGTTCAACACCGAGCAGGTGGATCGGATTCTGATCGATCTTGCGCAAGATACCCTGGGCGGCGAAATCGAAGTACTGGAACGATGGCAAGGCGTGTATGGCGCGCGCGGACCTGGGCCGTTCAGCGTGCTCGCCGCCGCGCCGGGGGTTACCGCTGTGCTGATGCACACCGGGTTGGGGATGAGCGTGGGCCTCGCGCTTGGCGAGCGCACTATCGCGGACTTGCTGGGTGAAGCCCGCCCGCACAGTTCGGCGGCTTGATCTCAAGTGCGCTACAAGGGGGCCTCGTACAGCGGCCCCCAACGTGGCTGACTTCAATACACCTGGGGCACGATAAGTTCAGGTGGAGTGGGGCTTCGGGAATAGTCTTCTTGCCTGACGCGCTGCGGCAGTTCGATTACCGGCAGCTCAACCTCTTCATAGGCCATCTGCCCGAGAAGATGATTGATGCAGTTAAGCCTGGCTTTCTTTTTATCATCGGCCTGTACCACCCACCAAGGTGCTTCGGCAATGTGGGTGCGTTCAAGCATGATTTCCTTGGCCTTGGTATAGGCTTCCCACCGCCGGCGCGACTCCAAGTCCATAGGGCTGAGTTTCCACTGCTTGAGCGGATCATGGATGCGACTCAGAAAGCGCAGGTGCTGTTCCTGGTCGGAAATGGAGAACCAGTATTTGATCAATTGGATGCCGGAGCGGACGAGCATGCGTTCGAACTCCGGCACGGTACGGAAGAACTCTTCGTACTGATCTTCGTTGCAAAACCCCATCACTTGTTCCACACCCGCACGGTTGTACCAGCTACGGTCGAACAGTACGATTTCGCCCGCCGCCGGCAGATGCGAGACGTAGCGCTGGAAGTACCATTGGGTACGTTCGCGGTCGTTGGGGGCGGGCAGGGCGGCGACCCGGCAGACCCGAGGATTCAGGCGCTGGGTGATTCGCTTGATGACGCCGCCTTTGCCGGCGGCATCCCGTCCTTCGAACAGAATCACGACTTTGTGGCCCGTCTTGACCACCCAGCTTTGCAGCTTGACCAGTTCGCCTTGCAGGCGGAACAGTTCGCTGAAATATAGCCTGCGAGCATCCTTCTCTGTGCCTTCCGTTACGTGCTCGTCGAAGAGCGCATTCAGGTCATGCCCGTCTTCGGATAATTCCAGTTCCAGCTCTTCATCACTGTGATCAAGCAGCTCACGGTGGATGCGCTGTATCAAGGTGTCTGGTGCAGAGGACATAGAAGGGGCTCGCGGATTGAGGATGGCAAAGTGTTAGGCGTAATTTGTTACGAGCCCATTACATCGAACTGCTTTGCTGCGGTTACAGGAGGATAACCGTGCTGCTTGCCATTGAGCTTTCATGAAAACGTAACAAAACTGCTGCAGAGTTCGGGAGCCCGTAATCACAAGGTGTCCCTTAATGAAAAGTTTGATGAAGTCTGCTGCGCTCGCCATTGCGGTTTCTCTTTGTGCCACCTCGGCGTCCTTCGCAGCAGAGAATGTCCGTCTGACAGGTTCCGGGGCGAGTTTCCCTGCACCGATCTACCTCACCTGGTTCAAGGATTTCAGCAAGAAGTCCGACAGTGTCACCGTTGATTACCAATCCAAGGGCAGTGGCGCGGGCGTACAGGATTTCCTGAACAAAACCGTCGACTTCGCCGCCAGTGACTCGGCAATGAAAGATGAAGATATCGCCAAGGTCGCCGAAGGCGTGCAGTTGCTGCCGATGACCGCTGGGGAAATCGTGCTGGCCTATAACCTGCCGGGCAATCCCAAGGGTCTCAAGCTGCCACGCGACGTGTACTCGAACATTTTCCTGGGCAAGATCACGCGCTGGAACGATCCACAGATTGTGGCTGCCAACCCGGACCTGAAACTGTCCGATACACCGATCACCGTCGTTGTACGTGCTGACTCCAGCGGTACGACCGCCGTGTTCACCAAACACCTGGCGACCATCAATCCAGAGTTCAAGCAGGCGCTGGGCGAGGGCAACACCGTCAACTGGCCGGCCAGTGACAAGTTCATCAAGTCGCCGAAGAACGATGGCGTCACCGCAACTGTGCGCCAGACCCCGGGCGCGATTGGCTACATCGAATACGGCTTCGCCAAGCTCGCCAAGGTTGACTTTGCCCAACTGCAGAACAAGGCCGGCAAGTACGTCGTGCCAAACGCCGAAAGCGGTGCCGAGGCCCTGGCTGCGGTGAAGATGCCGGAAAACCTGGTGGCCTGGCTGCCGGATCCGGACGGTGCCAAGTCGTACCCGATCACGTCCTACACCTGGATGATCTTCCGCAAGGATAACGGCAATCCGGCCAAGGCCAAGGCCATGCGTGAAATGGTCGAATACAGCCTGACCGAAGGCCAGAAGATTGCCGATTCGATGGGTTATATCCCCTTGCCACAATCGGTTGTCGAGCAGGTTCGCAAAGCGTCCGCCAACATCCAGTAATGCCGTGAGGTCTCTCTCGGTGTTGCTCTTAGCATGCCGGGGGAGTTATCCCCCTTGTTCCGGACTTAGCCAATGAACAAACCTTTTGTCGTACCGGTTAATCCGGACTCCGCCTGCCAACCACCCTCGACGAAGGACTTCCTGGTTGATCGCACGTTTCGTGCGCTTGCGCGCATCGGGGTGGTCCTGATTCTGGCGCTGGTGTTTGCACTGGTATTCGAGGTGGGACGCAAGGCGCTTCCTGGCATGGAGAAACATGGTTTCGACGTGCTCTTGGGGAGTGTCTGGGACGTTAACCAAGGTAAGTACGGCATCCTGCCGGCTATCTGGGGCACGCTCTACAGCGCCCTGATCGCATTGTTGATCGCAGGCTTTTTCGGCGTCAGCATGGCGATCTTCCTGACCCAGGACTTCCTGCCGCCCAAGCTTGCCGCGATCTTCCGCACCATTGTCGAATTGCTCGCGGCCATTCCAAGCGTTGTCTATGGCCTGTGGGGGATCTACGTGGTGATCCCGGCGATTCGTCCGCTGACGACCTGGTTGAACAGCGAGCTCGGCTGGGTGCCTTTTTTCGGTACATCCCTGAGCGGGCCAGGGCTGCTCCCTGCGGCGCTGGTGCTTGCCATCATGATTCTGCCGACCATTGCCGCCGTTTCCCAGGATGCTCTCACGGCCGTACCGATGAAAACCAAGCAGGCCGCCTATGGCATGGGGACTACCCATTGGGAAGCGATTCTCAAGGTGATGGTGCCGTCCGCCGCCACCGGCATTTTCGGCTCTCTGGTTCTCGGCTTGGGGCGCGCGTTGGGTGAAACCATGGCGCTGGCCATGCTGGTAGGCAATGCGAACAACATCTCCCTCTCGCTGTTCGCGCCGGCCAACACACTGGCGGCCTTGCTCGCGCTGAACTTCCCGGAAGCCGGGCCGAACGAGATCGAGGTGTTGATGTATGCCGCACTGGTGCTGATGTTAATCACCCTGATCGTGAACGTCTTCGGCTCCTTGATCATGATGTATGCCCAACGGGGAAATAGGTGATGACTGATCTCTCTGCTGCAACAGACTTGACCGCTCCTGCAGGCGCGATGCCCAGCCTGCAGCGCAAGTTCGAGGGCCGCGCCCTGCGCAGCCTGATCCTGACCACGCTGGTCTGGACGGGTGCGCTACTGGCCAGCGTGCCGCTGATTTCCGTGCTCTACATGCTGATCACCCGGGGTGGCGCTCGCCTGAACCTGGAAGTCTTTACCGAACTGCCGCCAACAGGCTTCGAGATGGGCGGGGGCTTCGGCAACGCCATGGCGGGTACCTTCGTGATGGTCGGTATCGCAGCGGCAATCGCGGTGCCGGTCGGCATCATGGCGGCGATCTTCCTGGCTGAACTGGGGCCGGACAGCAAACTGGCGAACGCCTCGCGTTTTGCCGCCAAGATGCTCACGGGCCTGCCTTCGATCCTGGCCGGGGTTTTCGCTTATGCCTTGGTGGTGATGACCACCGGTACTTATTCGGCACCGGCGGGTGGCGTAGCGCTGGCGGTACTGATGCTACCGATCGTCGTGCTGACGGCGGAAGAATCGATGCGCATGGTGCCCAAGGTCATGAAGGATGCCGCCTACGGCATGGGCTGCACCCGCTCACAGGTGATCTGGAAAATCGTCTTGCCTACCGGCATGCCGGCAATCCTGACCGGCGTCATGCTGGCCGTGGCACGTGCCGCGGGCGAGACGGCACCGTTGTTGTTCACCGCGCTGTTCAGCAACTACTGGATCTATCACCAAGGCAGTCTTGAGGTAATGAACCCGACTGCATCGCTTGCAGTGTTGATCTACAACTTCTCCGGCATGCCTTTCGATAACCAGCTCGAGCTCGCATGGGCGGCCTCGTTGGTGCTGGTGATGATTGTGCTGTTCGTGAACATCATCAGCCGCATTTTCGGCAAGCCTAAGTATTAAGAACGGGAGCATCTGATTTTGAACGTATCCACTGCGCAAATAGCCGCTCCGTTTGTCACCCAGGCGCCTGTAGTCATGGACTGCAAACTGGACAAGATTTTCTACGGGAACTTCATGGCGGTACGTGACAGCCATGTGCCGATCGAGAAGAACAAGATCACCGGATTCATCGGTCCTTCCGGCTGTGGCAAGAGCACTGTGCTGCGCAGCCTCAACCGGATGAATGACCTGGTGAAGGGTTTCCGTTTCGAAGGGCACGTACACTTCCTCGGACAGGACGTCTACGGCAAGGGCGTCGATCCCGTGGTCGTGCGCCGCTACATCGGCATGGTGTTCCAGCAGCCGAACCCGTTTTCGATGAGCATCTTCGACAACGTCGCGTTTGGCCTGCGCCTCAATCGCTACAAGGGCGATATCGGTGATCGGGTCAAGCACGCGCTGCAAGGCGCCGCGCTGTGGGATGAGGTCAAGGACAAGCTCAAGGTCAGCGGCCTGTCGCTCTCCGGTGGCCAGCAACAACGTCTGTGCATTGCCCGCGCCATCGCCACCGAGCCGGAAGTATTGCTGCTGGATGAGCCGTGTTCGGCGCTCGATCCGATCGCTACCCGGCGGGTCGAGGAGTTGATGGTCGAGTTGAAGAAGGACTACACCATCGCGCTGGTGACCCACAACATGCAGCAAGCCATCCGTGTCGCCGACACCACGGCGTTTTTCTCCGTGGATATTTCCCAGGGCACGCGCACCGGCTATCTGGTCGAGATGGGCCCGACGACGCAGATTTTCGATAACCCGCGTGAACAGATGACCGGGGATTACATCAGCGGTAAGTTCAGCTAAGCAACACGCCCGGTCAAGGCCGTATACCTGCAGAAGCCAAATGGATTTGGCGGGCATCCGGTAGACATTTACCCGCGTTACCAAGGAGCACTAATGCCCGCGACGCATCGGCTTGATTTGCCAGCAATTGAACGCGCACTGCGTGAAGTACAGAGCCGCTTCGCCGAACTTAGCCGGCATTTCACGGAGCCCCGAGACCCCCTGACCGACGAAGTGCTGCACAATGTGCTTGAAGGTTACGCATTGGTTGATGAGTATGTTGCCCGCGGCGTTGACCTGTTCGATCTTCAGCAACTGAACCTGATGCTGGAGATCAATGCCACGGTACTCTGTGGCCGCGACCCGGCACGCCGTTTGGAATATGCCCAGCACCTGGCAGCGACCGAGGAGCATTTCTTCAACAACGTTGAAGGAGGCATCAAGGATTTGTTCAATTGGTACTGCGCGTATCGCAGCGAATCAGTCTGGAAACGTGCGGCTGGCGTCTATGTCCGCATCCTCAGCAAGCCGCAGTTGTTCATCGAGGGTAACAACCGCAGTGGGTCGCTGATCGTCAGCTATTTGCTCATGCGCGCTGGATTGCCTCCTTTCGTGCTGACGCTGGAGAATGCCGAGGGCTACTTCAACCCGTCCTCGGTCATACGCAACTCGGCCAAGCATGGCGTCAAGGCATTGTACGAATTGCCCAAGATCAAGAAAAAATACGCAGCTTTTTTAGAAGAACAGGCACCTGATCCGATGAAGTTTTTTCTCAAAGGCAAGTCTTTGCCCCTTTATCAAGGTGGTCATTGATGAGCGGATCTCCAGCGCTTGCCAAGTGCAAAACTTTCAGCAGCCGGGTAGGGCAGGCCATTCGCTGCGCTCTGCCTACGCAGTTGTTCAAGCGTCAGCGCGTACGAATCTCGTTTGATATTGACGACACACTCGCGTGCCAACTTCACCACTGCGCAGCCGAACAAAGCAGACTGCCAGCCTGTGTTCATCGTTGGTTGGGTGAGCCGTTGCGCGAAGGCACACGTTCCCTGATCCGAGAGTTGCGCCGTCAGGATTGCAGCATCTGGGTCTATACGTCGTCTGGTCGCACACCGTCCTATATCAGGCGATGGTTGCTGCTATACGGTATCCGCGTCGATGGCGTGGTCAACAGCGTGCTGCACAATCGCGCACTGACGGTGCATGGGCTGGCGAATTCGCCTTCAAAGTATCCGCCGGCGTTCGATATCGACTTGCACGTCGATGATTCCGAAGGCGTGCAGATTGAAGGTAACGACCATGGGTTTCGCGTTGTCGTCGTGCATCCGGAGGATGACCGCTGGGCACAGAAAGTCCTGGATGCGGTCGCCATGGTCCAGGCGCAGCTCGCTTGGCAGCAAATGCGCAGACATGAAGAGCCGGTCTATCAACGAGCACAAGCTTTCCTTGAAGAAGCAGTCAGTTCTCAATGAGGACATGGGGAGCCACAAGAGCTGATACGGCGGTTCGCATAATGTATATTATGTTAAACAAGATGTTTGCGACGGATGTTTATGATTCGATTGTCTACTCGCCGGATCTGGATCCGCTCCCCTGCAACTAATCCTAAAATGCACGAGTCTCTAACTTCACCGAGGTTGAGCCATTTCGCCGAGCCTCACATCGAAAAGACTACCTGTGAGCACGACCACCTACCTGGAACGCCGCAACAACCTGTCGCTGGACAGCCTCAACTTCTTTCTCGCCGACGTGCGCGACGGTCTCGGGCCGTATCTGGCGATCTACCTGCTGGCGGTGCATCACTGGGACCCAGCGAGCATCGGCGTGGTGATGACGATCGCTGGCGTCGCCGCCCTGATCACACAGACGCCTGCGGGAGCGTTGGTTGACGGCAGCCGTGCCAAGCGCGGGTTGATTGTGATTGCCGCGCTGATCGTGACCGTCAGTTGCCTGGTGTTGCCCTTTGTCTCTTCATTCAGCCTGGTGGCGCTCACGCAGGCCTTGAGTGCGGTGGCGGCATCGATTTTTGCCCCGGCCATTTCGGCGATTACCCTGGGCATCACCGGTCCTCGCGCTTTCACGCGGCGAACCGGGCGCAACGAAACTTTCAACCATGCCGGCAACGCCTGCGCGGCCTTGCTGGCCGGTTTGTTTGCTTATTTGTTCGGCCCGGTGGCGGTGTTTTACCTGATGGCGTTCATGGCCTTGGCAAGCATGTGCGCCGTGGCGTTCGTCTCAGCTGAAGCCATCGACCATGATCTGGCTCGCGGTCTCGAACCTCGTGGCACCAATCACCCTCAGCCCTCCGGGTTTGCCGTGTTGCTCAGCCACCGGCCGTTGCTGATGTTTGCGGTTTGCTGCGCGCTGTTCCACCTGGCAAATGCAGCCATGCTGCCGCTGGTGAGCCAAAAGCTTGCCCACGCCAATCTGCACATGGCCACCCCGCTCACCTCCGCCTGCATCGTCGCGGCGCAGCTGGTCATGGTGCCGATGGCGCTGCTGGCTGGCGCCAAAGCCGATCAATGGGGCCGCAAACCGCTGTTGTTGGCGGGTTTTCTGATTCTGCCGTTGCGCGGTGTGCTCTATACCCTGTCGGATGATCCGTACTGGCTGGTCGCGGTACAACTGCTCGACGGCGTCGGCGCCGGCCTTTTCGGCGCGTTGTTCCCGGTCATGATCAAGGACCTCACGCTTGGTTCCGGCCACTTTAATATCAGCCTCGGTGCACTCACCACGGTGTTCGGTCTGGGCGCGGCGTTGAGCAACGGTCTGGCGGGATTTGTAGTTGAAGCGGCTGGCTACGATGCAGCATTCCTGACACTTGCTGGCGTCGCCGGGACGGCGTTTTTACTGCTATGGTTTGGGGTTCCGGAAACCATGCAACGTTCTGAAGGCGTCAAAACTGATCGAATCGAGATCAGCTCTGGCGCCTGAAGCAATCAAACCGAAGCCTTCAAATCCACGCCCAGCGCTTGGACAAACGCCTTGACCCGCGGGCTGCGCACCGTGTTGTATTGCCGGATGTCCTATGCCTTGATTGCACTGACCGCCATGGGTGGATTCTTGTGTTTCATGAACGGTCGTCGGGTGGCTGGCGTGCAGAACTGATGCGTCGGCTGTTTCAGCGAACAGAACCATTGCCCTCACCTACTCCACCGCCTCAACCACCCCCTGATCCTCGCCCAGAAACCCGCCGCTCTGGTGGTGCCACAATCGCGCATAGGTGCCGTTCTTGCCGAGCAATTCGGCGTGGGTGCCCTGCTCGATGATCCGCCCTTCATCCATGACGATGAGCCTGTCCATCGCCGCGATCGTGGACAGCCGATGGGCGATGGCGATCACAGTCTTGCCCTTCATCATTTCATCGAGGCTTTCCTGAATGGCCACTTCGACTTCCGAATCCAGCGCGCTGGTGGCCTCGTCCAGCAGCAGGATCGGCGCGTTCTTGAGCATGACCCGGGCAATGGCGATGCGTTGGCGCTGGCCGCCTGAAAGCTTGATGCCACGCTCGCCCACCAGGGTGTCGTAGCCGCTGTGGCCTTGCTTGTCGCTCAGTTGATTGATGAACCCATCCGCTTGGGCGCTGGCGGCGGCACTGCGTATTTCCTCATCGGTGGCGTCGGGGCGACCGTAGGCAATGTTGTCGCGGATGGACCGGTGCAACAGCGACGTGTCCTGGGTGACCATGCCGATGGCGCTGCGCAGGCTGTCCTGCGTGACATGCGCGATGTTCTGCCCATCGATTCGAATCTCACCGCTGTCCACGTCGTAGAAGCGCAGCAGCAGGTTGATCAGCGTGGATTTGCCGGCACCGGAGCGACCTACCAGGCCGATCTTTTCACCTGGCCGGATGCTCAGGCTCAGGCCATCAAGCACCTGGCGTTCGCCGTTGTAATTGAAGCTGACGTTGTCGAAGGTCACCGCACCACCGGTGGTCACCAGCACACCGGCGTCCGGCGCATCCTTAACCTTGGGACCGCGCGTCAAGGTCTCCATGCCATCCTGCAGAGTGCCGATGTTCTCGAACAGCGAGGTCATTTGCCACATGATCCAGTGCGACATGCCATTGATGCGCAAAGCCATGGCCGTAATCGCCGCCACGGCACCGGTGCCGACTTCGCCTTGATGCCATAGCCACAGCGCATAACCGCCCGAACCCATGATCAATGCGACGACCAAAGCCTGATTGACGATCTCGAACTGGCTGACCAAGCGCATCTGGCGAAAACCGGTTTGCTTGAAATCTTCCATGGCAGCGCGGGCGAAGTGTGCTTCGCGTTTTGAGTGGGAGAACAGCTTCACCGTGGTGATGTTGGTGTAGGCGTCCGAGATACGCCCGGTCATCGACGACCGCGCATTGGCCTGCTCCTGGCCGACTTTCTCCAGGCGCGGCACGAAGTACCGCATGGCCAGGCCGAACAACGCAACCCAGGCAATGAAAGGCAGCATCAGCTTCAAATCAAAGCCGCCAGCCAGAGCAATGATCGCGATGAAATACACGCCAATCCCCGGCGCGATCTCGATGATGGTGAACAGCACCTCGCGCACGGACAGCGCCGTTTGCATCACTTTGGTAGTGACCCGGCCGGAGAACTCATCCGAGAAGAACGAAAGGCTTTGCCGCAGCATCAGCCGATGAAAATCCCAACGCAGTCGCAACGGCAGATTGATCGCCAATACCTGGTGCTGCACCATCGTGCGCAACGCCACCAGCCCGATGCTGGTCACCAGCATGATGCCGATGCCCCAAAGGACTCGGCTTTCCTGCCTGGTCGCATCACCACCGGCCTGCCAGGTCGAGAGCAGGTCGACGACCTGGCCGAGAAAAGAAAACAGCCAGGCTTCGTAAATAGACACTCCGGCGCTAAGCAGCGCAAGCGCCAGGATGTAACCGCGGGCACCCCGCGTACAGGCCCACAGGAACCGCGCCAGACCGTCCGGTGGTGGCGGCGCCTCGTCGGGCGGAAAAGGGTCGAGCCGTTGTTCAAATGCGTGAAGCATGGTGTCTCCATGACGATCCAAGAAGGAGATTGGCATCTAAAGATTGCTTTGAAGGGTTTGGATGGAGGGCAAGATTATCCGTTCAAAGATTTTTCCATGACGATTGTGCGCTCTGCGCCGTGAAACGCGTCGCGGACTTTGCGGAAACCCAGGGAGTAATAAAACGTCTCTGCCGTGATCGAGGAAGGGACTCGCAACCATTCAACGCCGTTTTCCGAGGCCGCCGACTCGATCGTGGCCATCAACTGACGACCAATGCCCCTGCCCTGATAGGACGGGTCAACAAATACGCTTCGGACGGTGTCTTTATCAAGACTTCCCGTTGCGACGAGCTGACCATCGAAGCTCGCGACATACACCTCGCGCAGGCTTAGAAAGTCCAGGATTGCCGACGGTGAAAAGCTTCGCTGCACCTGCTCGATGATGTCTGATGAATAGTCTTGGGCATTGGACTCGCGCAGTGCCGCTGCCACGACCAGGCTGATTGCTACGGCATCCGTACTGATTGCCTTTCGAATAACGCAGTCCATTGAGCGCTGTTCCTTGCGTTCGGTTGTTGAAATGCCAGTGTAGGCGACTGCATACCCACCGCACCACGTCGCCGAACAGCTTCTATCAGGCCCGTCCAGAATCCCGCACCAACGGCACATGTATGCAGCGCCCGGGCCTAAATCCGACGCCTGTCTATGCTTCAAGCACCTCGACGCGCTCATCAGTGGCTGGATCAACGGAGTAGACCATGAAATATCTATCGTTTGGCAAGACTGGGCTCAGGGTTTCCCAAGTCGCCCTCGGCACCGGCAATTTTGGCACGGGCTGGGGATACGGTGCCGATCCAGACACCAGCGAGACCGTGTTCAATGCGTATGCCGAAGCCGGAGGAAATTTCATCGACACGGCGGACGCCTACCAGTTCGGCCAGTCTGAAGAGCTACTCGGCAAGCTGCTCGCAGGCCGGCGCGATCAATTCGTCCTCGCGACGAAATTCAGCAATGGCGCCGCGCCAAACGCCGACAGGCTAGTCACTGGCAACAGCCGCAAGGCCATGGCCGCCTCAGTGGAAGCGAGCCTTAAACGGCTGAAGACCGATCACATTGATCTCTACTGGGTGCACCATCCTGACGGCGTAACCCCCGCCGAGGAAATAGTCCGCGGTTTCGAGGACCTTGCCCGCGCTGGCAAGATCCTCTATGCGGGCCTGTCGAATTTTCCCGCGTGGCGACTCGCCCGAGTGGCCACGCTGGCTGAGCTCAATCGCGTGATACCTATTGCCGCCGCCCAGTTTGAACACAGCCTGGTCCACCGCGATCCTGAAGCCGATCTTTTCCCCGCGAGCCATGCCCTTGGGCTGGGCGTCGTCACGTGGTCGCCGTTGGGTGGCGGGATGCTCACCGGAAAATATCGCAAAGGTGAAAAAGGCCGTGCCGAAGGCTTCGGCGGTCGCGTGTTTCAACCCGAGGACTCGGCGCAACGCACACAAGTACTCGACACGGTACTCGCCATCGCTGGCGAACTGGGCGCCAGCCCGGGCCAAGTCGCCATCGCGTGGGCGGGCACGCACGGGGCCGTGCCGATTCTCGGCCCACGCACCCTGCCCCAACTCGCCGACAACCTCGGCGCGCTCCCGCTTGAGCTTTCGGCTGAACACATCGGCCTGCTTGATAGTGTCAGCAACCTTGTACCCTCCGCGCCGGTGAGAAAGGCCATTTCATGGGAGGCAGGAGACAACCCGGTGGTTGCATAACTCAGGCTTTCATCGATGGGCGTCTTTTCGCCCATTTAAGGCGGCGGTATTCGGCGGCGCATATGTCTTGCCTGCGTGTTTGACATGTTCCTGTCAGCCGACCGTCACCCTGACGTCAGATCCTCTCCCCTAAAGTACTGCGTGACTGCCCCTGCGGTGCCGCCGTGACCAGGTACCGATACAGGGCCCATCGCTTTAGCTGGAACTCTTGCTATCAGCCGGAAGGAGAAACGCAATGAGCCATCCTGATGCGCACGTCAGTGCTCTCGAGCAATTTACCTGGCAATCGACACTCGACAGCAATCTGGACAGAAAAGGCCTGTTGCTCCGGCTGTTCGCCGAACAGCGATTCATGGCCGCGCAGGTGCACGCCTGCAAGCTTGATCACAAGGATTACCTGCTTTCGCTGATTGATCCGGCGTCGACGACGGACGACGACACTCGGCACTCATCAAGCGTCGATAGCCATCGAATGCGGAGCGTCATCACCGAAGCGGCAAGAAAAGCCCATTGGGGCACGCTCCCAAGACATGGTCGGGCGCAAGGCATCGCCGCCCACTATGACGCGCAGACCTGCATGGCGGTTGTACTCGATATCGAGGTGAGCGACGAAGGCCGCTTGATCATTCATGACGCGGTCGTGGTTGCGGACTTGGGTTTCGTGGCCAATCCTGGTCGCGTGCGCTCGCAGCTCGAAGGCGCTTGCCTGATGGGGATAGCGTTTGTGACGTCCAGTGATTTTGATCCGACCACTAAAGACGCCCGGGCTAAACCTGCCTATCGCACCCGCTGGCCACTCGTCTCTTGGCTGCCAGGACAGATCGCGGTGCACCTGATCAATCCCACCGGCGCGCGCGAAGCCGGCCAGCCCAGCCAGACCAGCTACGCACCTGTTGCCCGGGCCCTGTGCAATGCAATTTTGAAGGCTACGGGTAACGAGTCGGTCCGGATCCAGTCACTGGAAAGATCGAGCGCAAGTTAACTCGCAGTTTCGCCTGGCTTACTAGGCAGCTATACGAAAACTCTTCGCTCAAACGGCTCCCACTTTGCGCACCGGCCAGGATTCAACCCGGTTTTTCCCCAGTCGCTTGGCCGCGTAAAGCGCCGAGTCAGCCGCTTTTAACAGAGTACCTTGATCGGCCCCGCTGGTTTCTGTGGAAGCCACCCCAAACGAAGCCGACACCGTGAATGTCTGCCCGTGGTCTGTCAGGCTCGTCTCTTCCAACGATGCTCGTATGGCTTCGGCTCGTGACGCCGCGACCTCGGCTGAACATTCCGGCAGGATCACAATCAGCTCCTCGCCGCCAAAGCGACAGGCAATATCGGATGACCTGAGCGATTGCACGATCAACGCGGAGACCGCACGCAGCACGGCATCGCCGGCTGCATGGCCGTAAGAGTCATTCAACTGCTTGAAGTTATCGAGGTCCAGCATGATGACGCTCAGGCAAGAGCCGTTGCGCTCGGAGCGCGCGAGTTCGCGCTTGAGCGTCTCATCCATGAAGCGCCGGTTGTACAGCCCCGTCAGCGGATCCTTGATGGACTGGGTTTCCAGTACCTGGCGCATCCTGCCATTCGCCAACGCCAACGCGGTTTGTTCGGCCACGGCTTCAGCGACTTGGAGCCCCTCCTCGGCCAAGTCACGCAGCCCAACTTGACGGATATGCAACAGCCCCAGGATCTCGCCGTACGCCATTAACGGCAGACAACAATCGGTCACTTGCTCGGCGTCCGACGCCGCGGGGTAATGAGGGCAACAGAGATCGCGGTGATGCTCGGTCAAATGCGATCGCCCTCGCCTGATTGCCCAGCAATCCTTGGGGTTGAGCATGACATCAGCGCCCTTTTCCTCAGCCTGCCCCCAGGACGCAGCGTGCTGAAGAACATCAGCGGAGTTGCGATAGAGAAAAAACTCCCCTTCGCTGGCAGGTATCAATCGCTGGCAGTAAGTGCTGGCCAGCTGGAGTATTTCCATCTGGGACAGCTCTGTCTGCAGCAACCTCGCCATGTCAGCGAGAAGGCCGATCTCGCCATTACGGCGTTTCAAGCGTTCCAGGCTCTGGCTCAGTTGGTCGCTGGCCAGGATCGCCGCTGCGGCGGACTCCGACTGACGACGGACGCTGCGGCGCATGGATACGTAAATGAAACGACCTAAACCCAGGGTAACGATGAAACTTGCGATCGAAATCGCAACGGCCCAGCGAATGTTGCTTAAAAGCTTACGTTCGAGCGCTGCCAGTTCCTTTGTTTCGTCAATGATCAGTTCTGCGCTGATGGTACGGACGACGTCCATCAGGTCTTTACCACCGCCAGCAGCGATTTCCTCCTCGGCAGCATCATTTCCATGAAGACTTACCAGCTTCACCACCCGATCCAGGTGCACCATCTTCAGTTCAGCATGGCGGATGAATTCTTCAACACGCCCAACCTCTTCGGCTGGATCGCCTTGATAGGAAAGGCGCAGGCTCTTGAGGGCCGAAGGCAGTTGGGATACGGCGATATAGTAAGGTTGTAGAAATATGTCCTTTTCCGTCAACGCGTACCCGCGCTCACCGGTTTCGGCATCAACCAACAAGCCCTGGACGTTGCGGATACGATCTATCTGCACCTCGACAACGTTTCGCTCCAGGCGCGTCTCGTTTGTCCAGAACAACGTGATGGGACCAACGGCCGCCGTGACGGCCATCACAAACGTCGCGGCACCCGCGGCGAAAAGAAGGCTTGCTTTACGATCAGGCATTGAAGATTACGCTCTCGGAAATCCAGCGAGGTCGGCCTAATGGAGAGCCAGGCGCCAAGAGACAGAACCGACAAACGGTTTATTGCTTTGCACAATAAGGCAACCAAGCTGTATCCGCCAGATACCGCCAACGCTCGGGAAAACCCGTCGCAGCATGACAAGCTCCGCACGAAGCCGGGTAAATCAACGCTTCCAGGCCCGCCGAGGTGCTGCTTCCCTGCCTTTAGGATCCAATGTTTTTTCGATATCCGCGTGCAACGCGGCGCTGCCCTGTCGGGAAAAGTAGTGATCCAATCAAGCGTGGGCTTTGCCCGGGAAATATCGCGGGTAATCCGTGAACCCTTGTTCATCGCCGCCGTACAGCCCCACGGTGTTCAGGGTATTCAACGGCCAGCCATTGGCGATGCGCCGTGGCAAGTCGGGGTTGGCGATAAATGGCCGACCGAACGCAACCAGATCGGCCATGCCTGACTCGATCAGGCGCGCCGCGCGGGTGGCGGTGTACAACCCGGCATAGATAATCCGTCCGGTGAAGGTACTTCTTACCTCACGGCGAAACGCTTCGGGCAGGTCCGGAGCGTTCGGCCAATCGGCTTCGGCGATGGACAGGTAGGCAACGCCCTCTTGCTCAAGCACCTTGATGGCTTCGATGTACGTCTGATGCGTGTCGTCCTCGACGAAGCCGATGTAGACGCGGTCTTCCTCGGTGCTTGAGAACAGCGGCGAGAAGCGCACACCCAGGCGATCGGACCCGACCACCGCGCTGACGGCTTGCACGACCTCACGCAAGAAACGCAGGCGATTGTGCAGCGAACCACCGTATTCATCGGTGCGCTGGTTGGCATGGGCGGAAATGAACTGGTTGACCAGGTAGCCGTTGGCCGAGTGGATTTCGACGCCATCGAACCCGGCGCTCAAGGCGTTGCGCGCGGCCTGGGCGTAGAGTTCGACCAGCACCTTGATTTCGGCAACGCTCAGCTCTCGGGGGATGGACGGCTCGACCAGCGTGCCGGTGCCTGGGCCGGTTTCGATAAAAGCCTTGGCTTTCTGCGCCTGGACCGCCGACGGCGCGATGGGAGCGGCATTGTCCGGTTGTAGTGCGTGATGGGAGACGCGGCCGACATGCCACAGCTGGGCAAAAATCACCCCGCTTTCAGCGTGCACGGCCTCGGTCACGGTGCGCCAGCCATCGATCTGCGCTTGGCTGTGGATGCCCGGCGTCCAGGCATAGCCCTTGCCGCGGGGTTCGATCTGGGTGCCTTCGCTGATGATCAAGCCAGCGCTGGCACGCTGCTGGTAATAGCGCGCCATAAGGGGCGTCGGTACGTCGCCGGGCTGGCTACTGCGCTGGCGGGTAAGCGGCGGCATGACGATGCGGTTTTTCAGGGTGATGGCGCCCATTGAAGTGGGCTCGAACAGCGAGCGGTGTTTCATGATTCGCTTCCTGGGTGCGTCAGTCTCGGCGGCTCGAAGACCGCCCAGGCTGGAATATCTACAGTTGAGGTATTTGTCGAGGCTATGGGCCGAGCTTTCGCGGCCCGGCCCCGCCTAAGGGCGTTTCTTCAGACGTTGTCGAGCAGGTCTATCAGCGCCGTCGCGGCTTCGCTTGACGAACCCGGGTTTTGACCGGTGATCAGCAGGCCGTCCCGAACCACGTAGGAAGACCAGTCAGCGCCTTTGGAATAAACGCCGCCGTTGGCCTTGAGCATGTCCTCCACCAGGAACGGCACTACGTCGGTCAGGCCCACTGCCTCTTCTTCAGAATTGGTAAAGCCGGCGACTTTTTTGCCCTGGACCAGCGGAGTGCCGTCAGGCTTCTTGACGTGGCGGAGCACGCCAGGTGCGTGGCATACCAACGCCGCGGGTTTGCCGGCGGATTGGAAGGACTCGATCAACTGGATCGAGACCGGATCCTCCGCCAGATCCCACAGCGGGCCGTGACCACCCGGATAGAAGACAGCATCGAAATCGTCTGGCGAGACACTGTCCAGACGCACGGTGCTGGCGAGCAATGCGGTGGCTGCGCTGTCAGCCTCGAAACGGCGAGTCAGCTCAGTCTGAAACGAAGGCTCGTTACTCTTCGGATCAAGCGGCGGCTGCCCTCCTTTCGGCGAAGCCAGGACGACCTCAGCGTTGGCGTCCAGGAACGCGTAGTAAGGCGCCGCCAATTCTTCGAGCCAGAAGCCGGTTTTACGGCCGGTGTCACCAAGAGTGTCGTGGGAAGTCAGTACCATGAGAATTTTAATTTTTGGATTTTCCAATTTCAGATAAAGAGTTTATTAGACTGGTCGTCTACTATCGGGACGGATCGAAAGTTGCTGGGCCGTCTTGACGTGTGGCTACCTTAATAACAATTAGACCAGTCGTCTAGTTCTCTTTTGGTTTTTTTTCGATCGCTTTACTGGAGGTTCTGAAGGTGTATCGGGACCGCGAGGAACGCGGCCCGCCCACAGGGATCAGGAAAGGTTGAGAATCTGACGCGTCGTCGACATCGCCGTCTCAAAGGGCTGGACACTCTTGGTGATTTTCACCATGACACTGGCGCCGACCCACAATTGATAGAGGCTCTGCGCGACCGCATGGGGCTCCCCGGCGGTTGTCAGTGACCCTTGCGCGACGCCGGTCTCGATCGCCTGCGCAATGCGGTCGGTAATACCCGACGTACCTCGCTTGAGCACTGCGCGCATCGTCTCCGAAAGGTCGGCCACCTCCACGCCCAGTTTCACCGCCAGGCATTTACCCTGGCAGTCCTGGAACGATTGGGTTTGCTGCCAGATGTCCCAGTATTTCATCAGGCGCTGGGCCATGGTCAGGCCAGGCAGCGCAAGGACTTCATCCAGCTCGGCCAGATAGGCCTCGAAATAGCTTTCCAGCAGCGCCTCGCCGAAAGCGTCCTTTGAACCAAAGTAATGGTAAAACGACCCTTTCGGCACACCAGCGGTGGCCAGGATTTCATTCAAGCCCACGGCGGAATATCCTTTCGCGGCCATGATTCGTTGGCCTACATCGAGGATTTCCTGGCGGACGTCGGTGGTTTCGCGGGTCTTTGGACGGCTCATGGGCGGCATCTTATTCTTTACTAGACGATCAGTCTACTAGGGGCTCAAGCGCCCTCCTCCACTTGGCCCCGACAGGGCGATCAGGGGAAAGGCGCGAGATCCGAAAACGCCGCCTCCTCAATATGGTAGACCGTCGGCTCTTCGGAAAAATATTCCTCCAAGCCCATCATGAACACCCGATGGTCTTCACTCTCTTCAAAACCTGGCGTGTGGTCCTCAAGCGATTGCCATCGCACGATCAGATTGAATTGCTCGGGCGTTTCAATCCCTTGCGCCAGCAAATGACCGCAGTAACCCTTTGCGCGGGTAAGCAAGGGAGCGACCTCGGCAAATGCACCTTTGAACGATTCAATGCGTTCTTTGTGAATGGGCAGCAGAGCGATCTCGTAGATCATGGCGTTTCTCCAGATTGATTGTGACTGCGCACTCACGGGATGAGCGATGGCTCGACTGCAATCGCGATTTTTCCTTGGAGACCATTGTTGGGGCTCTCCAGCCGCGCATGGGCGAGCGCGAGGTCGGCGAGTGAATAGACGGCGCCGACGTGCGGGCGCAGCTGACCGCGCTCTATCAGGGTGCTCAACTCGTCCAGCTTGCCGCGGTTTTGTCGAGTGAAAACGAAGTGATAACTCGCGTTCTTGCCGCAGGCCTGGATAACGTTTTGTGGCTGGGCAATGTCCACGATGCTGACAACCCGGCCAAGTTGAGCGAGGGCGTCGGGGCTGCGGGATAATGTGTTGCCGCCGATGGTGTCAAACACCACATCGACGCCGCGGCCATTGGTTTCCCGATTGATGGCGTCGACGTAATCCTCCTTTTCGTAGTCGATGAGCACATCGGCACCCATGCTTCGTGCGAATTCAAAGTTCACTTCTCGCACCGTCGTGAAGACCCGCGCTCCAATGGCCTTCGCCAACTGGATCGCTACATGACCGACGCCCCCCGCGCCGCCGTGTATCAGAATGCTCTCGCCCACTTTGAGGGCTGCACGCACGACCAATGCTTCCCACGCCGTGCCGCCAACCAAGGTCAGGCTCGCCGCCTCAAGATGGCTCAGCGAGGCGGGTTTCTTCCCGACGATGCTTTCGGCAGCGACGTGGTACTCGGCATAGCTTCCTGGCCCATCAAATATTTGCGGGGTGTACCAGACTTCGTCTCCTGGAACGAAGGCCGTCACACCCGGCCCAACGGCTTCGACAACGCCAGATACGTCGTGGCCGGTAATCGCCGGCAGTGGCACTAGGTCGGCGTAATCACCCCGTCGGACCTGGAAATCCAATGGGTTGATGGAGGTTGCGTGGACTCGGACCAGGACTTGTCCCGACTGGGGCACGGGCTTGGGCACGTCGCTGAGCTCGAACGATTCAGGGCCGCCAAATGATTTCAGGATCATCGCTTTCATGGGTATCTCCTCATATCTACAAAAAGGGATATCGAGATATCTCGATATGCTGCGGTAAAAAATTACAGCTCTTTTCCAATGATCTCGGCCAGGGCGCTGATGGTTGCTTCATTCCGTTTGTAGTAAGTCCACTGACCGATGCGCCTGACCTCTACCAGGCCCACTCGTTGCAACGTGGCCAGATAACCCGACACCGTTGACTGCGAGAGTCCGATGCCTTCTTGAATACTGCTGACGCAGACTCCCACCGTGAGAACGTCACCCTCATCCTGCGGAGGGAAGTTCTTTGCGGGATCCTTCAAGCCTTTCAAGATTTCAAGGCGTGTAGGATTCGAGAGGGCTTTGAATATTTCGATCAGTTCCATACCCCGAGGATATCGAGATTTTTCGATATGTCAATACGCAACGTCAATTCAGTTTCTGGCCAGCCTGCTATCTCTCCAGCCACTGCCCAAAGAGCTGAGGTAATTGCACGCGCATCCACTCGATAAACGCTTGAACTTGCGGGGCCAGGTGAGACCTGCTCGGATACAAGACCGATACAGGTCTAGGACGAGGTCGATAGCGCCGAAGCACCTCGACCAATGAACCGTCAGCAAGGTAACGGTCAAGGGTAATGCCAGGCGCTTGCAGAATGCCGAAGCCGGCAACGCCGCATTCCACATAGGCGTTGGACTCGTTGACTGTGATGCCATGGCGACTGACGTAGGCTCGCTCGCTAGCACCATCGATAAACTGCCAAGGCAACGGGCGCTGGTTCTGGCCGGAGAGAAACGTGACGCCACGGTGCGCGCTCAGGTCATCAAGCGTCTTGGGTTCTCCATGCTCCTGAAGGTATCTGGGCGCAGCGCAAGTGATCATCGTGGCGTGGCCGATGCTACGGGCGACGAGACTCGAATCGGGCAGATCGCCGATACGCAGCGCGCAGTCCACGCCCTCCGCCACCAAGTCCACTGTCCTATCCGTCACGCCAAGTGCCAGCTCGATGGCCGGGTATCGCGTGGTGAAATCCCTGAAGCTCTCGATGAGCGCCGGCTGGGAAAAAGCTGTCGGGATGTCGACACGTAGCCGTCCGCGCATCGCCGAGCCTGGCAGCCCAAACATCGAAGTGGCCTGCGCAACGTCGCCAAGAATGCCTTTCACTCGCTCGTAAAAGCGCTCACCTTCAGAAGTGAGCCGCACCTTTCGCGTGGTTCGCTGGAATAGCCGCACGCCTAACGAAGTCTCCAGCTCTTGAATCGCACGACTGACTTGGGGGCGGCCTAGCTGCAAGGCGTCTGCCGTTCGGGTGAAGCTGCCGAGTTCGGCCAGCCTGGCGAACACCTGCATTGACTGAAGCAACTCCATGGGACCTCTTTCTGTTGTTGATTGTTAACGCCAGAACGACAAGTTTTAGCAAAACTATTGCCATAAGACATACCAATCTTGTGCCTGTCCGCGCATTTATTGCGCCCCTCCCCTGCGCAACACTGTCGCCAGTTGGTTCCTGTCCCTCTGGAGAAAGACAAATGAAAGCGTGGCTTCTGAAAGATTTTGGTCTCGACAATCTTGTACTGGATGAAACTCCCACCCCTGTACCCAAGGTCGGCGAGTTGTTGGTGAAAATTGGCTCGGTCTCCCTGAATTTTCGTGACAAAGCGATCATCGATGGTATTTACGAACCCCATCTGGTGCCCAAGCCGTTGATCCCGGTGAGTGACGCAGCAGGGACCGTGGTCGCGGTCGGCGAAGGCGTCAGCCGCTTCAAGGTGGGTGACCGCGTTAACTCGCATCTGTATTCGAGCTGGATCGATGGCGAGCCTGGCCCGAACGAGCCTGCCTACTGCTTGGGCATGCCGCTCCCAGGCGGCTTGGCCGAGTACATGATCATTCACGAAGAAAGTGCCGTTCGGGCGCCAGATAACATGTCGGATGAAGAAGCGTCGACCTTGCCGATTGCAGCGCTGACGGCTTGGTATTCGTTGGTGGATTATGGCCAGATTCAGCCAGGTCAGACAGTCCTCGTACAGGGGACCGGGGGCGTCTCGATTTTCGCGGTGCAGCTGGCGACCGCGCTTGGCGCCAAGGTTATCGTCACCTCAAGCAGTGACGAAAATCTGCAAGCGGTGAAGAAGCTCGGCGCTGTCGCCGGCGTGAACTATCGGACCTTCCCACGCTGGGAAGAACAAGTGCTGAAACTGACCGACGGCAAGGGCGTGGACCTTCTGCTTGATGTTGCCGGCGGTGAAGGCCTGAATCAATCCATCCTGGCGACCAAGGCCGCCGGCAAGATCGCGCAGATCGGCTTTCTGACCGGGCAAATCACCACGCTGAGCCTGATGCCGCTGATCTTCCGCCAGACCACCATCCGCGGCATTGCGGTCGCGCCTCGCTCATCGTTCGACCGCATGAACGAATTCCTCAACCAGCACGCGATCCGCCCGGTGATCGAGCAGACCTATGCGTTCGAAGAAGCGCAGCAGGCCTTCCAGCACTTGGCTCGTGGGGCGTTTGGCAAGGTGGTGATCAAGGTTTCGTAGAACTGCAGTAGCCGCCCTCGCCTTTTGGCGGTTGTTTTGCAAGTCAATACACCTGCAACTGGCGCAACTCCCCACCCTCTTCCTTGAGGCGCTCCAGATACACATCGGCGTTCAGCAATTGATAAGGAAAATGGAGCCCCGGTGAAGTCGGTGGATACCCATCCAACCCAGTCAGACGCTCCAGCAGCATGGCGACGCTGAGGCCGGTCAGTGCCGCCGCACCCGCAGGGTGAATCACGGCATGACGTGTGCGCAGCGGTTCACCCTTCAGGCCTTCGCCGGCGAGCTCGATGATGATCTCGGTCGACATTGGTTTACCCTGGCGTCGGGTTGAACTCACCCCAATACCAATGTTGAACTGGACGTTAGCCGCGCCCGTCGCGGCGGCCAGGCCGGCGACGTCGATGGAGGAGAAACCAGAGGCTTCGATTTCCGTGCCGTCTACCGCGTGGAATCTAGTCTTGGACTCTTCTCCTTCGCGCCAGACGAACACACCGTCGCGCCGCGTCATTGCGGCGGGCAGCATTTTATTCAGGTGTTCAAAGTCGCTGGCGACGGTCGGGCCGCCGGTGTCCTGCTCATCGACCAACGCGTTGATACGGATGGCGTTGACCCGTCTGAACGCCCGGGCAATGCTCAACGCCGATACGGTCGTCGCGCCCACCAACCATTCATAACCGAGGACGATAGGCGAGGCGTCAGGCGTGTGAATATGCATTGCGATTTCCGGCGCGATCTCGAAGACTCCGGAGGAAATGCTCAGGTGCGGCACTCGACGTTTTTGCGCATAACGTAATCCAGCAAGTGCGTGGTCCATATAAAAAACCACGACGGCGCTGATCGGGCGATCGCCGAGGCCCAGGTCTTCGGCGGCGGAGTCAATCACCACGGCCTGCGCCCCACTCATTTGCTCGGCGGCCCGCTGGGCCTTGGCAAGATCGCGACCGCCAATCAACAGCGGCACGTCAGGATGGATCGCGCGCAGGGCGCGGGCGGTTTGATGACCAATGGCGCCAGAACCGCCCATGAACAAGATAGGATCAAGTGACATTGCAAATTCTCCTCGTTTTTTGGGTTACACCTACTGTTAGTAGGTAAGCTAGCACAACATCACAAACTTTTGCCTACCATTGGTAGGTTTCTTGATTTGGAACGACAACGTGCAGAAAAAAATCGAGCCCTCCTCCACCGATTCATCGCCCCGTCGGCTTTCCAAAGCCGAACGGCGCAAGCAGTTGCTCGACACCGCCTTATTGATCGTGCGCGAGGAGAACGCCGACCGCTTGACCCTGGGCCATCTTGCCGTTCGCGCTGGCGTGTCCAAGCCTGTCGTGTACGATCATTTCGGCACCCGTTCGGGCCTGCTGATCGAGCTCTACAAGTGGATCGATACCGAGCGGGTCAGCGCTTTTCGTGAGGCGATGGCCAACACTGCGCGTAGCCCGCAGGAGACAGCTCATGTCCTGGCCAGTGCCTACATCCAGTGCGCTGCGGACAATACCGACGAATTTCATGCGGTGGGCGCTGCCCTGGCCGGCAGCGAAGAGAAGGCAGCGGTTTTTCAGGAACTGCTGGATAACTGCGTACAGATGTTCGTGACCGTGCTCGCGCCTCACGCAACGTTGCCCGCCGTCGAGCTTGAGCGCTGCTGCGTTGGCCTGATTGGTGCGGGAGAGGCGCTTTCGGGTGCCTTGGTCAGGGGGCGACATGGCGAGGACGAAGTCATTGAAGCGTTCGCTTCGCTGATCCGAGGCGTTTTGAGTTCGAACTGAGCAAGGCCCCTTTCGTAGCAACAAGCTTGATCAATACCTGCCAACCTGATCGTTGGCGTCACCTTGGCAACCTCGGCGGCCATGGTGATCGGCGAGTTCAACGCCGGCAAGGACAACTATGCCGGTTTGCTGGTGGCGTTGCTGGCATCGCCGTTGGGCACGCATCGGGTGATCCTGATCCTGGCCGTGCTGACCACGTTCCTGGGAGCCGCCGCGCTGTGGTGGTTTGCCAAGACACGAAGCCCGTTGATGCTTGAGGCTGACCGGGAAGCCTGAGCGTGAGATCGGCGTTACATCGGCTAGGTTTACTGCCCAAGCAAGAGCAGGGTCTTGCGGTCTGGCTCCCCCGAATAAAACTGGTCGAGTGCCTGTTGATACACAGGGGATCCGGACGGGACATTCATGAAAAGCGTAAGACAAGAGCGAAACTTCAGGTCATCGGGCGAACCGAATATCTGCTCGGCACTGACCCCTCGGTGCTGCAAAACGGCTGCAACGCTCGCCTCCAGCCTGGGGCCGAGCAACTCGTGCTGTAGATAAGCGCGAGCCTCGGCAGGGCCGGAAATCGCAAAGCGTCCGGCCATTTCGGAACGTCCGAGCCCCTGGAGTTGCGGAAAGACGAACCACATCCAGTGACTGGTCTTGCGGCCCGCGCGCAGCTCGTCCATGACTCGACTGAACACCGGGCGCTGGGCCTCGACGAAACGGGACAGATTGAAAGTATCCTGCATGATTCGCTCTCCTGCTTCAGTGAGCGCGTCAGGCAGCGTGACGCCCGTCCGCGCTCCGCTCTTATCGAAGTGCCCCGGCCCAGTCGCGCAGCAGATATTTCTGGACCTTGCCTGTCGAGGTTTTCGGCAGCTCACTGAACACCACGGTCCTGGGCACCTTGAAGCCCGCCAAATGCTCACGACAGAACAGGATGATGTCGGCTTCCTGAGTGTCCTGGCAGTCAGCTTTTAGATGGATGTAGGCGCAAGGGGTTTCACCCCATCTTTCGTCGGGCCGGGCAACCACGGCCGCCTCGAGTACACCAGGGTGGCGGTAAAGAACGGCCTCGACTTCGATGGTGGAAATGTTCTCCCCGCCGGAAATGATGATGTCCTTGAGACGATCCTTGATTTCGATATAGCCGTCAGCATGACGAACGGCCAGGTCACCGGTATGGAACCAGCCACCTTCGAACGCTTCTAGCGTCGCCTTGGGATTTTTCAAGTAGCCCTTCATGACGGTGTTCCCGCGCATGAAGATCTCACCAACACGTGTGCCGTCGAAAGGCACCGGCTCAAGGGTTTGCGGATCGGCAACCATCAACCCTTCCAGGGTCGGATAGCGCACGCCTTGACGCGACTTGATCTTCGCACGCTCAGTCAATGGCTGTTCGTCCCATTGCGCTTGCCAGGCGCACACGGTCACCGGTCCATAAACTTCGGTCAGGCCATAAACGTGGGTGACTTTGATGCCCATCTCTTCGACCGCACCGATAACCTTGGCTGGCGGTGCCGCGCCCGCCAGCATGGCATCAACCGGATGATCAAGGACGACCTTCGCCGATTCGGGCAGGTTGGCCAACCCATTGAAGACAATCGGCGCACCACATAGATGGCTGACCCGGTGTTCGTTGATCAACGAAAGGATCTTTTGGGGATCAACGCGACGCAGAAATACATGAGTCCCAGCCAGTGCGGTGACTGTCCACGGGTAGCACCACCCGTTGCAATGGAACATCGGCAAGGTCCAAAGAAAAACCGGGTGGTGCCCCATCGCCCAAGTCATTTGGTTGCCCAGCGAATTGAGATAGGCACCACGATGGTGGTAGATGACGCCCTTCGGATTTCCGGTGGTGCCAGATGTGTAGTTGAGCGAGATGGCCTGCCATTCATCTTCAGGCCATTGCCAGGCGAACTGAGGGTTGCCTTCAGCAAGAAACGCTTCATAGTCCAGGTCGCTGACGGCGGTGCCCTCGCCGAACTCCGGATCGTTCACATCGACCACCAGTGGCGGATGAGCGAGCAACCTCAGGGCGTCACGAATAACGGCGTGAAACTCCCGATCGGTGATCAGCACCTTGGCTTCGCCGTGTTCAAGCATGAAGGCTATGGCCTGCGCATCCAGGCGAACATTCAGGGTGTTAAGGACCGCGCCGATCATCGGTACGCCGAAATGCGCTTCGAGCATCGCCGGGATATTGGGCAGCATGACCGCCACCGTATCGCCCTTGCCGATACCTCGCCGGCTCAGTGCACCGGCAAGGCTGCGGCAGCGCTCGTAGGTGTGTTGCCAGTTGCGGCGTATCGAGCCGTGGATGACCGCCGGATACTGACCGTAGACAGAGGCCGTGCGCTCAATGAAGCTCAGGGGGGACAGCGCAATATGATTGACTGCCGAGGGCGCCAGGTCCGTTTCGAAAATCGACATAAGAATATCCTGTATGGCTGATTGTTAGCTCTGTTCAGGCGCTAACGGCCCCACCTGATCGATGAGACCGCTGCAACGGCGTAGCTGGCGCCTCAAGCAGTCTGCTGCTTGTTCTTGCGCAAGTAAGCGCGCCAGGTCATGGCCCAATGTTCCGGGTCTTCCAGCGGTGCGCTTTTCAATCGGTGGATCGCCTGGTTATGCGGTGACGTCTTGACGATCTCCGGGTTTGAGTAGGCCTCGTCGGATATCTGCGCGAGCACCGCAATCCAGGTGTCCAGCGCCTCCTTGCCGTACATCTCGCCCGGCTCGGGCGTAAAAGGTTCCGGCACCAGCCATGGGTGATGGCTGCTCCACATCGGGTCAATACCGAAATCGCTCATGCGATTCTGCACATCGTGGACGTCGACGCCGGTGTCTTCCTTGAGTTGCTCGAGGCTATAGCGTGTCATCTCCATCCTCGGGCTCGTGGCTTCGGGATGGGAACGGGTTACGCCGCGTATCGCCAGCAAGCCTTTTTCCATGTAGTTGTTGGCCAGGACCGAGATGTCCGATGCCTCTGCCATCCCGTCCGCCCCCATGGAACGGCACCATGCATAGGCCTTGAGGATGACCGGAACGTTGCCCCAGAACTCGCGGATCTTGCCCGAACTCAGTGGACGGTCGTAATCGAGACTGTAGCGATCACCGTCAAAGTCCACCACCGGTGCCGGCAGGAACGGTGCAAGTTGCGCCGAACAACCATAGGCTCCCACTGCCGGTCCCCCTACTCCACTTTTAGGCGCGCCGAATGTCTTGTGCAGCATGAACATGCACGCGTCGAAGCCCAGCTCTCGCGCACGAATCTTGGTCATCGCACCGTTGAAATTGGCGTGGTCGTAGAAACACAAGCCGCCTGCTTCGTGCACCACCTGCACCCACTCGCGGATGTGCGGGTTGTACACGCCCATGTCGTCGGGATTGTTCACCATCAACGCGGCCGTGCGATTGGACACCGCGGCCTTGAGCGATTCGAGTGATGGGTACCCGTTCTCCTCGATCATCAGGGTGATGACCTTGAACCCGGCGGCAGCGGCAGTCGCGGCACTGCTGGGGTGGGTCTGGATCGTGGTGATGATCTCGTCCCGTTGCTCCAGTTCACCACGGGACGCGTGGTAGGCACGGGTCACGGCGCAACTGGTATACGCGGCGTCGGCACCGCCGCCCGCCTGGAAGATGAACTGATCCATGCCGGACAACTCGCGCAGGATGGTGTCCATGCCATGGACGATTTGCAGCGCGCCTTGCAACGTGTCCTCGTCCTGATACGGATGAACATGAGTGATTTCCGGACGCCAGGCCATCGCCTCGTTGATTTGGGCGTTGTACTTCATGGTGCAGGTACCGAACAGGCTGATGTTCATCATGCCCAGCGTCTGCTGGGACAGTCGTAGGTAGTGATACAGCACTTCGGGCTCCGACATCTGCGGCAAGGCCGGCTGACGTGAGCGGCGCATGTTCGCCGGAATCAAATCCCCGGCACTGCCGACCGCTGCCTGAATGTCCGCTTCGGCCTCGGAAAAAATCACCCCCCGACGGCCCGGATAGCCCATTTCCAGAATGACGGGTTCGCTCCAGACCGGCGCATGGTATTGCTTGAGTGTCGTGCTCATTGTGCGATGACCTTTTTCAGTGCAGTGCTTAGCCGCTGGATATCAGCCTGGGTGTGGATCTCGGTGACGCAGTACAGGGCGCTGGCCCCCAACGCTGGAAAATCCTGCGTCAGGTCTTTGCCGCCGAAGATTCCGAGTACGAGCAGCTGCTTATTGATGTCCTTGACGCTCAACCCAGTGGCGTCGAAATTCACGACGAACTCTTTGAAGAAACCGGAAGGGAACGTCACCTTTACGCCCGGGATTTCGCCAAGGAGCTTCGCTGCGTAGTGGGCACGTTGCAGGATGAGATTGCCCACGTCCTCGAAGCCTTTTGGTCCCATCATCGCCATGTACACGGCATTGGCGATGGCCCACATGTACACTGAGTGGCCGGTCCAGTCGTTGCCCTTGTCGCGCAAGCCGTAGGACGATTGTTCGAATAGGCTCAGGCCAAAACCGAATTCACCAGGCTCGATGGTTTCGGCGATGCTGATGAACAGCGTCGGGTATTGGTGGGCGTACAGCTCCTCGTCGCGGGTGGCAATAAAGCCGCTGACGCCGCCACCGCAGTTCATGTGCACGCCGAGCGGCTGGGTAGTGCCCACTACAATGTCAGCGCCGAAATCAATCGGTGCAGCGAGCACGCCCAGGGAAATCGGATCGACACCGACGATGACTTCGGCACCCACGGCATGGGCGATGGCGGCGATCTCCGCGCCCTGCTGCTCGATCACACCGAAGTACGACGGCGTTTCGAAATAGACAGCCGCCGTTTGCGCCCCGACGCAAGCGCGAAGGTGATCCAGGTCAAGCAAGCCGGTGTTCGGGTCGTAGTCGATAAGTTGGACTGCGATGTGGCCGGGCATCTCCACGGGCTCGCAATAGTTGCGGATGACCGACAATCGCTCAGGGTCGATGGCACGAACCACCGCCACTTCGCTGCGCCCGGTGATGCGCGTGGCCATGCGGATGGCGTGGCCTGCGGCACAGCCCCAACTGCGCACAGGCAGACCGACCAGGTCCATGTTGAGCAATTCACCGAGCTGGCTGCAGAATTCAAACCAGGCCTGATTGCGACCGTGGTCGGAACTCGGCTCGCCAAAGACTGAGGTCAGCCACTCGTTGCGACGAACGACCTCGTCGCACGCCGCGGGAACGTGGTGCTGCCAACAACCGGCGCCGAGGAAATTCAGGTTCTGCTCGCAGGTCCTGTTCTTCGACAACGTACTGACCAGGTGCCGGCGCAGCTCGCTTTCATTAAGTGCCGGCGGCAAATCGATCGGACGTTGCAGTCGGTGCTCAGGGGGAATCTGTCGGAACAAATCCTCTATGCTGTCGACACCGATCGAGTCGAGCATCTCCTGTTTGAGCGCGGGAACAGAGTTCGCCATGTAGGGGTGGGCGACATGATGATTCATGGGGTTATCCTCATTTTCGGATGAAACAAATGATCAGGCGCGAACCCTGAAGAAGACGGACCGGTCAGGTCCTGTGTGCACGCGTATAGGGCTGCTGAGCATGGCGTCGACTTCGGCGTCACCCGTGTCGACCCGCAGGCAGCCGGAATCCAGGGAAAGCAGCTTGTTCATTGAAGCGATGACGATGATGCGTTCACGCCCTACCCGGCGGATGATCTCGGCACTGATCTGCTGATTGCCACGGCCGAACAGGCTGCCGTGACCGCCAAGGACGCCAACCACGATGTGGGTTTCGCGCCCTTTCATCAGACGGATCAACCCATGTTCATCGAGATCAGCGCCAACCAGAGCCCCGTCCATGATGGCGTCTACGCCCAGCAGCGTCGAAGGCAGGCCGAGTCTGTCCGTGACCCGCCGTGTCGTGGTGCCCGGTCCCAACAGGTACAGGCAGCCGGGTTTCATTTCCCTGACAACCTGCCGGGATACGGCATCGAGCGCCATGTCTTCATTGGCAACGGAACCTGACTTGGCGTTTTGCGTCAGATGCCGCTCGTGCGGGCTGCGCGCATACCCATAAAGGCGCGCCGAGAGCTGATCGCTGCGCATTGCAGCCTCGTCGATGTCCATCACCTCGGCGTCGCGAACGCGTACCGAAGGTTGGGCGGCAATGAATCGTGCAGCCAGATTTCCAGCGCTTTGCGCCGTGGTGCCGAAAACGGCGGAATACATCTTTACACCCGCGGGGATGCCGAGGATCGGCAGCCGGTCCCCGACGATGCTCAGCACATCCCGTGCCGTGCCGTCACCACCGGCAAACAGCAGCAGGTCAACCGATGCATAAGCCATGACCAACGCAGCGTTTCGCGTGTCGTCGGGCCGGCTCTCGCCCTGTGGAGACGCGTAGACGACAAGTGGGTCGAGACCGGCGGCCCGAGCGACGTCTTCGCCCAGCGCCCCAGAGCCGGTCACCAGTCGGAACGACGTCGCCGAAGCCGCCAGCCGCTGAAGCGCGAGCAAAGCCCGCTCGCTTGAGACGGGCCGCGCACCACGGCGGCGCGCTTCCTGCAGCACCTCGACACCATCGGTGCCCTTCAATCCCACAGCTCCCCCCATGCCGGCCACCGGGTTGACGATAAATCCGATGGTTTTTTCTAAACCGGCGGGATGAAGTGAAACTTCGAAATCGCGCTGTTCACGCATTGGTCGGTATCCTGTGCTGAATGGCGGGCCGCAGGGCAGGAAAACCGGCCCACAGGGCCAATTGCATACGCCGCGTATGTCAGACACAATACGACATACGCCTTGTATGTCAATTCACATGCGCAGCGAATGTTAAATTTTCTTCAAGGAAACGACCGATGGCGCAAAAGCGTGCGGACATGATTGCAGAGACCCGTGGCAAGCTGATCAAGGCTGCGCGAGACGCATTTGCCGCGAAGGGATATGCGGAGAGTTCGATGGATGACCTGACCGGTCAAGCGGGCCTGACCCGTGGGGCGCTGTACCATCACTTTGGAGACAAAAAGGGTTTGCTGCAGGCGGTGATCGCCCAGATCGACGAAGAAATGATGGCGCGCTTGTCGGTGATCATTGACGAAGCGAGCACGACCTGGGACGGCTTCATCGATGAATCCATCGCCTATATCAAGATGTCCCTGGAGCCGGAAATCCAACGCCTGGTATTCCTCGATGGGCCGGCTGTGCTGGGCGATCCATCGCAATGGCCGAGCCAGAACGCGTGTATTCGCAGCACCCAGCACAGCCTGGAAAAGCTGATCGATGAGGGAACGATCCGCGCGGTCGACACCGAAGCAACGGCGCGGCTGGTCATGGGTGCCCTGCTTGGCGCTTCCTTGTGGATCGCACATGCCGCGGATCCAGAGGCGGCTTCGGAAAAAGCCGTCGAAAGTTTCCGGGCATTGGCTTCCGGATTGCTGCTGACAGGCAATGCTGCGAATCAGTCGTGAACAAATGGCGGCTAGCCGAATGACCTAGAGCCCAGCCGCCTGGGCAATCCGCAACCGCCAGTTGCGACGCTGACTCAGGCCGTCTGTTCCTGCTTCAGCCGCTTGAGCAGCGCCTCGGCAGCGGCTTCGGAGGAGGCAGGATTCTGACCGGTGATCAGGTGCCCATCCTCGACTACATAGCTCGCCCAGTCCGCGCCTTTGGAGTACTCGCCTCCCTTGGCCTTGAGCATGTCCTCCACCAGAAACGGCACCACGTGCGTCAGCCCCACCGCCTCTTCCTCCGAGTTGGTGAACCCGGTGACTTTTTTGCCTTTTACCACGGGTTGGCCATCCGGTGCGTTGACGTTCTTCAGCACGCCAGGGGCATGACAAACCGCTGCGATGGGTTTGTTCGAGGCATAGAAGGCTTCGATGAGAGTTTTGGAATCGGTGTTCTCAGCGAGATCCCAAAGGGGCCCGTGGCCTCCTGGATAGAACACGGCATCGAAGTCATAGGGGTCGACCTCGCCCAGTGGCAGCGTATTGGCCAATGCCGCTTCGGCCTTGGTATCGGCACCGAAGCGGCGAGTCGCATCGGTCTGGGCATCCGCTTCATCGCTCTTGGGGTCCAGCGGCGGTTGGCCGCCCTTTGGAGAAGCCAGCGTAACCGTGGCCCTGGCGTCGACGAACGCGTAATAGGGCGCGGCAAATTCTTCCAGCCAGAAACCGGTCTTCTGGCCGGTGTCGCCCAACTGATCGTGAGATGTGAGGACCATTAGAATCTTCATGTGAACCTATCCTCCGAACGTGAATGGGCGAAGTGCGTTCGCCCTGCATTACTGTCAGAGGCTGTGTTGAGATGGACGTTCAACAAACGTTCTTCATGCCCTGGCCGAAATCGCCGCCAAGCGCAGCTCCCGGGAAGCGGCATAGTCCGCCTGCCGGCCCAGTTGCCAGCCCAGGTATCCCCACAGCAACGCGCAACACGCCCCCACCATCGCGGCCATACCGGCGCCCTGCCCCAGCATGTCGAGAAGACTCTTGGCCCAGCCACTCATGGCGTCGCCGGCACGATAGACCACGGTGTCGATGAAATTCTTGGCCTTGTATTTACTCTCGGCATCCAACGGCGCAAAGAGCATTTCCCTGCCCGGGCGGACGAACGCGTACTCGCCGATGCGTCGCACGATCATCAATGTCGCAAGCAGCGCAAATCCAGGCGCCAATGCAAGACCGACGAAGCCGATGCACATAAGCAACGGCACGATGGCCAACAACGCACGGATCCCCAGCTTCGGCGCGATACGACCGGTGATGAACAGCTGGGACAGCAAAGCGCCCGCCTGGACAATGATGTCGATGGTGCCAAAGATGCGGACTTGCGAGGCTCGGTCCGGGTAAAGCTCGGCCACCAGGCGTGCCTGCTCAAAATAGAGAAAGGTGCTGACCGTCGCCAACAGCACCACGAACCCGGCGATCCCCAGCAGGTATGGCGACTGGAACACCGCCGTCAAACCACTGAGCGGGTTGCCCTGCAATGGCTGGCGCGGGCTTTGCGTCGGCGCGGCGCCAGGTCGGCCAGCGCCGCCCGTTTCGCGCCATTTCATCAGCGCCCGCTTCAATACCAGCGTGACACCGAGCAGCAAGGCCGCCAGCAGCATCAAGCCTGACGCACCGATGGACTCGATGAACAGCGCACTCAGGGCCGGCCCCAACAGGCCGCCGATGCTGGCGCCCGCCGCGATGAAGGCGAATAAACGCTTGGCCTGCTCGCTGTCGAAGACATCCGCCATCAAGCTCCAGGCCACCGACACCACGAACAGGTTGTAGACCGAAATCCAGACGTAAAAGACCCTGGCCAACCAGATGCTGTCCGGCTGGAACTGGAAGACCTCGACGAACATCAGCAGGTTGAAGCCGAAGAAGCCGTACACCCAGTCGATGAGGCGCAGGCGTGGCACTCGGGCACTGAGCCAAGCGAATAAAGGAACGGCCACCAGCATGGCTACGAAAGTAGCGGTAAACAACCATTGCAGGTTCTCCACGCCCGCCGCGATGCCCATCGACTCGCGGATCGGACGCAGCATGAAATAACCGGTGAACAGACACAGGAACAGCAAAAAACCGCACAGCGCCGGGCGCAGTTCACCGTCGCGAGCATTTAGGGCGAGGCTCAGCCGATGCAGATAGGAAGGCGTACGCATGGGAACTCCAAAAAACAGCTACGGACCAGAGGGGTGGGCACGGAACAAGACCGTGTCCGAGGCGGCATCAGGGATAGATAACGCCGGTCAACCGTTCGGAGACCGCCCAAAGCCGCTCGGCATCCGCTACGTTGGTCGCCGCGACGGGCGTCTTGGCGAAGCCCAGCGGACCGCGTTTCTCCTCGTCCCCAGTCGGGCCGTAATAAGCCCCGCCCACGGTCTGCGGCGCCGTGGCGGCATACAGCGTGGGCAACGCCCCTTGCGCGGCTGAGTGGTAAACGTCGCGGTCCTTTGCCCAGCGCTGGCCGAACTCGCTGTTGAGACCCGGACCACGCGCAATCAACTCGGTGACCGCAACGCCTGGGTGCGCGGCAATGCTGCGAATTCCCCACTTTTGGGCATCACTGCGCCGTTGCAACGCAAAGGACCAATGCAGGACCGCCAGTTTCGACTGCGCATAAGTCACATAGGGGTCGTACTTCTGCTCGGCCTGAAGGTCATCGAAGTTCACCGTGCCGCGCGCCGCTGCAATGCTTGAAAGGCTTATCACACGGGCGTCCTCGCTTTGACGCAAGAGCGGCACTAGCAGGCCGGTCAATGCGAAATGGCCCAGGTAATTGGTCGCCAACTGGAGTTCGTAACCGTCTGCCGAAGTGCCGCGTTCGGGCGGCGCCATGATGGCGGCATTGTTGATCAGCACGTCGAGGCGCGGCAGCTTCTGGTTAAGGCGCTGGGCCAGGCCGCGCACGGATGAAAGGTTAGCCAGGTCCACGGCCTCGAACTGCACCTTGGCGTCGGGCACCGACTGTTGGATCCGGGCAATGGCCTCGGCGCCGCGTTCTGGATTGCGCGCCGCAATAATCACTTCGGCACCGGCGCGCGCCAGCGCCAGCGCATCCTCGTAACCCATGCCGCTGGTGCCGCCGGTGATCAGTACGATCCGGCCCTTCTGGGATGGCATGTCGTCGGTCGACCAGTCGGGTTTCGGGGCAACTCGTGCCGAAGCCTCGATGCTCATGACGCTAAGCAGCGCAACGCCGGCGGCCAGCGTCCGGGCCAGTCTCATCAGCGGACTTGTGCGGTTTTTAGAGTCGATTGCGCAAAAGCTTGTTGTTGTATTCCACATGGTTGAGTGCTCTCTATTTATAGGATTAACCGACACGGCCGGCGCTCACTGGATGGCGCACGCATCAGCCAGTTGCAGAAAACTCACCTGGCGGATTTCGCCGTGCGTATCCACGTAGGTCATTTTTGCCGGCACCACTTCGCACACCGGCGATTGCGGTGCCTCGATACGAATGGCCTGGGCGACGTCCAGCGGCATGCCGTACTCGTAGGCCGGTGGTTGCGCTTGTTCTTTGGCGAAGAGAGGTGAACCGCTCAAGGAGATGACCGCCAGCAGGCTGACGATCGATAGGTGCTGGATATTCATGATGGACTCCGCGACTGCCTTTACCGGGATGGTGGTAGCACTCTAGGAGCGGGACGCTGACGTCAAGGTGACTGGCGCCTGACAGGAACATGTCAAGCGCCGGCGAGGGAGAAACGTCGGCTTGCGCTGACTGCAACAGCGCCAAGCCGATCGTTTGGCGGCGACTAACGCGCCGCCTGGCTCGTCAGGGAAAAACCGAAGGTATTGAGGCCGTTCTTGCTGTAGGCGAACACACGGCCGCCGTGCATGGAGGCCACCGCCCGCACGATGGAAAGCCCCAGGCCGTGGTGCGCATCACTTCGCGCCCGGGCGGCGTCGGCCCGATAGAAACGCTCGAACAAGCGCTCCAGGTGCACGTTGTCAATCGGCTCACCGGCGTTGGAAACGCTCACTTCAGCCTGCATGCCATGGCTGACCAGACTCACCGTGATGGTGCTGGTCGGCACCGCGTAGCGCGCCGCGTTCTGAATCAAATTGGCCAGGGAGCGATGGAACAGGCGTCGGTCGATGCACACCTGCATGTCGCCCTGGATCACCACGCTCAGCTGCTTGTCGTGCAGGACCGGCTCCAGATACTCCACCGTCTTCAACGCCTCTTCATTCAGCGAGACATCGCTGAGTTCGGTTGCCCGTTGCCCGCTTTCGGCACCTGCCAGGAACAGCATGTCGTTGACGATGGTGCCCATCCGTTCCAGCTCTTCGAGATTGGACTGCAACAGATCCTGAAGCTCGTTGATGTCCCGCCCGTGGGCCAACGCGACCTGCGTCTGGCCGATCAGGTTGGTCAGCGGCGTTCGCAGTTCATGGGCGACGTTGGCGTTGAACCCTTCGAGCTGGCACCAGGCTGCTTCCTGGCGCGCCAGGGCACCATTGAATGACACGGCCAATTCCTGCAATTCCCCTGGCAGCGCCTCGGTGTCCAGTCGCTGCTTCGAATCCCCCGGCGGCAGACTGTTGGCCTGGCGGCTCAGGCGCCTGACCGGCCCCAGGCCGAAACGCGCGATCCAGTAGCCCAGCAGCGCGACCAGCACGACGCCCAGCGCCGAGGTCAGGACCAGGGTCTTGGTGAAATTGTCCAGGGTCTTCATGAACGGCGTTGAATCGAGCCCGACGATAAAGCGCACCTCCGGTCGGCTGCCCATGGCCGCGATGGTCTCGACCATCAGCATCATGGGCCGATCCCGGCCAGGTACCTCGACGGTGGAAAAACCATCCGGGCGCTTGGACCAATCCTGGCCGTCCGGCATCGCGCCGCCATAACTGTAGGCCGGGTTGTCGGCCAGGACCCAATAACGCACCCGCTCGTCCGCGGGCGTCAGGCCATCGAGCTTCTGGCGCAAGCCTACCCAGAATTCCGGCGAATCATATTTCGCGAGCACGGGGTCGAGTACGGAGTGGCGCAGGGTCAGTTCGTTTTGCATCTGGTCTTCGAGCGATTGCTTCAAGGAACAGCGCAACAGCGTCGCGCTCACGGCGGTGATGAGCGTGACCGCGAGGGCAAACATCAGGGCAAGCCGCTTGGCTATCGATCCTTTCATCACTGCGCACCGACTTGCCTGTCGCTGGCCTCACGACTCTCCAACACATAGCCCATGCCCCGGACGGTGTGCAGCAGCTTGCGCGGATACGGCGCGTCAACCTTGGCGCGCACGCGCTTGATCGCGACCTCGACCACATTGGCGTCGCTGTCGAAATTCATGTCCCAGACCTGTTCGGCAATCATCAACTTGGAAAGAATTTCGCCCTGGTGCCGTGCCAGCAGGCTCAACAGGCAGAACTCCTTGGCCGTCAGGTCCAGCCGCAAGCCGCCACGCGTTACCTTGCGCGCTTGCAGGTCGACTTCCAGATCGTCGATGCGCAAGTGCGTCGGGTCGGCGCTGTCATCGGCGCGACGTCGGATCAAGGCCTGGACGCGCGCTACCAGCTCGGCAAAGGAAAAAGGTTTGGCCAGGTAGTCATCGGCGCCCTCTCGCAGCCCGCGGACACGATCATCCACCGTGCCCCTGGCCGACAACATGATCACCGGGGTTTTCTTTTGCAGGCGCAGCCCTTGCAGCACGCCGTAGCCGTCCTTGCCTGGCAGCATCACGTCGAGGATCACCACGTCGTAATCCATCTCCAGCGCATAGTGCAGGCCATCGATGCCATTGGTGGCGACATCGACAATGTAGCCGAGCTCACTCAAGCCGCGATGGACGTAGGAGGACGTCTTTTCTTCGTCCTCGACAATGAGCAGACGCATCAAGTAATTCCTCTGCGGAAACGGGGGCAACCTACAGAGTCTAGACAGCAAAGGTGTCTGGAGGCTGACCGCTTCCTGACATTCCTGTCAGAAATGGATCCGGTTGCCCATTTGCACGAGGCATCGACGCACTGCCAAGGGCGCGGTAGCGGTCATGAAACTACCAAAGCGCCACATCATAAGTGAGGTAGAGACGGTTGCTATCGCGTCCCCGTGAAAAATCCGAGCGATAGACATAGTTGCGCAGTTTCACGCCTAGCCCCTTGAAGTTGCCTTGCTGCACCACATAGGCAATTTCTGCGTCACGCTCCCATTCCTTCACGGCGGTGTTGGACTTGCCATCGTTGCCGCTGAGGTAACGGGTGGAAAACGTCAGGCCGGGCACGCCGAGGCGAGCGAAATCGTAGCCGTAACCGAGCATCCAGGTCTTTTCGTCTTCTTCGATGAATTTGCCGATCCCGGCGTTGCTGAAGGAATAGACGGTGGCGCCGCTGATGTAAGGCAAGCCCCCTTCCCCGCTGAGCCTTTGATAGCCGGCGCTGAGTGTGTGGCCGGAGACGGCGTACGACAGCAGACCGCTGAGCATGTCGTTATCGACTTTACCGCCGTAGGCTGAGCCCGAATCGGCACTGTTGAAGTAGCGCAGGTCGCTGGTCAGCACGCCGGCGCCCAGCGGCAAGTCATGTTGGATGCCAGCAAAGTTCTGCCGGTAGAAGTTTTCCAGCTCGCCGTAGAAGTAGCTCAAGCGGACAGTTTTACCCAGCTTGTAGTCGCCGCCGGCATAACTGAAGTCGCCTGACTGGTCGCCGCCATAGCCGTCGGGCACGATCGGCATGCTGTCGCTTGAGTCCCGCAGTTTGAAACGCTCCAGGTGCCCGCCGGTGAGGGTGAGGTTGTCAATGTCGTTGCTGCTGACCTGGGTCCCCTGGTAGGTCTGGGGCAACAGGCGCGCATCGTTGTAGATCAGCACCGGATTCTTCGGCAATAAGGTGCCGTATTTGACCGTGGTCTTGGCGACACGGGCCTTGGCGGTCATGCCCGCGCTGGCAAACTCATCGGCGGCGCGGCCGTCGTCATGCACCGGTAGCAGCCCGGTGCCGCTGCGGCCACGCCCGGAGTCGAGCTTGACCCCGAGCAGGCCGAGAGCGTCGACGCCGAAACCGAGGGTGCCCGGCGTAAAGCCGGACTGGTAATCCAACAGAAAACCCTGGGCCCATTCGGTGCGCTCGCTCTTGGCGGTCCTCGCCGACCGTGCGCTCATGCCGTGCTCATCGCGAAAGTTTTCGTTGAAGTAGACGTTGCGCAGTTGCAACTTCAGCTTGCTGTCGTCGATGAATCCTTCGGCGTTGGCCGTGGCCAGCGGCAACAGGCCAAAGAATGGAAACAAAGCCCTGCGGGTCAGGTGAATATTCATGTCGACTTTCTCATTGTTGTTATTAGGCACGCACGCCAGCGCACTCCCGCGGGCGGGAGCGTCAGGCAAGCAATAGAGGGTGCGAGGGGTGAATCAGGAAAACAGCGTCAGCGCCCCGGTCAGCAGGGCCAGTGCGGTAATCACCAGGGAAGTGAGCACCGCCCATTTGATCGTGGCTTTCTGGAAATCGCCGAGATCGCGGTCGACCATGCCCACCAGCAACAGCGTCGAGGCCACCAACGGACTCATCAGGTGCACCGGCTGGCCGAGAATGGAAGCCCGGGCGATTTCCACCGGATGAATGCCGTAAGCCGCGGCAGCGTTGGCGAGGATCGGCACGACGCCGAAGTAGTAGGCATCGTTGGACAATACGAAGGTCAGCGGCATGCTGGTAATTGCCACCACCAGCGGGAACAGATGGCCCCAGGACGGCGGAATCCAGTCGACCAGGGTCTGCGCCAGCGCATCGACCATTTTCGTCCCGGAGAAGATCCCGGCAAAGATGCCCGCCGCGAACACCAGCAAGACCACGGTCATGGCGTTGCCCGAATGAGCGAGGATGCGCTCCTTCTGAATATCCAGTTGCGGATAGTTGATCATCAGCGCCAGGACGAAACCGATCAGGAACAGGATCGCCGAGTGCATGATCCCCATTACCAGCGCGACCATCACCGCGATCACCAACAGCAGATTGACGTAGGCCAGTTTCGGGCGCTTGTGTGGCGTGTCTTCCATGATCGCGTTGATGTAGCAGTTACCGCCGCCGCTTTGCAGCTGGATGTTGCCGATGCGCTTGCGCTCGGCACGGCCCAACAGGAATGCCGTGAACACCACCCATGCGGCCCCACCGATCATGGTCGGCAGCAACGGCACGAAGTACTCACCGGCATCCAGGCCCAGCGCTGCGATGGCACGGGTCGCCGGGCCGCCCCAAGGGGTCATGCCGCTCATGATGCTCAAGGAGAGCATGGACACGGTCGCCAGGATCATCGGGTTCATGCCGATGCGTTTGTACAGCGGCAGCATCGCGGCACAGGTGATCATGTAGGTGGTCGTGCCGTCACCGTCCAACGCCACCAACAGCGACAGCAGCGCGGTGCCCACGGCGATTTTCATCGGGTCGCCATTGACCCGCTTGAGAATCTTGCGGATCAGCGGGTCGAACAGGCCGGCGTCGATCATCAGGCCGAAAAACAGGATCGCGAACAACAGCAGTGCCGCCGACGGTGCGACCATCTTCAGGCCATCCAGCATCATCTTGCCGGTGGTCCCGCCAAAGCCGCCAAGCACCGCAAAGACGATCGGCACCACCGTCAGGGCGACGATGGGCGACAGCCGTTTGGTCATTATCAGGAAGGTGAAGACCACCACCATGGCCAAGCCAAGTAAAGCGAGCATATGTCAGATCTCTTGTTGTTATTGAGTCGCTGATGCAATGACGAGGTCTGCCTGGCTATCCGGCCATGCGCCGGGAAACCTTGGCGTAGACGAAACCTGAGAAAAGCCTGCGCGCGGTACGTACCACCGACGCGCGAATGGTCTCACCCTTTTCACCGGTGTAGGACAACACGACATCGATGCCACCGCTGGGGTGCTCGATGCGAACCTGCTGCAGACGCGGCTCGCTGACGCCACCGATCAGGTTGGCCGCGACGCTGCCGTCGGTCACGCAAGCCGTCGCGATACCGATGGAGCCGGTGATCGCCAAGGCGCGATGACAGTTGTGGGGCATGAAGTAGCGCACCTGGAGGGTCCCGCCAGACGAGGCCGGCGACACCAGGACCGGCTTGGGAATCACCTTGTCGCTGACATCACCCAGGCCCATCGCCAGGCCGGCTTTGAGCCGCAAGGATTCCAGGCGCTGCATGAATGCCTTGTCAGCGTCCAGTTCAGCGGGGCTTTCGTCACCGCGTTTGCCCAGGTGGCTGGCCTCGACGATCAGCATCGGCATCGCCATGTCGATGCAGGTCACCGCAATGCCGTCGATCATGTCCAGGGGTTGCCCGGTCGGGAAGAGTTTCCCCGTCTTGCTGCCTGCAGCGTCGAGAAAGGTCAGTTGCACCGGCGCGGCGGTGCCGGGCACGCCGTCGATGGCGGTGTCGCCTTCATAGCTGACCTTGCCTCGGGGGGTGTGCACGTCGGAATTCACGAACGTCCCGGTATTGAGGTTGCGAATACGCACCCGGGTCAGGTCGCCGGTAGCCTTGACCAGCCCCTGCTCGATGGCGAACGGGCCGACGGCGCAGAGCATGTTGCCGCAGTTGGGCGCGGTGTCGACCCGGCGCTGGGAAACCATGACTTGGACGAACAAATAATCCACGTCTGCTTCGGGATGCAGCGATGGGCTGACAATCGCGACTTTGCTGGTCTGTGGGCTGCCGCCGCCGATGCCGTCGATTTCCAGTTCGTGACCGGAACCCATCAGGTTGATCAGCAGCTCGTCACGTTCGGCGATGGCGACCGGCAAATCCCAGGCGAGAAACACCGGGCCTTTTGACGTACCGCCGCGCATCAGCACACAAGGAATTCGTTTCATGAACATTAACTCTTGTTGATCAATCTGGATAATTGATGTTCTGGACACAAGAGTGGCAGGGTTTAAAAAGTGTTTCCAATGCAAAGATCGTAGAGATTATTGCGTTTCACAAATGAATTACCTTACGATAATTGGCATCGCGCAGCCCCTCTCCGCCGAGGTAAAAACATGGAATATGAGCTTCAGGACATACGATCTTTCGTGAAAATCGCCGAACTCGGCAGTTTCCACGAGGCTGCCGATGCGCTGCATCTGTCGCAACCGGCCCTGAGCCGACGGATGAAAAAACTCGAGGAAGGCCTGGGCACCGCACTGCTCGATCGCACCACCCGCAAGGTCAGCCTGACGAGCGTCGGCCGTGATTTCCTGCCCAAGGCCCGGCGTTTGCTGGACGATTTCGACGATTCGATTCTCAACATCCGCGAGCTGGCTGAACGGCAGATCGGCCGGGTGACCTTGGCCTGCATCCCGACGGCAGCATTCTATTTCCTGCCGTCGGTGATCCGTCTCTACAACGAACGCTACCCCAAGATCCGTATCCGCCTGCTGGATCTCAGCGCCAATGAAGGACTGGAAGCGGTCCTGCGCGGCGAAGCCGATTTCGGCATCAATATGATGAGCGGCCAACACCCGGATATCGAGTTCGTGCCACTGGTCAACGAACCCTTTGTCTTGGCCTGTCGGCGCGACCATGAGCTGGCTGGACGCAGCGCCGTGACCTGGTCTGAACTCAGCGACTATCGACTGATCGGCGTGGGACGCCTGAGCGGTAACCGCATGCTGCTCGACCACGCCTTGTCCGGCCTGAGCTGGCGTCCGCAGTGGTTTTATGAAGTGCAGCACCTGTCCACCTCGCTGGGTCTGGTCGAGGCGGGCCTTGGGGTGTCGGCGATGCCAAGCCTGGCAATGCCTGCCGGCGACCATCCAACCTTGGTCAGCGTGCCGCTGATTGAGCCGGTGGTGAATCGATCGCTGGGCCTGGTCTATCGACGGGGCGCATCGCTGTCCCCCGCTGCGGAGAAATTTGTCTCGATCCTGCTGGAACAGTGGCCGCAATAGCGGCTGCCCGATGCAGCTCTTTTTCGCTGCCATACTCGTCAGTGGTGACTGACACCGCTGCGTACTCATCAAGTCAACACCGGTGAAACCATGGTGGTGGATGGTGGCAATTGCCTGGTGGAGAACAAGGCGCCTTACTCAGCCACCGCCAACACCTGACGAATCACCCCCGATTGCCACTGGAAATAAGGGTTGTAGGTCAGCCGCGCATGGATTTTACCCGGCTCGCTGTAACCCCAATCCGAATACCAGACCTCTTCCCCCGCTTCGCACCGGGCCACTTCGTCGGCGTTGCGGCTGTTGCGGCAGAACCGCAGGGTGCCGGAACGACCGTAGAGCGGGTTCGTTGGCGAGAACAGAATGCCCATGTGGGAGAACTGGCTGATTCGTTCGTCGGCGATGCGGTCGGTACGCGTCAGGACGCGTGAATCGTGGGGGGCGCCGCTGTTGTCGGCCGGCGCCGCCTGCCCATACCAGATCAACCGGCTGGAGGAATGGGTAAATCGGTGTTTGAACAGTTCCCGCACGTAGCGCACGTCGACCACTGAATCCTGCTCAGTCAGGACAATGGCCACGGGACGGTCGAAGTCTTGGTGTTCGATGAGCCGACGAACCGCGACGCTGCTGCGGTAGAACTGGGCGAAGCCGTTGGTGGGGACGTTGTGGTAGCGCACCGCCGATTGTTGTGGCCGGGTGTTGTCGGGGGCCAATATCCAGGTCTTGAAATGCGCCAGCCAGGGCGTGGCCCAGTCATAGGATTCGCTCGATCGAAAGGCCGGCGAAAACAGCACGAGGCCCCTGATGTCCGGGTCGTTGATGGCGTATGCCAGCGCAAGATTGGCGCCGGTTGAGAAACCGCCCAGGTAAACGTCCGGATAATCCTTGCGCAGCAGAGCAACTTGCTCTTCGACCAACTGTTGCCACTGTTCCAGCTGCACGTCGATCAAGTCAGCCGGCTGGGTGCCGTGCCCCGGCAACAACGCAACGCGCACAACGAAGCCTTGCTCCGAGAGATCCTGGGCGATGTCGACGAAAGACCAGGGTGAATCCCCCAGGCCATGCAACAGGAGGATAGCTTTGCTGGACGGCCCGTCGGGGCGCACTTCGTAAGGCGCGTTCCAGGCCAGTTCATCGCTGCGGTTGGCAGTCTGGAACACCCGCCGTTCCTCGATCCATGCCCGTGATGCCTGTGTGTAATCATCAAAGGTCGCAGGCTCCGTCCGGGCGTCGGCCGCGCTGGGTTGCCGAGCACACCCGGCGATCAGCGCCAGGCACGCCACGGTAGCGGCGACGCCCAGCATGAGCGGACGCCACGACGGAAAAACAGTGCTGGTCTTTGCTGGAACCTTCAACGCTTACTCCCCGCTTCGCTGCCCAAACCGTTCGCCTCGTCAGGTAGCTCCCCTTGCGAGAGCACGCCATGGATGCGCTTGTACAACCACTGCGCGCCATCGTCCACGTAGGAAAACACTACGGGAATGACCAACAGGCTCAGCACGGTCGAGGTGACCAGCCCGCCGATCACCACGATCGCCATCGGCGCGCGAAAGCTCGGGTCGGTTCCCCAGCCCAGTGCGATGGGCATCATGCCTGCGCCCATCGCGATTGTCGTCATGATGATCGGTCGTGCGCGCTTGGCGCAGGCATCCAGGATCGCTTCGTGGCGACCCAGGCCGTGGTCCCGACGGGCCAGGATGATGTAGTCGATCAGCAGGATCGAGTTCTTCGTCGCAATGCCCATCAGCATGATCAAGCCGATCATCGAGGGCATCGATAAGGTCGAGCCGGTGATGAACAGCGCCAGGAACGCGCCGGGCACCGAGAGCACCAGGGCGACGAGGATGGTCACCGGCTGCATGAAATCTTTCAGCAGCAGGACCAGCACCATGTAGATGCACAGCACCCCGGTCAGCATCGCTACGCCAAACCCCGAGGCTAGCTCGCCCATCGCTTCTGCATCGCCGACGGACGTCTGCACCAAACCTGGCGGCAGCTCGCGCAAGCTCGGCAGGGCAAGCACGGCTTGCTCGATGTCGCCCAGCGCCTGGCCATTCGTCTCGATCTCGATGTTGACGTTGCGCATGCGGTCGAATCGTTCGATTTGCGCGGGGCCACTGGCGATTTCCAGCGTTGCGACATTCTCCAGCGCGACCGGACCACGGGCACCGGGTACCGGCAGCCGCTTCAGCGTCTCGAAGTCCTGGCGAGCGGCATCGGTCAGCCGCACGACAACGGGTACCTGCCGCTCGCTGAAATTGAGCTTGGCCAGTTCCTGGTCGTAGTCGCCCAAGGTTGCAACGCGCAGCGTATCGGCGATTGCGTTCGAGGTGACGCCCAGGTCGGCGGCCCTGGCGAAATCGGGCCGGACCACCAGCTCGGGGCGCATCAGGCTGGCGGTCGAAATAACGCCGCCGACGCCCGGCACCCCGCGCAGTTCACGTTCGACCTTCTGCGCATGCCGGGTGAGCAAGGCGCCGTCCTCGCCAGCCAGCACCAGTACATAGTTTTCCGATTCACCCATGCCGACTTTGACGCGCACGCCAGGCAAAACCGTGAGTGTTTCGCGCAGCTGGTTTTCGATCTGCTGTTTGGTCAGGCCCGGACGGTCGTCGCGGTGAGTCAGGTTCAGCGTCAGCACCGCCGTGCGGACATTGGCGAGTCCGCTGCCGGCCGGCGCCATCGGATCAGCGCCGGCGCGGCCATCGCCCACGGCGGTGTAGACCTTCTTGACGTGTGGGTTCTGTCCGACAAGCTCCCGCGCCTGTTCGGCCAGCACCAGTGTGTCACCCAGCTTGCTGCCGGGCGCAAGTGTGAGGGTCACTTGGGTCTGCCAGTCGTCCTCCGGCGGAATGAAGGTGCCCGGCAACACCGTCGCGAGCATCAGCCCCGCAGCGAAAAAAACCACGGCGCCGAGGCTGGTCACGGCACGATGGCGCAGGCACCAGCCTGCCCAGGACAAATACGGGGCCAGCCACCAGGCCGGCCTGCGCTCAGGCTTCTGCGGCGCCCGCAGCAGGTAGGCGGCCATCATCGGCGTCAGCAGGCGGGCAACGACGAGGGAGAAAAACACCGCTGTCGCCGCCGTCCAGCCGAACTGGACGAAAAACCTGCCGACCGTGCCGCTCATGAATGCGGTGGGCAGAAACACGGCGATCAGCGTAAACGCCGTGGCGACCACCGCCAGCCCGATCTCATCGGCGGCGTCCATGGCCGCCTGATAGGGTTTCTTGCCCATCTGCAAATGTCGCCCGATGTTCTCGACCTCGACGATGGCGTCGTCCACCAGCACGCCAATCACCAGCGACAGCGACAGCAGCGTGACGATGTTGAGGGTGAAGCCCATCCAATGCATCACCGCAAAAGTCGGTATCGCCGACAATGGCAACGCGACTGCCGTGACGAAGGTCGCTCGCCAATCCGGCAGGAACAGGAACACCACCAGCACCGCCAGCGCCGCCCCTTCGTAAAGCAGGTGCATGGAGCCCTGGTAATTCTCGATCACCGGATCGACCAGGTTGAAGGCTTGGGCGATGGTGATTTCAGGGTGCCGCGCCTTGAGTGTGTCGAGGGCCGCGCGCACCCCTTCGTCGACCTCTATTTCTCCGGCGCCTTTTGCCCGGAGGATTTCGAAGCCGACCACCGGCTCGCCGTCCAGGAATGCCGCCGAACGGCGCTCGCCGACGGTGTCGGACACCGTGGCAACCTGGTCGAGCCGAATGCGCCGGCCGTCGCTCAAGGTCACATCAAGCAAGGCGATTTCCTCGGCCGACTGCACCGTGGCAAGGGTGCGTACCGTTTGCTCGGTCCCGCCCAGGTCGACACGACCGCCCGAGGCTTCCTGTTGGATCTGGCGCAGTTGCCGCGAAATGTCCAACGCCGTGGTGTTCAGCGCCAGCAGGCGCGCCGGGTCGAGGTCGATGCGAATTTCCCGGGTCACCCCGCCGACACGATTGACCGCCCCCACGCCAGGCACCGCCAGCAAGGTCTTGCTGAGGGTGTTGTCGACGAACCAGGACAGCGCTTCGTCGTCCATGCGCGTGGCCGCCACCGTGTAGGTCAGGATCGGCGAGCCGGCGAGCTCGTTCTTCTGGATCACTGGGTCGCGCAGGTCGGCGGGCAGGTCCGCCCGTACCCGGGAGACGGCGTCGCGCACATCATCCAGCGCTTCCTGCGTGGGCTTCTCGAGGCGGAACTCGACCGTGATATCGGCGTTGCCGTCGGTCAAGATGCTCTGGATATGCTTGACGCCCTGCACCGTCGCCAGCGAATCCTCGATCTTGCGCGCCACATCGTTTTCCAGTTGTTCGGGTGAAGCGCCGGGCAGCTCCACCGAAACGGTGACCATGGGCAGGTCGACATCGGGGAAGTTCTGGACCTTCATCTTCCAGAAACCCATCAAGCCAGCGAGGGTCAGCAAGAGGAACAACAGGACGGAAGGCGTCGGATTGCGGATCGACCAGGACGATAGATTAAGGCTCATTTCGCGCTCCCGCGTGTCAGGCTGTATGCCGAATGGCTGGCTGGGTTGCTGCTCGGATGGCTGCGCGACTGGACCACCCGCACGAGGTCTCCCTCGGCCAGAAAGCCGGCACCGGCCTCGACCACGGCCGCCGTGCCGTCAATACCGCCGATGATCTCGACGCGATCGCCGACGCGGCGTCCCACCGTCACTTTGACCCGGCTCACCTTGAACTCGGGTCCGATCTGAAGGACGTAACTGAAACCGTCATGCTGCAGCACCGCGCTCTGGGGCAGCGTCATCATCCGCTCGGTGCCGACCTCGAACTCGCCGCGCGCGAACATCCCGGCACGCGCCGCGGTGCCCGCCGGGAGGTCGACGTAAACCAAACCATTGCGTACCTGCATGTCCACCGTCGGCGCGACCCTGCGCACCCTGCCCTCGATAGCCTCACCATTGGCCGCGATCACCCGCACCAACTGGCCGGGAGTGAATTTACCCAGGTCCGCTGCGGCGACTTCAGCGCGCCATTCGAGCCGACCGTCGCGAATCAGCCGGAACAGTTCCTGGCCGGCGGGCAGCACCGCACCCACCGTGGCATTGCGCGCGGAAATCACCCCGTCGTCGGGCGCCATGACCTGAGTCTGGGCCAGGCGCAGATGTTGCAGCCGCTCCAGCGCCCTGGCCGCGTCCAGCCTCGCCCGCGCCGTGTGTTCGGCCGTCACGTGCAGATGAACCTGTTGCTTGGATAACGCCCCGCTCGATTGCAGCTCCCGGGCGCGCTGGGCATTGCCCCGTGCTTCGGCGAGCGTCGCCTGCGCTTCGGCGGTGGCGGCGCGACGCTGCGCGAGTTCGGCGGCGAGCGTTTCCGGAGCAAATGTGGCGAGCACCTGGCCGCGCCGGACCTCATCGCCGACGTTCACCTTGACCTCGGCCAACCGCAAGCCATCGGCTTCGGTGCCGACGCTCGCTTCCTGCCACGCCATGACGTTGCCATACGCCAGGACGCGGGTCGGCTGCATGGCCGATTGGAGTTGGGTGACGGCCACCGTGAGCGCAGGCCTGGCCGGAACTTCGGCGCTATCGGGGCCCGCGCCAGGCGAAACGGTCATCATCACGACGACGATGGCGCAGGCCAAGGTCACGACAAACAGAACGACATGCCGTGTCTTTTTTTTCATGGGGATCGTATTCCTGCGCAAGAGGCCGCGTGATTGCTTGAGGCGGCCACTATCCGACAGGGAACCTTTCGGAACTCTTACCAGCGAAAAGGTTGTTATCCAGACCCAACGGTAAGTGTCCAGTAAGAAGAAGTTTTCAACGATAGGGACGCTTTCATCCTATTGATCTGGAGACCGTCATGCGTTCCATGCCCTTGCCCACCTCGAAAAATTCAATTGCGACACGGCTGACTACGGCCACCTCTGTGTTTGTGCTGGGCTTGTGCGCGTCAATGGCGGCCAGCGCCGACGAGCCGGAAGGTTCCCAATGGGGGCTTGGCGTGGGTGCGGTCAGCAGCCAGCAGCCGTACAAGGGCATCGACCGGGACAGTGAAGTCCTGCCGCTGATCTACTTTGAGAATGAATATGTGCGGGTATTCGGCCCTACCGCCGAGATCAAGTTGCCGGGCCTGGACCTCAGCGAGACCCAACAGCTCGAATTCAGCATCGTCGGCGAGTACGACTTCAGCGGCTACGACGACGATGACGCGCGGATTCTCGATGGCATGAGCGATCGCGACGGTGGTTTCTGGGCAGGCGCCAAGGTGAAATGGCGCAACGAGGTGGCCGATGTCAGCGCCGAGTGGCTGGCCGACGTTTCAGGCAACAGCAAGGGCCAGCGCTTTGCCCTGGGACTGGAGAGGTCGTGGACATTTGGCGAGCACATCATGCTGACGCCACGCCTGGCGGCCCTATGGCAGGACGATAAATACGTCGACTACTACTTCGGCGTTCGCGAAAGTGAAGCTCGCGCCGACCGGGCGGCCTATGATGCGAAGTCCGGTATCAATACCGAATTCGGCGTTCGTGGAAATTATATGTTCGATGATCATCACTCCGTATTCCTGGACCTCAAGGCGACGCGCCTGTCCGATGAAATCAAGGACAGCCCGCTGGTGGATCGATCAACCGAGAACAGCGTGCTGTTCGGCTACCTGTACCGTTTCTGATGAGCCGCATTCTGCTGGTCGAGGACCATGAACGCCTGGCGCACCTGGTGAGCAAAGGCTTGTCGAGCGCCGGGATCGCCGTCGACGTCATCAGCCGCATCGATGCCGCCTGGGCGGCCATCCAGCAGGTGCCTTACCAGGCGCTGATCCTCGATCGGGGCTTGCCGGACGGCGATGGGCTGGTCCTGCTGCAGCGTTTGCGCACTGCCGGGCTGGGCCTGCCGTGCCTGGTCCTGACAGCGCGGGACGCGCTGCATGATCGGGTCGAAGGCCTCGACGCCGGGGCGGATGATTATTTGCCCAAGCCGTTCGCCATGGACGAAATGGTTGCCCGCGTACGGGCATTGCTGCGTCGCCCGGCGGAACACCGGCCATTGGCGCCTGCCCACGGCGACCTCAGCGTGCAACCCGACACGGGCATCATGTGCAGCACCGAAGGCAGCGTGCCGCTGGCTCCTGCGGAAATGCAGATCATGCTGTTGCTGCTGCGCAAACCCGGTGAAATCGTCCGCCGCAGCGCCATAGAGGCGGCTGCGTGGGGCCTGAGCGAAGCCGTGACGCCGAACGCCCTGGACGTGGCCCTGCATCGTATCCGCCGAAAGCTGCTGGCGATCGGCTCCCATCAACGGATAGTCAATTTGAGAGGCCTGGGTTATGCCCTTCGTCAGGACGACTTGGCGCAATAGCATCAGCTTCAAGGTGCTGCTTGCCTACGTCGCGGGCGTGGGATTGAGCATTTTGCTGATTGCACTCGGCGTGTTCGCACTGGTCACTTCCAGGAGCGACATCCTGCTGAGTACGGACGTCGCCGAGCGCACCCATGAACTGTCCGGCAAGCTGCTGTTCGACGCTACCGGCCGGCCCACCGGGTTCGACAACAGCGAGGGTGACCGGATCTGGACCTTCAAGAGCCTGGGGGCAGAAATCGGCTACCGCGTGCTGGATTCGGAGGCAAACGTCGTCCAGACGTCCACTGACGCGGCGTTCTGGTCGTCCGTTGCAACGGAGCATCCGACGAAGCAGTCGCGCTTCAAATTCGAGCGAGAAGGCATCCTGATGTACGCCGCCACCGCCCCGCTGGAACATGACGGCAAGGTCTGGTATCTGCAATTCGCCGCCAGCGAACGGCTCATGGAACTGCTGCATGAGGGGTTCGCCTGGCCGTTCATGGGCGCCGGAATCGTCCTGTTCAGCCTAGTGCTGCTTTTCGTCTTCGGCGCCTGCGCCTACTTTACCTTGGGCTATGCGCTCAAGCCCTTGCGGGAGGTCTCGGAATCAGCGGCGGCCATTTCCCCGCGCTCCTTGCACTCGCGGCTGGAGGTCAAGGCCGTGCCGTCCGAGGTGGCGCCGCTGGTGACCAGTTTCAACAGTGCGCTTGAGCGCCTGGCGCATGGCTACCGCGTCCAGCAGGAATTCCTGGCGACCGCGGCGCACGAGCTCAAGACGCCCCTGGCGTTGATCCGCGCCCAGATCGAATTGATGGAACCCAGCAAGGGCCGCGACTCGCTGCTCGACGATGCCCGGCACATGACCCGCCAGGTCCAGCAACTGTTGCTGCTGGCCGAGACGAGCGAAGCGCACAACTACAGCCTCGCCGCCGTGGATGTCATGGAGGTCGCCCAGGAAGCCGCCAGTTATCTGCAACGCATGGCCGATGCGGCCAATGTGCGCGTCGTCCTGGCGGGCCATGTAGATGCGCAAGCGCCTTGGCAGGCCGACCGCAGCGCCCTCTTCACCCTGCTGAAAAACCTTCTGGAAAACGCCATCCAGCACGCCCCTGCCGAAACCGAGATACGCGTTGAGCTGAGCGCAGATACGTTGACCCTGCGCGATTGGGGCCCCGGGGTTGAACAAGGCCAACTCGCTCAGATATTCACCCGTTTCTGGCGCGGCGCTCATCGACGCGACCACGGCGCGGGACTGGGCCTGACGATCTGCCAGGAGATCGCCCAGGCCCACGGATGGACGCTCGTCGCGCGCAGGGCCGAGCCGGGGTTGTTGTTTTGTCTGTCCCGGCCCGCCCCTGAGCAACCCGCCTGAGCGCATGCGCTCAGGCTTGCTCACTGCCAACCAAACCTACAGGGTATTTTTGCAAGATTGGGCAATCATCGGACCGGATCGTGCAAGCTATCCCAGCCGATGCTTTCTATATTAATCGGTGCCAAACCTTCTGGAGCTGGTCCGACAATGAGCGCCCTCAATATCAATGGCCGTGAGCACACGGTAGACGTAGACCCCGGTACCCCGATTCTTTGGGCCTTGCGCGACACGCTGGGCATGACCGGTACCAAATTCGGCTGCGGTGCGGCCTTGTGTGGCGCCTGTACCGTTCACTTGGATGGCCAGGCCATCCGGTCCTGCGTGACGCCGATCGCCGCGGCGGTTGGCAAGAAGATCACCACCATTGAAGCGGCGACCGATGGCAGCGACCCGGTGGGCAGCGCCGTGCATGAGGCCTGGGTCAAGCACGACGTGGCGCAATGCGGTTACTGCCAGAGCGGCCAGATCATGAGCGCCACGGCGTTCCTCAAGGCCCAGCCCAAGGGCAAGCAACCTACGCCGGCCGAGATCGATTCGGCCATGGCCGGCAATATCTGCCGCTGCGGCACTTACGCCCGCATCCGCGCCGCAGTGGCCGATGCCGCCAAAGCCCTCGCCTGACAGGAGCTAGCCCATGCTGAACGAGATTTTTCCAAATGAGCTGCCGCGCGCGCTGCAACACCTGCTGGATCGCGACGGGACTGAAGGCCCAGCCACCCTGCCCCGGCGCAGCTTTCTCAAGATCGTCGGCATCGGCGGCCTGGCCTTGGGCGCGTTCCCGCACCTCGCCTTGGCGCAACAGGCCAATGGCGCTAGCGAAGGACCGCTCAAGCCCACTCAGCAACCTTTGGCCTTCGTACAGATCGCGCCCAACGGCGAAGTCACCGTGACGATCAATCGCCTGGAGTTCGGCCAGGGTGTGCAGACTGGCTTGCCAATGATCCTCGCCGAAGAACTCGACGCCGACTGGACCCTGGTGCGCACGCGCAACGGCAGCAACGATGCGGCCTACATGGACCCGGCGTTTGGCATCCATCTCACCGGCGGCTCCAATTCGATCAAGAACAGCTACACCCAGTACCGCGAACTGGGCGCCCGCGCCCGCGCCATGTTGCTCGCCGCCGCAGCCGCGCGCTGGAACGTCGACGCCGCGAGCCTGACCACGCAAAACGGCACAGTGCTGGGCCCGGGTGGCCGCAAGGCGACTTACGGCGAGCTGGCCGAAGCCGCCATGGCGATGCCCGTGCCGGAGAAAGTCACGCTCAAGGATCCCAAGGATTTCCGCATCATCGGCCAGGCCACCACCCGCCTCGATGCCAAGGTCAAGAGCAGCGGCCAGCAGGATTTCGGCATCGACATGCGTCTGCCGGGACAACTGACCGCCGTGGTCGCTCGCCCGCCGGTGTTCGGTGCCAGGATCGCGTCTCTGGACGACAGCGCGGCGCGCGCAACCAAAGGCGTGAAAGCCGTGCTGCGCGTGCCGCTGGACGGCGGTGCCGAAGGCGTTGCCGTGGTCGCCGACGGTTACTGGCAGGCAAAACTTGCGCGTGATGCGCTGAAGGTCGAATGGGACGTGGCTAAAGTCGAAAAGGTCGACACGGAAAAACAACTGGCCCAGTACCGTGAGCTGGCCGGCCAACCCGGCGCGCTCCATTTCGATGCCGACATGACACCCCTCGCCTCGGCCCCGCATCGGTTGGAGGCTGAGTTTGTGTTCCCCTACCTGGCCCACGCCCCAATGGAGCCGTTGAACTGCACTGTTCAGCTATCCGAAGGCCGCGCCCAGTTGTGGGTCGGCACCCAGTTCCCAGGCGGCGACGCCGCGGCAGCGGCGAAGGTGCTGAACCTCAAGCCCGAGCAAGTCCAGGTAAATGTACAGACGGCGGGCGGCGGTTTCGGTCGTCGTGGCGTGCCGACCAATGATTTTGCAGTGCAGGCTTGTGAAGTGGCCAAGGCCGCGCGCGCTGCGGGGCTTGATGCGCCAATCCGCACCCTGTGGAGCCGCGAGGACGATATCAAGGGCGGCTACTACCGTCCGCTGAATCTGCACCGCGCGCACATCGGCTTTGATGACAGCGGCAAGGTGTTGGCGTGGGATCACGCCCTGGTCGGGCAGTCCATCCTCGTCGGCACCCCGTTCGCGGGGCAGATAAAGAACGGCATCGACCCCACCGCGACGGAAGGCATGCGTGATCCCTATCCCTTGCCAATGCGACTGACCGTGCATCACCCCAAGCTCAACGTGCCTGTGCTGTGGTGGCGCAGCGTGGGTTCTACTCATACCGCGTTCGTGATGGAGACGCTGATCGACGAAATCGCCCGTACGACGAAACAGGACCCGGTGGCATACCGGATGAAGCTGTTCGGCGACCAGAATCCCCGCCATCGCGCCGCGCTGCAACTGGCGGTGGACAAGAGCGAGTACGGCAAACGCCAGCTGCCGGCCGGCCAGGCCTGGGGCGTGGCGGTGCACGAGTCGTTCAGTTCGGTGGTGGCCTATGTGGTGCAAGCCTCGGTGCAGGATGGTCGTCCCGTGCTGCACAACGTGACGGCGGGCGTGCACTGTAATCTGGTGGTCAACCCGCGCAGTGTCGAGGCCCAGGTACAAGGCGCAGCCCTGATGGGCCTGTCGATGTGCTTGCCCGGTGGCGCGATCACGCTCAAGGATGGCGTCGTGCAACAGAGCAATTTCGCCGACTTCAGCGTGCCGCGCATTACCGACATGCCGCAGATCGCCGTCCACATCGTCCCCAGCGCAGAGCCGCCGACCGGAATGGGCGAGCCCGGCCTGCCCGCCTTGGCCCCGGCATTTGCCAACGCCATTGCGAGCCTGACCGGGAAACCGCTGCGGCAGTTGCCGTTCAACCTGGCGTAGTCGCAAGCAAGTGACAACCCGTCGATCGTCGATCGTTCCCACGCTCCTGCGTGGGAACGCCGCCAGGGACGCTCCGCGTTCCGCTTCTGGGGGGTGACGCGGAGCGTCACGGGATGCATTCCCACGCAGAGGGTGGGAACGATCATCAGTTCGTATCGACGCTATTTTCGCCCAAGCTGCCGGTCTGTCCCATGAAACGCCTGCCCCAGCGCCGCCAGCCGCTCCGCCAAAGGCGGCAGGCATTGGCTGCTGCGGGTCAGCACGGCGATGTTGTCGGCGTTGCGCTCGGCCACGGCCTGCACGGTTTGCAGCCGCTCATTGATGCCCATTGACGCCGCGGACTGTTGCTGGGTCGTGCTGGCGATCAGATCGTTGAAATGGTTGATCACCGCGATGTCCTCCACGACGGCATGCAGCAGCTGCGAGGCCTGCTGGCTGGCGGACACGCAACGCTCGACCCCTTCGCGGCTGTCTTGCATGGCGATGGCGGCCTGGCGGCTGCCCTGTTGCAGCTTGGCGATGATCTGCTGGATTTCCGTGGTGGATGTCGAGGTCCGTTGTGACAGCGTCCGGACCTCGTCGGCCACCACGGCGAACCCGCGCCCCTGCTCACCGGCGCGGGCCGCCTCGATGGCGGCGTTGAGGGCCAGCAGGTTGGTTTGCTCGGCGATGCTGTTGATCACGTCCAGCACCTGGCCGATCTGCTGCGCCTGCTCGGCGAGCAGTTGCACGGTTTCATTGGTCAGGTTGATGCGCCCCGCCAATTCGAGAATATCTTCCCGGGTCTGGTCAACGGTGGTGCGCCCCCGGTTGACTTGCTCGTTGGCCTGTCCGGCGCGTTGCAGCGTCTGGCCGACATGGCCGGTAATATTTTCCATGGCCTGCATCAACTGGCCGATCGCGCCGCTCATCTGCGCCACTTCGTCCAACTGGTGCCGGGCACCGTTTTCCAGGGTCTGGCCGACCTGGGACAAATCCTGGCCGAGGTCCGACAGCTGGCGGGTGTCGCGTACCACGCCGTCCACCAGGCGGGTCACTTGCGCGAGGAAATGGTCGAAACGCTCGCCGGACGAGACTTTCACGCCCTGGCTGCGTTGTGTACCGGGGTCACGGCTCAACTGCGCAGCGGCGGCCAGCACCTTGTCGAGCACGTCCTGGTTGTCCGTTGCATCGGCCAGGCTCTGGTTCGCCAGGTAGATCAGAATCACGCTTTCGACAACGACATAAAAGGCATGGACGAAAATCATCGTCCATCCACCGTGGGCATCCATCACAAATACCGGGTATCCCAGATGCTGGAGCCAATGAAAACCGACGTGGTGAACGGCAATGGTGGCGGCGGCCACGACGATCGGCAGCCAATCGCGATAGAACGTCAACACCGCCAGCAGCACGAAGATGCCGAAGTGGAACTCGATCACGCCGCGAGTCTGGTTGATGTGCAGCGCCGCCATGACCATCAGCGCCATGGCGATGATGCAGCGCATGGCACGGGTGCCGCCAAGGCCGCGGTAGAGCAGCGTGGCCAGCAGGCACGTCGGTGCACCGATCAGCAATGCCTGGGTGAAGGTCGAATGAAGAAATGCCAGGCCCAGCGAATACAAGAGCGTGAGCCAGAGCAGCCCGAGCATGATGCGATCGGCTTTGCGGTAGTGATCGTTAAAGCGCAGGGGCGATGTCATCGGGGCTGTCCTTGTCATGAACGGGTGTCCGTCGTCGGCGTATCGACGTCTCGGGACGAAACTGTAGCGCATTGCGACCAATTAATGGCAATTAGCTACCAACCTTTTTGTTCAGCTTCTTTGCTTTATGATGGCGCGATTCCGACTCCCTGACTGATGGAACCACGATGACTTTCGATTTCGACCTGGTGTTCGAACGCCACGGCACCGGCAGCACCAAATGGAGCCGCTATCCAGCCGAGGTATTGCCGATGTGGGTGGCCGATATGGATTTCGCCGCACCGCCAGTGGTCATCGATGCGCTGCGCAAGCGCCTGGAGCACCCGATGCTCGGCTACAGCGTGGCCCAGGACAACCTGCGCGCCGCCATCGTGGCGGATCTGTGGAGCAAATACGCCTGGCGCGTCGAGGCGCAGCAGATCCTGTTCCTGCCGGGGGTCGAGCCGGGGTTCAACATGGCGTTGCATGCCTTGGTCGAGCCGCAGCAAAACGTCGTGGTGCAGGTCCCGAACTACCCTCCTCTACGGCAGGCGCCGGGCCATTGGCACCTGAACAAGGTGGAGCTGGCGTTCACTCCGGTCGATGGCGAGTTCCATACCCCCCTGGCCGAACTGCGCGACGCCTTGCGCGGCGGCGGCGCGCTGTTGCTGAGCAACCCGCACAACCCGCTGGGCAAGGTGTTTGGGCGCGAAGAACTCAAGGCCGTGGCGGACATCTGCCTGGAGCAGGACGCCTGGATCATCTCCGATGAAATCCATGCCGAGCTGTGCTTCGATGGCCGCGTGCACATCCCCACCGCGTCCCTCAGCCCGGAGATTGCCGACCGGACCATCACGCTGATGTCGGCCAGCAAGGCCTACAACATCGCAGGGCTGAAGACTTCGTTCGCGATCATCCAGAATGCCAAGCTGCGCGAGCGCGTCAACGGCGCCAGGGCCGGCATGGTCGACAGCGTCAACGCCCTGGGCCTCGAAGCGACCCGTGCCGCCTACAGCGAAGCGGGCCCGTGGCTCGACGCGTTGAAAGGCTACTTGCAGGCCAACCGCGATTATCTGGTCGAGGCGGTCAAGACTCGCCTTCCCGGCATCACCATGACCGTGCCCCAGGGTACTTACCTGGCGTGGCTGGACTGCTCGGCGCTGGGGCTGGACGATCCGCAAGGGTTTTTCCTGAAGGATGCCAAGGTCGGACTGAGCGCCGGGCTGGATTTTGCTGACGACGCAGGACAATTCGTGCGCCTGAACTTCGGTTGCCCGCGGGCGTTGCTGGAAGAAGGAATCGCGCGGATGGAACGCAGCCTCAAGGCCAGGAGCTGATCAGGCCGACAATGAGCCCTTTTGTGGCGAGGGGATTTATCCCCGCTGGGTCGCGCAGCGGCCCCGTTTTCCTTACGGTCGCTGCGCAACCGAGCGGGGATAAATCCCCTCGCCACAGGAGCGGATCACTTCAGACCGGGGTCAGTCATGCATATCCGGCGTATGCACGAAGCACAGCTTGTTTCCCTCCGGATCCCGGCAATAGGCGCCGTAGTAATCCTTTGAATATTGCGGCCTCGGGCCCGGGGCGCCTTCGTCGAAGCCGCCCATGTCGATCGCCGTCTCCCAGGCGTCGCGTACGGCCTGCTGCGAGTCGGCGGCGAAGCTGACTTGCATGCCGTTGCCCCACGTGGCCGGCAGGCCGTTGATGGGCACCTGGACGAACACCTGCGGCCAATGTTTGCCGGGCTGATGCCAGCCTTCCCCGGGCGGGCCCGAATCGTCTTCGCTGGGCATGCGCTCCAATCCCAGGCAACCGAGGACGGCATCATAAAACGCGACCATTCTAGTCAGGTCACGTGCACCGATTTGTATGTGACTGAACATGCCCTTCTCCTTTTCAAGCCGTATCCCGTTTGGAGAATACGGCGTCGCCTGCGTTCACCGATAGCCCCTGGGCAGTCGACGAAACGCCTCTGCCACGCTCATCGATTGTTGGGGAAATCCGACCGAACTCTGGCCAAAAAACCGCAGTCCACCCTCCATCGCAACCACTTGGATGGAGAACGACAATGGCCAACTACCCAACCCCACCTTTCCCGAAACAAAGCCAACCCGTGCCCGGCAGCCAACAGAAGATGGACCCTTACCCGGACTGCGGCGAACAGAGTTACAAAGGTTCCGGGCGCCTGGCGAACAAGATCGCCCTGATCACCGGCGCCGACAGCGGCATCGGGCGCGCCGTGGCGATTGCCTTCGCCCGAGAAGGCGCGGACGTAGCGATTTCCTACTTGAATGAACATGAGGACGCCAAGGAGACCGCACGCTGGGTCGAAGAGGCCGGTCGCCAATGCCTGTTGCTACCCGGTGACCTGGCGGACAAGGGGCAATGCCGCAAGGTCGTCGATGAGACCGTGGCGCGCTTCGGGCGCATCGACGTCCTCGTCAACAATGCCGCGTTCCAGATGACCCATGAGACCCTGGAAGAGATCCCGGACGAAGAATGGGTGCGCACGTTCGATATCAACATCACGGCGATGTTCAGGATCTGCCAGGCCGCCGTGCCACACATGAAGGCCGGGGGTTCGATCATCAATACCACCTCGGTCAACTCCGACATGCCCAAGCCGACGCTGCTGGCCTACGCCACCACCAAGGGCGCCATCGCCAACTTCACCGGTGGCCTGGCGCAAATGCTCGGGTCCAAGGGCATCAGGGTCAACAGCGTCGCGCCAGGACCGATCTGGACGCCGCTGATTGTCGCCACCATGCCCGAAGAAGAGGTGCAGAATTTCGGTTCCCAGACACCGCTGGGCCGTCCTGGCCAGCCGGTGGAAGTGGCGCCGATTTTCGTGCTGCTGGCGTCGGATGAGTCCAGCTACATCTCCGGCTCGCGGTACGCGGTGACGGGCGGCAAGCCGATCCTCTAAATGTATGTGGCGAGGGGACTTTTTGTGGCGAGGGGATTTATCCCCTCGCCACAAAAGTTCCTTAGCCACAGTAACGGTGTCAGCTCACTCCTTGGCAATCACCGAAATCTTGCCGTTGCGCTCGATAATCGCAAACTTGATCTGCTCCAGGGTCTCGATGCCCTGGCTCGAGCGTGCCGCCTCCATGATGTCCGCTTCCACCAGCCGGGCGTGGCGCATGCGCCCCTGAAGGATGCGGCCGTCCTCGACGATGATCGTCGGCCCGCCGTCGATCAGCCGCGACACCCAATTGGAACGCAGCTTGAGCAACGAAAATCCGACATCGATGGCGATCAGTGTGACGATGACCATGAACGCGTTGGTCAGCGAGAAATCGTCCCCCAGCAACGCCTGCTGGGTAGCCTCGCCAATGATCATCAACAGGACGAAATCGAAGGTGGTGATCTCCGCCAGCGAACGTCGGCCGGCGATCTTGAACAACACCATCAATACCGCATACATAACGGCGGCTCGCAGTACCGAATCCATACGTCACCTAAGGGAAGATGAATTGATTGAAGCTCACTGTCGCCCCGCCAGGAATAACGATGCGGCTGTGATAAGTCCCGACGCCTTCGCTGAGCAATGACAGGCGCAGGTTGGCCTGCCCCTGGCTATCCGCCTGGATCCAGAGCTTTACACCCTGCCCGGCGGCAGCTGAGCGTATGGGCTGCGGTTGCACGCTCTGGACATCGAACGCCTCCAGCCAATCGCCCCCGAGCTCGACTTCCAGCACCGCGTTGGGCGCGCCTTTGAGACGCAGGACCATCGGATTGGTCGAGCCGTTGCGATGGAACGCCTCGTATTCGACGCTAATGTTGCCGTCAGCGCTTTGCAGTTCGCGGCTGCTCAACGGCCCGCGGGAAAACAGCCCGAGCAGGGTCAGGATGACCAACAGCACCAATACGTACCAGCCCACCCGCTCGAACCGCCAGACCTTATGTTGGTACACCATGTCTTCGCGCACCGGAAATTCGCGGCTACGGTGGTCGTCTTGCTCCCATTGATCGGTCATGGGCGCACTCTCCTAGCGGCGTTCACCCGCCACGGCACGTTGGTGATACCGGGGCAACTGCTGCAAGACGTACTCGCTGGCCTGCAGTTGCACCTGGTGACGGTCGCCAAAGAAGCGTTCCTGGCGGCTGAACAGCGCGCGCTGGCCGTTCACTTGGAACGCCCAGGCAAAGCAGATCGTGCCGGCAGGTATGCCGTCCTTATCGTCCGGCCCGAGCAGGCCAGTGGTAGCGACGGCGACGTTGGCGTTGGCGTCGTACAGCGCACCAAGAGCCATCTCCTCGGCGACTTCGCGACTGGTGAGATTGAAGGTGTCGATGGTGCGCGGCTTAACGCCGAGCAAGCGCTGCTTGGCTTCCGGGGAATACACCACATAGCCGCTTTCGATCAGCGAACCGCTGCCCGGCACTTCGGCCAGGAGCGTGACGATCAGCCCGGCAGTGCAGGATTCAGCGGTGGTCAGGCGCAAGTCATGCTCGCGCATGTAATCAACCAGGGATTGGGCAACAGTCATGGCATACAGTCCTTCATGGATGCTGATGGGTTGACCCCTGCCGTTTTGAATCATTCCCTTTATCGCGCCGTCGCGCCGCCCGGCCAAATAAATGAAACCCCCGGCCGATCCCGTACCTCATAACGGTATGAGCCTCATTGCGGAGGCTGTCCCTGATCAGGAGGTCGTCATGTCTGTACTTTTCGTCAAACTGTTCACCCATCCCGAATTCGCCTGGGTGGACATTCGCGAGCAGGAACAGGCTCATCCACACCACTACCTGGCCCATTTGCTGTTGCTCGCACTGATTCCGGCGGTGTGCCTGTTCATCGGCACCACCTGGACCGGTTGGAGCCTGGCCGAGAACGAAACGGTGAGGCTGAGTCGCGCCAGCGCATTGCAGTTGTGCGCGCTGCTGTACCTGACCATTGTCATTGGCGTCACGTTGATGGGGCTGTTCATCCGCTGGATGTCGCGCACGTTCGAAGCTCGCCCCTCGATCAACCAGTGCATCGGATTCGCGGCCTACACCGCTACACCCTATTTCCTCGCCGGGATCTGCGGCCTCTATCCCAGCCGATGGCTGGCCGTAGCGGTGCTGCTGGCGGCGTCGGCCTATTCGACGTTCTTGCTGTTCGTCGGGCTGCCGAAATTCATGAACCTGAAGAAGGAACAAGGCCTTTTGTACTCGGCCAGCGTCTGGGGTGTCGGCTTGCTGGTGCTGGTGACGATCATGGTGGAAATGATCCTGCTGTGGTTCAACTACTTGCAGCCGGAGTACCTTCGCGTGCCGGTAGGCTGATTCGCCTTGAAGGCGCACAATGCCCCGAGGGGCGGCGTTGCAGGCGTCCGTTTTCGCAATCTTGGCGCAACCCGACTATCCTGCGAGTTTTTGTATCAATGAAATCGAGTCGGCAGCGCCGGACCGCCCCGCCGCCCTTTAAGGCCAAACTTATATGTCATCTCCTAGCAAACGCTCTCCCAACGTGCCGCAACGACGAGAGCTGAGCCCCAGCGAATTGGACTTCCCCGTAGTGGGAATCGGTGCCTCCGCGGGTGGATTGCAGGCCATCAAGCAATTTTTCGAACACATGCCCAAGGACAATGGCATGGCGTTTGTCGTCGTCTTGCACCTGGCACCGGATCATCAAAGCGTCGCGGATAAAATCATCCAGGAATCGACCAAGATGACCGTGCTGCAAGTCACCGAGACGGTGCCTATCGAGAAAAATCACGTCTACGTGATCTCCCCGGCCCATCAACTGTTGATGAATGACGGTTACTTGAAGATTTCCCCGGCCGAACCACGCCAGGGCGGACACGTAGCCATCGACCTGTTCTTTCGTGACCTGGCCGACGTGCACAAGGAACGGTCCTTCTGCCTGGTGCTGTCGGGTACCGGCTCGGATGGCGCGGTGGGGCTGTCGCGGATCAAGGAGCAAGGCGGCGTGACCCTCGCGCAATCCCCGGAAGACGCGGAATTCGATGGCATGCCGCAAGCGGCCATCGACACTCAGATGGTCGACCTGGTGTTGCCCGTTGCGGAGATGCCGCAAAAACTCCTTGAGATCTGGCGCAACTCCCAGGCCATCCGCCTGCCGACCGCCAATGACCCGGAGATCCATACCCAGCCTCCTACGTCGGAACGTGAGGCCGCCGTCGCCGAACAGTTGCTCCATGACATCCTGGTCCAGCTGCGGTCCGGCACCGGGCACGACTTCAAACACTACAAGCGGGCCACCGTGCTGCGCCGCATAGAACGGCGCATGCAGGTTACCGCCCAGCCGGACCTGAGCGCCTATTACGCATATTTGCAGGGCCATCCGGAAGAAACCAAGGCGCTATTGGGCGACCTGCTGATTGGCGTGACCAATTTCTTTCGCGACCGCGATGCGTTCGAGGCCTTGGAACGGGACGTCTTGCCCCTGCTGCTGCAACCGCTCGAGCCGGCCAGTGCGCCGCCCGAGGAAATACGCGTCTGGTCGGCCGGCTGCTCCACCGGTGAAGAAGCCTATACCTTGGCAATGTTGGTCAGCGATCAGCTGCAACACGAGAACAGCTCGGCCAAACTGCAGATCTTCGCCACCGACATTGATGAACGCGCCATAGCCGTCGGGCGTAACGGCGCCTACCCGGAAGCGATCATTACCGACGTGCCGCCGACGCGCTTGCGCCAGTACTTCATGAAGGACGGCGCGTCTTATCGGGTGCGCAAGGAAATCCGCGAGCGCGTACTGTTCGCCAAGCACAGCCTGCTGTCTGACCCGCCCTTCTCCCAGATCGACCTGATCGTCTGCCGTAACTTGCTGATCTACCTCGACCGCGAGGTGCAGCGCGAAATCCTGCAAATGTTCCACTTCGCCTTGCGACCGGGTGGCTATCTGTTTCTTGGCTCGTCGGAATCGGCCGATGCCTGCCACGAACTGTTCGCCCCGGTGGACAAGCGCAACCGGATTTTCCGCGCCAAGTACGGCACCGCCAGCAGCCGCCGCACGCCAACCATGCCCCGTGGCGGTTACGTGCGCAGCAGCGCCTCGCCGGCCGCGCCGCTGGCACCGGTGGTGCGCAAAGTGTCATTTTCCGATATCCACCTGCGCGCCATCGAGCACGCCGCCCCGCCCAGCATGATTGTCGATGCCAACGCTGACATCATGCACATGTCCGAAAGCGCCGGTCGTTTCCTGCGCCATGTAGGCGGCGAGCTGTCGCGTAACTTGCTGACCTTGGTCAACCCGCAACTGCGCCTGGAGATCCGCACCGCGCTGTTCCAGGTCCAACAGAACGGCCAGCCGGTCAAATCCCGCCAGGTCAATCTGGAGCGGGACGGGCGACGCTACCTGGTGGATTTGCTGGTGCAGCCTTATCGCGACGACCAGTCCGACGGCGAGTTCGTACTGGTACTGTTCGAGGAGGAGGAAGCCGATCCCATCCTGCAGGCCGACGCCATCACCAGCCAGACTGAAAACCAGGTGTTGGCGACCCTAGAGCGCGAGCTGCAGCGGACCAAAGTGCACCTGCAGGACACGATCGAGCAGGCTGAGGTATCCAGCGAAGAACTGAAGGCCTCCAACGAGGAAATGCAGGCCATCAACGAGGAACTGCGCTCGGCCACCGAAGAGCTGGAAACCAGCAAGGAAGAGCTGCAGTCGATCAATGAAGAACTGCTGACGGTCAACTACGAGCTCAAGACCAAGGTCGAAGAAACCGACAAGATCAACGATTACCTCACCAACCTGATCGCCTCCACGGACATCGCCACGGTGTTCGTCGATCGCAGCATGCGCATCAAATGGTTTACGCCGAGGGCCACGGATATTTTCAGCATGCTGCCGGTGGACACCGGCCGCTCGCTGCTGGACATCACCCATCGCCTGGACTACCCGGGCATGGCCGCGGACGCAACCCAAGTGTTCGAGTCGCTGAACATGATCGAGCGCGAGGTCAGCAGCAACGACAGTCGCTGGTACATCGCCCGACTGTTGCCATACCGCTCCAGCGAGGACCATATCGACGGCACCGTGCTGACCTTCATCGATATCACCAAGCGCAGGTTAGCCGAGGACGAGCTGCGCATAGGAGAGGAGCGCATGCGCCTGGTAGCCGAAAGCACCCGGGACTACGCCATCATCCTGCTGGATGAGCATGGTGTGATCACCAGTTGGAACACCGGGGCCGAGTTGATCTTCGGCCACACCAAGGCTGAAGCCGAAGGGGCCTATTACGATTTTCTCTTCACCCCTGACGACCGCGCGCTTGGCGCTCCGGAAACCGAACTGAGCACCGCCCGCGTCAACGGCCGCTGCGAAGATGAGCGCTGGCACCAACGCAAGGACGGCAGCCGTTTTTATTGCAGCGGCGAAGTCACGCTGCTCAAAGGCGACCACTTGCAGGGCTACGTGAAAATCGCCCGTGACCTCACCGGCCATAAGCGCATGCACGAAGAACAGACCCAGCGGCTGATGGAAACCCAGAACACCAGCCACCTGAAAGATGAATTCTTCGCGGTGATGTCCCACGAACTCAAGCACCCGCTGAACCTGATCCAGCTCAACGCCGAATTGCTCCGGCGCCTGCCCGTGACCAAGTCGGTCAGCGCGGCGGCCAAGGCGGTCAACACCATTTGCGACGCGGTCACCAGCCAGGCGCGGATCATCGACGACCTGCTGGACGTGGCGCGGGTGCGCACCGGCAAACTCAAGCTCAAGCGCCAGGCAGTCAACCTTGCCCGCGTGCTGCAAGACATCTACACCGTGGTGATCAACGATAACCATCCGAACAAGGTCACCCTGGAATTACCCGAAGGGCCCGGCACCGAGCTGATCATCAACGCAGACCCGACCCGGTTGGAGCAGATCATCTGGAACCTGGTGAACAACGCACTGAAATTCACCCCCAGCGGTGGCCGCGTGCAACTCGTCGCCAGCCACGACGGCCGCATGGCGCGCCTGGACGTGAAGGATTCCGGCGTCGGCATCGCGGCGGAGCATCTGAGCGAGGTGTTCGACCTGTTTGGCCAGGCCGAGACCCAGCACGCCACGCATCAACGCGAAGGGCTCGGTATCGGTCTGTCCCTGGTACGGCAGTTGACCGAAGCCCATGGCGGCAGTGTCGAAGTCAAATCCGAAGGGCTGGGCAAAGGCTGCACGTTCACCATTCGCCTGCCGTTGAGCAACGCCGAGATGGTCCCCGCGCCGCAAGCCTGCGAGGAGCAATCCGGACGCCTGAGCGGCTTGACGGTGCTGCTGGTGGATGACTCCCCCGAGGTGCTCGATACCCTGAAGTTGCTGTTGGAGATGGAAGACGCCCATGTCCTCGCTTTCGACCAGCCGCAGGAAGCCTTGAAAGCAGCCAGGGACGCCCGTTTCGACGTAGTGATTTCGGACTTGGGCATGCCAGTGATGAACGGCCATGAATTGATGGAGGCGTTGCGGCAGTTGCCCCACGTCAAACATATCCCCGCCATTGCCCTGACCGGGTACGGCGCGTCCAACGACCTGAAAAAATCCAAGCAATCGGGCTTCGACCAGCACATCGGCAAGCCGGTGTCCTATGACGAACTGATCGACGCGATCGAGCAGTTGCGGCGTTCGCAGGTTTATTAAAGGGTCGCAGGAGGCTAAAGGTGCTTGGTGGCTGGAACGGCTCTTGTGGCGAGGGGATTTAGCGAAACGTCGCACCGCCCCGCTACTGATCGTTCCCACGCTCCTGCGTGTGAATGCCGCCAGGGACGCTCCGCGTTCCGCTTCTGGGGGGTGACGCAGAGCGTCACGGGATGCATTCCCACGCAGAGCGTGGGAACGATCAAACGATCAAAAAACCGACATCTCGTAGACGGCGCTCCAGTTTCCTGCGCGACAGCGCAGCGTCGAAGACGCGGCGGCCACTCCCTCGCCACAAAAGCAAACCGACCGCGAACATATAGGGGCTATTTAGCGGTTTTCTTCATGCCGATCCGCCGGCGCATCTCGGCGGTGATGCCCTGGCGGGTCTTCTTCAGATCCGCCCACGGCTCATGCCCGACCTCTGCCAGCCGCTCATGCACGTTGTGCACGTTCCACAAGTTGGCGCCCTTGAGTTCGGCCATTTCTTCGCGGTAAATCGGCACCGACACCGGCAGCCCCTCGCGGGTCCGAGCCGCGTAAGCGCAGATGGTCGTAGCGCCGAGGCCGTTGCGCAGGTAATCGATGAAGATCCGCCCTACCCGGTTTTTCGGCCCTGACACCGCCGAGAAGCGATCAGGCAACAGCTTGGCCATGTGACTGACGATGGCGTGACTGAAACCCTTGACCTCGTCCCAGCCAAGTTTACGCGTGAGAGGCACCACCACGTGGATGCCCTTGCCGCCGCTGGTCTTGAGAAACGCCTTCAGGCCCAGCTCATCGAGCACCGACAAGGTCAACTGCGTGGCTTCCACCATGCTTTTCCACGGCAATGCTGGGTCTGGGTCGAGGTCGAGGACAAAGCGATCTGGCTTGTCCAGGTCGATGGACGTTGCGTTCCAGGTGTGCAATTCCACGGTGCTCATCTGTACCGCGCCAATCAGCGCTTCGGCGTTATTGATGATCATCACCGGTTGCCCGGTCAGGTCCTTGTCCAGGCTGGTGATGCCGGGAATGCCCAGCCGCTCGGGGTTTTTCTGGAAGAATAGCTCGCCGGCGATGCCATCCGGCGCCCGTACCAACGCCACTGGACGGTCGGCCAGCTCCGGCAGGATGAAGTCGGCGACGCTGGCGTAATACTCGGCCAGCTGCATTTTTGTCGTGCCGCTGGTCGCATCGATGATCCGGTCCGGATGGGTAATGCGCACCTTGCCCTCCAAGGCCGGCGCCTGGGTGGTCTTGGGTTTGGCTTTGGCTTTGGCCTTGGCGGGTGCCGGTTCCGCTTCATCCTTGGCTGCGGCTTTTTTCCTAGCGGCTTTTTCGACCGGTTTCGGCAGTTCCTGGGTAATTGCCTTCGCCGGCTTGTCGTTGCGCAAACCGTGGAACACCGCGTGGCGCACCGAACCTTCCTTGGTCATTTCGGCAAACGCCACTTCGGCCAGCAACTGGGGCTTGAGCCAGTGAACGCCCTTGGCGTCGTAGCCGGTGGGCGGGTTGACCACGGCGGCTTTTTTCGTTTCCAGTGGCAATAACTGCTGGTAGATGCTTTTTAGCGTGGTTTCGTTGAAGCCGGTGCCGACCTTGCCGGCGTAGCGCAGCTCACCGCTGTCGACGTCATGCAGGCCCAGCAACAGCGCGCCAAACGCGCTGCGGGCGCCCTTGGGGTCGCTGAAACCGACCACGACGAATTCCTGGCGATTCTTGCACTTGAGCTTGATCCAATCGTTGCTGCGGCGCGACACATACGCACTGCCCTGACGCTTGCCGATCAACCCTTCCATCTGCATCTGGCAAGCACTGTTGAGCAGCGCCTCGGGAGTTTCCTCGAAGGCATCGGAGAAGCGCAGCAGCGGATTGTCGTTGGGCTCAAGCACGGCGGCCAGCGCGGCCCGGCGCTCTTCCACCGGGACTTTGCGCAAATCCATGCCATTGAGGTACGGCAAGTCGAACAGGTAATAAGCGATCTTGCCGCTGCTGCCGGCGTCGAAGGCGTTTTGCAGGGCCTGGAAGTCCGGCACGCCTTGCTCATTGGCGACGACCATTTCGCCGTCGAGCCAGGCCGATTCCAATCCCAGCCCGGCCAAGGCCTCGGCCTGTTTCGGCAGTTTGTGGGTCCAGTCGTGGCCGTTGCGCGTGATCAAGCGCACATCGCCGTTGTCGATGCGCGCCATGACCCGGTAGCCGTCAAACTTGATCTCATAGAGCCAGTCACCACTGGGTGCGCTTTCCACCAAGGTCGCCAGTTCCGGCTTGAGGGTCTCGGGGATCGGGCCGGCCACCGCGCCGCTGAGGGTGGTCTTCGCGCTTTTTTTCGGTGGCTTCGGTTTGGCGGCTTTTTCCGGCTGTTTCACGGCTTTGGCAGCGGCGGCCTTGCCCCGGCGCTTAGGCACGATGGTGCGGTCGCTGAGCACACTGTCCGGTTCGGCCTCGACCACGTCGTACTCGCTTTCCGGACGAGCTGCGTCGTCCTGGTGCTTGATCAGGAACCATTGCTCCTGCTTGCCCGGCATGTGAGTGCGCACCAGGTTCCACAGGCCGGCGAGTTTTTCCCCTTGCAGTTCGAACTTGAGCCGGCCCTTTTCGTAGGCTTCGTGCACATCGCCCTGTGGGATCCACATGCCACGGTCCCAGACGATCACCTCGCCAGCGCCGTAGTGCCCCTCCGGGATACTGCCCTCGAATGTGGCGTAATCGAGCGGATGGTCTTCGACGTGCACGGCCAGGCGCTTGACCTTCGGGTCCAGGGACGGTCCCTTGGGCACCGCCCAGCTCTTGAGCGCGCCGTCCAGCTCCAGGCGGAAGTCGTAATGCAGTCGCGTGGCGTCGTGTTTCTGGATGCAGTACTGCAGGGCGTGGGCGGTTTTCGCCGACTTGCGCGAACGCTTCGCCGCCGGCTCCGAGGTGGCGGCGAAATCGCGCATGCGGTTGTAATCATCAAGGGTTTTGCTGGTCATGGGCCACCTGCAACTTGCGCAAGGGTGGGATCGGCCACGGGCATGCCCGCGGTTTCCGACAGCAGTTGATCGACCACTCGACTCAAGGCCTGCTCGATGGTATCGCCCAACAACAGGCCCTGTTCATACAGGACCACTTGGCGATCGGCGCTGGTGCCTTCCTGGATGATCCGGCGGGCTTGCTTGAAAACGTCCTGCACGCCCAGCGCCGTCGCGGTGTCGGCAAAGGTCTGCTCGGCGAGGTTCAGCCATTCGCCGATAAGCATGGGTTGATCCTGCCCTTCAACGATGAACTCCGCGAGGATGCCGTGGCGCTTGGCCCGGTAGCGGTTTTCCTTGAGGATCCAGTGGGACATCAGGCTGTAGTCGGCCCCCGGTTTGGGCTGAGCGACGGCATGGGCCACCATCAGGCGAAACAGCGATACGAGACACAGGACATCGTCGATTCGCGGGCAGGCATCGCAGATGCGCAGCTCAAGGGTCGGGTACCGCGACGAAGGCCTGAGCACCCACCAGCAGTCGCTGGGCTGGCGAATGGAACCGGTGCGCGTGAGCATGTCGACGTAGCCATTGAATGCCGGCTCGCCGTCGAAAAACTCCGGTATACCCATGCGCGGCCATTCATCGCAGGCCACTTGGCGATAACTGCTGAAGCCGCTGTAGGCGCCATTCCAGAACGGCGAAGAGGCACTCAATGCCAACAGCATCGGCAGCCAGGGCAGCACTTCGTTCATGATCCGGACCCGGTCTTGGCCGGTCGGCACCTCTACGTGCACGTGCAGGCCCGACAACACACTGCGTCGCGCCACCCGCTGGTAATCGTCGAATAGTTGCTGGAAATGCAACTCGTCGGTGGGCTGCAAGCCAACGGTGGTCATCGGATGTGAGCCGGCGCTCAACAATCCCAGGCCATGGGGTGCGAGGCGTCGCGTCAGGCCGCTACGCACCTGGGCCAGGTAATCGGCCGCCTCGGCCAGGCTCTGGAAGATCGGCGAAGCCATCTCTACCTGGCTCAGGAACATCTCGTGGGCAAAATGTTCGCCCAGCTCCTCCCGGCATGCCGCAACCGCCGCCGCGGGCGGCTGGTCGGGCATGCGCCGGGTTTGCAGGTCGGTGATGAAATATTCTTCTTCAATGCCGAACTTCAGACGCCTGTTCATCGATGTTCCCTCCGATACCCGCACCCGTGCGGGTGACAACCAACGCCACCACGGCGATCCTTTCCACGTCCTGGTAACCCGGGGTCAGCAATTCCTCGCCGAAGACGTCCGGGTCCAACTCCCTGTAGGTCCAGCCGAACTCGGCCGAGTCGCGCCACGCGCCCAGGGCTTCGAGGAACGGATCGCGACCATCGACCATCGCCACACCGGTATAGAGCACCAGCGAACCGCCAGGCGTAAGCCGGGGCAACGCCTGCTCGACGATGCGCAGCGACAACCCGGCGCCCAGTGTCCCGCCGCCATGGCGGTAGGCACGCTCGGCCGGGTCGGCCATGTAAGGCGGATTGGCGACGATCAGGTCGAAGCTGCCTTCCACGTCTTGCAGCACATCACTGTGGGCAATCTCGACGTTGGCAACCTCAGCCAGCGCCGCGTTGACCGCGCACAGGCGCAAGGCCAGGGGATTGATGTCCACCGCCAGGACCTGAGCCTCGCGCCGGGCGCGGGCAATCACCATCGCCCCGACGCCGGCACCGCAGCCAATGTCCACGGCCCGATGTACCGCGCTGAAGTTCTGTTGCAGATGAGTGTGGATCAGTTGGGCAAAACGGTAGCTGTCCGGACCAAAAAAAACCGCATCGGTAGCCTGCGTAGGAAACGGCGAATGAGCGAACAACATGCCGTCCAGGCTCGACCAGCGTACGCGGCTGTAGAGCAGGCCATCGCGCGCTTCGAGCACTTGGGCGTCCTGCAATTGGCGCTGTTCGTCGGCGGAGATCAGCCCCGGCGCAAACGGCCGCGACCAACCGAACACGTCTCGCAGGGTCTTCGAGCGCTCGTTACCGGGCCGTTGGTTGACGCGTTCGTGGGTCAACGGTGTCGGGGTGATAAAACGGTAGCCGTCGGCGTGCAGGCGACGACCCAGTTGCAACAGCGCCAGGTCAGGTTCGGACAGGCGATCTTCCTGATTCATGCAAGGCTCCTAACGAAGGGCGGATTTGAGTTCGATGAAGCGGCGGGTCGCCAGCAACCCGGCCGGATGGCTGTGGCAGCGGGCCGAAAGCCAGGGCGTCAGGATCTGCATCTGCTCGTCGGGCGCCTTGCCCCGCAGCGTTTGCTGCAAGTTCTGCACGTCCGGGTCCTGCGCTGGCGTCGGCGGCTCATGGGCCACGCCATGACTGCGACGGGCTCCGGGGCGGCCACGCTCGTCCAGCCAGTCACCGGCGATCCAATCGTGTAGCAGCTGTTTCTCATAGGGGCTGAACACCCCGAACATCGCGGCGCCGGCGCCTTCGATGAGGGTCCAGAACCGACTGTTTTGCGGGTCTTCGTGACGCCGGATCCAGCCTTTGCCCTGCATGGCCTTCAAGAAGCCCTCCAGTTGCCCGGGTTCCGCCAGCCATTGATTGACGGTCCGGCCTTCGAATTTGCAGTAGTCGGAATGCATGTGCTGGCCGAACGGGCGCTTGCGCTCGAGCATGTCAAGCAGTTCGCGATCCAGGTCAAACGACTCGATGACCGCACGACTGCCCTGCCCCAGATCATTGAGGCGATAGCCCCGGGTGACCCGGCGCCAGAACGATTCGCGGTCCGCCTCCATCGGCATCAACTGCATCAGCGACTGCACGGCTTTGTGGGCGTGGCCGGTGCTGGCGTTATCGATGGTCACGTGCAGGGTGAAATAATACGGGTCAATGTCGAGTTCGCTCAGCTCGTAGGCGCTGATCAACAGGTGCAGGGGCAGTTGTTCGTAGCCCAGGTTATAACCAATGACTTCGGGCAGGTAATCATCGCCGGCGTAGCCGAGGGCCAGTTGCACCGCGCCTTGCAGGTAGCGATCGTCATCGATGTCGGGCATGTCCGGCAGGCCGTGTTCGGCGAGCAATTTGCGGTAGAGCACCACATGGTTCTGCGCGGGCACGCCGTCACCGAGTTCTTCCAGATAGGTGCACAACAGCCCCTCGAAACGGTGGTCATGCCAGTGTTTGAGCACGCCGTACAACCAGGCGCCGTCCACCAGTTTGGTCGGCGCCACGGCCTGGAGGAAATACAAGGCGTGGGCCTTGCTGGTGAAAAACTCCCGACGGCCGCCGTTTTTCCGACGTTCCAGGTAGTCGGCATATTGCAAGGCCACGTCAGCGCTGTGCTGCTCGACCCAGGCAAGCAACGCCGCGGGATCGTCGGGCATTTCCTGCGGCAGTGCGCCGGCCTGTTCGAGGCAGGGTTGCAGGAAGGCCTGGGCGACCGCTTGTTTATCAGCATCGTCGGGGCCTTGCAGCAACCGCTCGTAGCATTGGCGCACGTTACCGACCGTGGAGAATGGCTGCGCGTCGGCAGGCCGGGATTGAAGGGGTGTCAGCGCAGTCATAAGGGCCTCTTGGAATTCTCGGCAGGACGCTGGATCAGTACGTCTCTTCCTTTGCAGAGCCCTGCGCGGTGGAAAAAATTCCCCACAATCGAAAAGCGGCCGGATAAACGGAACCGCCTTCAGAAACGCGGAACCCTCGCTTCGCTCCGGCCCTCGAACCCTAGGCAGCAACAACTCGTTCATGTAGCGAGGTAGACCTCGCCACAGGGAACCGTAGTCATTGCCGCCCGGCATAGGCGTTATCCCAAGGAGCAACCATGATCTTCACCGTGTGGGTGGCCGTGCTCGGAGCCGTGTTGCTGACCCTGGCCCTGACGTCTTCCTACCTTCGCTGGATGCCGGTCACGACTTCGGCGGTGTGCCTGGCCTTGGGCGTCGCCATCGGGCCGGCGGGGCTCGGACTGCTGAGACTAGAAGTCGATGATTCTTCCGTATGGATGGAGCACCTGACCGAAGTCGCGGTGGTGTTCTCGCTGTTTGTCAGCGGCCTCAAGCTGCGCCTATCGCTCAAGAACCGCAGTTGGCGCGTGGCCTATGGCCTCGCCGGCCCAGTGATGATCCTGACCATCGCCGGCTTGTGCCTGGTCCTGCATTATCTGTTTGGCCTGGGCTGGGGAGTCTCGCTATTGATCGGCGCAATGCTGGCGCCCACCGATCCGGTGCTGGCGGCCCTGGTACAGGTGAACGATGCCCGCGACGATGACCGCGTGCGTTTCGGCCTGTCCGGGGAAGCCGGGCTGAACGACGGCACCGCATTTCCCTTTGTCATTCTTGGCTTGCTGATGCTGCGCGAACCCGACGGCGGTTTTCTCGGTGAGTGGGCTTTACGCAATGTCTTGTGGGCCGTGCCGGCGGGCTTGCTGATTGGCTATTGGCTGGGGCGTGGCATCGGTCGACTGACCTTGTCGATGCGCATCAAGAACGCCGACAGCACCTTGTCGCCCAATGACTACCTGGCCCTGGCCTTGATTGCCCTTGCCTACGTCGCGGCGGAAGCCGTCCAGGGCTACGGCTTTCTTTCCGTTTTCGCCGCCGGCCTGGGGCTGCGTCAGGCCGAGGTCGACTCCGGCGATGAAGACGCGCCACCGGCCGAGCATCTGGTGCAAGCGGTGGTCGGACACGAAACGGTGGATCCCGAGCAGGCGGTGGTGGGCGACGCGCAGGGGTTGGACGACGGCCAGGTGGCGGCCGGTGTGATGATGAGCGACATGCTGGCGTTCGGCAGTTTGGTGGAGCGGTCCATGGAAGTCTTCCTGGTAACGCTCTTGGGGGTCGTGCTCGCCAGTCACTGGGATTGGCGCGCCTTGATCGTCGGCGGACTGCTGTTCGTGGTGATACGCCCTCTGAGCGTGCTGGCGATGCCTTGGGGGCGCTTGTTGAAAGGACCGCAACGGATGTTGATCGGCTGGTTCGGCATCCGTGGCATCGGCAGTCTGTTCTACCTGTTCTATGCCTTGAACCATGATTTGCAGCCAGAAGTCGCGGCGCTGTGCATCGACCTCACGTTGTCGGTGGTAGCGCTGAGCATCCTGGTGCACGGGGTAAGCACCCAGCCCGCGCTGGCCTGGTATGAGCGCCATAAAGCGAAGCCCGACGATTAGCCGCCCGGATCGGTGACTTGGATGAACACTGAGTACACCCCCAGCAGCACCCAGAACGCGGCAAAAATCCACGGCGTGCGCAACGAAAACAGCAGCGACTTGCGATAGCCCTTGTGCGTGGACTCGCGCTCGCTGAACAGCGGCGATTCATCGTAGGCCAGGCCCATCAGCGGTTCACTGCGCAGCAGTTCGCTTTGCTTGAAATGCCAATGATCGATGATCTCGTAGGCGGCGCGGATGCCCGGCCAGGCATTGAGCGAACTGAGGAAACCCAGCAGCGCCAGGAATGGTGGCACGATCAGCGTAAACAGCTTGCCCCACTCCGGATTGAGGTTGGCCATGCAGGAGGCGAAGGCGATCACCAGGAAAGACTGGGCGGTCAGGTAGGCATCGGTTCGATTGGCCAGGATGCTGGTTTCGTACTGGATTTCCCGACGGTAAAAGTCCAGCCGTTCCTTGGGCGAGCCGAACAGCTTGGCGTTGTGCTCGGTGAGTTCTTCTTCCGGGGTCTGGCGGGTAAGGATTCTGGGCATTGCGTAAGTTGTCCCTCGGCGTGGTAGAGGGCCATTAGAAGGGAGCGCCGCGAGGCAAGTTCAAGCGGATGGACCAAAGGTCCGAGGAAACGCTACGGCGCCGTTGGGGTCTTTAAAGGCAACGAGGGCAAGAGGAAAACCGCGTGGATTATCTGGGATGGGTCCAATGGCCCGCGATGGGGGTAACGGTGCTGGCCGCATGGCTGATCGGCTCACGCCAGCCGCGTCGGCGGGTGGCGGGATTCAGCTGTTTTATCGTCAGCAATATTTTGTGGGTGGTGTGGGGCCTGCATACCAGCGCTTATGCGCTGATCGTCTTGCAGTTCTGCCTGTGTGCGATGAATTTGCGGGGGTTCAAGAAAAACACACAGTAGTTCAAGTGCGTGGCGCCCACGGATTTTGGGGGTCGCTACGCAACCCAGCGGGAGCAAGCTCCCTCGCCACATTGCATCTACGCCGGGTGTTTTATTTCATTGTCTGCCCAATGATCTGCACCAGGTCGATCTGTTTGAACGGCTTGGTCAGCCGTGGCAGCTCGGTGGCGAAGCCTTCCAGGCGTTCGGCATAACCGGTCGCGAGGATGATCGGCAGGTTCGGCTGGCGCATACGCAGCAACTTTGCCAGCTGCGCGCCATCCATTTGTGGCATGGCCATGTCGGTGATCACCAGATCGATGTCCTGGTTGCGCTCATACAACTCCAGCGCCTGGGCGCCCGACGGTGCGCAGAGAACCCGATGGCCCAGGTCTTCGATCATCAGGCGGGTGCTGGTCAGCACCAGGCTGTCGTCGTCCACCACCAGCACGCGCAACTCCTCGACCGGGGGCGCCGGCGCTGGCGTCGCAGGCGGCGTCTGCGCTACCGAATCATCCGCCACCGGCAGCCAAAGCTCGGCGGTGGTGCCGACACTTTTTTCGCTCCTGAGTATCAGCCTTCCGCCCAACTGCTCGGCGAGACCATGCACCATGGACAAGCCCAGGCCGGTGCCCTTGCCCACGCCCTTGGTGGTGAAAAACGGATCAACCGCCGAGGCCAGCGTCAGCTCATCCATGCCCTCGCCCTCGTCCGTGATCGCCAGGCAAATGTACCGCCCGGGGGCCAAGGGCTTGTCCAGTCCCGTTACCTCGGTCGCCAACCGTTCCTGCGCCTGGATGAGTATCCTGCCGCCGTGTGGCATGGCGTCCCGGGCGTTGGTCGCCAGGTTGAGGATCGCCAGTTCGAGTTGATTGACATCGGCCAGCACCGGCGCCAACGCCTCGGCGAACTGGGTCTGGATATGAATCGAAGGCCCCATGGAGCTTTGCAGCAGACCGCTGATGCCCTGCACCAACGCCGACAGCTCCACCGATTCGGAGGTGAGCTTCTGCCGGCGGGCAAACGCGAGCATGCGCTGGGTCAGCGACACGCCGCGAAGTGCGCCTTGGGTCGCGTTATCCAACAGCTGGCTGAGCTTCGGCTCGCTGGGCATGCGCTTGCGCACGATCTCCAGGTTGCCGAGGATTACCGTCAACAGATTGTTGAAATCATGGGCGATGCCGCCGGTAAGCTGCCCGATGGCTTGCAGTTTCTGGGACTGGAACAGCGCCTCGCGGGCCTGTTCAAGGGCCTGCTGAGCCTGGGTGGCATCGGTGATGTCGCGGGTGATCTTGGCAAAGCCCAACAGCGTTCCGGTATCGCTGCGAATCGCATCGATGACTACATGCGCCATGAATCGCGTGCCATCCATGCGCACGCGCCAGCCCTTCTTTTCGAACCGGCCCTCACTGGCGGCGATGCTCAGGGCACGCTGCGGCTCACCTGCTTCGCGGTCTTCGGGCGTATAGAACATTGAAAAATGCTGGCCGATGGCTTGCGCCGGCAAGTACCCCTTGATCCGCTGCGCGCCCTGGTTCCAGTTGGTCACCTGGCCATCCGGGTCGAGCATGTAGATGGCGTAGTCGGTGACGCTCTGCACCAACAGACGAAACTGTTGCTCGCTTTGCTTGAGGGTTTCTTCGGCCATCTTGCGATCGGTCAGGTCGCGGGTGATCTTGGCGAAACCGAGCAGTTCTGCGCTCTGGCTGTCGATGATCGGATCAATGACCACATGGGACCAGAACAGCGTGCCGTCCTTGCGCACCCGCCAACCCTCGCCTTCGAAGCGCCCCTCGCTCACGGCCGTATCCAGCGCCCGCTGCGGCAGGCCGGCGGCACGGTCCTGGTCGGTGTAGAAACGGGAAAAATGCTCGCCCAAGATCTCGGACTCTTCGTAGCCCTTGAAACGTCGGGCGCCGGAGTTCCAACTGGTGATGATGCCCGACGGGTCAGTCATGTAGATCGCATAGTCGACCACCGCGTCGATGAGCAGTCGAAAGCGCTGGTCTTCATTGATGACGGGGGCGGTCTTTGGGTCGTTCTCAAGCATGGTGGCCGAGGAATCCTTGGGGATTTTCGTGGAGTATGAAACAAGTCCCGCGCCAGGAAAAACCTGCTTTATGTGGGGTTATGGTGATATTTGTCGGGGGATGGGGCTTGTTCCGGCCTGACCGACCACCATTGCGGTAGCAGCCGTTGCACCTTGGCCTCGCCAAACCGGTCGTCGATGAGCATGACGACGCCTTGATCCTGCTGGGTGCGGATGACGCGACCCGCCGCTTGCACGACCTTTTGCAGGCCGGGGTACAAATAGGTGTAATCGTAGCCATCGCCAAAAATGACCGCCATGCGTTGCTTGATCTGTTCGTTGACCGGGTTGAACTGCGCCAATCCCAAGGTGGCAATGAAGGCGCCGATCAGTCGCGAACCCGGCAGGTCGATCCCCTCCCCGAACGCACCGCCCAGCACCGCGAAACCGACGCCCTGGCTGTGTTCCATGAATCGGTCGAGGAACGCCTGGCGAGGCGCCTCGCCCATGCCGCGCGATTGCGTCCAGGTGACAATGTGCGGGTGCCGTTCGGCGAACAGTTCGGCCACTTGCTGCAAATAATCGAAGCTGCTGAAGAACGCGAGGTAGTTGCCAGGACGTTCTTCGAACTGGCGTGCCATCAGCGCGACGATAGGCTCCAGGGATGCCTGGCGATGGGCAAACCGAGTGGAAATCCGGCTGATCACCTGCACATCCAGCTGTTGCGCCTGGAACGGCGACTCGACGTCGATCCATACCGTGTCGGCCGGTGTTCCCAGCAGGTCTGCGTAATACTGGCGCGGGCCCAGGGTCGCGGAAAACAGCACGCTGCTGCGCGACGCCGTGAACCTGGGCCGCAGGAAACCGGCCGGCACGACGTTGCGCAGGCACAACGTGGAGAGGCTGCGCTGGCGACCGGACTCGCGCTTGTGGATGTCGAACAGGAAATGCTCGTCGAACGACTCCGCCACGCGGCCGAATTGCAACGCGTCGAAGTAGAACGCTTGCAGCCCGCTGTCGAGTCCCTGGGGATGGTCATTGAGGTAATCACCGAAGGCCGTGACGCAGGATCCCAGCGCCTGGAGCAGCTTTTCCGGGGGTTTTCCATAGGCTTGGTAAGCGGCGATTTGCGGTTCATGCAAGGCGTTCCACTGCCGATTGACCTTCTGCAGCGCCTTCTTCAAGGGCGCAGGCGCGGTTTTCAGCACCGCCGTCAGCGCCGGCTGGTCAAGGGTCGCGCTGTACATCTGGCGGCCTCGCTCCACCAGGTTGTGCGCTTCGTCCACCAAGGTCGCGACCGTCCAGGCATTGGCCTGGGCAAGGCCGAAGAGCAAGGCGCTGAAGTCGAAGTAATAGTTGTAGTCGGCCACCACCACATCCGCCCATCGGGCCATTTCCTGGCTCAAGTAGTACGGACAGACCTCATGAGCCAGCGCGATGTCACGCAACGCCGCCTGATCGAGCAGCGTGATCTGGCTCGCCGCCTCGCGGGCCTGCGGCAGCCGATCGTAAAACCCGCGGGCCAGGGGACACGACTCGCCATGGCAGGCTTTGTCCGGATGCTCGCAAGCTTTGTCCCGGGCGATCATTTCCAATACCCGCAGCGGCAGCGCGGGGTCGCTTTGGGTGATCAGCCGAGCCGCGTCCAGCGCCAGCTTGCGTCCCGGGGTTTTCGCGGTGAGGAAAAATACCTTGTCCAGGCGCTGCGGCGCGAGAGCCTTGAGCATCGGAAACAGGGTGCCAACGGTCTTGCCGATCCCCGTGGGCGCCTGGGCCATCAGGCAACGACCGGTGCTCACGGCCTTGAACACCGACTCGGCCAGGTGCCGTTGCCCGGGCCTGAAACCGGCGTGGGGAAATGCCAGGGCCTGGGCCCCCAGGTTACGTGCCAGGCGATGGCCCATTTCCTGTTCGGCCCAGGCCAGGAATAGCGCGCACTGCTGCTCGAAAAACGCCTGGAGTTGCGGCGCGTCGAAGCTTTGCGCCAGGCAGGTCTCCTTTTCACTGACAATGTCGAAATACACCAAGGCCACGTCGATGCGCGGCAGTTGCAGCTTCTGGCACATCAGCCAGCCATAGATCTTCGCCTGGGCCCAATGCAACTGGCGATGGTTGTCGGGTTGTTTGCCCAGGTCGCCCCGGTACGTCTTCACCTCTTCGAGGCAGTTGCGGACCGGGTCGTAGCCGTCCGCCCTGCCCTTGACTTTCAGCGCGTGATAGACGCCCTCCAGGCTCACTTCGGCCTGATAGCCCTCACTGCGCCGCGATGCCACGGTGCGGTGGCCGACAATGCCTTCCAGCGCCGTGGGCGACGGGGTGAAACGCAGGTCCAGATCGCCGACCTTGGCAGTGAATTCACACAACGCCCGGACCGCGATGCTGTAGCTCGGCGCCTCGGTCATGCGCCCTGCTCCGCCCATTGCACGTAACAGACTGCAACGGGCATCCGGTGCTCATGGCAGAAGTCCAACCAGCGCAATTGGTTGTCCTGCAGGCGATCACCCGGGCCTTTGACTTCAATCATGCGGTAGGTCTTGTGCTGCGGCCAGAACTGGATCAGGTCGGGCATGCCGGCGCGGTTGGCCTTGATATCCAACAGCAGGCGGTTGAACCAGTGCCTGAGGTGTTCAGCCGGCAAGCAATCGAGCGCTTGGTCCAGCAGTTCCTCGGACAGCGCGCCCCAGAATACGAAAGGCGATTGCACGCCCGATTTTTCTGCGTAGCGGCGGCGGATGGTGTGCCGATAGCGACCGTCCTCCAGCTCGGCGAAACACGCCGCGAACAGCTCGGCGCGGCGGTCATGGAAATCTTCATGGAGCAGGTCCACCGGGCCGCGCTGGAACGGGTGGAAAAAGGCGCCCGGCAGCGGCGCGAAGATCGCCGGCCAGCACAACAGGCCGAACAGCGAGTTGACCAGACTGTTCTCGACGTAATGTACCGGCGCGGCCTCATCATGCAGATGCGCCTGGACGCAATACTCCACCGACAGGGCCGGGTCGACGCGGGGCAAATGCAGGTCCAGCCGCTCCACCGCCCGAGCCATCGCCCGTGGCACCGGTGGCCCACCCAGTTTGCGTCGCAATCGAGGCACTATCCTCAGCACGGCCTGATGTTCGGCGCCATTTTGCGGCGACTGGGCTGCCGCTTCGCCCAGCTCGAGGGCCAACGCATATTCGCCGATCCGCTCCAGCACGCGGATCATCCGCAGCCGCGCGCCGGGGTACGTGCAATCGCGATAAATGCGCAGGGCCAAGGCAAAATCGCCGATACGCTCGCCGTGCTGGCCGATCTGGAACAACAATTTGCCCCGGCGGCGCTCCAGCCAAGGGTTGTCCAGAACCAGGCTGTCGACCTGGGTGACGATCGATTCGAGCGGCTCGCCAGCCTCGAAAGCTTGCTGGCATTGATGCAGGAAAAAACACGCATTGATGTCCTGTCGGCTGCGCAATCCCCGCGATTCGACGCTGAACTCGACCGTTTCATAAGTAAAGATGCCCAGGTCCGCCAGCACGAACTCCGACCAGTCCTGGTAAAGATTACCGAAAAACATCAGTCGCAAGCGGTCGCATAGCGCCATGACCGTGACGCTGAACAGTCGATCCTCGAGCTGAGGGCACCAATCGCGAAACGGCTGGGGTTGGCTGCAATGATCGCTCAATGCTTGCAGCCATTGGGTCTTCTTCGCCTTGGGGTGCTCGATCAAATGACCCAGGCAAAGGAGGACTTCCTGCTTGAGCAACACGTCAAACAGCTCGACCAGAGTAAGATCGGCGTGCTCCTCGACCCAGCCCAGCGCCAACAACGGCGCCACGGCGAGGTCGATTTCGCCGATTTCGCCGTAGTGCAGTTTGTTGCGGCGAAAGTGCAGCCCCTTGCGCATCACCAACCGTACCAACAACCCCTGGGACGAGCGCGGCAATGCCGAGAAATCCTCGATGAAGCGCAGTTCTTCGCTGCCGAGCACATCGGCGTAACGTTGCGTCAGCCATGCGAGTACTCGCTGGAAGTTGTTCAGATAGTAAAAGGGATCGTCGAGGGGGTTGGCTGTCACGGAAAAGCGCCACGCATGCGGGAAGTACTGGTTATGCGTACAGATATCAGCTACTCGCGGCCCAAGCAACTGCAAAAGATGAGCGGTCTTCTATATTTAAAGGTGAAATCCTTCAATCGGCGATGAACTTTCCTACGGCAAGCGAGACCAATGGCGGTTAACTCAGTGATGGCCTGGTCGAATCAGCCAGGCTCGCGTCTTTTTGACTAGAGGTTATGGACTATGAACATCAGGTTTCTCGGGCTGCCCTTGGTCGCCGTGACATTCCTGGCGCTGGCCGGCTGTTCGACACCGACCGTAGTGACCTTGCAGAACGGTACCCAGTATTTGACCGAGGACACCCCCAATACCCGTACCGCCGACGGCTTCTACGAGTTCGAAGACATTTCGGGCAAGAAAGTCCGGGTGCGCGCCGATGAGGTGGCGACGATACGCAAGGAAGACTGACTGTAATCGAGCCCTCTCCGTGAGGGCTGGCCTCTTCTGGCCCGGGCAAACCGGCCCGAGCCTGTCAGCATCACGCACACACCTCCCGCAGACAGCCCCTTAGCCAACGGTGCACGGGGTCGGCATCCATCCGCGGGTGCCAAAGCATGGCAATGGTGAATTCGGGCACCGCCACTGGCAGCACGAAACTGTGCATGCCAATTCGCAAACGGGCGGTGTAGCGTTCCGGCACGCTGGCGATCAGGTCGCTTGAACGGGCGAGGCCCAGCGCGGTGGAAAAGCCCGGTACGGTGGTAATGATTTGGCGAGTCAAATCCATCGAGCCCAGGGCCTTGTCGATCAGGCCATGCTCAAGGCCACGCATGGAAACTCCGATGTGCTGGCCCGCCGCATAGTCGGTAACGTTCACCTCGCCCCGACTCAGGGGATGCCCCGCCCGCACCACACCCATCAGGCGGTCGGTGAACAGCGCTTGCGTGCGCAGCTCCGGGCGGGTGTCCTCGCCCACCACGGCGGTCTCCAGATCCACGCTGCCTTCGCGTAGCGCCGTGCTGTCGCGGTCCGCCTTGTCGACAAAACGCAGCCTAATTCCAGGGGCTTGCCCACCAATGTGGGCAAGCAGCTCAACCGCGAAGTTTTCCACGAACCCTTGGCGGGTGCGCAGCGTGAAGGTGCGGTTGATTCGTCGAAGATCCGGGGCCTGCACCGGGCGCAGCGCCGCCTGGACGTCCTGTAGCAGTTGACCGACCTGCTCGCGCAACTCCTGCGCCCGTGGCGTCGGAACCAGCCCACGCCCCGCCCGTACCAACAATGGATCACCGGTCGCCTGCCGTAGACGCGCCAGCGCTCGGCTCATGGCCGAGGGGCTCAATCGCAGCCGTCGGGCCGCACCGGCCACGCTGCCTTCGGACAGCAAGGCGTCAAGGGTAACGAGCAGGTTGAGGTCAGGTGTGGACATGGTCGGCCCCGGATCTGATAGATGGCGTTTGACGCAGCTATAACATGCAACTCGTGCGTCTTCCGTCATGTTATGCCTCGGCGTACTGTTCCGACAGCTCCAATGCGAGAGCAGCAGACAGAGGGAACATGATGAAGCCAGCCGATACAGAGCAACGCTTGCCATCGGGCGCATTCCGACATCAGGGTGTTTCTACACGCTGGGCCCTGGCCAGCCTGGCACTTTCCACACTGCTCGCCTCCTTGGGCGCCAGCGTAGCCACCGTGGCCTTGCCGGTGCTGGCCCAGGCATTCGATGCATCTTTCGCGCAGGTGCAATGGGTGGTGCTGGCTTACCTGCTGGCGATCACCACGCTGATCGTCAGCATGGGACGCCTGGGAGACCTGATGGGCCGCCGCACGCTTTTGCTGATGGGCATTGCGTTATTTACGCTAGCGTCAGCCCTGTGTGGCTTGGCGCCCTCGTTGTGGTTGCTGATTGCCGCCCGGGCGCTGCAAGGCCTGGGGGCGGCCATCATGATGACCCTGACGATGGCGCTGGTTGGCGAAACGGTCGAGAAGTCCAAGACCGGTGCCGCGATGGGACTGCTGGCCACGCTATCGGCGGTGGGCACCGCCCTGGGCCCGTCGGTAGGTGGCCTGTTGATCAGCGGGTTCGGTTGGCATGCGGTGTTCCTGATCAACGTGCCACTCGGGCTGCTGACGCTGCTGCTGGCTTGGCGATCCCTTCCGGCCGGACCCACGGCAACAAAGGCCGGGCATGTGCGCTTCGATGGCCTGGGCACATTGCTCCTGGCAACGACGCTGGGCGCTTATGCCTTGGCGATGACGCTTGGGCGCGGGAGCTTTGGTGGGTTGAATGCCGGATTGCTGCTGGCGGCAATCCTCAGCGGTGGGCTATTCGTCCGGGTGCAGCGTCGGCTGGGGTCGCCACTGATCCCCTTGGCGATGCTTGGCGACCGTTTGCTGGTGTCGGGCCTGGCGACGAATGCGCTGGTCGCAACGGTGATGATGGCGACCTTGCTCGTCGGGCCGTTCTATTTGTCCATCACGCTCGGCCTGCCTTCGGCCATCGTCGGGCTGGTATTGGCAGCGGGACCGTGCGTCGCGGCCCTTTCCGGGGTTCCCGCCGGGCGCCTGGCTGACCGATTCGGTGCGCGCCCCATGCGGCTGGCCGGGTTGGCGACAATGGTCCTTGGCACCTCGCTGTTGTCATTGCTCTCCCCGGCGCTTGGCATCGGTGGCTATGTCGCTGCGATCGTGGTGACGACCCTTGGCTACGCGATGTTCCAGACGGCCAACAATACGGCGGTGATGGCACCCGTCGCCGATAACCAGCGCGGCGTCGTCTCGGGTCTGCTGAACTTGTCCCGCAACCTCGGCTTTTTTACCGGTGCCTCGGTGCTCGGCGCGGTTTTCGCGGCCACGCTTCCGACCAACGGTATCTCTACAGCCAGCCCCGACGACGTTGCAAACGGCTTGCACATGACCTTCGGCGTAGCGCTGGCATTGACGGCCCTGGGATGGCTTATCGCGTTTAAACACCGCGTCCCAGAGCCATCGCAGGCCTATCAGGAAAGCACAGGTGAACGATGATGGCACTCTGAACATTTGCCTTTAGGTCATGACGCAGATCAAAAAAACTGAACCAATCGCCAAACGGACTGAAAAAATCCACGTGACGTTCATTTTCAGGTGCTATTTTTAGTTCTCATTGGTAGAGCCATGATGGCTCTTCCTTCCTGACATGAGCAAAAGGAAGCGCTTGATGAAGAAGGCGGGCCGCAAATGAATAAAGGATCTTTCAGCAAGGTGACGTTCCCCAATGCCTGCCAATTGATGCGCTGGCATTTCCATCCTATGGGCTTCGAAGCCAGCATGGACGCGCCAGGCAGCATGGTTGCCCGGTTGTTCGACCGCGCCAGCGGCGAAACCATGATCGCGATTGCAGGCATTCCCTGCGCAACCGTAATGAACGCTCCCGACGTCGAGCGAATCATCGAAGCGGTGGAAGCCGAGCTTGAAGCCTTCGTGCCGCCAGTTGGCTTGCAACGATTCGCCTCCTGACGCGTCCTGGCAAACCAAAGCCCACAATTGATGTGGGCTTTTTTATGGGCGTCAATTCAGTCTGATCTCAACCTCGGGCACGGCGATGATCGAGGAAGAACGGCTTGCCCGCGCCGATCCGGTCCGAAGCCTTCGGTGCATTGACCGCCTGGCCTTCCTGGGAGTCGACATACCAGTAGCAATGCTGGACCGCACGGGTGATGCCCACGTAGGCCAGGCGCAGGACCTCATCTTTCTGCGCCGTGTCGTACGGTTCGATGTCACCTTTTTGGCCCAACCCGGCCATCCGGTAAACCTGATTCTTGTAGGGCGAACGGGTGAGGTGCTGGCAATCCCCTAAGAGGAACACCGCATCGGCTTGAAGACCTTTGGCGCTGTGATAGGTCATCTGCCTGAGCCGCCGCTGCGGGTACGGCAAGCTAGAATCCACATTAACTATTTGGCTAATGTTCTTTTCTATCAATGATTTATCGCTGCTTTTTCGATACAACATCAAGATCGAATCACCGTTGCGATAATGTTCTTCGAGTCGCCGCGCCAACCCTTCGTCATCCCGGTCCAGCACCGTGACCGGACTTGGTGCACGGGGCTTGCCGCTTGCCTTGGCTTTTTTACCGGGGATGGATTGCGCCGAGCGAACGATGTGCTCGGCCGCATCAATGATGTATTGGTGGCTACGGTAGTTTTCAGTGAGCATCACCCGAGTTGTGGCCGGTGACGGGAACTGCTTGTCGAAGCCCATGAAGAAACTCGGCGAACTGCCGCGCCAACCGTAGATTGACTGCCAGTCATCGCCCACGCACAGCAAGGATGAACGTTGAGCACCGCGCCCCACGTGCATGGTGGGTCCGCGCCTGCGCGCCTCGCCCAGACTCGCCCGTATCCAAGAGACGATTTGTGGAGAAACGTCCTGGAACTCGTCGATCATCAGATGCGAAAGCGGCCTCAGTAATGTGTCGTCGAGCAGCTTGAAGTTTTCTGGCGAATGCTCGCTGAACAGCGCAAACATTCGGTTGTAAGTCATCACTGGTGGCGACTGGTCGAGCAAATGGTCCTCAAACGCCCGCCAGAATCGACTCAAGGCTTCAAAAAAATACCGATCGGGATCGTCTTGGGCGAAACACATTTTGCCAACCGCATCCGGGACGTCCAGGCCGAGGTTTTCGATAAAGCCTGCCGCCGAGACGAAACAATCCAGCAACGGTGCTGAACTCAATTCGCCCTTGACCCGGTAATCGAACCCGGGCCCCGAGCTGGCGTTCCCCGCCAGCGAGGTCATGACGCGTTTGGAATCTTCATAACTGTCTAACCAAATCAATGGTTTACGCGAAAAAGCTTGAAACAAGGTTCGCTTTACAGCCCATTCGGCGCGCAGGCTCAGCTTGGCACCGGGTCGGCTCAGTTGGGAATTTTCACGGGGATCGAATCCCAACATCACCCATGCATCGAGCGACTGACTATAGCCATGGCAATAGAACCGTGATCCGTTGATCTCGAACACCTGGCGCTTGGGCTCAATGCCCTTGATCGGCCAGGCACCCGCGCGAAACCATAGGTCTTCAATCGCATCGCACAATGCTTCATCGCGCTGAGCCGCCAACTCAGTCACTGCCACACGCTTTTGCACATCCGGGTGGTCACGTTCCAGCGCCTTGAGTTGCAGCGCGTGGAGGGAAAGCGGCTTGATCAGCTCGCGGAAGCGCTCGTCGCGTTGGTAGAGTTTGTGATAACAGGCATTGAGTTGCTGGCGCTGGGCATCGTTGATACGTAAATCGAACGGATTGCCCTGGGTGTCGTCGTCATCCGCCCCGGTGCGGTGGCTCAGCGTCTCGAACGCCTGCAGCCGCTCAAACCCCGGCAGGCTACGGACCATGGGCAGGAGACGGGAATGGAAGGTGCGCACCAGGTCGCGCGCCTCCTTGAGGCTGATGGTGCGCCCCCAAAGCGCAAACACCGCGACCAGTTTTTCGATGAAGTCCTTGCGCGACTCCCGGGTAAACGTCACCACGGTCATCGAATCCAGCTCGAAACCCAAGTACTGGGAGAGCAGCACAACCCGCAGCACCAACGTCGTGGACTTGCCCGCACCCGCGCCGGCTATGACCGAAGTCGTGGGCGTGTCGCTGAAAATCATTTTCCATTGCGCACTGCTGGGCTGCTCATCCGCCGGTAAACGTCGCGCAACGTCGGCCTTGACGCGCTTCTTCAGCTCAGCGGTGACGGGCAGGCGCCAATCGTCGAATAGCAGATCATCGACCTTGGGGGGCGGGTGGTCGGTACTTCGGGAGTCACGGATCAACAGAACCTGACGGCCCTCCTCCAGTCCTTCGGCTTTGCCTTCGCCGAAACCGTAGTCGAACCCGGCGGCATGACCGCTGCGAAAACCATCAGCCTGGCCGTGCAGCCAGGATGCGCGATGCTGGGCGCGCAGACGGGTCAGGCCGTGGCCGAAAAATCGCGCGGCCAGGCGTTTTAACCAGGGCATCTGAGCCAGGGGCAAAAGTTCGGGAGGAAGATCGGGGCTGTGTTGCGACACGCTGGAAACTCCGGTGTTCAGAACCATGGCGACCATGGTGTCTGGATTTGCCAGCGGATTCCAGCCAAAAGCTTTTAACTCAGGGATTTAGGCGATGAAATGAAAGTGTCGTATCAGGATGCCCATTGCCAATTACAAGCAGCCTCGCCCCCATAAAACGATTTGCATCGTTGCAAATCGTATCGTGTGGGCGAGGCTGCTTAGCTGTTTATTACCGTCCGGAAATAGCCCCGTCCACCAGTGCCTGGGCCTCGACCACCAATTGTTTCAGGTGCTCGTCGCCGATGAAGCTTTCGGCGTAGATCTTGTAGATGTCTTCGGTACCGGATGGACGCGCCGCGAACCAGCCGTTTTCGGTCATGACCTTCAAGCCGCCGATGGCCTGGTCGTTGCCTGGCGCATGGCTGAGGATGCTCTGGATCGCCTCCCCGGCCAGCTCGGTGGATTGGACCTGGTCCGGCGACAGCTTGCTCAGCAGTGCTTTCTGTTGCGGGCTGGCCTTGGCGTCGACGCGCACCGAGAACGGTTCGCCCAGCTCATCCGTCAGGGCACGGTAGGCCTGGCTTGGGTCACGACCGGTACGAGCGGTCATTTCAGCAGCCAGCAGCGCCGGGATCAGGCCGTCCTTGTCAGTACTCCAGACACCGCCGTCCTTGCGCAGGAACGAAGCGCCAGCGCTTTCCTCGCCACCAAAGCCCAGGGAGCCATCGAACAGACCGTCGGCAAACCACTTGAAGCCCACCGGCACCTCATAGAGGCGCCGCCCCAGGCGCTTGGCCACGCGATCGATCAGGCCGCTGCTGACCACGGTCTTGCCGATGGCGGCATCGGCCCGCCATTGCGGACGATTCTGGAACAGGTAATCGATGGACACCGCCAGGTAGTTGTTCGGGGCAAGCAGGCCGCCACTCGGCGTCACGATACCGTGGCGGTCGTGATCCGGATCGCAGGCAAAAGCCACGTCGAAGCGTTCTTTAAGGCCAATCAGGCCTTGCATGGCATGACTCGAAGAAGGGTCCATGCGGATTTGCCCATCCCAGTCGACCGTCATGAAGCGGAAGGTCGAATCCACATGGGTGTTGACCACTTCAAGATCCAGCCGGTAGTGCTCGGCAATGGCTGGCCAGTAGCGTACGCCCGCGCCGCCAAGCGGGTCGACGCCCAGGCGCAACCCGGCACCACGGATGGCATCGAAATCGATGACGTTGACCAGGTCAGCCACGTAGGTATTGAGGAAATCGTGGCGGTGGGTGGTCTCGGCCTTGAGCGCCTGCTCATAGCTGATGCGCTTGACGCCAGCCAGCTGATTGGCCAGCAGCTCATTGGCCTTGGCTTCGATCCATTTGGTGATGTGGGTATCTGCCGGACCGCCATTGGTGGGGTTGTATTTATAGCCACCACTCTGCGGCGGATTGTGGGACGGTGTGATGACGATGCCGTCAGCCAGGCCGGTGGTACGGCCACGGTTGTAGCAAAGGATGGCGTGGGAAATCGCCGGCGTGGGCGTGTACTCGTCTCCTTCGGCGATCATGACGGTCACGCCGTTGGCGGCCAGCACTTCCAACGCGCTGGCGCCTGCCGGGGTCGACAACGCATGGGTGTCGATACCGACGAACAACGGCCCATTGATGCCCTGGGCTTCACGGTACAGGCAGATCGCCTGGCTGATGGCCAATACGTGCCATTCATTGAAGCCCAGGTCGAAGGAGCTTCCCCGGTGGCCCGAAGTGCCAAAAGCCACGCGTTGGGTCGAAACCGAAGCATCGGGCCGGCCAGTGTAATAGGCCGTCACCAGTCGCGGGATATCGATCAACAACTCTGCCGGTGCCGGCTTGCCCGCAAATGGACTGACTGTCATGCAAAACCTCGGAATGGAGTGGCTCGAAAAATGAACGCAGTTTACTGACAGTTCGACCATCAAGCGATGGGTTCGATCCATCGCCCTGTCATCATGATTGTTCGGCCCTCAACGCATCGGCCAACGCGCAGAAGGCTGCGTCTGGATCCTCGGTCCCGCTGACCACGTGGGCCAAACGCAAATGCTGATCGTATAGTCCCTGTATGCTGAACAACTCCCCCGGCGCGATAACGATTCGCTGGGCAAGGAGGCGCTGGAAAACGCGCCGCAGATCAGCTTGGCGCGATGACCGCACCCAGATCGTCGCGCCACCTTCAGGCTCCACCCATTGCAGGCAGTCCCCTAGCCGCTCGCCTATCCACTGCGTCGTCGAAACGGCACTTTCACGCAGCAACCGCCGCAGCACCTGCAAGTGCTGGTCGATCCGACCATTGCTGTACAGGCGAGCAATCGCCTTCTGGCGAATTGGCGACAGACGAAACGCGCGCAACAGAAAGTGCCGCTGCAGCGACAGCGTCAATTGCCGCGACAGCAGATAACCGTAGGGCGCTTCGGCACCGATGGTTTTTTCGAAAGTGGAGTAGACAATCAGCCGATCCGGGTCAAGCAAGTCTCGGTAAGGCGTTCCTCCTGGCTCGAATATCAGGTCGGTATAGCTGTCGTTTTCCAGCACCCATGTGCCGTACGAATCCAGCAGCCGCGCCACCGCGTGGCGATTGCCTTCACTTGCCTGCGTACCCATGGGCATGCTCAGGACCGAGGACAGCACCACCAACCTTACCGTTTCGCTCGCCAGTAATCGGGCCAGTTGATCGACATCGATTTCGCCCCCCTCCAGCAACGACAGTTCGATGACCTGGACGTCGGCCGCTTGCAACAAGCGCAGGATCGTCCAGTCGCAGGGCGATTCGATCAACACCGTTGCGCCCCTGAGGGCCAGCACGGCAATCAGGATTTCCAGGACCCCTCTCAGGTCGGCCCCGATATACACGTCGTCGGCATTCCAGCATCTAGCCGGCGACGAGGTGTAGCGCGCCGCCAGCGCCATGCGCAGCTCCTGCTCGCCCCAAGGCTGCGAAGGCAGCTGCGAAGCGCGTGGATACTGGCGTAGCAACTCGCGCTCAAGCAACAGGAGCGGACTGTCCAGCGACTGCAAGGACGCCGGTTCGTCGTCGCTCAGCGCCAGCATGCCTGGCCGGCGTGCATTGACATACAAGGTTTCAAGCAAATCGTCGCCACCGCCGAGGGTGGCAACGCAGGGCACCGGCAACGCGTAATAACCGGACTTGGCGATCGAATACACGCGCCCTTCTTTCTCCAGCAAGGAATAAGCGTACTGGATGGTCGAAATGGAGACGTTCAAGCGCTCGGATAATTGCCGCAACGACGGCAGGCGCACCCGGGCGTCGGTGCCCAACTCATTGATCAGGCTCGTCAGGTATCGATAGACCGCCTGGTAAGCAAAATCGGTTTCACGGCCACCCTTCATGAAGAAAGGCCAACAAAATGTGCCATGACCGGACATGGCCGGATGATGGAGCAGAAATCGTTCAAGCAGTGCTCCTCAACGCCAAGCCGATCGTCCACACAGGCCGTCGCCCTCCTGCTCGTCGTCCTCCGTAGCAACGCTTCCGACAGCCGATTGCAGGTCGCTCGTCAAGACGCTTTCCGCTTCCGCCGGGCTAATACGCGTCCGGTACAACTTGCCCAGCATGGGAATGGGCAGGCCGCTGACATCAACCATCCATTGCGCAACCTGATCGGCCACGGCTCCGCCCCGCATGGCCTTGTGCAAATCTGGCATCGCCACCAGCATGCCGGGATGGCAACAGCGCAGGAAATGCTCCAGGCCGGCGCCGTTTTCCACGAAGGGTGCGAACAGCATGCAAACCAGTTGCGTTTCGTTGAGGCCCAGCGAGTTTTGCGCTTCGGCAGCCGCCTGGGCGCGGCGCTCAGGAATGGCCGCCGGCGTGCCGAACAATTCCTGGACCTGCTGGCAGACGTGCATGGGCAGTTGCTTGCGATGCATGATCATGATGGTTCGCTGCACATAGTCGCTGTAGCCCGTTTCATAACTGCGCCCTTGCAGGTAACAAGCCTGCAAGCCATACAAGTGGGCGGATAGATACGGACTGAGGTACTCATGTTCAAGCGTTGGCACGATCAGTCCGTGGGAGCGCACCCCCAGGAACTCGCTGAACAATGGCCAGTTGTTTTCTTCCGACCGGTCGACAATCAGGTCTTCGATGCTGATATGCCCTATCCGCCGACGGGCCTCGAACTGCCCCTCGGGCTGCCACGGCCCCAGGCATTCCTGCCCGTAGAAACCCCGGAAGACCTCGCCGCCCAAGGTCTCGAGCTGGGAGAAAAGGCCGTCATAGCCACAACCTGCGTCAATGGCCCGGCCGATCTTGTGCATCGAGCGTTGGAGGCCCGTCATGAATTGCTTTTGCTGGCGTGGCGTGTCACAGGTGACCCATGAGTCCACGCCCGACTCCCAGCGCGCCATGTGCCTGTAGAACTCCGCCATCGCCAGGTAGCCTTCGTCGCCCATGCCCAAGAGGCTGTCATTCGACCGCAGGTGCCCGAAGACCAGCATATCCAAGCGATTGGCCTCGTGCCCCGCCGTCGACAACGCTTTGTTGTGGTTGAACGGCACCACTTCACGATTGTCCGCCATCAGCAGTTCCACACGCGGATCATCGTAGACAAACAGAGCGCTATAGCAGCGATGGATATTTTCCAGGCTGGCCTGCGTGGTCTCGCCCAGGCGAGGCGTGGCGACGCGCAGATCGAACGTCGTCGGATGCCGGCCAGCAATGCTCAACTGCGCGGCGCGCAAGGCCGTGAGAACATAGAATCCTTCCCGGCTTCCGTTCTGGACGGTCAACACGCGGTATTCGCCTATGCGGTCGATGCCTCCGGCTGCGACGATCAAGCGTTGAATCAAAAGCTGCAATGCAGTCCGTTCCGCACGAGAATAAAAATTCAGCAAGCGCTGCAGTACTTGCTGATATACGTAAGTCATCGCCTGCTCATGAATTGCACTCATAACCATTTACCTGCAAATTCGATTATCGGCGTCGCGCCCGCTTGATTTACACGACGTGTTGGTCTGGAGGATTGTTTTGCTATTGCCCAAAGTATTGGCGATAGGCTTGAATGCTGTCCTGCGTAATTATTTGACACATACGAGCAGTGCCACCCCTTCTCTACCACTGGCGCCGGCAGACCCCCCGGAAACATGGGGCATCGCCAAATGTTTAAAGTGTCCTAGGAGATTTCTTACAACTTCCCACAGACAAGGGATACAACAAATAAGGAACATGCCGAGCGGCGACCTACCTGCTGCCCCAGCCACTCTTCCCCTTTGTCGACGCGCAGCCACGAAGGAAATAACGCGGAAGTCACTTGGAACATGCGCAGAAGATTCGAAATCAGTGCAAAGTCTGTATCGCGCCACGACTTCTTCCTTGAGTTGGAAACGAGCGCTCAATTATCAGGACTTAAATAATGATTAGAAGATACAGATTAACGGCAAAAACCAGTTCAGTTGCCGTTCTTGCGGGGTGAGCCTTCAACGCGCCGTAGTGAAACGGCCGTACGTCACGCATGCCAGGCGCAGGTGCGCACTTTCCGGCGGACACGATGGATTACGAACGAGGAAGAAAATGGTCGGTACGACCAGGGCAGCGCAAGAGTCGAAGCCCGTGACTCTTGCGCAAGGGGGATAATCAGGCGGGATCGACTACCTGAAGGGCAACACGTTCACGGCAAGGGCATTCGCCCATGTAGCGGTGAGCTTCGACAAACTCGGAGAACGGAAACACCCGAGTCTTGAGCGGCAGCAGCACGCGATCGGCAGTCAGCTGATTGATATCGCGCAACGCCCGCTGCAACGCCACCTGGTCCTGGACAATGCCCAGCTCCGGCTTACCGGTGAAATTGCCAATGCAGTGCACAAAGAACTGAATGTTCTTCTGGAACGCCGCGCAGGCTGGAAAGGGTGTCTGGTTACCGCCCTGCAAGCCATATAGCACCAGGCTGCCACGGGGTGCCAGCACGTCGCCGAGAAGCGACATCTGCGGCCCGCCGAGACCATCGAACACGACATCGACGCCACGACCATCAGTGAGCTTGTTGATTTGCATCAGCAAGTCCTGCTCTTCGGTGACGATGACCTTTTCAGCGCCAAGCGACAGAAGATAGTCGCGTTCGTCGGAAGTCTTGGTCGCCGCAATCACCCGTACGCCCAAGGCCTTGCCCAATTGCACAAAGGATGGGCCGGCGCAATGGCTGGCGTCGGTCACCAAGGCAAATTGTCCGGGTTTCACCCGCGCCAGATCCATATAGGCAAAGTAGGCGATCAGCAGCGGCGTGTAATGCACTGCGGCTTCGATCGGGCTGAGCACGTCGGGGTAACGAGTCAACGCCGTACGGGGCAGCACGATGATTTCACCGTACACCGGGTAATCGTTCGGGCTCTCGGCGGGGAAGCTGGCGACCTTGTCGCCCACGGCCAGGTCATCGACACCCTCGCCAACCGCCGTCACCACCCCAGCCATCTCATGACCCAGCCCGGAAGGCAGGCGGGCCTGGGACGACGCCAGGTTCTGGCGCCACAGGGTGTCATACCAACTGATGCCGATCGCTTCGACGCGGACCTGCACTTCTCCTGGCGCAGGAAGAGCCGCCGCATGCTCTTCGCATTTGAGCACCTCGGCACCACCAAACTTGTGAAAACGGATCGTGCGGGACATCGCAAACCTCGTCAAAGTTACCTCTAATGCCATGAACTCTATCCGGGCTTTGTACCCAAGACCATCAGTGGCTATTAATAGTCGACATGCCTGTCATTGATTCCGCGTAGGAAAACCGAACCAGTCCGGTAAGACTTATCCTTAAAAATTGCAATTAGCCGATGCAGAGTACCAGCCTTTCCCCGTAAGATTCACGCCGGTCATTGTTCTCATATGGCCGCCCACGTCAAGCTTGCCGAATCTGCCAGGACCCCAGATGAATCGTAATGACCTGCGTCGTGTCGACCTGAACCTGTTGATCGTGTTCGAAACATTGATGCATGAACGCAGTGTGACCCGCGCCGCCGAGAAGCTGTTTCTCGGCCAGCCGGCCATCAGTGCCGCGCTGTCGCGCCTGCGCAGCCTGTTCGATGACCCGTTGTTCGTGCGCACCGGGCGCAGCATGGAGCCCACGGCCCGGGCGATCGAGATCTTCGCCCTGCTGTCCCCGGCCCTGGATTCGATTTCCACGGCCGTCAGCCGGGCGGCGGAGTTCGATCCGGCCACCAGCACGTCGGTGTTTCGCATCGGTCTGTCGGATGACGCCGAGTTCGCCCTGCTGCCCATGCTGCTCAAGCGCCTGCGAGCGGAAGCGCCAGGCATTGTGCTCGTGGTGCGGCGAGTCAACTACATCTTGATGCCAGGTCTGCTCGCCTCAGGTGAAATTTCCATTGGTGTCAGCTACACCGACGACCTCCCGGCGAACGCCAAGCGCAAGGTATTGCGCCGCAGCTTACCCAAAGTGTTGCGCGCCGACACCGCGCCGGGACGACTGACCCTGGACGAATTCTGCGCCCGCCCCCATGCATTGGTTTCCTTTGCCGGCGACTTGAGCGGCTTCATCGACGAAGAGCTGGAAAAACTCGACCGCAAGCGCCATGTGGTGCTGGCCGTGCCGCAGTTCAACGGCTTGAGCACATTGCTGGCGGGCACCGACATCGTCGCTACGGTGCCCGACTACACCGCCGACGCACTGACCGCCGCTGGCGGCGTACGCGCCGAAGACCCACCGATCCCGGTGCGCAGCTTCGAGCTGCACATGGCCTGGCGCGGATCCCAGGACAACGACCCGGGCGAACGCTGGTTGAGATCGCGGATTCAGATGTTTTTTGGCGACCCTGAGAGTCTTTAGGCGTCGTCGGGCTGGCTGTTTATCTGATCATTTTTGCCTTTCGACAAACCATGGAGCTCCGTTCACTTCCAGTGGATGGCTACATTGGGGGCACATCTGAGGGCATGCTTTGGATGGTTTGAAAAGGATGCCCCCAGCCTAAGGCCAAGTGGGCTATTGATGAGGATAGCTCCGACCGGACACTCTGCGATTCGATAGACCGGCCTGAAGCTTTCAGCGGAACGGCGGACACTGGAATCGATGAGCGAACAACACCACCTCCGTGCAGACTCGTTTTCAAGCCAAGATCGGAGGGGCTGACACTTCCCATGCAAACCAGAATCGAACTTCAACGGCAGCGATGAAGTGATCGCCCCAGGGTTGGTAAAACTAGCCTTTCATCTGGCTCAACAGTCAAGGCTCCGGAAACGTTGATAATTCAAAGATGTTCGAGTCAGCCATCACCTGATCGCCGGATGTCGCCCCCAAGCTATTCTCCTGAGCGAAAATGGCATAATATGCCAACAATCAAAAGTACCTGTTTGCATAGACCTGGAGCTAGTTATGGCGACGCGAAACGTTGTGCTCACCCCTCACCAGGAACAGGTTATCCATGACTTGGTGCAGTCCGGCCGTTATCAGAATGCCAGCGAAGTGATGCGAGAAGGTTTACGTTTATTGGAGCAGCGCGTCGCCGAAGACGCCGCCAAAATTGAGGCCCTGCGTCAGGCGACCTCAATCGGCATCATGGATCTTGAGCACGGGCGCTTTACTCAGGTGAACGAAGGCGACCCTGAGAGTCTCTAACTGCGGGCAGCTTCAGCGACGTCCACGCAGTTGGTGCGCAAGAATTGCCGGCGCGTATCGCTCGCGCCGTGGAAGCGTCATGGATGACTCCTCAGTTCCAGATGGCCGCGAGAAGCGTAGGTCACGCGTTCACATCGACGACCGTGCGCCCCCGGACCTTGCCTTCCAGCACCTGACTGGCGACCGCTGGAACCTGTGCCAAACCCACCACCTGAGTGGTACGGGCGAGCTTGCTCAAGTCGAGGTCCCGCGCCAGTCGTGACCATGCCTGCAACCGGACGTCTTGCGGCGCATTGACAGAATCGATACCGGCCAGGGTCACGTTACGCAAGATGAAGGGCAACACCGATCCGGGCAGGTCCGCCCCCTGGGCCAGGCCGAAAGCAGCGACAACGCCACGGTATTGAGTCTGCGCCAAGGCGTTGGCCAAGGTATGGCTGCCGACCGAGTCGATGACGCCCGCCCAGCGCTCCTTGGCAATGGGTGCGCCCGGCTCTGACAAGGTGTGGCGATCGATGACTTGTGTCGCACCCAGATCGCTCAGGTAGCCGGCTTCCTCTTGACGCCCGGTCGAGGCCACCACCCGATAGCCAAGGCCCGAGAGCAGCGCGATGGCCACCGAGCCGGCGCCGCCGCTGGCGCCCGTGACCAGGATATCGCCGCGCTCCGGGGTCAGTCCGCCATGCTCCAGCGCCAAGACGCTGAGCATCGCCGTATAACCTGCCGTGCCGATCGCCATCGCTTCCCGGGTCGAAAATACCTCGGGGACTTTTACCAGCCAATCGCCGCTCACCCGTGCCTTCTGGGCAAAACCGCCGTGATGGGTCTGGCTCAGCCCCCAACCGTTGACCAGCACCCGGTCGCCAGCCTGGAAACCGGCGTGGCTGGAGCTTTCGACGATGCCGGCGAAGTCGATGCCTGGGATCAATGGAAACTGGCGGATCACCGGCGTGCGGCCACTGAGGGCCATGGCGTCCTTGTAGTTCACGGTGGAATATTCGATCGCGACAGTGACGTCTCCGGCCATCAAGTCCTCGTCGTTGAAGTCGACAAGGTTGGTGGAGATGACATCGCCAGTTTTATTGGAAAGCAGCGCTTTGAAGGTCATTGTTGTTTTCCTGTCCATTTGAGCGAATTCGGGCCAGCGCGTGTGCTCCAGAGCGCTGGACAGCGTAGGCGATTCAGGCCAATTGCATGGCTTTGCGAATGCCCGAGTCCAGCAAGCCTGCCGGAGCGAAGCGGCGCATGAATTGCAACTGGGCGGCGGCCTTGCCAGCGGTATAGCGCAATTTCGGCCGATCGGCACGAGCAGCCTTCAGCACCACGTCGGCGACCACATCGGGCCCCTCGGCAGACGCCATTGCCTGATTGACGACTTTGGTTACCTTTACCCGAATATCCTCATACAGGTCCAGCTTGGCGTCGGCCTGGAAGCTGTTGCTCTCGAATGCCGTTTTCGTATACCCGGGCTCGATGACCACAACCCGGATGCCATGGGTACGCAGTTCGTGATCCAGCGCCTGGGAATAGCCATCCACCGCATGTTTACTGGCCACATAGAGCGCGACATAAGGCACGGGGACGACGCCGAGTATCGAACCGATGTTGATGATTCGACCGACACCTTGGCGCCGCATGTGAGGCACGACGGCGCGGGTCATGCGCACGACACCGAGGAAATTGGTATCGAGGAGCGCCTTGGCTTGCTCGATCGAGCTCTCTTCGGCTGCGGCCGGGGCGAGTCCGAAGCCCGCGTTGTTGATCAACAAATCGATGCGCCCTTCCAACCGCAACAGCTCTGCGACGGCGGCTTCGACGCTGGCATCGTCAGTCACGTCCAGGGCCAGCATCGCAAATGCCTGACGTTCCGCCCGCGTCCCTCGTCGACTGGTGCCGTACACACGGTAGCCAGCGGCCACGAGTTTGTTGGCAATGGCTTCTCCGATGCCAGACGAAGCGCCTGTCACCAACGCTACGGGTTTAGGGATCGTCATAGGAACTCCTCGGGCTGGGTCGGCCCGGCATCGAAGCGTGTCGGGCGAAGCTATGATGATGGTCATAATCTTCGCCGTCAAGATTTTGATTTCGATCAACATCTAACTGATGACTCGAATACCCGCTCTACCGGGCGCCACCCCGTTGTCAGGCCGCCCTTACTGGCTGTTCCGGTTGTTTTGATCCGCTGTGCTGCGCTTATCGCTTGAATAACTCAGTGCACATGAAATCAATGAACACCCGCAACTTGGGCGCCAGATGCTTGCTGGAAGGCCAAAGCATGCGGAACGTGTTCTGGTGCTGATTGAAGTCATCCAGAACGGTGACCAATTCCCCAGCAGCGAGCGCATCGCGTACGGTGAAGTCCGGCACGCAGGCAATCCCCAGTGCATCGCGTACAACGTGTAGCAACGCTTCAGTGGTATTGCAGATCAGAGCCGCCGGCAGAGCGAGATCCGCCTCCCCTTCCCCGGCGACCGGCCAAACCTGCAATCTGCCGGAGCTCGGAAATCTGTACAGCAGGCAGGCATGCTGCAACAAATCCGCCGGGACCTGCGGCCGGCCATGTTCGACGAAGTACCGGGGTGAACCGACCACCAACAGTTTAAATGTGCCCAACGGCCTGGACATCAGCCGGGAATCGTTCGGTTCGCCGGTACGAATAACCGCGTCAAAACCTTCCTCGACGATGTCCACCAATCGATCAGAAAAATCCAGGTCCAGCTCAATACTCGGATAGCGGCGCATAAACGCAATCAGCGTCGGCATGACCAGCCCCGCCACCAAAGGCAGGCTCACCCGCAATCGCCCGCGCGGCGCTTTTCGGGTTTCGGACAACTCGAACTCCGCCGCTTCGATTTCGCACAGGATGCGCCGGCAGCGTTCCAGGAAAAGCGCGCCCTCCGCCGTCAGCGTGATACTTCGCGTGCTGCGATGGAACAGACGCACGCCCAATCTTTCTTCAAGGCGAGCCACGCTTTTGCCCACCGCCGACGAGGAGACCCCGAGTACCCGGCCCGCCTCTGAAAAGCTTCGAGCCTCGGCGGCCCGAACAAAAAAATCTATCCCGCTTAACGATTCCATGGGAGATCCATTAGAGACAATTTGTCCGTTGTGTTCCGAACCTTAGCATTATTGTCTTCACTCTGAAGCGCACTTACCGTAGCCGCCAGATAGTCATCCTTGAGGGACGGAATCATCCAGTCCACCAGCGGCTTACAGGAAGGTGAAACATGACGATTGCCAATACCCGGATCGGCGCAGATCGAAACGACGACGAAGATGCCGCACCACTCCCCCTCGGATCGCTGTTTGCCCTGGCACTGGCAGCGTTCGTCACTATCCTCACCGAAGCACTTCCCGCTGGCCTGTTGCCGCAGATCAGCGAAGGACTGGCGGTCTCGCAAGCTCTCGCAGGCCAACTCGTTACTGTCTATGCGCTCGGTTCGTTGCTCGCAGCCATCCCGTTGACGGCAGCCACCCAAGGCATGCGCAGAAGGCCCTTGTTGTTATTGGCCATCGCCGGCTTCGCCATCGCCAATACCGTCACGACACTGTCCACCAGCTACGGTTTGACGATCATCGCTCGGTTGCTCGGTGGTGTTTCAGCGGGGCTGCTCTGGGCATTGCTGGCCGGTTATGCCGCCCGCCTGGTGCCAGAACGCCAAAAAGGTCGGGCAATAGCGATTGCGATGGTTGGAGCGCCGCTGGCACTGTCCCTGGGCGTGCCGGCAGGCACTCTGCTTGGCAACCTGATTGGCTGGCGGATGAGCTTCGCCATCATGAGCGTGTTTGCGATTGCCTTGATGGTCTGGGTACATCTGAAGGTGCCTGACTTCACCGGGCAACCCCGGGCGAAGCGGCTTGAATTAGGTCGGGTGCTTGCTCTGCCCGGTGTCCGCAGCGTGTTGTTCGTGGTGCTGACCTTCGTATTGGCGCACAACATCTTGTACACCTACATCGCTCCCTTCCTGGCAGCGTCCGGGTTGGCCGAACGAACGGATCTTGTATTACTGGTGTTTGGCGTCGCCTCGCTACTCGGCATCTGGATCGTCGGCGTGTTGATTGATCGACACCTTCGGGCCCTGACGCTCGCCAGCACAGTCCTGTTTGCCATCGCCGCGTTGATGCTAGGGATGATGCGCGACATGCCGGTCGCGATCTATGTCGCGATGGCAGCGTGGGGAATCGCTTTCGGTGGGGCCGGCACGCTGTTCCAGACAGCCATTGTCAAGACGGCGGCACAAGCAGCTGATCTCGCCCAGTCCATGCTGGTCACCGCATGGAACGTTGCGATTGCCGGCGGTGGAATCATCGGAGGCGCCATGTTGAATCATCTGGGGGTCGTTGCGTTTGCGCCTGCGCTGACGGTCCTGCTGCTTTTGGCACTGGCGGTGGCGTGGTCGTCGCAACATGGCTTTGCGGCATACGCCAAGCGTGACGCCGCTGCCGCTGCGGTGACCTGATATCCGCCCAAGGCAAAGCCTTCAAATCGCTCAGCCGCCCCTCATCGAAGGCAGGCTGAGCGATTGATCAAGCAACCAGATCGTTGGCACTGAACGTGTTGACACCGAGCAACTGAATCTCGAAATCAGCGTTCAGGTCGCCGTTGACGTTGCCATACAGCACATGGTCAATGAAGCGCAGTTGCCCTGCTCCGGTGAAATCGTTCGCGTCGATAAAGCTGAACTTATTGAATAACGGTGTCAGGGCATTGGCATCCAATTTCGACAGATCGATCTTGTCGCCCTGCAGGCGGCTGAAATCGAGAATGACGTCACCGGTACCGTCCTTGCCCAGTTCACTCAACGTGCTGAAGACGAAACGGTCGGCTCCGGCGCCACCGATCAAGGTGTCGGTGCCAACACCGCCCATCAGCGTGTCATTGCCGGCTCCGCCATCGAGGCGATCATTGCCTGCGCCGCCGTTGAACACGTTGTTGCCAGCATTGCCGGTCATGACGTTATCCAGCGCATTGCCGCTGCCGTTGATGTGAGCGACGCCCGTCAGCGTCAGGTTTTCCAGATTGGCGCCAAGGCTCCAGCTTATGGAGGAGCGCACGGTATCGATCTCGCCGTCCAACGTACTGGTTTCGCTGACGATGTCCTTGAGGTTGTCGACCACGTAAGTGTCGTTGCCGGTGCCACCGATCAAGGTGTCGATGCCGGCGCCGCCGTCCAGGAAGTCCGCGCCATCCAGGCCATTCAGCACGTTGGCCGCGGCGTTGCCGATCAAGCTGTTGTTCGAGGCGTTGCCGGTTAAATTGAGCGCGGCAACGCCGAGCAGCTGGCCGTCCTCGACGTTGGCCGACAAGACATGACTGACCGAAGTGCGGACCACGTCGCGGCCTTCATCGGCGAGTTCGACAGCACTGTCGCCAACGTTATCGAGCATATAGGTGTCGTTGCCCGCACCGCCGATCAACGTATCGCGTCCGGTCAGGCCATCCAAAACGTTGTTGCCGGCATTGCCGGTCAGCACGTTGTTCAAGGCGTTGCCGCTGCCGTTGATAGGGGCAATGCCAGTCAGGGTGAGGTTCTCCAGATTGGCGCCCAGCGTCCAGCCCAGCGAAGAACGAACCGTGTCTATTTCGCTGGCCAGGACACTGGTTTCGCTGATGACGTCCCGGAGGTTATCGACCACATAAGTGTCGTTGCCGGTGCCGCCGACCAACGTGTCGATACCGATGCCGCCGTCCAGCATATTCGCCCCGGTGTTGCCGGTGATGCGGTTGTTCAGGGCGTTACCGGTGCCGTTGAGGCTGGCGGCGCCGAGCAGCGTCAGGTTCTCGAAGTTGGTGCCCAGATTGTAGCTGATGCTTGAAAAGACGCTGTCAATTTCAATCAGCGACGCACCCCGCTCAATCACTGTGTCGCCAAGATTATCGACGTAATACGTGTCGTTGCCCGCACCACCGTCCAGTTGGTCGACGCCTGCGCCTCCATTCAACACGTTATTGCCGGCATTGCCGACCAGCACGTTGGCGAGCGCATTGCCGCTGCCGTTGATGTGGGCGACACCGGTCAGCGTCAGGTTTTCCAGATTGGCTCCAAGGCTCCAGCTTACCGAGGAACGCACGGTGTCGATCTCGCCGTCCAACGTACTGGTTTCGCTGACGACGTCCTTGAGGTTGTCGACCACGTAAGTGTCGTTGCCGGTGCCACCGATCAAGGTGTCGATGCCGGCGCCGCCGTCCAGGAAGTCCGCGCCATCCAGGCCATTGAGCACGTTGGCCGCGGCGTTGCCGACCAAGCTGTTGTTCGAGGCGTTGCCGGTTAAATTGAGCGCGGCAACGCCGAGCAGCTGGCCGTCCTCGACGTTGGCCGACAAGACATGACTGACCGAAGTGCGGACCACGTCGCGGCCTTCATCGGCGAGTTCGACAGCACTGTCGCCAACGTTATCGAGCATATAGGTGTCGTTGCCCGCACCGCCTTTCAACGTGTCACGCCCGGCCAGGCCATTGAGTAGGTTGTTGCCGGCGTTGCCGGTCAGCACGTTGTTCAAGGCATTGCCGCTGCCGTTGATAGGGGCAATGCCAGTCAGCGTGAGGTTTTCCAGGTTGGCGCCAAGGGTCCAGCTCAGGGAGGAACGAACCGTGTCGATTTCGCTGGCTAGGACACTGGTTTCGCTGATGACGTCCCGGAGATTATCGACCACATAAATGTCGTTGCCAGTGCCGCCGACCAACGTGTCGATACCGATGCCGCCGTCCAGCATATTCGCCCCGGTGTTGCCGGTGATGCGGTTGTTCAGGGCGTTGCCGATGCCGTTGATATTGCCGGAACCGCTTAACGTCAGGTTTTCGAGATTGGCGCCCAGGGCGTAGTTGACGGACGAAATAACGCTGTCGATTTCAACCAGCGAAGCGCCTCGCTCGGTGACCGTATCGCCGAGGTTATCCACGTAGTAGGTATCGTTGCCGGCACCGCCGTCCAGTTGGTCGACGCCTGCGCCACCATTCAACACGTTATTGCCGGCATTGCCGACCAGCACGTTGGCGAGCGCATTGCCGCTGCCGTTGATGTGAGCGACGCCCGTCAGCGTGAGGTTTTCCAGGTTCGCGCCCAAGCTCCAGCTCACCGAGGAGCGCACGGTGTCGATCTCGCCGTCCAACGTACTGGTTTCGCTGACGATGTCCTTGAGGTTGTCGACCACGTAAGTGTCGTTGCCGGTGCCACCGATCAAGGTGTCGATGCCGGCACCACCGTCCAGGAAGTCCGCGCCATCCAGGCCATTGAGCACGTTGGCCGCGGCGTTGCCGATCAAGCTGTTGTTCGAGGCGTTGCCGGTTAAATTGAGCGCGGCAACGCCGAGCAGTTGGCCGTCCTCGACGTTGGCCGACAAGACATGACTGACCGAAGTGCGGACCACGTCGCGGCCTTCATCGGCGAGTTCGACAGCACTGTCGCCAACGTTATCGAGCATATATGTGTCGTTGCCCGCACCGCCGATCAACGTATCGCGTCCGGTCAGGCCATCCAAAACGTTGTTGCCGGCATTGCCGGTCAGCACGTTGCTCGAAGCGTTGCCAAGGCCGTTGAGGTTGGCGAGCCCGGTCAGGGTGAGGTTCTCCAGGTTGGCGCCCAGCGTCCAATTCAAAGAGGAACGTACGGTATCGATTTCGCTGGCCAGGGTGCTGGTTTCGCTGATCACGTCCTTGAGGTTGTCGACCACGTAGGTGTCGTTGCCGGTACCACCGACCAACGTGTCGATACCGATGCCGCCGTCCAGCACATTCGCCGCGGTGTTGCCGGTGATGCGGTTGTTCAGGGCGTTGCCGGTGCCGTTGATATTGCCGACACCACTGAGCGTCAGGGTCTCGATGTTGGCGCTCAAGACATAATTGCTGGAGGCCAGGACTGTATCGACTCCACTATTGAGCGCACTGTTTTCCTGAATAACATCGTCGATATTGTCGACGACGTAGGTATCGTTACCTGCCCCGCCAATCATCACGTCCTTGCCAGCGCGACCGTTCAGCACGTTGGCCAGCGCGTTGCCAATCAGCGTGTCGTCATTGGCCGAGCCGACTGCGTTTTCGACTTTGGTGCCATAGGCGATCGCCAGGCCTTCATTGAAATCAGTGTCGGTACTGAGGTTCACGAATGCCTGGCCTATCTTGCTGAACTGCCCTTCGTTCAAGTTGATACGCACAGCTTGCGCCTGGCTGCTCGCATCAATGGTATCGATGCCGCCCGCGTCCCAGATCGTCTCGAAAACCGATTGGCCGGTCGCCCAGCTATAAGTGGTATTACCGGTCTGCCATTGGTTATTTGCGCCGTACAGGCTCTGGATAGCCGCGATATCCAGCAACATCGGTGTCGTCGGTTCGTAGGAGTACGCGCTGTTGTAGCTCATGATCGTGTAGCGCACGTCATCGAACTGCGCGGAAAGAATCGTCGGGTTCGAGAGGCTTTTGGAGAACGGGTGCTTGAGGCCCAACGCGTGGCCAATCTCATGCATGAAGACCAGGTAGTCGTAGGAGCCCTCGTCGGGAGTTGGATCGTTGGTCACTGGCCCCAGCCAGACATCCCCGGCGCTGGGTGTCCTGTCGGGGTAATAGCCCCATGCAGCCGTGTCATCGTCCATCCACAGATAGCCGCCAAATCGCAGATCACCCACATTGGTAGCAGACTCGGCGACCTGGGTGAAATGGATATTGGCAACCGAACCCCAGCTTCCGATGGCGTTGACGATGCCGTCCTGTTGCGCCGATGTTACGGCGTAGCCGCGCTCGTATTCGTTTTCGCTGCTGTAGTTACTGGCGAAATAGGAATCTGCCGTCATGAAGCTGTACGTCAAGGACGTGCCCGCCGTCGCACTACCGGCCCAATAAGTACCGACCAGCAAACTGTTGACCTGCACATTGCTAGTCAGCTTTGCATACGAAATCGAGGAATAACCAAGTGGACTGGGCATACGAGCTTCCTATGGGCGATCTGCGGCCTTTCCCGGGTGCGGCCGCGACAAGTGGTTCATTTTGCCCGAAAAATGGCGTCAATAATATTACTTAGCCATCATTTTTTGACCGTATATCCGACGAGGCGGGGGCAACCAGCCATTCGTTGGCTTTGCGGATATCCCCCTCCCCCAACCTTCCGCTCCAGCGGTGCAGGACCAGCAGGCTGGTGACGAAGCGGTATTGGGACTGAAGGAAATCACGCCGCGCGCGAAACTCCTCCTTGATGCTATCGAGTACATCCACGGCATTCTTGACGCCGTAGGTGAAGGCTTTTTCGGTGGCGACCCGGGACTTTTCAGCGGAATCCAAAGCGCGGCGTGTCGCCTTGATACGACTCAGCTCGGCGCTCATGCCAAGGTAGGCCGTACGGGTTTCCTTGATGACCTGGCGTCGCAAGGCTTCCAGTTCCTGCTGGGCGACTTCCTTGTCGCTTTCGGAACTTGAGACTCGGGCACGGGTGGAGCCGCCACTGTAAAGCGGCATCTGCAAATCGAGGGACGCGACGAGGTTGTCCGAGCGAGGCGCCAACGCGCCTTCATAGCCGATGTCGCTGCGTTGCGCCATCAGGTTGAGGCCCAATCGGGGCAGATGCCCGGCCCTGGCTTCACCGATAGCCGCCTCGGCGGCGCGGATACTGTGTTCGCGCGCATGCAGCGCCGGGTTGCTGTCCAGCGCGGTCTGCACCCAATAATCCTGCGCTTGTGCCGGCAAGCTGAACGCCGGATTATCGGCGATGCGCTTGAACGGCTCGGTGACGGCGCGCCCCACCAGTTCGGACACTGCTTCGCGGCTGACCTCGACCTTGTTGCTGGCCTCGATCTCATCAGCCTTGAGCGCATCCACGCGCGCCTCGAGGTCCAACGTATCGGTCACCATCGCCATCTGGCGCGCATACAGGGCGTTGACACGCTTGAGGTTGCGCTCGGTCGCGCCGAGCTCGCTGCGCACCAGAGCCAGTTCGTCTTCCGCTGCGAGCACCGCAAAATACCGCTCGGACAGGTCAATGCTGGCCTGCACCTGGGTATCGTCGGATTCGTACTCGCTTTGCCGGGCCAGCTCCACGTACCGCTGATAACTGCGCCAGACCTGCGGGTCGTAGATCACCTGATTGAGCATCACCGCCATGCGCTTGCCGTTGTACTGGATACGGCTCAGATCATCGTCGCGCCGGCTGCGGTTGACGCTACCGCTGGCGTTGAGCTGCGGCAACAACTGACCGAAGGCCGCTCGCTCGTTGCCCTCGCCGCTGCGAATCAGGGCTTGTGCCCGAAGGATGCGCGGATCCGCCCCCTGCGCCTCTTGATGCAATTGCCAGAGGTCCAGGTAAGCGTCGTTGTCAGCTAGAGCGCCAAACGGCATGAGCGCCAGGCACAGCACGACCAGAGGCTTCATATCAATCCTCGATCAGCGAGCGGGCGAATGCATTGCTCGCAGGCTGCATCAAATACTCCAGCAGCGTCCGCGCGCCGGTATTGATCAGCACCTCCACCGGCATGCCCGGCACCAAGGCGAGGTCGCCCAGCGCCAGGCGCCCGTTGTCGGTCAACGCCACCCGCGCCAGGTAATAAGGCGCGCCGGTGTCTTTGTTGACCAGGCGATCGGCGGATACCTGCACCAGCTGCCCTTCCATGACGGGCGTGGTGCCGCTTTTGAACGCGCTGAAGCGAATACCCGCCAGTTTGCCGACCTTGATCCGGTCAATGTCCATTGGCGAAACCTGCGCCTCGACGATCAATTCCTCATTGGCCGGGACAATGTCCAGCAGCGCGGTGCCAGGGCTGACCACGGCGCCCAGGGTGTGCACCGTCATGCCCATGATCCGGCCTGATTCTGGCGCAAGGATATCGGTGCGCTGGTCGCGATCCTGCAAGGTGGCCAGTCGTTCACGCAGCTCGTAGACCTTGGTCCGCGCATCGCCGAGCAAACCCGCGACTTCGGTAGCGAAGGTTTTTTTCAGCTGAAGTATCTTCAGCCGCGCTTCGTCGACATGAACCCCCGCTCGCGCGCTTTCGGACTGGCTTTCGGCAATTTCGGCGTGCAGGCGCGCAAGGCTGCGCTCCTGCTCGCGAAGGCGTTGCTTGTCGACGTAGCCTTCAGCCAACAACGCACGCAAATCGGAAATTTCTTCCTGATAGGACACCGCGAGCAATTGTTTGCTGGCGACGATGGCCTTGTAGCCACGAATCTGTTCTTCGATCTGCCCGATGGACTTCTCCAGCAAGGCGATCTCGCCGAGCAACGAAGTGCGGCGGGTCTGGAAAATCCGCGCCTCGCTGTCGCGGGCCTCGCGTACGCGCAGGTCGGCAGGATCCAGGGTCGGGACGGCCAACGGCTCGGGCAATGCATCACGTTCAGCCACCAGCCGGGCTTCGAGTTCGAGGGCGGCAATCAGCTGGCTGCGCATCGCCTCCATCTCCGAACGTGCCTGGGTGTTGTCGAGCACCAGCAGCACATCGCCCAACTTCACCAAGTCGCCGTCATGCACGCGCAGTTCTCGGACGATGCCGCCTTCCAGATGCTGCACGGTCTTGCGATAGCTTTTGACCGTGACCACGCCCGGCGCAAGCGCCGCACTGTTGAGCGGCGCCAGGGTCGCCCAGCCGCCGAACAGGCCGAAGGTCACCAGCAGCATCAGATAACCCACTCGGCGCACCGGTTTGTCGTCGATAGGCAAGCCGACCCTGTCGACGGATGAGGGACTACTGTTTTGCATAAAGCTGTTCACCCGTTTTCTGCGCTTCAACCGCGGCGACCTGCTGGGTGGCTGGGGCTGCGCCCTGCAACCGCGCCAGCACCTTGTCCCGTGGACCGAACAGGCTCAGCTCGCCTTGATTGAGGACCAACAGTTTGTCGACCTGCGCCAGCACCCCGGAACGATGGGTGATGACGAACACCGTGGCCCCACTCTGCTTGAGCTTTTTCAGCGCCTCGGTGAGCATCTTCTCTCCGGCGTCGTCCAGGTTGGAGTTCGGTTCATCCAGCACCACCAGACGGGGCTCGCCGTAAAGCGCGCGGGCCAAACCGATGCGCTGGCGCTGGCCACCGGACAATCCACCACCATTGGCGCCGATCACGGTGTCGTAGCCATCGGGCAGTTGCAGCACCAGCTCGTGGACCCCGGCCATGCGTGCGGCAGCGACCACCGCGGCCGCGTCCACCGGGCCGAAGCGTGAGATGTTCTGGCTGATCGTGCCCTCGAACAACTCGATGTCTTGCGGCAGATAACCAATGTACGGGCCCAATTCGTCCCGGCGCCATTGGCTGATGTCCGCGCCGTCCAGGCGCACCGTGCCGGACTGGCCAGGCCAGATCCCGAGCAGCGCTCTGGCGAGGGTCGACTTACCGGCGCCGCTGGGACCAATGATGCCCACCACCTCTCCAGCCGGCACTTCGAAACTCAGGCCACGAATGATCGCCTGGCGGCTGTTCGGCGATCCGACACAAAGCCCTTCGACGCGGATCGCTCCTTCGGGTGCTGGCAACGACATGCGTTCCGGTTCGGCGGCGATCTTGAGCAGTAGTTCATGCAGCCTGGCGTATTGCCCCCGCGCGCTCAAAAAGCCTTTCCAGACGCCGATCAACTGATCGATGGGGGCCAGGGCACGGCCGAGCAAAATCGAACCGGCGATCATCAGTCCCGGCGAAATCTCCTGATTGATCGTCAGGTATGCGCCCAGGCCCAGCACCAGCGATTGGACAATCTGGCGGAACGTCCTGGACACCGCGGCAACGGTCGTGGCGCGGTCACTGGCCAGACTTTGCAAAGACAGGATGTTGTAGGTTTGTCCATCCCAGCGCTGGCGCAGACTGCCCAGCATGCCCATGGATTCAACCACTTCGGCGTTGCGCAGGCTTTTGTTGGTAAACGCGGTGGCCGCCATCTGTTCACGGTTGGCGGCTTGCAACGGCGCGTGGGTCAGCTTCTCGTTGACGAAGGCCAGCGCCCCCAGCAATAACGCGCTCAGCAGCCCCATCCAGCCGTACCAGGGATGGAAAATGAACATGACGGTGAGGTAAATCGGAATCCACGGCGTGTCGAAAAACGCGAACAGACCATTGCCAGTCAGGAACTGGCGCAACGCATTCAAGTCACTCAGCGGTTGGGCCGTGGCGTTCATGCCACAGGAGTTGAGTGCCTGCTTGAAGCTCGCATCGAACAGACGCTGCCCAAGCAGCGTGTCCAGGCGCGTGCTGATCCGCACCATGATCCGAGAGCGAACCCATTCCAGGCCGCCCATGGTAGTCATCATCAGCAGCATGATCAGCGTCAACATCAATAACGTCGACAGGCTGGTGCTGGCGACTGCGCGGTCGTAGACCTGCAGCATATAGAACGAGGGGACCAGCATCAGCAAGTTGACGAAAAAGCTGAAAAAGGCAACGGAAAGAAAACTGCCTTTGCACGCGGCAAGGGCGCCTTCCAATTCGGTCCGGGGATGGGCTGACATGGTTCTTTCCCTGAGGTCCGCTTATGTTCATACCTGCGAAAATCGTAGGGAGTACAAGTACACGAACGCCTTGATTTTCCTGGCTGGGGCGCTCGAAAGCGACCGCGCAATAGAAGTTATGTGCGCTGTATCGGCATGGGCGCGCGGTTCTGAAGGGGCGCTGCTTTACAAGGTTCGATGGAGTGCACCCGCCTGACATCAAATCCCGCGCACCCGGGTTTTTATCGTCGGGATGATCTATACCTTCAGGAACACGCAATCAGGCCGGATGACAAACGCGGACATGTCCAGACAAGAACGCGCCGTGTATGCAAGCGCGTCCCCATGACACAGCGGCCTGCAAGACGATGTGACTGGCGCCCGGCATGCGTAGAATGGCGCCCCGCCCTTTCAATGCCTGAAGTATCGATCATGAGCCGGATCAACCGCGTTTTGAATGGCCGTACCCAAGCATTGTGCCTGCTCTGCCTGTTGCTGCTGGTAGTCGATCACGCCCGCAGCGAGTCCCAGGTGCTTGAACTGCACATCCTCGACGCGCCCCCGCTGACCTTCGTCGACGACCCCAGGGGGCACGGGATTATCGGCGATGTCGCGGTGCAAGCCATGACCCGGGCCGGGTACACCGCGAAGATCCATCTGCTTCCCTGGGCCAGGGCACAGAAACACGTGAGCGAAGAACACGATTACTTGATAACGCCCCTGTCGCGCATTCCGGGGCGAGAGGATCGCTTCACCTGGATCGCCCGGATCATGCCCATGGAGCGAGCCTTCTTCAGCCTCGACCGGCAGGTGGACAGCTTCGCCCAAGCGAAAGAAACCTTCCGCAAGATAGGCGTCGGCCTGGGCAGCGCGCAAGAGGAGATCCTGCGCACCGAGGGCTTCCGGGACGACCAGATCTACCCCCTGGCCATCGGCGACAACCCTGCCCAGATGCTACTGATGGGGCGTATCGACGCCTGGTTCAACGGCGTTCCGGAGAGTCGCTACATCTGGCCGAAAGTGTCCAAGCGCAAACTGCTGATGAGTTCGGTCGGCAGCAGCGCCGACCTTTACCTGGCCTGCTCGCGGCGCTGCTCGGCGAAGATTGTCGACGACTTGCGTGAGGCGGTGGAAGCGTTGCGCAAGGAGGGTGCGATCAAGCGTATTCATGATGTTTACCTGCCATAAGACGTGCCCGAAACATCATTGCAAATGATAGCCACCTAACGAAAGCCCCGCTCCAGAGGGCTCGCCAATGGCTTATATCATTCCGAATGATAGTTACCTTTGCTTCATTCGATTCGTTCCTCTGCGCCTCGCCACGCATCATCCGGCCATCTCAATACACTTGGCGGATGCTATCCATGGAACATTCACTTTCTAAACTGCGCTTTCCCCTCGCACTGTTGGCAGTGCTGGTGATCAGCGCTTGCGGCAAGACTCCCGACACGGCAGCTTCCATGCCGGCGGCCAAAGTCAGCGTGGCCAAGGTGCTGGAGCAGCCCGTCAACGAATGGGATGAATTCACCGGACGCCTCGAAGCGCCGGAAACCGTCGAGATTCGCCCGCGTGTTTCCGGGCAGATCGATGAAGTGGCCTTCACCGAAGGTGCGCTGGTCAAGAAAGGCGACCTGCTGTTCCAGATCGACCCGCGCCCCTTCCAGGCAGAAGTGCGTCGTCTCGAAGCCCAGTTGGCCCAGGCCCGCGCCACTGCAACCCGCAGCGAGAACGAAGCCCAGCGTGGCGAACGCCTGCGCTTGAGCAATGCCATCTCCGCCGAACTGGCGGATTCGCGCACCACCGCGGCCCAGGAAGCTCGCGCCGCCGTAGCGGGCATCCAGGCGCAGTTGGACCTGGCGAAACTGAACCTGAGCTTCACCCGAGTCACCTCGCCCATCAGCGGCCGCGTCAGCCGTGCGGAGATCACCGCTGGCAACCTGGTGACCGCCGACGTCACGCCGCTGACCAGCGTCGTGTCCACCGACAAGGTCTACGCCTACTTCGACGCCGACGAACGTGTCTTCCTCAAGTACACCCAACTCGCCCGCCAGGGCCAGCGCGGCCAGGCCACGCCGGTCTACATGGGCCTGTCCAACGAAGACGGCAACCCGCACCAAGGCCAGATGAACTTCGTCGACAACCAGGTCAACCCGCAGACCGGCACCATCCGCGGTCGCGCGGTATTCGACAACAAGGACGGCGCCTTCACGCCAGGCCTCTACACTCGCCTGAAGCTGGTCGGCAGCGGCACCTACTCCGCCGTACTGATCAACGACGAAGCCGTCGGCACCGACCTGGGCAAGAAATTCGTGCTGGTGATGGACGCCGAGAACAAGCCTGCGTACCGCGCCGTCGAGCTGGGGCCGAAGATCGAAGGCCTGCGCATCGTGCGCAACGGCTTGAGCAAGGACGACACCATCATCGTCAAGGGCCTGCAACGCGCCCGTCCGGGTTCGCCGGTTACGCCTGAAACCGTGCCGATGGCCAGCGAAGCCACCCTCGCCGCCCTGGCACAACAACGCAAAGCGCTCGAAGCCAGCAACTTGCCTCAGGTCGCGCCCGCCAAGGCGCCGTCCGGATCGGCAGGCAAACTGGCCTCTGCGTCCCCACGCGGTTAAGGGACTGAACTCAAGATGAAATTTTCCCAGTTCTTCATTTCACGGCCGATCTTTGCCGCGGTGCTCTCGCTGCTGATCCTGATCGCCGGCGCCATCTCGCTATTCCAGCTACCGATCAGCGAATACCCGGAAGTCGTGCCACCGACCGTGGTCGTGCGCGCCAACTTCCCAGGCGCCAACCCCAAAGTGATCGGCGAAACCGTTGCCGCGCCCTTGGAGCAAGCCATCACCGGTGTCGAGAACATGCTGTACATGTCCTCGCAGTCCACCGCCGACGGCAAGATCACCCTGACCATCACCTTTGCCCTGGGCACCGACCTGGACAACGCCCAGGTGCAGGTGCAGAACCGCGTCACCCGAACCGAGCCCAAGTTGCCGGAGGAAGTGACCCGCATCGGTATCACGGTGGACAAGGCATCGCCCGACCTGACGATGGTCGTGCACTTGACCTCGCCGGACCAACGCTACGACATGCTCTACCTGTCCAACTACGCCTTGCTCAACATCAAGGATGAGCTGGCGCGCCTCGGCGGCGTGGGTGATGTGCAGCTGTTCGGCATGGGCGATTACTCCTTGCGGGTCTGGCTGGATCCGAACAAGACCGCTTCGCGCAACCTGACCGCCACCGACGTGGTCACGGCGATCCGTGAACAGAACCGCCAGGTTGCCGCCGGTGCCCTGGGCGCCCCGCCAGCGCCGAACGCCCAGGCGTTTCAACTCTCGGTCAACACCCAGGGTCGCCTGGTGAGCGAAGAAGAGTTCGAGAACATCATCATCCGTTCTGGCGCCCACGGTGAAATCACTCGCCTGAAAGACATCGCACGGATTGAGCTGGGTTCCAGCCAATACGCCCTGCGCTCGTTGCTCGACAACCAGCCGGCGGTAGCGATCCCGATCTTCCAGCGCCCAGGCTCCAACGCCATCCAGATCTCCAACGATGTGCGCGAGAAAATGGACGAGTTGAAGAAAGGCTTCCCGGCCGGCATGGACTACAGCATCGTCTATGACCCGACGATTTTCGTGCGCGGCTCCATCGAAGCGGTGGTCCACACCCTGTTCGAAGCGCTGATTCTCGTGGTGCTGGTCGTCATCCTGTTCCTACAGACCTGGCGCGCCTCGATCATCCCGTTGGTGGCCGTTCCGGTGTCGCTGATCGGTACCTTCGCGGTCATGCACCTGTTCGGCTTCTCCCTTAACGCGCTGTCGCTATTCGGCCTGGTATTGGCCATCGGGATCGTCGTGGACGACGCCATCGTGGTGGTGGAGAACGTCGAACGGAACATCGGCCTCGGGCTCACTCCGGTGGAAGCGACCAAGCGCGCCATGGGCGAAGTGACGGGGCCGATCATTGCCACGGCACTGGTGCTGTGCGCGGTGTTCGTGCCAGCGGCCTTCATCAGTGGCTTGACCGGACAGTTCTATAAGCAGTTTGCCCTGACCATTGCCATCTCGACGGTGATCTCGGCGTTCAACTCGCTGACCCTGTCGCCAGCGCTGGCCGCGGTATTGCTCAAGAGCCATGACGCGCCCAAGGACCGTTTCTCGCGGTTCCTCGACAAGATCTTCGGCGGCTGGCTGTTCCGACCGTTCAACCGCTTCTTCGACCGCGCCAGCCACAGCTATGTGGGCGCCGTCGGCCGCGTAATCCGCAGCAGCGGCATTGCCCTCGTCCTGTACGCAGGCCTGATGGTGCTGACGTTCTTCGGCTTCTCAAGCACACCGACCGGTTTCGTGCCTGGCCAGGACAAGCAATACCTGGTGGCCTTCGCCCAATTGCCGGACGCCGCGAGCCTGGACCGCACCGAAGACGTGATCAAGCGCATGTCCGACATGGCCCTCAAACAGCCAGGCGTTGAAAGCGCGGTGGCCTTCCCGGGCCTGTCGATCAACGGTTTCACCAACAGCCCGAACTCCGGCATCGTGTTCGTCACCCTCAAGCCTTTTAACGAGCGCAAGGACCCGAGCATGTCGGCCGGTGCGATCGCCGGTGCGTTGAACGGCCAGTACTCGGAAATCCAGGAAGCCTACATGGCGATCTTCCCGCCGCCGCCAGTACAAGGCCTGGGCACTATCGGTGGTTTCCGCCTGCAAATCGAAGACCGGGGCAACCTGGGCTACGACGAGCTGTACAAAGAAACCATGAACATCATCACCAAGAGCCACAACGTGCCGGAACTGGCTGGATTGTTCACCAGCTACACCGTGAACGTGCCCCAGGTCGATGCCGCCATCGACCGTGAAAAAGCCAAGACCCATGGCGTGGCCGTCAGCGACATCTTCGACACCCTGCAGATCTACTTGGGTTCGCTGTATGCCAACGACTTCAACCGCTTCGGCCGCACCTATCAGGTCAACGTCCAGGCCGAGCAGCAGTTCCGCCTCGAGTCGGACCAGATCGGCCAGCTCAAGGTACGTAACAACCGTGGCGAGATGATCCCGCTGGCGACCTTCATCAAGGTCAGCGACACCTCGGGGCCGGACCGCGTGATGCACTACAACGGTTTCATCACCGCTGAAATCAACGGTGCGGCTGCCCCGGGCTACAGCTCCGGCCAGGCTGAAAAAGCCATCGAGAAACTGCTCCAGGACGAACTGCCCAACGGCATGACCTACGAGTGGACCGACCTGACGTACCAGCAGATCCTCTCGGGCAACACCGCGCTGTTCGTGTTCCCGCTCTGCGTCCTGCTGGCGTTCCTGGTACTCGCGGCACAGTACGAAAGCTGGAGCCTGCCGTTGGCGGTGATCCTGATCGTACCGATGACCCTGCTGTCGGCCATCACCGGTGTGATTCTGTCGGGCGGTGACAACAACATCTTCACGCAGATCGGCTTGATCGTACTGGTGGGGCTTGCCTGTAAGAACGCGATTCTGATCGTCGAGTTCGCCAAGGATAAACAGCTCGAAGGCATGACCCCGCTGGCCGCCGTGCTCGAAGCCTGCCGCCTGCGTCTGCGGCCGATCCTGATGACCTCGTTCGCCTTCATCATGGGTGTGGTGCCCCTGGTGTTCTCCAGCGGCGCCGGTGCGGAAATGCGCCATGCCATGGGTGTCGCGGTGTTCTCGGGGATGCTCGGCGTGACGTTCTTTGGTCTGCTGCTGACGCCCGTGTTCTATGTATTGATCCGCAACTTTGTCGAGCGCAGCGAGGCCCGCAAAGCGGCCCGGGCCTTGAAACTGGAGGCGCAACAATGAGTTTGAAAGTGTTCATGCCGAGCTTGCTGGTCCTGGCACTGAGTGCCTGCGCCGTGGGCCCGGACTACAAGGCGCCAGAAACGGAGGCGGCGAATATCACCACCGCCACCGACGGCGCCGCCGGCCAGAAGAACTTCGACCGCGCGCGCTTCGAAGGCATCTGGTGGCAGCAGTTCGACGACCCGACCCTCAACGCGTTGGTGACCCGCTCCCTGGAAGGCAACCGCGAGTTGCGCGTGGCCTTCGCCCGTCTGCGGGCCGCCCGTGCGATTCGCGATGACGCCAGCAATGACGCCATGCCGACCATCACCAGCCGTGCCAGCAGCGAGTTGGGCAAGGGGCAGAACCCGATGGGCCAGACCGATGATCGGGTCAACAGCGAGCGCTACGACCTGGGCCTGGATATGGCCTGGGAGCTGGACTTGTTCGGCCGCATCCGACGTAACCTGGAGGCCACCGACGCCGACCAGCAGGCCACCGAAGCCGACCTCTACCAGTTACAGGTGACGATGATCGCCGAACTGGTGGATGCCTACGGCCAACTGCGCGGCGCCCAGCTTCGGGAGAAGATTGCCCTGGCGAACCTGGACAACCAGCAGGCGTCACGCAAGATCACCGAAAGCCTGCGCGATGCCGGCGTCGGCGATCAGCTCGACGTGGTCCGTGCCGATGCTCGGCTGGCCGCAGTGGAAGCCAGCGTGCCGCAACTGCAAGCCGAACAGGCCCGCCAGCGCAACCGCATTGCGACCTTGCTGGGCGAGCGTCCGGACAAGCTGAGCGTGGACCTGAGCCCCAAACAGTTGCCGGCCATTGCCAAGGCCCTGCCGATTGGCGACCCCGGTCAACTGCTGCAACGCCGCCCGGACGTGCTCAGCGCCGAGCGTCAGTTGGCAGCCGCCACGGCACGCATCGGCGTGGCCAAGGCCGACCTGTTCCCACGGGTCAGCCTCAGCGGCTTCCTCGGCTTTACCGCTGGACGCGGTTCGCAGATCGGCTCTTCGGCGGCCAATGCCTGGGCACTGGGTCCGAGCATTACCTGGGCAGCTTTCGACTTGGGCAGCGTGCGGGCTCGCCTGCGCGGTGCCAGCGCCGAGGCGGATGGCGCCCTGGCGAACTACGAGCAACAAGTGCTGCTGGCCTTGGAAGAATCGGAAAATGCTTTCAGCGACTACGGCAAGCGCCAGCAACGGCTGATCTCGCTGATCCGCCAGAGCGAATCGAGCCGCGCGGCCGCCAACCTCGCCGAAATTCGCTACCGCGAAGGCACGGAGGATTTCCTCGTGCTCCTCGACGCCCAACGTGAGCGCCTGGCTGCGGAAGATAGCCAGGCCCAGGCCGAAGTCGACCTGTATCGCGGCATCGTCGCGATCTACAAGGCCCTCGGCGGCGGCTGGCAACCGGAAACCGTCGCCCGCAACTGACCAGCCGGCTCAACCGAGCTCCTTTGGTTGGCCGCAACCAGCCAAATTTTTGCCCCGCCTCCCATCTGGACGCGGGGCTTTTTTTGGTCGATCGCCGATACGTTTCGTGCGCGGATAGCCACAAGGTTTGACTAAGGTCGCGGCCTGACCGAAGCTTGCGACATTTCACGCTCCTGGTTATGGACTACCTGCATGCCCTCGCCTCGCCGCTACCTGCTCCTCAGTCTTGCCGTTGTGTTGGCGATCGGTCTTGTCGCGATATGGCAGCGCGGTACGACGCCGCAGATTCCCGAGGCTATCAAGCGCGGTTACAGCGAAGCCCTGGAACAAGCACGCAATGGCCAGCCCGGCGCCGCGCGGATGTTGTATCAGCAATTGGGACGTCCGGACCTGTCGCCCAAACGGCGGGTATGGCTGCACGCGGAACTGCCCAACTACCCCAGCCCCCAAGCCCTGAAACTGGCACAGGCGGACCTGCAAAGCGAAGCGCCAGAAGTGCGGCGAGCGGCCATCGGCAGTATCGTCGGGCTGGTGCCGAACGCCCATCGCAGCCTGTTGCTCGGCCCGCTGCTGGATGACAACGAGCCAAGCGTCCGATTCGCTGCGGTGGATGCGCTGCTGGGGTCTTCGCCGGATGAACTGGGCCTGTATTTCGCAGCGATGCAGATCGCTGTCGATACCTGGAAACAGGTGTTGAACGACGGGCCACCGACTACCGAATCGCTCTATCAACTCGCCCGCCTGTATTTGCACAACGCCGAGCTGAAAAAAGCCCAGCAGGCACTTGAACAGGCGCTGCGCCTGCAACCGGACAACCTGCCGGCGCTGGTCATGCAGGTCGACGTGCTGGACAAGCAAGGCCAGGCTGAAGCCGCACGACAATTGCTCGCCCGCCAGTTGCAAACCCAGCCGGCATCCGCCTATCTGCAACATGCGCTGGGCATGTGGCTGCTGCAACACGGCCAGAGCGAATACGCGGTGCTCGGCCTGGCAAAAGCCGTGGAGCTGGAGCCTGAGAACAGGCATTACCGTTATGACTTGGCAACCACGTTGCACGCCGAGCAGGAAGTGGAAGCCGCACAGAAACAGCTGCAGGAAATCGTCCAGCGCTACCCCGCCGACCGCAAGGCACGTGTGCTGCTGATCAACTATTGGAAAGAGACTGGACAGTTGCAGAATGTCCAAATCCTGCTGGCCCAATTGGAACAACTGAACCCCGACGACCCGGCGCTGCAGCAAGGGCTCTAGGCCAATCGACGCGAGCCGAAAGTTGCGCAGCAGTGCGCGTTTTGTCAAAGAAAGCGGAACCGCCATCACTGCCAAAGGTCAAGTGTTCAGGCAGTTCATTTCAGGCGATACCCCGTCTACTGCCCACTCCCCTAGTCATGAGAGGGTTATTTTTGATTACATCTAACGAGTCGATCAGCGCAAAAGCCGCCACCGGTATCGAGGGACTGGACGACATCCTTTCCGGTGGTTTGTCTCGGGGTCATGTGTTCCTCCTGGAGGGCGAACCGGGTACCGGTAAAACCACGGTTGCGTTGCACTTCCTGATGGCCGGCGCTCAGGCCGGCGAGCGCTCGTTGTACATCACGCTATCGGAAACCGAGCGTGAACTGCGCCAGGGCGCAGCCTCCCACGGGTGGACACTGGATGAAAACATCCATATTTTCGAACTGACCCCGCCCGAGAGCCTGCTCAATGCCGAGCACCAGCAGAGCCTGCTGTATTCCTCGGACCTGGAGTTGGGCGAAGCAACCCGGCAGATCTTCGAAGTGGTCGAGCGATTCAAGCCGACCCGAGTCGTGCTCGACAGCCTCTCCGAGATCCGCCTGCTGGCGCAAAGCTCCCTGCGCTATCGCCGCCAGATCCTTGCGATCAAACACTATTTCGTGCGTTACGACGCCACGGTATTACTGCTGGACGATCTCACCACCGAATCCTTGGACAGAACCGTGCACAGCGTGGCCCACGGCGTTATCCGCCTTGAGGAATTGACCCCCAGCTACGGCGCAGAGCGGCGCCGGCTTCGGGTGGTCAAGTATCGCGGGCAGAAATACCGAGGCGGTTACCACGACTTCACCATCATGAGCGACGGCTTGCATGTCTTCCCTCGCCTGGTGGCTGCCGAGCACCGTGGCCAGTACCTGCGCCAGCAACTGTCCAGCGGCATCGCGGAAATGGACGCCCTGCTGGGCGGTGGCATCGAGACCGGCTCCAGCACGCTGATCCTTGGCCCGGCCGGTACCGGTAAATCCCTGATTGCGTTGATCTTCGCGGCAGCCGCCGTGCGACGTGGCGAAAAAGCTGCGCTGTTCATCTTCGATGAAGAAATGGGCTTGCTGTTCGAACGCATGAGACACATCGGGATTGATTTGAGTGCGCTGCAAGAAACCGGGAACCTGCTGATCGAACAGGTGGACGCTGCGGAACTGTCGCCCGGCGAGTTCTCCCACCGCGTGCGTCGCTGCGTCGACGAGGGCGACATCAAGACGGTCGTGATCGATAGCATCAACGGCTACCAGGCCGCCATGCCGGAAGAAAACGCCCTGGTCCTGCACATGCATGAACTGTTGCTCTACCTCAATCGCAAGGGCGCGGCGACGTTCATGACCGTTGCGCAGCACGGTCTGGTGGGCGACATGCAGGCGCCGGTGGACATTACCTACCTGGCCGACACCGTTATCCTGCTGCGTTATTTCGAGGCGCTGGGCAAGGTTCGCCGAGCGATATCCATTATCAAGAAACGCACCGGCAGCCATGAATCCACTATCCGTGAGTACCGCATCAGCAAGAAGAGCATGACCATTGGCCAACCATTGGAGGCTTTCCAGGGCGTGTTGCGTGGCGTACCGACTTATATGGGGTCGGACAACCCGCTGCTCGAGGATGCCCCCCAGTGACTTCGGCGACGCCACTGTCCGAGCGGGCGCTGATTCTCGCGCCGCTGGGACGGGACAGCCAGATTGCCCTGATGATTCTCAACGAAGCCGGTTTCGGCGGAGTCGTTTGCAGCCATTTGGGTCGTTTGTGCGAAGAACTGGAGCATGGGGCGGGCGTGCTGGTAGTGTCCTCCGAAGCCCTGGTGGGGCCAGATATGGAAACGCTGTTCCAGCACATCGAACAGCAACCGGCCTGGTCCGACCTGCCCATAGTCCTGCTGACTCATCACGGTGGCCCCGAGCACAACCCGGTCGCTCGCATTGGCGCTCAATTGGGCAACGTGACGTTCCTGGAGCGTCCGTTCCACCCGGTGACGCTCGTCAGCCTGGTGACCACCGCGCTGCGTGGACGCCGAAGGCAATATGAAGCACGGGACCGCCTGATCGACCTCAGCAACAGCGAACTGCGCCTGCAAAATACCCTCGAAACCCTTGAACTACAGGTCGAGGAGCGCACCGCCCAACTGCGTCATAACGAAGAAGCCCTGCGCCAATCACAGAAAATGGAAGCGGTCGGACAGCTCACCGGCGGCATCGCCCATGACTTCAACAACATGCTCACCGGCATCATCGGCAGCCTCGAACTGCTGCGCCGACGCCTGGCCCGCGGCCGTACCGAAGACCTCGACAGTCTGATCGACCTGGGGGTGACGTCGGCCAATCGGGCGGCAGGCCTGACGCATCGGTTGCTGGCCTTCTCACGCCGGCAATCGCTGGACTCCAAGGCCGTGCAAATGAACACCCTGGTGTTGTCCATGGGCGAGTTGCTGCAACGCAGCCTCAACGAGAGTATCCGCCTGGACATGCAGCTGGACGATCAGCTCTGGATCGCCGAAGCCGACCCCAACCAACTGGAAAGCGCCCTGCTCAATCTGGTGCTCAACGCCCGGGACGCTATGCCCGATGGCGGGAAACTGGTGGTGCAGACCTTCAATCAATACCTGGACACCGGTTTCACCGACGCCTACACCAACCTGGAGCCCGGTGACTACGTGGTCCTGAGCGTGCAAGACAGTGGTTGCGGGATGCCTGAAGCGGTGATCAACCGAGCGTTCGACCCCTTCTTCACCACCAAACCCATCGGCCAGGGCACCGGCCTGGGTCTTTCGATGATCTATGGTTTCAGTAAGCAGTCGCGGGGCCATGTGACCATCGACAGCGAGGTCGGCAAAGGCACCACGGTGAACCTTTACCTGCCGCGCTTCGTGGGCGAAGAAATACACGAACCGTCGGCCGTTGCCCAACAGGCCCCTTATGCACAGGATGGCGAAACCGTGCTGATCGTCGAAGATGATCCAGCGGTGCGGGTATTGGTCTGTGCGGTGCTGAGCGAGTTGGGCTATGCCTTCGTCGAGGCCGGCGACGCCAACGGCGCGATGCCGATCCTGCAATCGAGCCAGCGCATCGACCTGTTGATCAGCGACGTGGGCCTTCCTGGGATGAACGGGCGGCAACTGGCGGAAATCGGCCGGCAGATCCGCCCGGATCTCAAGGTACTGTTCATCACCGGGTACGCCGAACACGCAGCCGTGCGCGGTGGCTTCCTGGACCCTGGCATGCAAATGATCACCAAGCCGTTCACGTTTGATCTATTGACGGCGAAGGTGCGGGAAATGATCAAGGTTTAGAAGACGCAATATCTTGAATGCAGATCGCACTGATGGATAGCTGTAAGAGTTGACAGTTATCCGGACGGTTTTTTCCTGATTAGATCTTTAACGCACAGCCCTGGAGAACCCTCCAAGGCATGAATAATGCGTTTGAGGTGGATCATGAAAAAAAAAATTGGCATATGGGCGTTGCTGATCGCATTGACAGGTGGTGCCGTAGAGTTTGCTTCCGCATCGGATTGGCGCCGCTCGGGTGGCCAAGTGGCAGTCGAACTGAATCAACGATACAACGATCTTCGGGATGATTGCGGCTCCGCTACAAGGCCGAGCTTTCTTTGCTCTGGTGTAATGTTGCGTGCGGCAAAAGGCGGATCCAATTACTTCGCTTGGAATCCAAGTCCATACTCGCAAGGTAGCGGCGGGGTTTCGTTTTCCTTCCTGAGAAAGGATGTGAAATTCCAGGGGTTGGTTTATGGGCAACGCAGCGGTTACATTTTTTATCCGGACTTGATCAGGGATCCCGACACTCTCCACGTAAAGGTCCTATGCGCCTTCCCTATGGACGGAGCAACCAACAATCGGGAGAAGCCCGGCTGTGGCGCTTACCCTTTCACTGATGCTACCCAACGCCATCAAAGTCAACGTTGCCAGACACTGGGCATCACTACCGCAGAGCAATGGGTACAGAACCGGGATGCCCACGGTGCATGGTGCGGTTTTGACGTCGATAACCGAACGAACAATGCCAGCGCGAGATCCTTTGCAGAGACCATTCGAGCCCACAACCTCGCCGGTTTTTTCGAGGGAAACTATGCCTATATCGAGCTCATCCTCGCCACGTGGCCACAGTTGAACAACCCCGCTTCGGTTCCCATTGAGGCTTTTTTTTATACCGAAGGCGGACTGGAAGACGCCCAGCGAGACCAATGGGCCCATTACATTCAATCCGGAGAAATGGTGGTGGTGCCGATTATCAGGCTGACACTACCGGCGACACCTTCTGACGATGCAGTGTTCAGTTACATAGGCATCGAGCAGAGAATATTGAGTGGGTACCCCTGAAGTGTTTGAAGTCAGGACAACATTTTTTGCATGATTTTCTGCAAAACATCCAAGTCAAACGGCTTGTCCAGGATCGGCGCCTTGCGGGTGATCGGGCTGTCGGTCTCGCGCACTTCCTGGGCGTAACCGCTGATGAAGATGACCTTCAGGTCAGGACGCAACCTCACCGCCGGCTCGGCGATCTGCACGCCGGAAATGCCGCCGGGCAGGCGGAAGTCGGTAATCATCATGTCCAGATGGGGCTTGCTCGCGAGGATCTCGAACGCCTGCTCACCGTTTTCGGCCTGCAGCACGCGATAGCCTTCGCCGGACAGGTAAGCCGACAGCACCATCAGGATCGAGGGGTCATCCTCGACGATCAGAACAACGTCTTGCGCATCTTCACTCATGAGAAGCCTTTGTTGGATCAATAGCTGCTGATACGACCCTGGGGTCACTCAGAGGTTGCGTCCGTTCGCCAGTTTTCTGAAAAGGCAGACAAACGCGAAACAACGCCCCTTCGTTGAGGCGGCTATCGACCGTGATGCTGCCGCCATGGGCGGTAACGATCTGTTCGGAGATGAACAAGCCCAACCCAAGGCCCGCCGTGGCGGCCTTGGAGGAAACCCGCTCGAATTGCTGGAAGACGCGCCTCTGATTCTCTTCGCTGATACCGATGCCCTGGTCCTGGACTTCGACGCAAGCATGGTCGGGCGTCTTGTAGACCCGAACGTCAATTGGACTCTTGCTGCCATAGCGCAGCGCATTCGTCAGCAGATTCGACACCACCTGCTCGATGCGGAACTCATCCCAGTGCCCTTCTACCAACGGTTCGGCCGTGCAGCTCAGCGTGCATTCGGCGGCAGCGATCTGCGGCTGGAAGTTGCGCAGCAGGTTCTGCACCAGCGCCGTCAGGTTGAAGCGGGTCGGACGAATGGACAGCTTGCCGGTTCGAATGCGAGAGACGTCCAGCATGTCCTCGATCAAGCGGATCAGGCTTTTGATCTGGCGTTCATCGCGCTCCACCATCGCCTTCACCTTATCCAAGGTGAACGCCGCTGCGTTGTCCCGCGCCAGGTGCATCTTGCGCAGCTGCGTTTCGAGGATCAAGCCATTGAGCGGCGTACGCACCTCATGGGCGACGATCGACATGAAGTCGTCACGCATGCGCACCGCCTGCTCGAGCTCGCTGCGGGTGGCTTGCAACTCCTTGAGCAACTGCTCCTGCTCCCGACGGCTTTGCTCGAGGGCAATCACTTGCTCCTTCATTGCCTTGCGCTGGCGATAGAGCTCGACGAACACGTTGACCTTGCTTTTGACCGCGTGGGTGTCCAGCGGCTTGTGCAAGAAATCCACCGCGCCATTTTCATAACCGGTGAACGCGTAATTGCGCTCGCGGCCGGCGGCACTGACGAAAATAATGGGAATGCTGCGGGTCTTTTCCGTGCCGCGCATCAGCTCGGCCAGTTCGAACCCGTTCATGCCCGGCATCTGCACATCGATGATTGCCAAGGCAAAGTCATGCTGCAAGAGCAGGGACAGCGCTTCATCGGCCGATAACGCCTTGAAGACTTGGCGGTCGTCGCGCTTGATCAGCGCTTCCAGGGCCAACAGATTCTCAGGCAGATCGTCGACGATCAGCAGTTTGGCTTGAATATCTCTTGGCATGTGGTTCATTCCAGCCCGGCCAGCAACTGGCCGATGCCCTGCAAAGTTAGGATGTGGTCGGGCTCATGCAAGCTGAGCGCCGCTTCGGGCATGGTGCAAACCTGCGCCTCTTCCGGGTCTTGGACAATCGTAAGGCCGCCCTGTGCCTTGACCTTCGCCAGGCCGCGGGCCCCGTCGCTGTTCGCGCCGGTCAGCACCACCGCCAGCAGGTCGGGGCCGTAGACATCGGCCGCCGACTCGAACAACACATCGATTGACGGTCGCGAATGGTGCACCGGGTCCTCCAGGCTCAATGACAGGCTGCGGTCAGCTTCGACCGACAAGTGATAACCAGGCGTCGCGACATACAAGGTTCCCGGGCTGATGTCCTGCTTGTCCTGGGCTTCCTCCACCGGTACCGCTAGGCGATGACGGAATACCTGGGCCAGCTGGCTATTGCGCTCGTCGGGCAAATGCAACACCACCAGGATGGGCACGCGAAAGCCCCTGCGCAGCGGGCTGAAAATTTTAAGCAGCGCTTCGACGCCCCCGGCGGATGCGCCGACGACGATGGCCTCGATCAGGGGCCTGGATCTGTCCGTCACTGGATTCATAGCTTGCGATAGATCCGTTCCTGTTTGACCAACGGTTCGAACTGCTTGCCAAATGCCGAAAAGTCGAGTGTTTCCTTGCTCCCCAGTACCAGGAAGCCACGATGGCAGAGGGACTCGTGAAAAAGGCCAAAGGCGCGATCTTGCAACTTCTTATTGAAATAAATCAATACGTTACGACATGAAATCAACTGCGTTTCGGAAAAAACACTGTCGGTCGCAAGGCTGTGATCGGCGAAGGTCACGTTCTGGCACAGGGTTTTATCGAACATGGCGTAATCGTAGGCGGCGGTGTAGTAATCGGCAAACGAACGTCGCCCCCCGGCAAGCTGGTAATTCTGGGTGTAGGCCCTGACGTTTTCCAGGGAAAAAATGCCCTGCTTGGCTTTTTCCAAAGAGCGCGGATTGATGTCCGTGGCGTAAATGAGCGTGCGGTCCAGCAGGCCCTCTTCGCGCAGCAGGATCGCCATGGAATAGACCTCTTCGCCGGTGCTGCAACCGGCGATCCAGATCTTGATCGACGGGTAGGTCTTGAGCAACGGCACGACTTCTTCGCGTATCGCCAGGAAATGTCCGGGATCGCGAAACATCTCGCTGACGGGAATCGTCAGCAGTTGCAGCAACTGCATGAACGCGCCCGGATCGTGCAGCACCCGCTCTTGCAAGGCAGAGATGGTCTTGCAATCGAACTGGCTCAACGCATGCAAGACCCGGCGCTTGATCGAAGCGCCAGAGTAATCGCGAAAATCATAGCTGTACTTCAGGTAGATCGCTTCGATCAATAAACGAAGTTCAATGTCGGTGTTACGTTCCACTAAATTCTTTCCATATTGGGTAACCACACGCGAATCAGTGAAAACAGGCGATCCAGGTCGATCGGCTTGGCCAGGTAGTCGTTGGAGCCCGCCGCCAGGCAGCGTTCCTGGTCATCCTTCATGGCCTTGGCCGTCACGGCGATGATCGGCAGTTTGCGCCAGCGTGGATCCTTGCGGATCAGCGCGGTAGCTTCAAAGCCATCCATCTCGGGCATCATCACATCCATCAGTACCAAATCGATGTCTTCTACCTCGTTCAGGCGCTCGATCGCCTCGTATCCGTTACGGCCAATGACCACGACCGCTCCTTTTGCCTCGAGGGCGCTGGTCAGGGCAAAAATGTTGCGCACGTCGTCGTCCACCAGCAGCACTTTGCGGCCTTCGAACACCTTGTCCCGGCTGCGGGCTGTCTGGAGCATGCGCTGTCTTTCATGAGACAACCGGGATTCGACTTTGTGCAGAAAGAGTGTCACCTCGTCCAGCAGGCGCTCCGGCGAGCGAGCGCCCTTGATGATGATCGAGCGCGAATATTTGCGCAGCTCGGCTTCTTCATCGCGGGTCAAGTTGCGCCCGGTGTAGACAATCACTGGCGGGAACGAACAGATCTCCTCGCTGGACATGCGCTTGAGCAGGTCGTTGCCGAGCATGTCCGGCAACTTGAGGTCGATGATCATGCAGTCGTAGACGTTGGTGCGCAGCAGTTCCAGGGCTTGCTGCGCCAGGCCGACGGCGGTGATTTCGATGTCATCGTCGCCGATCAGGCGGGTAATGCTGTCGCGCTGCAGGTCATCGTCTTCCACCAGCAGCACCCGCTTGACCTTCTGGGTCAGCTTGGCTTCCAGGCGGGCGAAGACATCCTTGAGCTCTTCCCGGGTCGTCGGCTTGACGGCATAACCGATGGCCCCCATGTGCATGGCCGCTTCGACGCGGTCTTCGACGGAGATGATGTGCACCGGAATGTGCCGGGTCTGGGCTTGTTCCTTGAGGCGCTGCAACACGGTCAACCCGGAGTGATCCGGCAGGCGCATGTCCAACAGGATCGCGTCGGGACTCAGTTGCAGGGCCAGGTCAAAGCCCTCGTCGGCGCCATGGGCCACCAGGCATTGGTAACCGAGTTCGTGGGCGAGGTCGAACAGGATCCGGGCGAACTTGGGTTCGTCTTCAATGACCAGGATGCAGCGGGTCTCGAAAGGCGCCTTGTCGCGGTCGTCCGCGAATTGCGGGACTGGCGGGTCCACCTCAGCGACCAAGGATACCGGTTTCGGCACATGGGCTGGCGCTGGCGCGGTCGTCGCTGGGGCGAACATCCTTGGCTCAACGGGGTTCTCGCCGGGCTCGATATAACGCCCGGGCAATACCAGAGTGAATACGCTGCCCTGCCCCGGCTCGCTGACAACCGAGATCGAACCACCAAGCAAGGCTGCCAGGTCCCGGGAAATCGACAGGCCCAACCCGGTGCCGCCATAGCGGCGATTGGTGGTGCCATCAGCCTGGCGGAACGCCTCGAAAATACTCTGCTGCTGGTCGGCCGCAATGCCAATTCCCGAATCACGCACCATGAACGCGATACCCGAACCCGGCTGGCCGGTCACCGAAAGCATGACAGAACCCTGCTCGGTGAACTTCACCGCGTTGGACAGCAAGTTCTTGAGCACTTGTTCAAGACGCTGGCGATCGGTGTACAGCATCGGCGGCGCGTCCGGCATTATCTGCACGTCAAACGCCAGGCCCTTTTCAGCCGTCAGCGGCTTGAACATATCCTGGAGCCCTTCCACCAGGCGCGGCACACTGGTGTTTTCCGGGCGCACTTCGAGTTTCCCGGCCTCTACCTTGGAAATGTCGAGGATGTCGTTGATCAGGTTCAGCAGGTCATTGCCAGCGGAATAAATCGATTCGGCGAACTTGACCTGTTCCTCACTGAGGTTGTTGTGCGGGTTCTCCGCCAGCAGTTTGGAGAGGATCAGCGAACTGTTGAGCGGCGTGCGCAGCTCATGGGACATGTTGGCCAGAAATTCGGATTTGTACTTGCTTGAACGCTGCAGCTCTTCGGCGCGCTCCTGCAACTGGATCTGCGCCAGGTTCAGCTCGCTGTTTTTCTGGTCCATGGCGTCGCGCTGCTCGGCCAATTGCTCGTTGGTCTGCTCCAGCTCCTGTTGCTGGGCTTCCAGGTGAGCCTGGGATTCCTTGAGGATACGTGACTGTTCCTCGAGCTCCTCGTTGGCGGTCTTGAGCTCTTCTTGCTGCACTTGCAACTCTTCGTTCAACTGCTGTGTCTCGGCCAGCACTTCCTGTAGGCGCTGGCGATAACGGGCCGCTTCGATGGACGTGCCGATGTTGCCGGCAATCAGTTCCAGCAGTTCAAGATCGCGCTCGGTCAGTGGCCGCAGGAAACCCAGCTCAATGACCCCATTGATCCGATCGTCGTCACGGGTGGGCACCACCAACACGCTGTTGGGCAGACCTTGGCCGAGCCCGGAGCTGACCTTGAGATAGTCGTTCGGCACATCATCCAGGCGGATCAGACGGCCTTGCCGCACGGCCTGTCCAACGATGCCTTCGCCGTCGATGATCACTTGCTCCTGTTCGTCGTCCTCCCGGGACATGCCGTAGGTGGCAATGCGCCTGAGAGTGGCGTTTTCTTCCCGGGCATAAAGCACGGCAACCACCGTGCCCATGTATTGGGCGCAGAACTGCAGGATGTTGCGCCCCAACAGATTCAGGCTCAGCTGGCCAAGGACCTGTTCGGCCAACTGCGTCTGGCCATTGCGCAACCAGGCCTGTTTCTCCAGGCGCAAGGCACTTTGCTGCTGCACTTTCAGGCTGGCGCTGTAATTCCCGGACAAGGTCAGCAGGTCGCGGCGACCGACATAGGCCAGCAATCCACTTATCGCGGCGACGAGCAACAAATAAAGGGCAATGCTCCAGATCGTGGTGGTGCGCACCTGGTCGTTGCGCTCGGCGCGCAATTGCTGCTCGGTTTCGACGACGTCCTCGAACGTCTTGCGTATCTCATCCGTCAGCCGCTTGCCACGCCCGGCCTTGAGCGCGCCCCGGTAATCGCCACTGCTGCGCTGCAGGTCGATCATGCTCTGGGCGTAATTGGCCCACTCCACTTGCAGCGCTTGGATCCTGTGCAAACGATCGGTCTGCACCGGGTTGTCAGCTGTCAGTTCCAACAATGTGTCCAGCGCCACGGCGATCCTGGGCTTGGCAACTTCATAAGGGTCGAGAAAATGCTCGTCGCCGCTCAACAGATAGCCGCGCATGCCGGTTTCCAGGTCGACACTCAGTTTGAGCGCTTCATTGGCGTTATTGATCACCCGGTCGGTGTGGCCGACCCACTGGATCACCGACAGCAGGTAAGTGATCAGCACTATGAAAAACACCGCGCTGAGGGCGCCCATGCCTAAAGGTAGACTGATGTTGCGGGCCAGGAGCTTGCGAAAACTTTGCTCGTCAACCGAAGACGAAGGAGTCATGGAAAAAGGCCTTGGTGGACAGTTGAAAGTCATGGAGTGTGCCCAAAAACCTGGGCTGGATCCACATTTCTGACAATTCAAGGACGCAAATCCCATGGCGACAGACCAGGGTTGTAAGGATGCGACTATCCTTGTCAGCTCTTGTACTATAGATCCTTTCTTGTACAGGTTCGGGAACTTGTGGCGTCTCGAAACTTACTCATGCATACGGCTACTTTTGCCGCGGCCCTACCGATTCCATCTTTCGAGAAGTCTATTATGTCCGTCCCCGCTCCTGACACCCCCTCCACCATCCTGGTAGTCGAAGACGACGACATCGTGCGCATGTTGATTGTCGATGTACTGGAAGAGCTGGAGTACAAGGTGCTGGAGGCGGATGGCTGCGAACAGGCATTGGCTTTTCTGCGCAACGACACACAGCCCATCGCCCTGATGATGACGGACGTCGGCCTGCCGGTCATGGACGGTCGTGAATTGGCGAAACAGGCCCGCATCCTACGCCCCGAGCTACCGATCCTGTTCGCCAGCGGTTACGCCGAAAGCATCGATGTGCCTGAAGGCATGTCGGTGATCGGCAAGCCCTTCTCCATTGACCAGTTGCGCGACAAGGTCAAAAGCATTCTTTCTTGAGCCTGGGCCCGTTCTTGGTCACTATCGGCGCCCCGCGCGCCGACTGCGCCTGATCGCACCAAGGAATGCCCGTCATGTCTCACCCCATCGCCACCAAGGTCCTGGTTATCGGCTATGTCTGGCCCGAGCCACGCTCATCGGCGGCCGGCGGGCATGTCATGCAGCTACTGGAAGCGTTTCTCGGCGAAGGCTGGGAGATTACCTTCAGCAGCCCGGCCAAGCCCGGCGAAAACCGCGCCGACCTGCTCGCCTTGGGCATACGTGAAGTACCGATCGAGCTCAACAACAGCAGCTTTGATACTTTCATAACCGAGTGTGCGCCGGACATCGTCCTGTTCGACCAGTTCATGATGGAAGAACAGTTCGGCTGGAGGGTCGAAAAACACTGCCCCGACGCCCTGCGGGTCTTGGAAACGTCCGACCTGCAAAGCCTGCGTCACGCCCGGCATCAACGCTTGAAGGATCGCTTGAAGGCCGACGAGTCGTCCCAGGATTTCAGCGACCTTTTCGCTCCGGCGCTGCGCGAGGAATTCGAGCTGATGGCCGACACCGACCTGGCCAAGCGGGAAATCGCCGCCCTGTACCGTTGCGACCTGAACCTGATGGTGTCTGAGGTCGAGATCGAACTGCTGGTGGAACACTTCAAGGTGCCTCGCGAATTGTTGCTCTGGTGCCCATTGATGCTAGATCTGCCCGACAAACCCGGCGCGCCCTTCGAAGACCGGGCGCATTTTCTCAGCATTGGCAACTTCCGTCATGCACCGAACTGGGACGCCGTGCTCTGGATGAAGAATGCCGTCTGGCCGCTGATTCGCCAGCGAATGCCCGGCGCGCAACTGCATCTCTATGGCGCCTACACCCCGCCCAAGGCGGCGGCGCTGCATAATCCGGCGCAGGGATTCCACATCATGAACTGGGCGGAAGATGCCTTGCAGGTCATGTCGGCGGCACGCATCTGCCTGGCGCCATTGCGTTTCGGCGCAGGCATCAAGGGCAAACTGATCGAAGCCATGCTGTGCGGAACGCCCAGCGTCACCACCCCCATTGGCGCCGAGGCCATGCACGGCGGCATGCCTTGGCCCGGGGCAATTGCGCAGAGTGCCGAAGACATCGCCGATGCCGCGGTGCAGTTGTACAGCGACTCGACGCGTTGGGCCGCTGCCCAGGATGCGGGGCTGGCTTTGCTCGCGGAGCGTTTTCGCAGAAAGGTCCACGGCCCGGCGTTGATTGACAGCATCAAGGCCTGCCGCGCCGATCTTGCGCGGCGACGCCGGGACAACTTCACCGGCAGCATGCTCCGTCATCATCAACACAAGAGCACCCAGTACATGGCCCAGTGGATCGAGGAAAAAAATCGCAGCAGTTGATGGCCGGCGGCTTCAAGCAACCGGCGACGGGGCTGGAACCTGCCGGGCTTAGGGGGCATTATCAGCGGCGATAACAACAAAAGCGCCAGGCACATGACCCGAACAGCGAGAGTCACCGATCCCTCCTACGAGTTGATGGACGACCACAACGGGCTGTCCATCATCTATCGCCAGCACGGTTTCCCCTGCCCGCTGGTGCGCTGGCATTTCCACAAGGAATACGAGCTGCACCTGATCGTCGCCAGTTCGGGCAAGGTCTTCATCGGCGACTACATCGGCAATTTTTCCCCGCAGTCCCTGTTCCTCACCGGCCCCAATCTGCCCCATAACTGGATCAGCCAGGTGGCCGAGGACGAAGTGGTGCCCAAGCGCGACATGCTGGTGAACTTCACCGATGAGCTGTTCGAAAGCGGCAATCAGGTGTTTGCCGAGCTGAAGACCCTCGCCCCGCTGCTCGAACGCGCCCAACACGGCATCGAGTTTCGTTGCAAGCGCACCATCCGCCAGGCCATGACCTTGATGCAACGCATCGCCGACGCCCATGGCATGAGCCGACTGGGCTATTTTTTCATCCTGATGGAGTTGCTGGCGGCCTGCGATGATTACCAATTGCTGTCCGGCGCCACCACTCCACAAGCGGCGGACGAACACAGCATCGACCGCACCAACCGCGCGGTGGATTACATCTTCGCCCACTACGCCCGGGAATTGCCCCTGGAAGAAGTCGCCGAGCACCTGGGCATGAAACCCACCTATTTCAGCCGCGTCTTCAAGCAAGCCACCGGCCGTTGCTTCATCGAATTCGTCAATCGACTGCGCATCAGCAAATCCTGCGAACTGTTGGCCGACGGCGACAAACCGGTGACCGATGTGTGTTTCGAGTCGGGCTTCAACAATATTTCCAACTTCAACCGACGCTTCCAGCAACTCAAGGGCATGACCCCCTCACACTACCGGCGGCTGGCGGTGCAGCGGCTGACCGAGCAGAACCAGGGTTGACCTGTGGCGAGGGGATTTATCCCCGCTGGGCTGCGCAGCAGCCCCATATATGTCTGCTACTGGTTTGTATCAGACAGGACTCGGGGGCCGCTTCGCGCCCCAGCGGGGATAAATCCCCTCGCCACAAATGAATTCCCCGCCAGAAATTTTCTTCAGTGCAAAAAAGTATCAGTAAAAGTGCGACGGATGATTTGTCACGCCGTCCATAGAGGGCTGTAATCAGCGCACATTCTTCCCCTCATCCGGAAGACACAAAAACAATAACTGTCCTTCTGCAGCCCGTGGGCGCGGAAAAGGAGTGCGCGATGAAACCTTCGGTAAAAGCTCTGCTTGTCTCCACTTGCATGACCCTCAGCAGCGTCAGTTTCGGCGCGCAAACCCTCACCATTGCCACCGTCAACAACAGCGACATGATCCGCATGCAAAAGCTCTCGAAAACCTTCGAGGCCGAGCACCCGGACATCACGCTGAACTGGGTGGTGCTTGAAGAAAACGTACTGCGGCAACGCCTGACCACCGACATCGCCACCCAAGGCGGGCAGTTCGACGTGCTGACCATCGGCATGTACGAAGCTGCACTCTGGGGCGCCAAGGGCTGGCTGGAACCGATGAAGGATTTGCCGGCCTCCTACGACCTGGAAGACGTTTTCCCTTCGGTGCGCGATGGATTGTCGGTCAAGGGTTCGCTGTACGCCCTGCCGTTCTACGCTGAAAGCTCGATCACCTATTACCGCACCGACCTGTTCAAGAACGCCGGGCTGACCATGCCCGAACACCCAACCTGGACCCAGATCGGTGAGTTCGCAGGAAAGCTCACCGACAAATCCAAGGAACAATATGGCCTTTGCCTGCGGGGCAAAGCCGGTTGGGGCGAGAACATGGCGCTCATTACCACCCTGGCCAACGGTTATGGCGCGCGCTGGTTCGATGAGAAGTGGCAGCCCGAATTCAATGGCCCCGAGTGGAAAGACGCGCTGAACTTCTACGTTGACAACATGAAGAAATCCGGCCCGCCGGGCGCTTCCAGCAACGGTTTCAATGAAAACCTGGCGCTGTTCAACAGCGGCAAATGCGCGATCTGGGTCGATGCCAGCGTCGCCGGTTCGTTCGTCACCGACAAGACCCAGAGCAAGGTTGCCGACAACGTTGGATTCACCTTCGCCCCCCACGAAAAAACCGACAAGGGCAGCTCGTGGATGTACTCCTGGTCGCTGGCCATCCCGACCAGCTCCAAAGCCAAGGAAGCGGCCAAGGTCTTTACCACTTGGGCGACGTCCAAGGAGTACGGCCAATTGGTCGCCAAGACCGACGGCATCGCCAACGTACCGCCAGGAACCCGCGCCTCGACCTACAGCGACGAGTACATGAAGGCCGCGCCGTTTGCCAAGGTGACGCTGGAGTCGTTGAAGGTCGCCGATCCGAAGGCACCAACGCTCAAGCCCGTGCCCTACATCGGCATTCAGTTGGTGACCATTCCCGAATTCCAGGCCATCGGCACCCAGGTAGGCAAGTTTTTCTCGGGCGCACTGACCGGGCAGCAGACCGTGGACCAGGCGTTGACCGCAGCTCAGTCCACCACCGAGCGGGAAATGAAGCGCGCCGGGTATCCCAAATAAAAAGCTTGTAGACATCCATTTGTGGCGAGAGAGCTTGCTCCCTCGCCACAGGGAATGCGTGCATAACGAGTGATCGACATGAATACCTCGACAACGACAGTCAAAGCCCCCCTCGAAATAGCCCCGCCGGCACGCAAGGCCCGTGTGGCAAACCCCGGCTGGTTCCTGGTCAGCCCTTCGGTCGCCTTGTTGCTGCTGTGGATGATCGTGCCGCTGGGCATGACCGTCTACTTCTCGATGATCCGCTACAACCTGCTCTACCCCGGCGAAAACCAATTCGTCGGGCTGGAGAACTTCACTTACTTCCTGACCGACTCGGGCTTCATGCCCGGCGCCACCAACACCCTGCTGCTGGTGGGCAGCGTGTTGTTGATCAGTATCGTGCTGGGTGTGTTGATCAGCGCGCTGCTGGAAGCCAGCGAGTTTTTCGGCCGTGGGATCGTGCGGGTATTGCTGATCTCGCCGTTCTTTATCATGCCGACCGTGGGCGCGTTGATCTGGAAGAACCTGATTTTCCACCCGGTCTCCGGAATCCTCGCCTCGGTCTGGAAACTGTTCGGCGCGCAGCCGGTGGACTGGCTGGCGCATTACCCGCTGCTGTCGATCATCATCATCGTGTCGTGGCAATGGCTGCCCTTCGCGATCCTGATCCTGATGACCGCCATGCAGTCCCTCGACCAGGAACAGAAGGAAGCCGCCCGCCTGGACGGTGCCGGCCCGATCGCGATCTTCTGGCACCTGACCCTGCCGCACCTGGCGCGTCCTATCGCCGTGGTGCTGATGATCGAGACGATTTTCCTGCTGTCGGTGTTCGCCGAGATCTTCACCACCACCAACGGTGGTCCCGGCTACGCATCGACCAACCTCGCCTACCTGATCTACAACCAGGCGCTGGTGCAGTTCGACGTCGGCATGGCGTCGGCCGGTGGTTTGATCGCCGTGGTGATCGCCAACATCGCCGCCATCATCCTCGTGCGGATGATCGGCAAAAACCTCACCGACAAAAACTGAGGCCGTCGCCATGACTCTTCAACAATCCCGTCGCCTGCAAAGCCTGCTGCTGGGCACGCTGGCCTGGGCCATCGCGATCCTGATCTTCTTTCCGATCTTCTGGATGGTGCTGACCAGCTTCAAGACCGAAATCGATGCGTTCGCCACGCCGCCGCAGTTCATCTTCATGCCGACGCTGGAGAACTACCTGCACATCAACGAGCGCAGCAACTACTTCAGCTTCGCCTGGAACTCGGTGGTGATTTCCTTCAGCGCCACTGCCCTTTGCCTGTTGATCGCGGTGCCGGCGGCTTACTCCATGGCGTTCTACGAAACCCAGCGCACCAAGGGCACGCTGCTGTGGATGCTCTCCACCAAAATGCTGCCACCGGTGGGCGTGCTGATGCCGATCTATTTGCTGGCCAAGAGCTTTGGCCTGTTGGACACGCGCATTGCGCTGATCATCATCTACACGCTGATCAACCTGCCGATCGTGGTCTGGATGATTTACACCTACTTCAAGGACATTCCCCGCGACATCCTCGAAGCCGCGCGCCTGGATGGCGCCACGCTCTGGCAGGAGATGGTCCGCGTGCTGCTGCCGATCGCCAAGGGCGGCCTGGCGTCCACCGTGCTGTTGTCGCTGATTCTGTGCTGGAACGAGGCGTTCTGGTCACTGAACCTCACCTCATCCAAAGCCGCGCCACTGACAGCGCTGATTGCCTCTTACTCCAGTCCGGAAGGTTTGTTCTGGGCCAAATTGTCGGCCGTCTCGACCCTGGCCTGCGCGCCGATCCTGATCTTCGGCTGGATCAGCCAGAAACAGCTGGTGCGCGGTTTGTCCTTCGGCGCGGTGAAGTAACGCGCCCTACACAGTCATCAGAAGCGGAGGCCCATCATCATGGCCAACCTGAAAATCAAGAATCTGCAAAAAGGCTTCGAAGGCTTCTCCATCATCAAGGGCATCGACCTTGAAGTGAACGACCGCGAGTTCGTGGTCTTTGTCGGCCCGTCCGGCTGTGGCAAATCCACCTTGCTGCGCCTGATTGCCGGCCTCGAAGAAGTCAGCGACGGCACCATCGAACTGGACGGCCGGGACATCACCGAAGTCAGCCCGGCCAAGCGCGACCTGGCGATGGTGTTCCAGACCTATGCCCTGTACCCGCACATGAGCGTGCGCAAGAACATGTCCTTCGCGCTGGACCTGGCCGGCGTGCCCAAGGCCGAGGTCGAGAAGAAGGTCAACGAAGCGGCGCGCATCCTCGAACTGGGGCCGATGCTGGAGCGCAAGCCCAAACAATTGTCCGGCGGCCAGCGCCAACGCGTGGCGATTGGCCGAGCCATCGTGCGTAACCCGAAAATTTTTCTGTTCGACGAACCGCTGTCCAACCTCGACGCCGCCCTGCGCGTGCAAATGCGCCTGGAACTGGCCCGCCTGCACAAAGAGCTGCAGGCGACGATGATCTACGTGACCCACGACCAGGTTGAAGCCATGACCCTGGCCGACAAAGTGGTGGTACTCAACGGTGGACGCATCGAGCAGGTCGGCTCGCCGCTGGACCTGTATCACCAGCCAGCCAACCTCTTCGTGGCCGGGTTCCTCGGCACGCCAAAAATGGGTTTCCTCAAGGGCAAGGTCACCGCACTGGACGGCCGGGGTTGCGAAGTCCTGCTGGACGCCGGGACGCGGATCAGCCTGCCGTTGAGTGGTGCCAACCTGAGCGTTGGCGGCGCAGTAACTTTGGGCATTCGCCCGGAACACCTGAACCTGGCGCAACCGGGCGATTGCACGCTGCGAGTCACCGCCGATGTCAGCGAGCGGCTGGGCAGCGACACCTTCTGCCACGTCGTCACCGCGTCCGGCGAAGCCTTGACAATGCGAGTGCGCGGCGACCTGGCGAGCCGCTTTGGCGAGCAACTGGATCTGCACCTGGACGCCGAACACTGCCATTTATTCGATGCCGAAGGCGTAGCGGTCACCCGCGCGCTGCGCGCTGCCGCCTGATTGCCGAGATTTTGTGATGAAACTCAACCGACAGAACCTGCACAACCTCAAGCCCGAGGTCGCCCTGCCCGCCTATAACCTGAGCGACCGTCGCCAGGGCATCGCCCACATCGGCGTCGGCGGTTTCCACCGTGCGCACCAGGCCTATTACACCGATGCGCTGATGAACACCAGCGAAGGCCTGGACTGGGCTATTTGTGGCGTGGGCCTGCGGGCCGAAGACCGCCGCGCCCGGGACGACCTGGCCGGCCAGGATTACCTGTTCACCCTCTACGAACTGGGCGACACCGATGACACCGAAGTGCGCGTGATCGGCGCCATCGCCGACATGCTGCTGGCCGAAGACGGTGCCCGTGCGCTGATCGACAAACTGGCCGACCCGCAGATCCGCATTGTCTCGTTGACCATCACCGAGGGCGGTTACTGCATCGACGACAGCAACGGCGAGTTCATGGCCCACCTGCCGCAGATCCAGCACGACCTGGCCCATCCGGACCAGCCGACCACGGTGTTCGGCTTCCTCTGCGCGGCCCTGGCCAAGCGCCGCGCCTTGGGGACGCCGGCGTTCACGCTGATGTCCTGCGACAACCTGCCCCACAACGGCGCGGTTACCCGCAAGGCGCTGCTGGCCTTCGCCGCCCTGCGTGACCCTGAGCTGGGACGGTGGATCGACCAGAACGTAAGCTTCCCCAACGCCATGGTTGATCGGATCACGCCGATGACCAGCAGCGCCCATCGTTTGCAGCTGCATGACGAACATGGCATCGATGACGCCTGGCCGGTGGTCTGCGAACCCTTTGTGCAGTGGGTGCTGGAAGACAAATTCGTCAGCGGTCGCCCGGCCTGGGAGAAGGTCGGGGTGCAGTTCACCGATGACGTTTCGCCCTATGAAGAGATGAAGATCAAGCTGCTCAACGGTAGCCACCTCGCCTTGACCTACCTGGGATTTCTCAAGGGCTATCGCTTCGTCCATGAAACCATGAACGACCCGCTGTTCGTGCGCTACATGCGCGCCTACATGGACCTGGATGTGACACCGCAACTGGCGCCGGTACCGGGCATCGACCTGGACGAATACAAGAATACCCTGGTGGAGCGCTTCTCCAACCAAGCCATCGCCGACCAGTTGGAGCGGGTCTGTTCGGACGGCTCCTCGAAGTTTCCGAAATTCACCGTGCCGACCATCAACCGCCTGATCGCCGACGGCGCCGAAACCCGCCGCGCCGCGCTGGTGGTGGCGGCCTGGGCGGTGTATCTGAAGGGCGTGGACGAGAACGGCGTGAGCTATTCGATTCCCGACCCACGAGCGGCGTTCTGCCAGGCGCTGGTCGCCGACGACGTGCTGGTGACCCAGCGGGTGCTGCAAGTTGAAGAAATTTTTGGCACGGCGATTCCCCGTTCGCCTGAATTCGTGGCAGCCTTCGAATGGTGCTGCAACAGCTTGCGCGAGCATGGGGTGACGCGAACGCTGGAGCGAATCCTCGCTGACGCGGACTGACTCGACGCAGTCCGCCTTTTGTGGCGAGGGGATTTATCCCCGCAGGGGCGCGAAGCGGCCCCCAACGTACTGTCTGATACACCGCAGTAGCAGATGCACCTGGGGCCGCGTCGCAGCCCAGCGGGGATAAATCCCCTCGCCACAGGTAATTCCCTCGCCACGCAGGTTTTGTGTTTTGTTCTTTGATCCGAGGATTTCCATGGCAAACCAACAACTGTTCCTGGGCATCGATTGCGGCACCCAAGGCACCAAGGCGCTGATCCTCGATGCGATCAGCGGCCAGGTACTCGGCCAGGGCGCCGCAGCCCACAGCATGATCAGCGGCGCCAACGGCCGTCGCGAACAAGACACCCAGCAATGGCTCGACGCGTTCACCCAGGCCACTCGGCAGGCATTGTCGGCCGCCGGCGTGGATGGCCAGGCGATCCTCGGCATCGGCGTATCCGGCCAGCAACACGGCTTGGTCCTACTTGACGACCAGGGCCAGGTCCTGCGCCCGGCCAAGCTGTGGTGCGACACCGAGACGACCGCGGAAAACGATCGACTCCTGGCGCACCTCGGCGGTGAAAGTGGCTCCCTGGAGCGTCTCGGCGTGGTGATCGCCCCGGGATATACGGTTTCCAAATTGCTTTGGACCCAAGAACAGCACCCGCAAGTTTTCGAGCGGATCGCCAGCGTCCTGCTGCCCCACGACTTTCTCAATTACTGGCTGACCGGCCGCCATTGCAGCGAATATGGCGATGCCTCGGGCACCGGCTATTTCAACGTGCGCAGCCGCCAATGGGACACGGAGCTGCTGCGACATATCGACCCCAGCGGACGCCTGCAGTCGGCCTTGCCGAAATTGATCGAGGCCCATCAGCCGGTCGGCAGGATCCTGCCGCAGATTGCCGCACACCTTGGCTTGAACCCCGAGGCCGTGGTGGCCAGCGGTGGCGGAGACAATATGATGGGCGCGATCGGCACGGGCAATATCCAGCCCGGCGTGATCACCATGAGCCTCGGCTCCTCCGGCACGGTGTATGCCTATGCGGCGGAGCCCGTGGTCAGCCCGCAGGCGTCGGTGGCAACTTTCTGTTCTTCCAGCGGCGGCTGGCTACCGCTGATCTGCACCATGAACCTGACCAACGCCACCGGGGCGCTGCGTGAGCTGCTGGACTTGGACATCGACACGTTCAATACCTTGGTCACCCAAGCGCCAATCGGTGCCGAAGGCGTCTGCATGCTGCCGTTCCTCAACGGCGAACGAGTCCCCGCCCTGCCGAACGCCACCGGCAGTCTGCTGGGCCTGACAACCACCAACCTGACCCGGGCCAATCTGTGCCGCGCCGTGGTCGAAGGCACGACCTTCGGCCTGCGGTACGGCCTTGACCTACTCAGGGCCAATGGACTCGAGGCGCAGAGCATTCGCCTGATCGGCGGCGGTTCGAAGAGCCCGGTCTGGCGGCAGATCGTCGCCGACATCATGGACACCACGGTCATCTGCACCGAACAGAGCGAAGCGGCTGCCCTGGGCGGGGCGATCCAGGCGGCCTGGTGTCATGGCGGCGCGCAAGAACAGTTGGCTGAACTGTGCCAGCGTTGCGTCAAGCTCGACCCGGCCAGCGAAACCCGGCCCGTCGCCGAACAGGTCGCGGCATCCCAACAAGCTTATGAACTTTATCGGCAACACGTCGCAACCCTTTGAGAGCAGGCAACTATGTATCTGGTGTGTGGTGAAGCGCTGTTTGATCTGTTCAGCGCAAACGAAGCGGGAGCTCCGGCGTCCCAAGTGAATTTCAAGGCAATTGCCGGCGGCTCGCCGTTCAACGTGGCGGTAGGATTACGCCGCCTGGGTGTTGAATCGGCGTTGTTTGCCGGGCTGTCCACGGACTACCTCGGCCAACGCTTGCGACAGGTATTGACCGACGAAGGCGTCAGCACGCAATTCACCCATGACTTCGACGCCCCCACTACCCTGGCGATGGTCGCCGTAGGGGCCAACGGCTCGCCGCACTACAGCTTTCGCGGTGAGGGTTGCGCGGATCGGCAGTTGAGCATGGCGCATCTGCCGACGCTGAGCCCGCAGGTGCGTGGCTTGCATGTCGGCTCATTTTCCCTGGTGGTGCAGCCAGTCGCCGACACGCTGCTGGCGCTGGTGCAACGCGAAAGCGGCAAGCGCCTGATCAGCCTGGACCCGAATGTACGGCTCAATCCGCAACCGGACATCGAGTTGTGGCGTTCGCGAATCGCCACGTTGGTGCAGTATGCCGACCTGATCAAAGTCAGTGATGAAGACCTTGGCCTGCTCTACCCCGACCGAGACCCGCATGAAGTGATCAGCGGTTGGCTGGAACATCGTTGCCAACTGGCATTTCTGACCCGTGGCGGTGACGGCGCGACGGTGTTCAGCCGTCATCATGGCATCTGGTCGCTTGCTGCCTGTCCGGTCAAGATCGCCGATACCGTAGGCGCGGGCGATACATTCCAGGCGGCACTGATCGCCTGGCTGACTGAGCAGCAGTTGGATTGTGTGGAGGGCTTGAATTCGCTGACCGCGAAACAGATCAGCCAGATGCTCGATTTCGCCATGCGCGCCGCTGCGCTGACCTGCGGCAAAACCGGCCCCGACCTGCCTTACCGGCGGCAACTGGACTAGCAACCAGCAAAAGCTGCACGCCGGGTTCGAACGATGTCGGACCCGGTCGTCAGGCTGGTAGGACGAGGAGTGATTAGCGGCCGCTCATCCGATGTTGCTGATGGAAATAGTTACCTGACGCGTGATTTGCAGAAGCGCGCCCGTGGTCTAGCTCGGTGCGCAGTTCGGCGATCAGATCATTGATGGCGCGGCAGCCGGTGAGCTTGGTGGCATCGATGTCGGTCTTGACCAGTGCTACACGATCGGTTTCATGGTCGTCGTAAATCTTCACCGTCATCGACAAATCCTGTGACAAGGTGCATTGCGAGCGTTTCGGCAGCAGGCTGCTTTCAATGATGTTTCGCATTTCGAGGGCAGATAAAAACATGGCAACTCTCTCCTGTTGAGGCAGCCAACTTATGTTCACGACGGCGGTATTTTCGTCCGATTGTTCCCTTCGGACTGGACTTCAAATGCCTTACCGTTCGTTCATTTTGGCGTTTTCTGGTGTTGGAGCCCATTCAATCGGACTCGGGTATCAACCCGCAAAAAACATGCCTGTACCTGGGTACATCCAGCCTGTTACAAATCAATCACTTAGCGAGAAAATCAAGCGAAACGGTCATGCAGAATGCAAGGAAGCGGTGTTTCTCTCATGCAAACTGCAATTACCCGTTCGGCTTGCCAAGCTCAGAGTAGCCACTATTTCGACTTCATGGGCGGGCATCCGTCGGTTGCTCAAAAAAACTGGGACGCGCCGGGCAATCTCTATTAGACGGCCACGGCCGCGCGTTCAGCGACGTGGCGCAAGCTGTCGAAGTTGATATTGGCGCCCGAGTCGATGGCCACCAGCGTCTGGCCTTGCGCGCCGGTGTCGGCCACGTACTGCTTGATACCCGCCACCGCCAAGGCGCCCGATGGCTCGGTGATCGAGCGCGTGTCGTCGTAGATGTCCCGGATCGCCGCGCAGAGCTGGTCGTTGGTGACGGTTATCACTTCATCGACACAGAATCGGCAGATATCGAAGCCATGGGCACCGATCTGTGCCACGGCCACGCCATCGGCAAAGGTGCCCACGCTGGGCAGCGTCACGCGTTCACCAGCAGCCAACGCCGCTTTAAGGCAGGCGGAGTGTTCGGACTCGACGCCGATGATGCGTATTTCCGGGCGCAGGTATTTGACGTACGCCGCGATTCCGGCGATCAGCCCGCCGCCGCCGACCGGAACGAAAATGGCGTCCAGCGGACCTGGATGCTCGCGCAGGATCTCCATCGCGACCGTCCCCTGCCCAGCGATGACTTGCGGGTCGTCAAACGGCGAGACGAACTCTCGTCCGGTCTCCTGGGCCAGCTTCAAGGCGAATTCCAGAGCGAACGGAAAACTCTCACCGTGCAACAACGCCTCGGCACCCCGGCTGCGTACGCCCAGTACCTTGAGCTGCGGCGTGGTGCTGGGCATGACAATGCAAGCGGAAATTCCCAGCTCCCGAGCAGCCAGCGCTACGCCTTGGGCATGATTACCTGCCGAAGCCGTGATCACGCCACGGCTGCGTTGCGCCGGGGTCAGTTGTGCCAATTTGTTGTAGGCGCCGCGAATCTTGAAGGAAAAGGTCGGCTGCAAGTCCTCGCGCTTGAGCAGGATCCGGTTTCCCAGGGCCTGCGACAGCGCTGGGGCCGCTTGCAACGGCGTGGCCACCGCCAGTTCATACACCGGCGCGGCCAGAATCTTCTTGACGTAGTGCTCCAGCAGGGCTTGCTCGGCGCGGGTCGGGGTCATGGCGGTCTCCTGGTTCGAATGAAGCCCTGGAGACAGAAAGAAAAAACCCGCCTCTAGGGCGGGTTGGGTGCAGCCGTCAGCTAGCCCGCCAAATAAGGAATGGCGGTAATAATGCTTGGCTGGCTGCGCAGTACGGTGGAATTCATGGCTGGACGTTAGCCGCGCGCGCAGGGCAAGTCAATGGAAATCCCGGCGCGGCTACCCGAACCTCATTGGATTCACCGTCATTTAAGCCCGACCTTGTACAACGCACCGTCGCCCTCATCCGTCAGCACATACAGGAAGCCATCCGGGCCCTGGCGAACGTCACGGATTCGTTCGCTAAGATCACCCAGCAAGCGTTCCTCATGGACGACCTTGTCGCCTTCGAACTCCAGTCGGATCAAATCCTTGGAAACCAGCGCTCCGATGAAGACGTTACGCTGCCACGCCTTGAATCGGTCGCTGTCGTAGAACGCCATCCCGCTCAGGCCCGGCGATACCTGCCAGACATGGTGCGGGCCCTCGGTGCCTTCGGCAGTCTTGCCCTGGGCTTCGGGAATTGGCGCGCCGGAGTAATTGTCGCCATGGGTCGCCAGGGGCCAGCCATAGTTCTTGCCACGTTCGATGATATTCAACTCATCGCCGCCCTTGGGTCCGTGCTCGTTCTCCCACAGCGTGCCGTTCCAAGGGTTCAACGCCGCGCCCTGGGGATTGCGAATGCCGTAGGACCAGATTTCGGGCCGGACGTTTTTCTGGCCAACGAAAGGATTGTCGTCCGGCACCTTGCCGTCGGGGTAGATACGCACGATCTTGCCTTGCAGCTTGTCCAGGTCCTGGGCGGTCGGGCGGTCGTTGTTTTCCCCCAGGGTAATGAACAGGTAGCCGTCCCGGTCGAACACCAGGCGCGAGCCGAAATGGTTGCCCGTGGAAAGCTTGGGTTGCTGGCGGAAGATCACATTGAAGTCTTCCAGACTCTTGAAGTCTTCGGACAATTGCCCGCGCCCGACGGCGGTGCCGGCCTTGCCGTCCTTACCCGCCTCGGCATAGGAAAGGTAAACCGTGCGGTCCCGCTTGAAGTCCGGCGACAGCACAACGTCCAGCAAGCCGCCCTGGCTCCGAGCCCAAACATCCGGCACGCCGCTCAGCGGTGCTGAAAGCTTGCCGTCCGGGCTGACCCGCCGCAGGTTGCCCGATCGCTCCGTCACCAGCATTCCCTGCTGATCCGGCAGGAACGCCACGGACCAGGGGTGCTCGAGTCCGCGGGTCACCGTTGTCACTTCGACCGTGCCCTCCTCGCTTTTCATTTGCTGGGGCTGCGCGGCAGAGACCGGCGTGGCAAGGGTTAGAACAGCGCTGGCGCAAAAGGCCGCCAGGAGTGTTTTACGGATCATGCACACTTCCTTCTGTGGTATGAAAAAAGACCGATCTAGCGATTCCCGTTATTGCTGTTTCTGGGCGGCGTGGGCGCCTCGATCGTCGGCCGCGCAGAACCCGATGGCTGCCCGGAGCGCGGGTAGCCGTTACCGATGCCGCCGTTTTCCAGGGTCGGTGGCCGGGGAACGGGCACGGTCGGGTTGTTGCCAATGCCCGGCACGTTGGGCTGGGTGCCCTGCATGCTGTTGGGATTGGCCCGGCGTATCGGGCTGTTATAGGGATTGTTATTGCCCGGCGGATTCTGCGCCACGATCACCGAACCCTGGTCGAAGGATGCGGCCTGGGCAGTAGCCGTCAGCAATAGCGCAATGGTGGCAATCATCAGCCTGTTCATTGGAATACCTCTTGGATTCAGGCATATCGAAAACACGCTACGCCGCAGGTTCGCGGTTGTTAAGCGAAATGTCCGCGCGAAGATGTAACCAGGCATCTCTGGAACGCCCGTTCCGCTGGCGCGATGGCCGCAGCCAGCCGGCGCGCGGGGGAAACTTTTGCCGACACCCGGAGGTCACCAGAGAGACTCATTTACCGGCAAGGAAAATCCACCATGGCACGGGCAATCTGGAAAGGCGCAATCAGTTTCGGGCTGGTCCACATTCCCGTGGCGCTGGTATCGGCCACCGCGTCCCAAGGCGTGGATTTCGACTGGCTGGACAAGCGCAGCATGGACCCGGTGGGCTACAAGCGCGTCAATAAGGTCACCGGCAAGGAAGTGACCAAGGACGACATCGTCAAAGGTGTGCAATACCAGAAAGGCCAATACGTGCTGATCAGCGAAGATGAAATCCGCGCCGCCCACCCAAAATCCACCCAGACCATCGACATCTTTTCCTTCGTCGACAGCGAAAAAATCCCCCTGCAGAACATCGACAAGCCCTATTTCCTGGCGCCCGACAAACGCGGCGGCAAGGTCTATGCCTTGTTGCGCGAAACCCTGATCAAGACCAACAAAGTGGCGCTGGCCCATGTGGTGTTGCATACCCGCCAGCACTTGGCGGCCCTCATGCCTTTGGAGTCGGCCCTGGTGCTGGTGATGCTGCGCTGGCCCGCCGAGGTGCGCGAGCTCGACGTGCTGGAGCTGGGCGACGAAGTGACGAGCCCGACGCTGGCCAAGGGCGAGCTGGAGATGGCCAAGCGCCTCGTGGAAGACATGAGTGGCGACTGGGAACCCCAGGAGTACCGCGACAGTTTCGAGGACAAGATCATGGAGCTGGTGGAGAAGAAGGCCAACGAGGGCCGGCTCGAAGCGGTGGAAACCGACCCTGGCGAAGAACAGCGCAAGACCGCCGATGTCATCGACCTTACCGAACTGCTCAAGCGCAGCCTGGGCGGCAAGGGCAAGGCGCCGGACAAACCCGCCGAGAAGCCCGCGGCAAAATCCACCAAGACCCGCAAGCCCGCTCCCGCTAAAAAAGCCACCAAGGCCTCCCGGGGCTAACCCCGAGGCGCCAGCAACACAAGGGAATCTGTCATGGCCAAGGCCGAGAGTGAATATGCCCGTCTGTCCGATGCCGCGCTGGACCCAGCATCAGCTCCCCAGCCCCCCGGGAAAACCGCGCTGCCCGATCGACTGTTGCCGCAGCTGGCGACACCGGTCGAGCAACCGCCGGCCGGCGAATGGCGCTACGAAGTCAAGTTCGACGGTTATCGGCTGCTGGCCCGCATCGAAGGTGGCGAAGTTCGTTTGTTCAACCGTAATCAGCTGGACTGGACCGACCGGCTGAAACTGCATGCCGATGCGCTGGCCGAATTAAATCTGGATAACAGCTGGCTCGACGGCGAGCTGGTGCTGCTCGATGACACCGGTCACTCCGATTTCGCGGCGCTGCGTCAAGCCTTCGAAATCGGCCGCACGGTAGACATGGTCTATTTCCTCTTCGACGCGCCTTTTCTCAACGGCGCGGACCTGCGCCAGGCGCCTGTCGAAGAACGCCGCGCCGCCTTGAAAAAAGCCCTCAGCAATAATGGGAACAAGCGCGTGCGCTTCTCCGAGGCGTTCTCCGCCAGCCAGGGCGATATATTTGAAAGTGCCAACGCGCTCGCGCTCGACGGCGTGGTCGGCAAGCGCCTGGGCAGCCCGTATGAATCGCGACGCAGCCCCGACTGGGTGAAACTCAAGTGCCGATTGCGCCAGGCCTTCGTCATCGTCGGGTTCACCCGCCCCCAAGGCAAGCGTCACGGCTTTGGCGCGCTGTTGCTGGCGGTCAATGGGCCATCGGGTTTGGTTTACGCCGGTCGAGTCAGCAGCGGGTTCAGCCAATCGCACATCAAGCAGTTGCATGAGCAACTGTGCACGTTGGAGCGTGACGCTTCGCCGCTGGCGGAACCGCTCAACGGCACGCGTAGCCGCAGCGTGAAATGGGTCGAGCCGACCCAGGTCTGTGACGTCGAGTTCACCGAATGGACTCGGGACGGCTTGGTCAACCAGGCGGTCTTCCTTGGATTGCCCCACGACAGGCCCTCGGGCACGATCATCCGCGAGCAACCGATGCCGATAAAAGCCGAGCCGACGAAACCCAAGTACCGCGGTAAAACCCGCACCGTGGAAGTCGCCGGGGTAAAGATCACCCATCCCGAACGCGTCATCGACAGCGTCAGCGGTGTGCACAAAGACGAGCTGGCCCGATATTACGCGGACATCGCTCCGTGGATCCTGCCGCACCTCAAGCAGCGGCCAGTGGCCCTGCTGCGCGCGCCGGACGGGATTGGCGAAGAGCAGTTCTTCCAGAAACACGCCGATCGCCTGGAGATTCCCCACATCAAACAGCTCGACCCAGCGCTGGATCCTGGCCATGCCGCGCTGATGGAAATCGACGACGTCCCATCCCTGGTCAGCGCGGCGCAGATGGGTACGGTGGAATTGCACACCTGGACCGCGACCCATGACCGGATCGAGTCGCCGGACCTGTTCGTCCTCGACCTTGACCCCGACCCGTCGCTGCCCTGGAGCGCCATGATCGAAGCCACCCGCATGACCCTGTCATTGCTCGACGAGCTGGGTTTGCAGGCGTTCCTCAAGACCAGCGGCGGCAAGGGCATGCACATCGTCGTGCCGTTGGCGCGCAACGAAGGCTGGGACGTGACCAAGGCGTTCGCCAAGGCCATCTCGCAATTCATGACCCGGCAGATGCCGAAGCAGATCACCGCAACCATGGGACCAAAGAACAGGGTCGGCAAGATCTTCCTCGACTACCTGCGCAACTCGCGCGGCGCCAGTACGGTGGTCGCTTACTCAGTGCGCGCGCGGCCAGGGCTGCCGGTGTCGGTGCCCATAGCGCGGGCGGAGCTGGACGGCTTGCGTAACGCCCAGCAATGGGACATCTACACCGCCCTGGAGCGGGCCAAGGGCTTGGGCGCCGATCCGTGGGAAGGCTACAGCCATCGCCAACGAATCACGGCGAGGATGTGGGAACAGCTGGACGCGCAGAAACCCGGGGACTGAACCATCAGATCCAGATGAACAGCGCCAGCAAACCACCGAAGAACGCCCATTTCTGCAGGTAATAGAGCGTGCGGTTGCGCTTCTTCAGGGCTTTGCCTTGCAGGCGAATCTTGTAGAGCCTGGAAAACGCTCGATTCAGCGCACCGGTCTTGTCGCTGGCCGCATCGTTGGGCGCGCCGGCAGCCGCCATCACGGTACGGCTGAACCAGCGGTTGAAGGCAGTGGCCCAACGAAATTTCATCGGCCGCTCCACGTCGCAGAACAAGATGATGCGATTGTGTGGCGTAGTGTTCTCGGCGTAATGAATGAACGTTTCGTCGAACATCACCGCCTCGCCGTCGCGCCAATGGTAATGCTCGCCGTCAACGTTGATGTAGCAGCCGGCCTCGTTGGGCGTTTCCAGGCCCAGGTGATAACGATAGGACCCGGCATACGGATCGCGATGACGCACCAGCTTCGAGCCTGGCGGAAGTTCGGCGAACATCGCCGCCTTGATCGAGCCGATGCTCTGCACCAGTTCAGTGGTGCGTGGGCAAAGCTTCATCGCCGAGGGATGGCTGTCGCCGTACCATTTCAGGTAGAAGCGCTTCCAGCCGGTCTTGAAGAAAGAGTTGAAGCCCACATCGTCATACTGATTGGAACGCTTGATCTCCCCAGCCCGCAGCAGGTTCTTGCCTTCGGCGCGGATTTCTTCCCAATGGGCTTGCAATGGACTCAAGTCGGGGAACTGCTCCGGGCTCAGGAATGGCTTGTTGGGCAGCTTCGAGCACAGGTACAGCAGGCAATTGATCGGCGCGAGAAAGGACGAGTGATCGCTCAACTGGCGCCCGAGCTTGTGCCGTACGCGCCCACGCAGGTGCACATAGCCAATGGAAAGGAGGTAGATCGCGACAATGATGAGCTTCACGGGATCGGTCTGGTCCAGGAGTGAACAGGCTGCTGCTCCTGGCCAGCCAAGCGGCAATGGAGAGCGTCGAGTGTGATGGCGATTTAGCCACAATTTGTAACTGAAGGTTATCCCTCAGTTGTGAAAAACTGTCTTGCCTGGGTAACACCCTATCGTTAATGCGGCCAGATCAGTACAATCGCCGCCAAATATCACGCGCCCCCTTGGCCGATACCGGAAAACCCGGCTTCGGCGCAACTCCACTCGGTCCAGGCGCTCCGTATGCAGCTGTCCTCTTATGCCGGATGGACCCTTGCGCTTGCGACCGCGAAGCCTCTAGCGCGGTGCGGATCGGCGCAAACAGGTACTGAACAGGTACTGCCGCACCCTTAGCTACTCTGAATGTTCCGCAGGATAAACCTTTGATCTCTACAGCTAACATCACGATGCAGTTCGGCGCCAAGCCGCTGTTCGAAAACGTCTCTGTCAAATTCGGCGCGGGCAACCGCTACGGCCTGATCGGCGCCAACGGTTGCGGCAAGTCGACCTTCATGAAAATCCTCGGCGGCGACCTCGAGCCGTCCGGCGGCCAGGTCATGCTCGAGCCGAACGTGCGCCTGGGTAAACTTCGCCAGGATCAGTTCGCCTACGAAGAATTCACCGTGATCGATACCGTGATCATGGGCCACGAGGAACTGTGGAAGGTCAAGGCCGAGCGCGACCGCATCTACTCGCTGCCGGAAATGACCGAAGAAGACGGCATGGCCGTGGCCGAGCTGGAAACCGAGTTCGCCGAAATGGACGGCTACACCGCCGAATCCCGTGCTGGCGAATTGCTGCTGGGCCTGGGTATCGGCATCGAACAGCATTTCGGCCCGATGAGCGAAGTCTCGCCGGGCTGGAAGCTGCGCGTGCTGCTGGCCCAGGCGCTGTTCTCCGATCCGGAAGTGCTGTTGCTGGACGAACCGACCAACCACCTGGATATCAACACCATCCGCTGGCTGGAAAACGTGCTGACCCAGCGTTCGAGCCTGATGATCATCATCTCCCACGACCGTCACTTCCTGAACAGCGTCTGCACCCACATGGCGGACCTGGATTACGGCGAGCTGCGCCTGTTCCCGGGCAACTACGACGAGTACATGACCGTGGCGACCCAGTCCCGCGAGCAATTGCTGTCGGACAACGCCAAGAAGAAAGCGCAGATTTCCGAACTCCAGTCGTTCGTCAGCCGCTTCTCGGCCAACGCCTCGAAAGCCAAGCAGGCCACCTCCCGCGCCAAGCAGATCGACAAGATCCAACTGGCCGAGGTCAAGCCTTCGAGCCGTGTCAGCCCGTTCATTCGCTTCGAGCAGACCAAGAAATTGCACCGCCAGGCGGTCATCGTCGAGCGCATGGCCAAGGGCTTTGACGGCAAGCCGCTGTTCAAGGACTTCAGCTTCACCGTCGAAGCCGGCGAGCGCGTGGCGATCATCGGCCCGAACGGTATCGGCAAGACCACGTTGCTGCGCACCCTGGTCAATGAACTGAAACCCGATGCCGGTACCGTGAAGTGGACCGACGCCGCCGAACTGGGCTACTACGCCCAGGACCATGCCCACGACTTCGAAGATGACGTCAATCTGTTCGACTGGATGGGCCAGTGGACTCAGGGTGGCGAACAACTGGTTCGCGGCACCCTCGGCCGGATGCTGTTTTCCAACGACGAGATCCTCAAGTCGGTCAAGGTCATCTCCGGTGGTGAACAGGGCCGCATGCTGTTTGGCAAGCTGATCCTGCAGAAGCCGAACGTGCTCATCATGGACGAACCGACCAACCACTTGGACATGGAATCCATCGAAGCGCTGAACCTGGCGCTGGAGAACTATCCGGGTACGCTGATCTTCGTCAGCCACGACCGAGAGTTCGTCTCGTCCCTGGCCACGCGGATCATCGAGCTGAGCGCCGACGGCGTGGTCGACTTCAGCGGCACCTATGACGATTACCTGCGCAGCCAGGGTGTGCTGTTCTAAGGGCAGCTTCGAGCTGTAAGCTTCAAGCGGCAAGTGAAAGGCCCTGTCCATGTGACAGGGCTTTTTGTATGGCAAGGGTAAGAAACTTTTGTGCGCTCCATTGCTTTCGCGAGGCTATTAGTTAGCCTGCTTTCTTTTCTCCCCTCCTCGCGCCATGATGAAGCTCTCCTGCCGCTGCCCGCGAACGAGCCCATGCCCACGCCCCCATCAGCTCCCAGTTCCCTGTCGATCACCCTGCAGATCGTCTCCATCGTTTTCTATACATTCATTGCCTTTCTCTGCATCGGCCTGCCGATTGCCGTGTTGCCTGGCTATGTCCATGACCAACTGGGCTTCAGCGCGGTGGTGGCCGGGCTGACCATCGGTTCCCAATACCTGGCGACGCTGCTCAGTCGCCCCATGGCTGGACGGCTGTCGGACAGCATTGGCACGAAGCGGGCAATCGTCTACGGTTTGCTGGGAATTTTGCTCAGCGGCGTGCTGACGCTAATCTCAACGGTGCTGCAGGACTTTCCTCTGCCAAGCCTGTTGATCCTGATTGCCGGCCGGTTATTGCTAGGTGTCGCCCAAGGGCTGATCGGCGTCGGTACGATCAGTTGGTGCATGGGCCAAGTCGGTGTGGAACACACGGCCCGTTCGATTTCCTGGAACGGCATCGCTTCCTACGGCGCAATCGCTATCGGCGCCCCGCTGGGGGTGGTGATGGTCGATGGGTTGGGTTTCGCCAGCCTGGGCATCGCCTTGTCACTGCTCGCTGGCATGGCATTGTTGCTGATTCGCAACAAGCCCTCGGTACCGGTCGTTCGTGGCGAGCGCCTGCCCTTCTGGGCGGTGTTCGGGCGCATTTCACCGTTTGGCGCCAGCCTGTGCCTGGCTTCGATCGGCTACGGCACACTCACCACCTTCATCACCCTCTTCTATCTCAGCCGCGGCTGGACCGGCGCGGCGTGGTGCCTGACGGTGTTTGGCGTGTGCTTCATCCTGGCCCGGTTGTTGTTCATTTCCAGCATCGCCCGCTTCGGTGGCTTCAGTTCGGCCATTGTCTGCATGAGCATCGAAACCCTGGGGCTGGTGTTGCTTTGGCTGGCGCCGTCGACCGCGTTTGCCTTGGTCGGCGCGGGACTCGCCGGCTTCGGACTGTCGCTGGTGTACCCGGCGCTGGGCGTGGAGGCGATCAAGCAGGTGCCCAACAGCAGCCGGGGCGCCGGACTGAGCGCCTACGCGGTGTTCTTTGACTTGGCGCTAGCGATCGCCGGGCCGTTGATGGGCGCGGTGGCGTTGAACCTGGGCTACTCGTCGATCTTCTTCTTTGCAGCCTTGCTGTCAATCATCGGGCTGGGGCTGGCGTTGCTGCTGCGACGGCGAGCGGAAAGAGTCGATCACTGATCGGCGGTCCTCAGGCCGGCCCGGGTCGGCTTGCCCAGTGCCTGGCTGAAAAAGCGGCTGGCCTCGGAGATCATCGTGCGGTGGATGTCCTTGCGGTCGACGCCATCGGCATCGGTGCACAGCGCCGGCATCGCCGCGATCTGCTCGTCCGTGCAAGGCGCCATGAAGACAAAGTGCCCTGCCCCGGCCAACGTCTTGAAATCCGGCGCGGTGGGCAGCTTGCGAGCCAGCGCCGCGGCATTCTTGTCGAAGGCCACCAGCTTGTCGCCGTCACCGCTATATAGCAGCACCGGCACATGGACGTCGGCCAGCGTGTGCCGACCGAACTTCAAACTCAACGGCGCCATCAGCAATAACGCACGGACCCTCGGGTCGGCCACCGGCGACAAGTCGTCGCGGTCGGCAATCAATTCGCCCTGGGTGTTGCAGGCGTCACGGTCATCCGGGCGTTCCTGGCAGTAGCGGCGCAAGCGATTGAGATCCGGGGTGGCGCCGGAAAGGATCAAGGCGGTTTCGCCGCCGGCGGAATAACCGATGACACCCACCTGCCCCGCGTTGACGTAAGGCGAGAGCATCGGATCGTTCAATGTCGCGGTGATCGCTTCGGAGATCTGGATCGGCCGCCCATACAGATTGCTCAAGGTGCCGAGCCGACTGTGGTCCTGGGCGTTGTCGCCGGGATGAATCACCGCCACCACGACAAACCCCTTGCGCGCCAGCGACGTGGCCAGGTCATGCAGTGCCAGCGGCGTGCCGGTATTGCCGTGGGACAGCATCAGCAGCGGGAAACGGCCGATGGCGATCTGCGCGTTGGGCGCGGCGTCGATCTGGTAGCCGCCCAGCGCGCTGGATTGTTCCCCGGCAATCGACGGATAGAACGCGATGGCATGCATCGGCTGGTGATCCAGCGGATCGAGAAAACTCAGCTCGTGAAAACCGGCGCTCCAATGCGGATGTGGCGCCGGCGCGGCCTGCACCGAACCGAACCCGCTCAACCCACAAAGCAACAGCGCTGCACCAAGACGTGTCATCGAATTTTCCACCTTCACCCACCGATCGGGAGCCCATTGGCTCACGGTTCCGGTCGTGCATGATCTGCGCCATGAATCCCGGCGCCGAATGCAGGAAAAACCCCGCATCCCAGCCATCCATTGACGACGAGAATACAGGGTTTTGCGAAGGTTGCCCGCAGAGCTTGGTGGCTTTACGCAAGCCTTACGCGGCGGCGAATTGCTGGCTGATCTGCAGCTTGGCTTGGCTCATGCCCTTGGCGCGCATGTCGTCGCCTTTGGCCAGGCCTTCAGCACGGACGAATTCAATGTCGGTAATGCCAAGAAAGCCGAACATGTGCTTGAGATAGTCTTCGTGGCCCACGCCACTCGGCTGTCCGGCATGCAGGCCGCCGGCGGTGGAAACGATCACCAGTTTCTTGCCGCCGCATAGACCTTCAAAGCCTGCATCGCCGTAGCGGAACGTTTGGCCAGCCACTGCGATACGGTCGATCCACGCCTTAAGCTGGGTCGGGATGGTGAAGTTGTACATGGGTGCGGCGATGACCAGCGCGTCTGCTGCCTGGAACTCGGCCATCGTTTCTGCGCTGAGCTCAGCCTCGTACTTGAGCGCGGCATCGCGCAGTTCGGCGCTGGTGCCGGCGGCGACCAGGGTTTGCGCGGAGAAGTGGCTGATGGCATCGGTGGCGAGGTCACGGTAGCTGACCGTCATGTCCGGCTCGGCGGCTTTCCAGGCCTGCACCAGTTCACGGCTCAATTGGCGCGAAGCCGAGTTGTCGCCAAGGATGCTCGAATCGATATGCAACAGTTTCATGTGAATGCTCTCCTGAGTGAGGATCGCAACCAGGCGATCAAGTGCGAACAATCCTATCGGTGAAACCAATAGCCGATAAGACCGCAAGAATGCGATAGTTCGTCCCACACACAGGACAATCGAAGTCAATATGCAAGACCTCAATGATCTGTACTACTTCGCCAAGGTGGTCGAAGCCGGTGGCTTCGCGGCCGCCGGACGCTTGCTGGGCATCCCCAAGTCGCGCTTGTCACGGCGTATCGCCGAGTTGGAAGAGCGCCTCGGCGCCCGCCTGCTGCAACGCACCACTCGCCAGTTGAAGCTGACGGCAGTGGGCGAACGCTACCTGAGCCATTGCCAGGCCATGTTGCTCGAAGCCGAGATGGCCGACGAGGCGGTGGCGAGCATGTCCAGCGAACCCCGTGGGCGATTGCGAGTGTCGAGCCCGGTGGGGCTGGCTCATCAATTCCTGCCCGTGATCATCGAAACCTTCCTGGCGAAATTTCCCTTGGTCCAGCTGGAAATGACCCTGCTCAATCGGCGCGTGGACCTGATCGGCGAAGGCATCGACGTGGCGTTGCGCGTGCGCGACGTGGGCGACGAAGACCCGCTGCTGATGACCCGCCGCCTGCGCCAGGCCCGACTGACGCTGGTCGCCAGCCCGGCATTCGTCGAAGGACGGCGAATCGAAACCCCGGACGACCTCAAGCAACTGCCGGTGCTGGGGGCACTGGACGCCGATCGACTGGTTCATCTGCGCCTGCTCGACCGCAGTGGGCAAAGTACCGAACTGGCCCTGGAAGCCCGCCTGGGCATCGATGATTTCATCGTGCGCCGCGCCTGCGCCCTCGCCGGCCTGGGCATTACTTTGCTGCCGAGCATGTATTGCGAGCAGGAGTTGCTTGACGGCAGGTTAGTGGAGTTGCTGCCTGGATGGTCATCGCCCGATGGCTGGCTCCTGGCAGTCTATCCTCACCGGCGCGGTATGCTGCCGGCGGTGCGCGCCTGGATCGATCATCTGGTGGCGGCTTTTGAACAATGCGGGGACAAAACGATATGAGTTTGAGCGAAGAGGACGTCGCACGATTTTGCCTGGGCTTGCCAGGCGCCAGGGAAGATTACAAATGGGGCGGCGTGCGAGTGTTCTCCGTGGCCGAAAACAAAATGTTCGCCCTGCAAAACCTGCGGGGCGACTCATTGGCGTTCAAGGTCGACAAGGACCTGTTCCTCGGTCATTGCGACCGCCCGGGCATTCACCCGGCGCCTTATCTGGCGCGTGCGCAATGGGTCATCATGCAGGTCCCCTACCCGCTGGGGGCCGACGAGTTGCGTGATTTGTTGCAACGCTCTCATCAACTGGTGGTCAGCAAGTTGCCCAAGCGCACGCAGGTTGGGTTGCTGTTGTAGACGCTCACGGCGGTCATCAGGCCGTCGCCAGCCCCTTTCCGGCCCGCTCCAGATTGCGCCAGAGCCACGGAGGCAAGACGTCCGGGTCGAGGCTGTCGATCAGGTTCTTCAGCGCCAGGCCCAGTTCGGTGTCGCCTTCGATGACCAGTCGCCTGCGGAAGAACAAGGTGTCGGGATCTTCCTGACGGCTGGCCAATAGCAGGAATTCGCGCCAATTGCCGCTGATGCTGACCTGGGCGTCGGCCCGCTCGGCGATGCGCAGCCCATCGTGGGCCAGTGTCAGGTACCAGCACAACTTCAGGTCCGATACCCGCAGGCACAGCCAGCGCCCGTGCAGCACGTCGAAACCGCCATCGCGCAGCGGTTCGGCCAAGCAACGGTTGAGCGCCTGCTGCAAGGCCAGGCGTTGGACCAGGAACGGCACCTTGCCCGCCAGCGGCAACAAGCGGTCGGCGCCCTTGAGCAGCCATTTTTTCGGACTCAACACAGGCCCGCCTCCTCGACTTTCATCATGCCAGCGTGGCCGTGCCAGTATCCGTTGCAACCATCGACGAACAGCGGTGGCGCTTCGCCCTGACGGACCTTGTCGAAGGCTCTGACCACCTCGTCCATGCCCTGTGCCCTCGGACTCAGGCGCAGCACATCGGCGCCACTTGCCAGCAGCGCGTTGTAATCGGCCAACAGGTTCGTCACCTCGCCGGACATCGTCTGAATGCCGTTCAAGGTGAACAACAATTGTCCTTCCTGGCTGCTCAGCGCCAGTCCGTCGGGGTAGTTGATGCAACAGAACTGGCAGTCGTCCTTGGGCCGGTTTTCGGCCCGGGCGGTAAAGCAGCGCGCCGAATAGGCCAAGGGCAGATGGCCGTAGGCGAAGATTTCCACCTCGGGCACATTCCGATCCATCTCACGCACCTGTTCCAGCACATCGCCGATCAGCGCCGCCGAACATTCCACCGGCGGCACCCAGCGGATCATGCCGCAGTCGAGCAACTGCGCCAGGGCGTGGCCGTTGTACAGATTCAACGCCGGCCCGCCGACAAAGGGCAGCTTGCGCTCGGCCATGAACTGCACCGCGCCCATGTCGTTGGCTTCCACCAGCAACTCGCCGTTGTCACACAGGCGCCGCAGCGAGGACAATTCCGAGGCCGCTTCGATCAGCGTCAAACTCGACAACACAATCTGCGCCTGGCTGCACTGTTGCAGCTCACGGCCCAAGCCCAGCCATTGGTCCAGGGAGAATGCCCGACGCTTCGAACAGACGGTTTCCCCCAGGTAAATCACATCCAGCGGCAAGGCCGACATCTCGGCGTAGAAATTTCCCAGTTGCGCTTTGTCCCAATAGAACAGGACCGGTCCCAGGCTGAGTTTCATCTGGCCTCCCTCATTGCCATGAACGGTGGTAGGCACCCAATGTGGTCTGGCTGCCCTCGGACAGACCGGCCAACACCTGGCGCCATTCTTCGCGAACCCGGAACCGCTGGGGCGCGGCCTGGTGCGCATCCAGCGCGGCGCGCCAGACCCGGGTCACTTGCTCGACGTAGGCCGGGCTGCGCTGGCGACCTTCGATTTTCACCGCCTCGACGCCGATGGCCGCCAGTTCCGGCAGCAGGTCCAGCGTGTCGAGGCTGGTGGGTTCTTCCAGCGCATGGAAGCGCTTGCCGCCCACCAGGAAACGACCCTTGCACAGGGTCGGGTAGCCGGCCGGTTCTTCGGGGGTGTAGCGGTCGATCAGCACCTCGCTCAAGCGCGCGCTCAGCCCTTGGGCGTCCTCGCTCCAGCGCACCGCTTTGGCCGGCGAGCAGACGCCACAGAGGTTCGGCGATTCGCCGGTCACGTAGGAAGACAAGTGGCAGCGACCTTCGGCCATGATGCACAGGCTGCCAAAACCGAAGACTTCGATCGGCACCGGACTGCCCGTCGCCACTTGCCGCACCTGGGCCAGGGACAGCACACGCGGCAGCACGGCGCGGCGGATGCCGTAGCGCTGGGCGTAAAACGCCAGGGCCGCCGCGTGGGTCGCCGAGCCTTGTACCGAGAGGTGCAGCGCCAGCCGTGGGTGTCGTTGGCTGGCGTAGCCGAGCACGCCGGGGTCAGCGGCGATGAGCGCATCCACGCCGAAATCGGCGGCGCGATCCACCGCGCGCTGCCAGCGCTCCCAGCCCTTGGGTTGCGGATATGTATTGACCGCCACGTAGAGTTTGCGTTGATGCTGGCGGATGTGCGCGACCGCCGCGTCGAACTGTTTGTCGTCCATGTTCAACCCGGCGAAATGCCGGGCATTGGTGTCATCGCGAAAGCCGACATAGACGGCATCGGCGCCTTGGCGCACCGCCGCTTTGAGGGCTGGCAGATTCCCTGCCGGGCAAACCAGTTGCATGGGGCATCCTCATCAGAAAACGCAAGCGCCGCCAGTCTAGCCAGCCCGGCGGCGGTGACCTTGACGGCGGTCAATTGCCGTCAATGCATCAGGCTCGCGAACGGCAAGTACATCACCTGGTCGTGCTTGTGCACTTGCGCCTCGCGCTCCACCACCGCCAGCCCATCGGCCCAGCACGCGGCCGTCAGCATCGCCGAGCTTTGCTGGGGATGCAGTTCGACGCACAGGTGTCCGTGCGCACCGGGGACCAACCTGGCCCGCAGGTACTGCCGACGACGGTTGCGCTTGTGCCAGTCAAACCCGGCGGGCACCTGCAACGGCACGGGCAACACGTCGCTCATGCCCTGGGCGCGGAACAGGAACGGGCGCAGGACGATCAACGCGGTGATCAGCGCCGCCGAGGGGTTGCCCGGCAGGCCGATCCACGGCTTGCCTTCAACGTCACCGAACGCCAGGGGTTTGCCCGGCTGGATTGCCAGGCGCCAGAGGTCGATACGGCCCAAGGCCTTGATGGCGCGCTTGAGATGGTCTTCCTCGCCCACCGATACGCCGCCCGAGGTGATCAGCACGTCGCATTCGGCTGCGGCCAGGCGCAACGCTTGTTGACTGGCCAACAGCTGGTCAGGCATGACACCAAGGTCGTGAACCTCAAAGCCCCACCCGCGCAACAACGCCGCCAGGCTATGACGGTTGCTGTTGTAGATCTGCCCCGGCGCCAGTGGCTCGCCCGGTTCACGCAACTCGTCACCGCTGCTGAGCAAGCCCACCTGCAACGGACGAAAAATTTCCACCCGGGCGATGCCAGCGCCGGCCAACAGCCCCAGCTCCTGGGCACGCAAGCGAGTGCCGGCGCCGAGCAGGCGATCGCCCCGGCGCAGCTCTTCGCCTTCCTCGCGAACATGGTCGCCGCGATTGGCCGCCGGCAGCCAGATACGGCCGTCATCGACCCGGCAGCTTTCCTGCGGCACGACCGTGTCGGCGCCCGGCGGCAACGGCGCACCGGTAAAGATACGCACGGCCTGCCCCGCCTGGAGTGGCTCGCCCGGCCCATCGCCTGCGGCGATCCTTCCGGCCAACGCCAGGTATCCACCGCCAGCAGGCAGGTCAGCGGCCCGCACGGCGTAGCCGTCCATCGCACTGTTGTCCCAAGCCGGCAGGTTCATGGGACACAAGACATCGCTGGCTAGCACCCGCGCCAAGGCCTGATCCAAAAGCACCCGTTGCACCGGCGGTGGCGGCGGCGCCTGGTCAAGCAGATGCCGGATCGCTTCGTCCACCGGCGTCAACACGCCGCTGTCACACACACCGCCGCTCATGCGCGTGTCTCGCAGGCTGTCGGAGCTACACCGTCCTGCGGCTTGAGGTGCGGGGTGAAATTGCACGGCCCGGTGCGGCTGTCCAATTGCCCGGCCAGGATCTGCTCCCAACCGGTCCGGCACGCGCCCGGCGAGCCCGGCAGGCAACACACCAGCACACCGTTGCTCACGCCCGCCAAGGCACGGGACTGCAGGGTGGACATGCCGATCTCGGCCAACGACACCTGGCGGAACAGTTCGCCGAAGCCATCGACATGCTTGTCGAGCAATGGCGCCACCGCTTGTGGCGTGTTGTCGCGCGGGGTGAAGCCGGTGCCGCCAGTCATCAGCACCACCTGCACCTTGGGGTCGGCGATCCACTGCGAAACCCGCGCGCGGATCTGATAGATGTCGTCCTTCACCAGCCCTCGGTCGATCAGCACATGCCCGGCGGTTTGCAGCAGATCCGCCAGGGTCTGGCCCGAGGTGTCGGTGTCGAAGGTTCGAGTATCGCTGATGGTCAGCACCGCAATGTTCAGCGGTTGGAAAAGGCGTTGCGTCAGATGGGCCATGATCAGCCGTCCTGTCAGAAAAAAGATGGCCCAGCCTGAACCGCAATCGGTGCCGGGCCTATTCCTCCATGGAGGTACCTCCCTCGGCGCTCAGGGCGCCAGGCGGCTGCGCTGCCAAAGGCCGTCGTGCAGCCGATAGTCGAGACGGTCATGCAGGCGGTCAGCGCGGCCCTGCCAGAATTCAAGTCGCTCAGGCCGCAGGCAATAGCCGCCCCAATGTTCGGGACGCGGAACCGGTTGCCCGGCGAAACGCTGTCCGACTTGCGCCAGCAAAACCTCCAACACGGCGCGATTGTCCAGCGCACGGCTTTGCGGCGAAGCCCAGGCCCCCAGGCGACTGGCGACGGAGCGGGAATGGAAGTAGGCGTCCGACAGCGTCGGGTCAAGCTTATGGACCTGCCCTTCGACGCGCACCTGTCGCTCAAGGCCCGGCCAGAAAAACGTCATGGCGGCCCAAGGATGGGTCGCCAGATCCTGCCCCTTGCCGCTGTCGTAGTTGCCGAAGAACGAGAAGCCTTCTTCGCCAAACCCCTTGAGCAACAGGATCCGGCAATGCGGTCGCCCCTGCTCGTCCACCGTCGCCAGGGCCATGCTGTTGGCTTCCACCGGAGGGCTTTCGGTCTCGCGGGCCTGTTGCATCCAGAGACTGAACAGGGTCAGCGGATTCTCCGGAGCCTGGGCTTCGTCCAGCCCGTCACGGGTGTACTGGCGGCGCATGTTGGCCAGGGAAAGGGGCATGACCGATGTCTCCACTGTGGGTTTGGCCCCAGTGTGGTATCGACAGCGTTGGCTCGCCTTGATCGTTGTCAATGCCGGTTGTTGCATCGAGGCCGCAACACGGTTTCGCTGGCGCTACTTGAGCCCCAACCGCCGCGCCAGTTTATGCAGGTTGCTTGGGTCGATTTCCAACAGCCGCGCGGCCCCCGCCCAGTTCTGGCCGCAGCGCTCCAAGGCCTTGAAGATGGCTTGCCGCTGGCAGTCGTCGACCGTCGCACTCAAGGGCCGCAACGGGACCTCAAGCGATTCCTGCGGCGCGCAGACCGTGGCCGTGCTGGCATTGACGTCCAAGTCGAGCACTTGCGGCTCCAGGGTCATGATCAGGCTGCGACTGGCGCCACGGCTCAGTTGTTTCAACGCCGCTCGGCTGATCACGTGCTCCAGCTCCCGCACGTTACCGGGCCAGGTGTAGGCCAGCAGCGCCTGCTCGGCGGCCGGCGACAGGCGTAGCCCGCGCAAGCCCAATCGCGTGCGGTTAAGTTCGAGAAAGTGACCGGCCAATATCAACACATCGTGGCCGCGCTCGCGCAGCGGCGGGATTGGCACTGGATAGACCGATAATCGGTGGTACAGATCGGCCCGAAACAGCCCGTCGCGAATGCTGTCGGGCAGGTGCCGGTTGGTCGCGGCGATGATCCGTACGTCAACGTGCAACGGCTTGTCCGCCCCCAGGCGCTGGATCTCTCCGTTCTGCAAGGTACGGAGCAACTTGGCTTGCACGGTCAACGGCAACTCGCCGACTTCATCGAGAAACAGCGTGCCACCGTTGGCCGCGTCGAAGCGCCCGGCGCGGTCGGTCGTCGCTCCGGAAAACGCGCCTTTGACGTGGCCGAACAATTCACTTTCGGCCAGGGACTCGGGTAACGCCGCGCAATTGACCTGCACCAAAGGCTTGTGCCCGCGTCGGGAAAGACGATGCAAGCGTCGGGCAAACAACTCTTTGCCAACGCCGGTCTCGCCCAGCAACAGCACCGGCAGTTCGGAATCAGCCAAGACGTCCAGTTCGTTGAGCAACTGCTGCAAGCCCTCGCTGCGCCCGAGGATTTCGCCCTCCACGGCCGGCAGGCGCAGGTCCGTCTGGTCGCTGCGCGACGCCCGCAGGCTGCGGTTCTCCTGCTCCAGCCGGGTGACCCGCACCGCCGCCTCGATCTGCAAGGTACAGCGCTTGAGTTCCTCCCGGGCGCGGCTGTCGAAGGTGCCGGCGTGCAATGCATCCAGGGTGATCGCGCCCCACAGGCTTCCTTCCACATAGAGGCTCACACCCATGCAATCGTGCACCGGCAACGGCTCGCCGACGTGGTGATCGAGCAGGCCGTCGTAAGGGTCCGGCAGGCGGCTGTCGGGTTCGAACCAGGTCGGCTCACGCGATGCCATGATCGCCGCCAGACGCGGATGCTGGGCGATCACGAACCGACGGCCCAGCGCTTCGTGCACCAGGCCCACGGTCGCCACGGGCCGGAGGCTGTCGTCGTCCAGACGCAGCAAACCGACGGCGCCACTGTTGAAATATTCGCGCAGGGTCTGCACCAGGCGCTGCAATCGCACGGCATTGGGCAGCTCGACAATCAGGTCGGCGGCCAGGCTTTCACGCAGCATGGTAGTGATGACCCTCCAGGGTTCGTTTGACCCCTCGCAGCCAAGGTGAAAATCACCTTGTCATGAATTTATCTATTTACTTTCAAGCAGTTGAACCCTGGCACGGCGACTGCAATGCCCGTTCATCTGTCCCTTCCGGGATTCAACCCAAGGAAACATGATGAGCCTCGACCTGCTTGAACAAAGCCTCGGCCAACTGGCCTGCGACATTCCGGGCGCTACCCGGACTTTTCATCACTACAACCTCGACTTCTGTTGCGGCGGACAAAAGACCCTGCGCGAAGCCGCGCTGGGCAAAGGTCTGAACCCCCTGCTGATCGCCGACGCCCTGCGCACCCTGCAAGCGGCTGGCGAGCTGGGCCACGACTGGCGCAACGAGCCTCAGTCGCGGTTGATCGCCCACATCCTCGAACGCTACCACGCCCGCCACCGCGAACAACTGCCAGAACTGATCCGCCTGGCCCGGCGTGTCGAGCGGGTGCATGGCGCACGGCCCAGTTGCCCCAACGGTTTGGCCGACCATTTGGCAGACCTGTACCAGGAGCTTGAAGGCCACATGCTCAAGGAAGAACAAGTGCTGTTCCCGATGTTGCAACAGGGCCTGGGCGAGCGAGCCTCGGCGCCGATCCAGGTGCTGCGCTACGAACACGACCAGCACGGTGAAGCCTTGGAAACCATGCTCGCCCTCACCGACCAGATCACCCCACCGGCCGACGCCTGCAACACCTGGCGCGCGCTGTATCGCGGGCTGGTGGAGCTGCGGGATGACCTGATGCAGCATATTCATCTGGAAAACAATGTGCTGTTTGTCAATGCGATGAAGCCGGTGCATTGATTGAAAACTCCGCAGCCGTACCGGTTGCGGTGTTCAAGACCAGGTGTTCAAAACTGCCAGTAGAACATCCCCTTCGCCAACACCACGATCAGTAGCATGTGCCCGAGGATACTACGCCGCAGCCAACAGGCCCGGTTCGGCGTCAACCGTCCGCGCTTGAGCCAATAGGCCAGCCAGACGTAATGCCCGACGATGCTCAGGGCCAACAGGATCTTGAAACTCAGTAGCAGGCCGAAACTGCTGTCCAGCGGCTGCGCCAAGGCGCCGCGATGGTGCCAGGCCAGGCCGATGCCGGCGCTGTACAGCACGAGCACGACGCCATGCAGTACGTGCCGTGAACGCTTGGCGATCGCTTGGTCGGCAGCCTCGCGGGTGCCCTGCGCCAGCGGCCGGCGAGCGGCCTGCCAGATGATCACCTCGAAGAACAGCGTGCCAATGAAGGCGATGGCCGCCAATAGATGCGCGACCAGCAAAACCCCGTACATTATCGATCATCTCCGTGCGGCCGATTCATCCAGGATGCCCATCCACCCGCGCCTGCAGCAACATCGGGCCATAGCGCCAGGCGTACAGGCCAAACGCCAATAACCAGCAAAGGCCCGCCAGCCAAAGCGCGGGCATCGGCAAGAGCAACACCAGTAGCACTCGACTGAAACACGCCAGGTTCAACAAGATGAAGGCCAGCGTCATGCCCGTCGGCGGTTCGAGTGGACGCCCGGTATGGCCGAGACTGACGCGGGCGATCATCGCCAGGATCAGCCCGGCCATGGCGCCGATGGTCAAGGCATGCACCGCCAGGCTCGGGTTCAGCGGCGCGCCGAAGTGCCACAGCGCCATACCCAGGCACGCCACGGCCAGCCAAGCGTAGGCCAGGTGCAACGACCACAACAGCGGCACCCGCCACAGCCCGCGATCATGCCAGCGCACCAGTCGAATCCCGTGCCCCACCGCCAACGCGGTGAACAACAGGCCGACCCAGACGCTGGCCGACAATGCCGGACCGAAGGCATACAACAACGCCACCAGCGCCGAACCCGCCAGCAACAGGCGGTCGAGCCACGGCCAAGGGGCCACGCTTTCGACCCGACCGAGGCCACGCTGGGTAAAGAACGGAATCACCCGCCCGCCAATCAACCCCATCATCGCCGCTACCAGCCACAGGCCGGTGAGCACGCTTTGACGCTGCAGGCCTTCGTCGTGTTGTACCAGGCCGTACACCGACAAGCCATCGGCGGCGGCCAACAGCAGCAATACCAGCACGATCGGGTAATTGCGTTTCTGCCGCACGCGCCACAACGTCAGGCCCATCAGTGCTGCCACAGCCAAGGCAAAACCCATTTCCAACGCCATCAGCAAAGGCCAGGGCGCATCGGTCAGCCAGGCCAGCCGCGCGCCCATCCACAGCAACGCCAATGCGGCCAAGCGCTTGCCGCTGAGCCCGGGGCTGCCCGTCCAGGTCTGCACCGCCGTCAGCAGGAATCCGGCGATGATCGCCAGGCCGAAACCGAACAACAATTCATGACGGTGCCAGGCCAGCCAGCCGCCGGCCGGTTGCCAATTGCCCAACCGTCCGCTGAACGCCGCCAGCCAAAAGGGAACCGCCAGCAACGCGAGCACGCAGCCGCCGAGAAAGAACGGCCGAAACGCCAGGCGCCACAACGGCGCGATGGCCATGGCCTTGCGACGATCAAGCACTTGCATACACAACTCCTCTGTCCCCGCTGGACCTCTGCGAGGTACGACAAATCAGGATTCCAATGATGGGCTATCGACGCAAGCGGGCCTTGTCTCAGATCAAGCCAGCTCGTTAGCGACGCTCACCTCGAACAGGCACTTGCAAGGGGCTTGCCGTTGTGGGAGCAGAGCTTGCTCGCGATGAACGATAACGCGGTCCGATCGTTCCCACGCTCTGCGTGGGAATGCCGCTTCGGACGCTCCGCGTTCGGCTGCGGAATGGACGCAGAGCGTCCCTGGCTGCATCCCCACGCGGAGCGTGGGAACGATCAAATAGGGTGCTTATAACCCTTTCGTGGTTGTTTTTACCCTAAAACATTCGGGTCATTTTTACCCTTCCAGTCTTAACGCCCCACAAATCAAAGCTCCCAGGCCTGGCCCGGCTCTTGCTCAGGCACGGCATTACCTTCAATTGTCGGGGTCCCCATGAAATCCGCCGTGTTGCCGTTTACCTGGTTCGTCCTGCTATCTTGCGTCGTGGCACTTGCCAGCGGCTTGTCCCTGAGCCTGGTCTGATCCCGCTCACTTCTTCGTTAAAACAAGGATTCACGCCATGGTGCTCCACCGTGTCCATCACCAGATTCTGCGCAGCCATCATCTGTTCGAGCCGCTGAACGAAGAGCAGCTTGACGAGCTGATGAGCCACAGCCAACTGTTGAGTATCGACAAGGGCGACCCACTGTTTCGCCAGGGCGAGCCGGCCCAGGCGTTTTACTTCGTGATTTCCGGCGCGGTGAAAATCTACCGCTTGACCCCGGACGGCCAGGAAAAAGTCTTCGAGGTGATTGGCGAGCGCCAGACCTTCGCCGAAGCCATGATGCTGATGGACACGCCCAATTACGTCGCGTCCGCCGAAGCCGTCGGCCCGACCCAGCTGTACCGCTTGTCCAACGCCACATACATGCGCCTGTTGCAAAGCAACAGCCGACTGACCTTCGCGCTACTCGGCAAGCTATGCGTTCGCCTGCATCAACGGGTCAACGAGATTGAAACCCTGTCGCTGAAGAACGCCACCCACCGGGTGGTGCGCTATCTGCTGACGCAATTGGTGCGCCTGCAAACCGTCGACAGCCAGTTCGAATTGCCGATGGCCAAGCAATTGATCGCCGGGCACCTGTCCATCCAGCCGGAAACCTTCTCGCGGATCATCCGGCGCCTGATCGATGAGAAAATCATCACCCAGGACGGTCGCCAGATCGCCATTCTCGATCGCCTGCGACTGGAACAGTTCGAATGAGCTGCCTGTATTGCCAACATGCCAACCCCGTCGATGCAAGCGAGTGCAGCCAATGCGGCATGCCCCTGCCGTTCGAGGCCGCAATGGCCGGCGAACGCCGGCTGCGGCGTTTCACCTGGTTCTGCGTCGGGCTGACGCTCTTCTGCATCGTCATGTTCTTCTGGTTGCCTCGCAGCATCGCCTGATTCCTCAATCCTGAGTCAACTGTCGGTACAACTGCGGCAAGCGCAGCGGCAGTTGCTCGGGCTGGCGAATCAGGGTGTAGCCGTTGGCGCCGAACATGTACGGCAGGTAGTCCCCCGCTTCCCGGTCGATGGTAATGCAGAACGGTGTCAGCCCTTGGCGCCGGGCTTCCAGCACGGCCTGGCGGGTGTCCTCGACGCCGTAGCGGCCTTCGTAGAGGTCCAGGTCATTGGGTTTGCCGTCACTGATCAACAGCAACAGTTTTCGCCGCCGCTTGCACCCGGCCATACGTTGGGTGGCTTGGCGGATCGCGGCGCCCATGCGCGTGTAGTAACCGGGCTTGAGGCCCTGGATCCGGCCGCGGGTCTGGTCGTCGTAGCGCTGGTTGAATGCCTTGAGCTCGTGCATCCGCACGTTCTGGCGGCGCAGGGAAGAAAACCCGTACAAGGCGAAATCGTCCCCCAGCACAGACAGTGTTTCAGCGAACAGCAACAGACTGTCTCGGATCACATCGATGACCCGGTGCTCATCATTGAGGTGGGCATCGGTGGACATCGACAGGTCGGCCAGCAGCAGGCAGGCCAAGTCTCGGCGGGTCTGACGCTGGTCCAGGAACAGGCCGCGTTCGCTGCACTGCCCGTGTTGGCGCTCGACGTGGAAGTCCAGCCAGGCTTGGAGGTCCAGCTCCGAGCCTTGGGTCTGCTGGCGCAGCCATTGGCGATCGTTGCGCAGGTGCTCGAACTGGCGGCGCAAACGCTGGGCCGGTCCGCGCAGGCGTAACGGCAGTGGCTGGGGTTCGCAGTCGCGGGGAACATAGGTCTGCACGCTGACGAAATCCGCTTGCAAGCGTTGTTGGCGATAGTCCCACTCCGGCAGGCGAATGCCCTCGCCCAGCGGCAGGTCATCGACATCGGCCGGCGGCAGGTCCAGGTGCAGTTTCAGGCCGCCGCCCTTGCGCAAACGGGTCCGGGAAAGGGTCAGCTGATCGAGGTCTTCGGCGACGCGGGCGGCGTCCGGGTCTTCGCTGTCGTCCGACCAGCGATCCAGGTCCACGTGCTCGGTCCAACTGAACAGATTTTCCAGGCGCACGATCAGCAGGCCACCGTCGCGGCTGACGTCATCGATGCGCTCGGCGCGCTTGCGTCCACCTTTTTGCTCACCTGGCGGCGTCGCCAGGTATTGCTCCGACTCCTCCAGGTCCGCCGCCTGGGGAAGGGCCAGGTTTCGGGGCGGATACAGCCATAACGGCAACGGCCAGGCTGCCCGTTCGCTGCGCGGGAAATGCTCGACACTGCCCGGCTCACGCAGCGCCTGGCACAAGGCTCGCTCCAGCGCGGCTTCGGCCGGAGCCAGCGATTCAGGATCGGGGCGCAGCGACAGGTGCGCTTCCACCAGTCGCCGGTAGCGCGGGCGCAGCGCCGGGTAGCGCTTCAACACCGCCAGGGTCCAGCGCTGATTGTCGCGGCCCCAATGGGTCATCGGCCCCGACTGCGCGGCCAGCAACGCCAGCCAGCGATACAGCTCCTCGTTCAGCCCCACATCGGGAAACGCCGCCAGACTCGCCGGCAAGCGCAGATTGTCGCCGTCGCACCATGCCAGCGGTACTTGTTTGCAGGTGCCGGCGATCTGCTGCAAGAGGTTGCGGCGCACTAGCAGCTCGCGGTCGCTGGCCGCTTCCACGCCCTGGTGACGAGCACCGCCAGTGGCGCGAAACAGCACTTGCAGCGAGCGTTGCCGGGACACCAACTCGACCCGTGCCTCAGGAAAATCGGCACTGGCCCGGCGCGTGATGAACCGGTGCCAGACACTGCCGACCCATTCTTCCAGCTCCAGGGTGAATGCCATGGTTATTTCCTCTTGAGCCGAACCCATTGTGGCGAGGGGATTTATCGAAACGTCGCACCGCCCCGCTGGGGCGCGAAGCGGCCCCCTACATCCTGTCTGATACACCGCAGTAGCAGACATTTTGGGGCTGCTTCGCAGCCCAGCGGGGATAAATCCCCTCGCCACAAATGGGTCCGGATTAACAACTGTGATGACCTACGAAGGCACCACCGCCGCCGGCGCACGCAGGGCCGCGCGGCCACGTTGACGGAAGCTGAACAGGTAGCAGAGCAGCCCGGCCAGGAACCCGACGCCACTGACCAGTCGCGCCCAGAACAGCGGCTTCAAGTGATCCATCGTCGCCATGAACGGCAAGGCACTGCCATCCTCCATCCAACGCTGCAGCCAGACCTGGACAACACCGGCTGCGGTGAGGAACAAGGTGATCATCACCATGGACAGGGTCATCAGCCAGAAGCCCCAGATTTCCAGGCGCTGGGAGCGCTCGTCCGCGGCTTCACCCAAGCCGCGCAAGCGTGGCATGGCGTAGCTGATCAGGGTCATGACGATCATTGCGTAGGCACCGTAGAAAGCCAGGTGTCCGTGGGCTGCGGTCAGTTGCGAACCGTGGGTGTAGTAGTTGACCGGTGCCAGGGTGTGCAGGAATCCCCAGACGCCCGCACCGAAGAACGCGGTGACCGTGGTGCCCTTGGCCCACAAGGTCGCGGCGCGGTTCGGGTGCTGGCGACGGCGGTTTTTCACCATGCTGAAGGCGAACACAACCATTGCCAGGAACGGCAGCGGTTCCAGCGCCGAGAAGATCGAACCTACCCATAGCCAGACCTCGGGCGCGCCAATCCAGAAGAAGTGGTGACCGGTGCCGATGATGCCGGTGATCAGCGCCATGGCAATGATCACGTAGAGCCATTTTTCCACCACTTCGCGGTCCACGCCGGTGATCTTGATCAGGACGAAGGCAAGCATCGAACCCATGATCAGTTCCCAGACGCCTTCCACCCAAAGATGCACCACCCACCACCAGTAGAACTTGTCGCGCGCGAGGTTTTCCGGGTTATAGAAGGAGAACAGGAAGAACACCGCCAGGCCGATCAGCCCGGTCATCATCACCATGCTCACCGTGGTCTTGCGACCCTTGAGCATCGTCATGCCGATGTTGTAGAGGAATCCCAGGCACACCACCACGATGCCCATCTTGGTGATGGTCGGCTGCTCGAGGAACTCACGGCCCATGGTTGGCAGCAAGTCGTTGCCGGTGAACTTCGCCAGCGTCGCATACGGCACCGAGAGATAGCCCAGGATCGTCGCCACACCTGCGGCGGCGAACACCCAGAACAGCACCAGCGCCAGTTTCGGGCTGTGCAGTTCGCGGTCGGCCTCCTCCGGTATCAGGTAATACGCCGCGCCCATGAAGCCGAACAGCAGCCAGACGATCAGCAGGTTGGTGTGGACCATGCGGGCCACGTTGAAAGGGATCAGCGGGAACAGGAAGTCGCCGACCACGTATTGCAAACCCATGATCAAACCGAACAGCACCTGCCCCAGGAACAGCATCAGGGCAAACACGAAGTACGGTTTGGCGACGGCCTGCGAGGCGAATTTCAGATGCGGATTAGCCATGCTCATCTCTCAGCCCTCCTTGTTTGGCGGCCAGCCATTGGTGTTGATTTTCGAGCTCCATTTGAGGAACTCGGCGATGTCGTCGACTTCCTGCTCGCTCAGGTTGAACTGCGGCATGGCCCGACGGCCCGGAACGTTCAGCGGCTGCATTTTCATCCAGGCTTGCAGGAACGGCTTGAAGGCTTCGTCGCCCCCGCGCCGGTTCACCACGTTGCCCAGCTCCGGCGCAAAGTACGCGCCCTCGCCCAGCAAGGTGTGGCAGCCGATGCAGTTGTTGCGCTCCCAGACGCCCTTGCCGCGTATCACCGATTCCGTCAGTTGCGCCTGGTTGCTGCGCTCCGGAAAGGTCTGTTCCGTGTGGTAGGTCAGGGCCAGGAATATCAGGAAAAAGAAGATGCTTCCCCCGAAGTAAATATTCCTGGCCATGCCTTTGGTGAAGGTATCTGACATGGTCACTTCCTCATTGCTTGGCGTGACCATTCTAGGAACTGAGGGGTCGGAAACCGCTTGATGGCGATCAAGAATCTCCGATGGTTTTGGTGGGTTGTTCCAGGCAGATGAGCCTCGATCGTTCCCACGCTCCTGCGTGGGAACGCCGCCAGGGACGCTCCGCGTTCCGCTTCAGGAAGGTGACGCAGAGCGTCACGGGATGCATTCCCACGCAGAGCGTGGGAATGATCAGATCGAGAACAAAATGACGACCCCGATCACCGTCGCCAGCACCACCGCCCAACTCAACACCAACCGCCGCCACAACCGCGGCGCATGGCGCAGTTCCATGAAGCCGTCGGCGATCAGCCAGGCCTTGGCCACCGCGACCGCCAGGATGGCGATTGACACCAGCCCGCTGGTGGCGACCTGGCCCAGCGCAACGGTGCCAGTGCTCAGCACCGCAAGCGTTATCCAACAGGCGATCAAGACACGGGAAGCCGACATGTGCACCTGCGCTCAACCGAGAATGTAGACAACCGGAAACAGCAACACCCACACCAGATCCACCATGTGCCAATACAGCACGCCGGACTCCAGGCCACTGCTTTGCCGAGTACCATAGCGCCGACGCCGGCAACCTTCGGCCAGCCACGCGAGGATCACCATGCCCAGCAGCACATGAAGGAAATGGAACGCGGTGAGAATCCAGTACAAGGTGAAGAAGGTGTTGTGCTCCATGCCCAGGCCGTTCGCCAGCAGATGGGCATACTCAGTGAGCTTGATCGCCACATAACCGCAGGCAAGCAACAACGCCCCACACAACAACAGCGCGGCTCGACGCGGCCGGTCCTGCCTGACTTGCTCTTGGGCCAGTGCGGCGAACAGGCCGGCGGTCAGCAGGCTGAGGGTCATCGCCAGGCCCGTGGACCGGTCCAGCAACTGCCGGCCTTCGCTGAACATCTGCGGGTGTAACACCTGGGCAACGGTGAACGCGAGGATCAGCAAGGCGAATACCGACAGCTCGGCGAGGATGAAAAACCACATCGCCAGATCCCCGGGCAACCGCCGGGACACGCCAGCGGTTTCAGCCGAAGTGGACATCGACCACATCCATCAACGCGGCAACGGTCTGCGGGTCGTCGCTCAAGGGTTCGGCCAGGCACCCAAGGCAGGCTTGGCGCGGGTCCATGCCGGCACCGATCATGCGCGCGGTGAAAATCAGCAAACGGGTGGACGCGACTTCTTCCAAGTCATGCTGATCGAGCCGGCGCAGCGCTTGCCCCAGTCGCACCACCTGGGCGGCCAGGGCCATATCGACCCCAGCCTCGCGGGCGACGATCCGCTCTTCATCGGCAATCGCCGGATAACCAAAGCGCATCGCCACGAAACGTTGCCGCGTGCTGGGTTTCATGCCTTTGAGCAGGTTCTGGTAGCCGGGGTTATACGACACCACCAGCATAAACGACGGCGGTGCCTGCAATACCTCGCCGGTGCGCTCCAGGTACAACTGCCGACGGTCGTCCGCCAGTGGGTGCAGCACCACCGCTGTGTCCTGACGCGCCTCGACCACTTCATCCAGATAACAAATGCCGCCCTCGCGCACTGCCCGGGTCAAGGGCCCGTCCTGCCACCAGGTGCCCTGGGCGCCGATCAAGTGACGGCCCACCAGGTCGGCGGCGCTCAGGTCGTCGTGGCAGGCCACGGTGTACAGCGGCAGTTTCAGCCGATGGGCCATGTACTGGACGAAACGGGTCTTGCCGCAACCGGTCGGCCCCTTGATCAGCACTGGCATGCCGTGATGCCAGGCCTGCTCGAACATCGCCTGCTCGTTGTCCTGGGGTTGATAGAAAGGTTCGTCCGGACGTGGGGCGGTAGAGATAGCGTTCATGGAAAGACCTGCTCAGACAACTCGATTGCCCATCACGCTACGAGGCCCTGCGACAACCTGGCAAGGCTTGCGGCCGGCAAACTTGATCGCCGTCAAGCGGTTAACCATCCCCCCGGCATAGCCTTGCAGCGCACCAAGAATCTGCGCGCCGGACGACATTTGCAGGGCAGCGCGGGTCATGCCTGAGGAGAAATGGAATGCTGATCAGCCACAAAAAAACGTGGGCCCTGAGGGTGACGGCGCTGTGTACAGCGCTGGTTGCTCCCTACGTCTTCGCCGACTTACCCACCACGCCGGAGTCACCCCGGGTGGTCAAGACCGAAGGCGCGCCAGACCTGAGCCAGGCCGACTTCGACTCGGCCAAGGAAATCTACTTCCAGCGCTGCGCCGGTTGCCACGGCGTGCTTCGCAAGGGCGCCACCGGCAAGCCGCTGACACCCGACATCACCCAAGCGCGCGGCCAGCCCTACCTGGAAGCGCTGATCACTTACGGTTCGGCCGCCGGCATGCCGAACTGGGGCACCTCCAATGCCCTGACCAAAGACCAGATCACGGTCATGGCCAAGTTCATCCAGCACACCCCGCCAACGCCGCCGGAATGGGGCATGGCTGAAACCCTCAAGACCTGGAAAGTCTTGATCAAACCCGAGGACCGGCCAACCAGGCAGCTCAACAACCTCAATCTGCAAAACCTGTTTTCAGTCACCCTTCGCGACGACGGCAAGATTGCCTTGATCGACGGCGACAGCAAGAAAATCGTCAAGCTGATCGACACCGGTTACGCGGTGCACATCTCGCGGATCTCGGCGTCGGGGCGCTACCTGCTGGTGATCGGCCGGGACGCCAAGATCGACATGATCGACCTGTGGCCGAAGGAGCCGACCAAGGTCGCGGAAATCAAGGTGGGCATCGAGGCTCGCTCGGTGGAAACCTCCAAGTTCAAGGGCTACGAAGACAAGTACACGATTGCCGGTTCGTACTGGCCGCCGCAGTTCACGATCATGGACGGCGAGACCCTGGAGCCCAAGCAAATTGTCTCGACCCGGGGCATGACCGTCGACACCCAGCAATACCATCCCGAGCCTCGCGTCGCGGCTATCATCGCGTCCCACGAGTGGCCCGAGTTCATCGTCAACGTCAAGGAAACCGGCAAGGTGATGCTGGTCAACTACCAGGACATCAAGAACCTCACCATCACCAGCATCGATGCCGCGCCGTTCCTGCATGACGGCGGTTGGGACAGCAGCCATCGCTATTTCATGACGGCCGCCAACAACTCCAACAAGGTCGCGGTGATCGACTCCAAGGAGCGCAAGCTCACCGCCCTGGTGGACGTCGGCAAGACGCCGCATCCGGGGCGCGGCGCCAACTTCAATCACCCGCTCTATGGACCGGTCTGGGCCACCAGCCACTTGGGCGATGCCGGGGTTTCGCTGATCGGCACCGACCCGGTCAAGCACCCGCAATACGCCTGGAAACAGGTCGCTTCGCTCCAAGGCCAGGGCGGCGGTTCGCTGTTCATCAAGACCCACCCCGCATCGCGCCACCTGTATGTCGACACCACCCTCAGCCCCGACGCCAAGCTCAGCCAATCGGTGGCGGTGTTCAACATCGACAAGCTTGACGCTGGCTACACCGTGCTGCCGATTGCCGAGTACGCCGGCATCAAGAAAGGCGCATTGCGCGTGGTGCAACCGGAATACAACAAGGCTGGCGATGAGGTCTGGTTCTCGGTCTGGAGTGGCCAGGAAGACGAGTCGGCGCTGGTGGTGATCGACGACAAGACCCTCAAGGTCAAGAACGTGATCAAGGACAAGCGCCTGATCACCCCGACCGGAAAATTCAACGTCTACAACACCCAACACGACATTTATTGAGCCCCATCAATAAGAGGAAAAACCATGAAGCCTATTCTGATCGCACTGGCCTTGACCGCCGCCTACAGCCTGCCGGCGTTGGCACAGGACGGCCCGACGCTGTTCAAGAGCAAACCTTGCGCGGCCTGCCATTCCATCGACACCAAGGTGGTGGGTCCGGCGCTCAAGGAGGTCGCGGCGAAAAACGCCGGCGTCGCTGGGGCCGAGGCGGTACTGGCCAAACACATCAAGGAAGGCACGCAAGGCAACTGGGGGCCGATGCCGATGCCAGCCAACCCGGTGACGGAAGAGGAAGCCAAGATCCTGGCTGCGTGGGTCTTGACCCTCAAGTAATCACATGACCCGTGGCGAGGGAGCTTGCTCCCGCTGGATCGCGTAGCGGTCCCAAGCTTTTGGGGTTGCTTCGCACCCCAGCGGGAGCAAGCTCCCTCGCCACGAAAGCGGTGCAATTTCATTCAGGAGGACGTCATGGAACGACACAGCTTCACCACCTCGATCACTGCCCTCCTCCTGCTTATCCCCGCCTGCGCGCTGGCCACTCCCGATCATCAGCGCCAGGCCCAGCTTCAACATCTTCTGGACCAGGACTGCGGTGCCTGCCACGGCCTGTACCTGACCGGAGGCCTCGGCCCGCCGCTGACCCGCGAAGCCCTGGCGGGAAAATCCCGCGACAGCCTCATCGCCACCGTCACCCTGGGCCGCCCCGGCAGTGCCATGCCCGGCTGGGCAGCGCTGTTGCCCCCCGACGACATCCGTTGGCTGGTGGACCGGCTCCTTCAAGGAAAACCTGCCTCATGATTCGCTCCCTGCTTTCTTCTCTGGCCATCGCCCTGTCGCTGGTCGCTTGCACGCAGGCACCACTGCGCGGCACCGGCGACTTGGGCGTGGTGGTGGAACGCGCCACCGGCAGCCTGCAGATCATCGAAAGCGACACCCGCTCCACACTTGCCCGCGTGGAGGGCCTGGGCGATTTGTCCCACGCCTCGGTGGTGTTCTCCAGGGATCAACGCTACGCCTTCGTATTCGGCCGCGATGGTGGCTTGAGCAAAGTCGATCTGCTGACGGCCCGCATCGACCGACGCATCATCCAGGGCGGCAACAGCATCGGCGGGGCGATCAGCCAGGACGGCAAGCTGATCGCCGTTTCCAACTACGAGCCCGGCGGCGTCAAGGTGTTCGATGCCCGGACTCTGGAACAAGTGGCTGACATTCCCGCTACGCCCCTGCCGGATGCGGGTAAACGCTCGCGTGTCGTGGGACTGGTGGACGCGCCGGGCCAGCGCTTCGTGTTCAGCCTGTTCGACACCGGCGAAATCTGGACGGCTGACTTCAGTAACGGCGTCGTACCGCAAATCGAACGCTTCACCGGCATCGGCCAACAACCCTATGACGCGCTGATCACCCCGGACGGGCGCTATTACATGGCCGGGCTGTTTGGCGAAGACGGCATGGCGCAGCTCGATCTCTGGCATCCGGAACGCGGCGTGAAACGGGTACTGGGGCATTATGGACGCGGCCAGGCCAGGTTGCCGGTGTACAAGATGCCGCATCTGGAAGGCTGGGCCATGGCTGATCAGCAAGCGTTCGTGCCCGCCGTCGGCCATCACCAAGTGCTGGTGATGGACACCACCTGGCAGCAAGTCGATGCCATCGCCGTCGCCGGCCAGCCGGTCTTTGTCACGGCGCGACCGGATGGACGCCAGCTCTGGGTCAACTTCGCCTACCCCGACAACGACCGCGTGCAGGTCATCGACACCCAGACCCACGCCATCGTCGCCGACCTGCGGCCAGGGGTTGGCGTGCTGCACATGGAGTTCACCGCACGCGGCGATCAATTGTGGTTGTCCGTACGCGATGGCGGCGAGGTGCAGGCCTGGGATCCCTACCGGCTCGAACGGCTCACTGCGTTACCGTCCCTGAGCCCCAGCGGGATTTTTTTCAGCAGCCGTGCGCACAAGGCGGGCTACTGACATGACCCAAAGCCCGCTTGCCCGTCGCCTGATCGATCGATTCCAGCATGGCATGCCGGTGTGCGCCGAGCCCTATCGGGTCATGGCCCAGACCCTGGGTTGCAGCGAGGCGCAGGTCCTGGAATGCCTCCAGCATCTGCAACTGGCCGGCACCTTGTCGCGCGTCGGCCCGGTGTTCGAACACACCCGGGCCGGCGCAAGCACCCTCGCCGCCTTCGCCGTACCGCAGGAGCGATTGCAACAGGTGGCGGAACGCGTCAACCAGTACCCGGAAGTCAATCACAACTACGCACGCGAACATCGCTACAACCTCTGGTTCGTGCTGACCGGCCCAACCCGTGCTCACCTGGACAGCATCCTCCAGGAACTGGAGCAGGACACCGGCCTCACGCCGCTGGATTTGCCCATGCTCACCGCCTACCGCATCGACCTGGGCTTTGCCCTGGAGGCCACCCCATGAACACCGCCCTGACCGAGTCTCAATCCCTGGCGCTGCGCCGCCTGCTGGAAGCCGGCTTGCCCCTGACCCCGCGCCCGTTCCAGGCCTTGGCCGAACAGATCGAAGCCAGCGAGCCTCTGGTGCTGGAGCAAATGCGCCAATGGAACGAACAGGGTCTGTTTCGCCGCGTCGGCCTCGTGGTCAACCACCGGGCGTTGGGGTTTTCCGCCAACGCCATGCTGGTGCTGGACGTGCCGGACGCCCTGGTCGATGAAGTCGGGCGACGCCTGGGCCAAGCCCCTGGCATCAGCCTGTGTTATCAACGACCACGGCGCCTGCCGCAGTGGCAATACAACCTGTTCTGCATGATCCACGGGCGCCAGCGGGACCGTGTCGAGGCCCAGGTCCAAGCGCTGCTCCAGGAACATCTGCTGGACGACCTGCCCCATCAGTTGCTGTTCAGTACCCATCTGTTCAAGCAGTGCGGTGGACGCTTCGCCGCACCTGCCGGAGCCGCCATTGATGGATGACCTCGACCGGCGCCTGATCAACCGCCTGCAACTGGGCCTGCCGCTGGTGCGCCAGCCCTGGGAACACTTGGCCGGCGAACTGGAAAGCAGCAGTGCTGAATTGCTCGACCGTCTGCACGAATTGCTCAACGACGGCGTCCTTACCCGATTCGGCCCGATGTTCGATATCGAGCGTTTGGGCGGCGCTTTCACCCTGGCCGCCCTGGCGGTGCCGGAACCGCGTTTCGACACCATCGCCGACCTGCTCGCCGACATGCCCGAAGTGGCCCACAACTACCGCCGCGAGCACGCCTGGAACATGTGGTTCGTACTCGCTTGCCCCAGCGAACAGGCGATTGCCGAGACCCTGCTGCGCATCGAGCGCCTGACCGGCCTGGTGCCGCTGAACCTGCCCAAGGAGGAGACCTACCATGTCGGTTTGTATTTCCCGGTCTGAAACGTTGCCCCTGGAGCAAACGCCGTTGGCCCTGCGCCTGGTCGAACTGACCCAGGCCGGCCTGCCGCTGCTCGAAGATCCCTGGGCCTGGCTGGCCGAGCAATTGGGCCTGAGCGTCGAGTCCACTCTAGACCTGCTCAAGCGCCTGCAGGCCGAAGGGGCGATCCGCCGCATCGCCGCGGTGCCCAATCACTATCGCCTGGGCTACCGCCACAACGGCATGACGGTCTGGGACGTGGCTGACGCCGACATGCCGCGCCTGGGTGCGCTATTGGGCGCGCAGCCCTTCGTCAGTCATTGCTACCGCCGACCGCGCCGGCCCGGCTGGCGCTACAACCTGTTCGCCATGGTGCATGGCCGCAGCCGCGAGGAAATCGACAGTTACCGCGATCACTTGCGCTACCTGCTGGGGGAGGCCTGCGCCGCCGACGACATGCTGGTGAGCAGCCGCATCCTGAAAAAAACCGGCCTGCGCCTGTCGCCCCCCTCGCGCTGAACCGGCACATCGATCGAAGGAGCGTTGTATGTTAAGGATCAGCCATTACCTGCGTGCACTGGCCGGGCAATGCCCCGCCCCACGCGTCGCGCCGCCGGGCAGCAGTCGCCCGCCGGTGGTGATCTGGAACCTGCTCAGGCGTTGCAACCTGACCTGCAAGCACTGCTACGCGACGTCGGCCGACAGTGTTTTTCGCGATGAACTGGACACCGCCGCAGCGCTCCAGGTCATCGATGACCTGCATGACGCCGGGGTACGTGTGTTGATCCTGTCTGGCGGCGAACCATTACTGCGCGAAGACCTGTTCCAGCTCAACGCCCATGCCCGCGCCAAAGGTTTCTTTATTGCCCTGTCCACCAACGGCACGCTGATCGACGCCTCGAACATAGAGCAGATAACGGCGGCGAATTTCGACTACGTCGGCATCAGTATCGACGGCCTGGAAACGACTCACGATCAATTCCGCCAGCTCAAGGGCAGTTTCGCCCGTTCCATGGCGGCCATCCGGCTCTGCCGCGAGCGAGGGATCCGGGTCGGGCTGCGTACCACCCTCACTCAGCAGAACCATCCCCAGTTGCCTCGGTTGCTGGACCTGATGGATGAATACGATGTGCAGAAATTCTATCTGTCGCATCTGAACTACAGCGGTCGCGGCAGGCGCAGTCGCAAGCTCGATGCCCAGCAGCAGATGAGTCGCGAGGCGATGACGTTGATCTTCGAGCGCGCGTGGGCGGACGTCGAGCAAGGGCGCGACAGCGATTTCGTCAGCGGCAACAACGATGCCGACGCGATCCTGTTGCTGCAGTGGGTATCCCGGCGCCTCCCTCAGCAATACCCCGCACTGGAGCAGATGCTACGGGCCTGGGGCGGCAACGCTTCGGGCAGCGGCATCGCCAACATCGACAATACCGGTGAGGTCCACCCCGACACGTACTGGTGGCAGCACTCGGTGGGAAACGTGCGCCGAACGCCCTTCAAGGCACTCTGGCTGGAGCACCCCGACGCCCTTCTCTTGAAGCTGCGCGAACATCCACGCGCCGTGGGTGGACGCTGCGGCCAGTGCCGTTGGTTGAGTATCTGCAACGGCAACACCCGCACCCGCGCCTGGGCCGATGGCGATTTGTGGGGCCAGGACCCGGGGTGTCACCTGAGCGATGACGAAATCGGCTTGCAGGCGATTCCCAACGTTGCGCTGTACCCATTAGCCCGATAACCCGACGGCGAATCTGATGACGAAACAAGGAAGCCCTATGCCTGCCTCCATCGCTTTGCCCGCTGCCCTGCAATCACCGTTCAGACCGGGTGAAGTCGCCCTGGTCGGCGCAGGCCCCGGCGATCCGGGCCTGCTGACGCTACGTGCCTGGAGCCTGCTGATGCAGGCTGACGCGGTGGTCTACGACCGCTTGATCAGCCAACAACTGCTGGGCCTGGTCCCACTGACGTGCGCCCGGCATTACGTCGGCAAAGCCGCCGGTTGCCATAGCCTGCCGCAGGCGCAGATCAACGAGCTATTGGCCGACCTCGCGGACCAGGGCCAACGGGTGGTCCGTCTCAAGGGCGGCGACCCGTTCATTTTTGGCCGGGGCGCCGAAGAGCTGGAATATCTTTTATTCCGGGGAATCGATTGCCAGGTGGTGCCTGGCATCACCGCCGCGGCCGGGTGCAGTGCCTACGCCGGTATTCCGCTGACCCATCGCGACCTGGTCAATTCCTGTCGTTTCATCACCGGCCACTTGCAGCGCGAAGGCGAGTTGGACCTGCCGTGGCGAAGCCTGGCCGACGACAGCCAGACGCTGGTGTTCTACATGGGGTTGTCGAACCTGGGCCTCATCGCCGAGCGGTTGGTCGAGGCCGGGCTGCCGGCCGATACCCCTGCGGCGTTGATCAGCAACGGCACGCGCCCCGACCAGCAGGTGCTGCGAGGCACGCTTTCACATCTGCCGGAGATGGCTCGGGGATGCGCCGAGGGCCTGCCGACATTGACGGTGATCGGCAAGGTGGTCGGTTTGTTTGCCCATCAGCCAGTACAGCATCCGGCACGTATTCATCCGCTGCCACAGCCGACAACCCACGCCTCGAAGGTGGCGTCATGAGAGGTTGGTGGTTCACGTCGCTACTCATGGTCGGCGCGGCTCATGGCGAGGTCATGGACCCGCCGGACCTGGCGTTGGCCGAGCGCAATTATCAGCAGCATTGCCAGCAATGCCACGGCGTCAATCGCATCGGCGGCGCCGGGCCTGCACTGTTGCCGCAAAGCTTGAGCCGGATCAAACCCGATGAAATCCGCCGCGTCATTGAAAACGGCCGTCCCGCCAGCCAGATGGCCTCGTTCGGCGGAATGCTGGACGGCGCGCAGATCGATGGCCTGACTCACTATCTCCAGCGCGCGCCCGCCGTCGAACCGACTTGGAGCGAAGATGACACGCGCCATAGCCATCGCCTGCTGGCGAATGTCGCGAGCTTGCCCACTGCACCTCAGCACAGCGCCGACCCGCTGAACCTATTCGTGGTGGTGGAGGCTGGTGATCATCATGTCGACATCATCGACGGCGATCGTTTCGAAGTCCTGGCGCGCTTCGCCTCGCATTTTGCCGTGCATGGCGGGCCGAAGTTTTCGCCGGACGGACGCTTCGTCTATTTCGCCTCCCGGGACGGCTGGATCAGCCTGTACGACCTGCACAACCTCAAACTGATCGCCGAAGTCCGGGCCGGGCTCAATACTCGTAACCTGGCGGTGAGCAAGGACGGGCGCTGGGTGCTGGTGGGCAACACCTTGCCCGGCAATCTGGTGGTGCTGGATGCCCGCGACCTGTCACCGGTCAAGACTATTGCAACAGTGGGGCTGGACGGCCAGGGCTCGCGAGTCAGCGCGGTGTATACCGCGCCGCCGCGCAACAGCTTCATCGTCGCCTTGAAAGACGTCAAGGAGGTCTGGGAGCTGTCCACCGGGCCGAACCCGGACTTCGTGCCGAGGCGTATCGAGGCCGAGGATTACCTGGATGATTTTTCCTTCTCGCCCGATTATCGGCAACTGCTCGCCACGTCGCGCAAGGCCAAGGGCGGGCAAGTCATCGACCTCGACACCGGGCATGTGGTGAAGGACATCGCATTGCCGGGGATGCCGCACCTGGGTTCGGGCACTTATTGGAGGCGCGATGGGCACTGGGTGTTCGCCACGCCCAATATCAGCAAAGGGCTGATTTCGGTGATTGACTTCGACACTTGGAAAGTCATCAAGCAGATCCCCACCCTGGGGCCGGGCTTCTTCCTGCGCAGCCATGCCAACTCGCGCTATGCCTGGACCGACGTGTTCTTCGGCCCGGACAACGATGCCATCCACCTGATCGACAAACAAACCCTGGAAATCGCCCACACCCTGCGCCCAATGCCCGGCAAAACCGCCGCCCATGTCGAATTCACCCGCGACGGCCGCTACCTGCTGCTGAGCATCTGGGACACCGACGGCGCACTGATCGTCTACGACAGCAACACCCTGAAGGAGGTCAAGCGCCTGCCGATGAACAAGCCGTCCGGCAAGTACAACGTGGGCAACAAGATCGAGTTTGCCGAAGGCACCTCGCACTGACCGCTCTCCTGGAGGACTGCTCTCGCTGGGTTGCGCAGCGACCCCAAAAAGGCTGGACGCGATCGATCGTTCCCACGCTCCTGCGTGGGAATGTCGCCAGGAACGCTCCGCGTTCCGCTTTCGGAAGGTGACGCAGAGCGTCACGGGATGCATTCCCACGCAGAGCGGGGGAACGATCAAACGCGGTCAACCTGCCCCACCTCAGTGGCTGAGCCAAGGGACTGCTGCGCAGTCCAGCGGGAGCAAGCTCCCTCGCCACAAAAGCGGTGTCGGTCTATGTATCCCAAGACAATCGAAATCCCTGTGGTGATCAGTGGCTCATTGGCGACATGGCGGTGGCTTGCCCCAACAGCTTCTGGTCGATGTCGTCCAGGCGCAGGACTTTGCCGCCCGTCTCGCTGGCAAGCTTTTGAGCGGCCTTGGGGTCGGAGAACGAGGCCAGGACGACGCCCATGGCACCCTTGAGGCCGGAGCCGATGACAAAATAAGCGGTCCGGGCGTCGATCAGGTGAGCATCGTCCGGCGTGTTCCAATGGCTGCGACCCATGTCGTGGACATACAGCTCGACATCGTCGCGGTGGTTTTCTGGCTGCAGCCACCAGCCGAGCATTTCCGCTGGCGAGCAGAACTTTTTCGTCCCGCTGGCGCCGACAGCCGCGCCCTTGGGCCCTGGGAAATCGGTGATGACCATGCCGCACACATGGCATTCATCAGCAGGATGGAAAGCCAGCGCCGCCTCGGCGGCAGGTGGCGATTGAGCCTTGTCGCAGGCCACCAGCGCCAGGCATACGAGCACCCCAGCCAGGACACGGCTCGCCTTGAAATAAACCCCGTTCATCACATGCTTCCTTCATCAAGATCAGAAACTCATGGGCACCGGCGATTGAACAGCCGATAGGCCAACCACAACGGCATCACCAACCACAGCCCCAGGCACAGCCACAGCAGCGGGCCGGCAACCGGCAAATCGCTGCCCAGCGTCAACACGCTCGCGCCGCTGGAGCCGGTGTCGAACCCGGACACATTGATCAGCCGATACACATCGGTCGGGTTCAACAGCAGCAACCAGGGCAGCAGCTCCGGGCTGAAGCGACCTTCGCTCAGCACCAACAGCGCCAGCAGCACCAGGTCGAACACCAACACGAAGAAAAACCACACGCCCAGCGCCAGCCCGGCCGCGGTGGATTTTTCCGCCGACAGGCAACTCAGCACGTAGGCCAATCCGAGGAACACCCACCCCAGCAGTGTGCTGGACAACATGAAACGACCGAAGGCCCAGAGCAGCAGGCTCAGCTCCACATCGTCCACCAACACGGCAATCGCCAACATTGCGCAGCCGAAACCGATCAAGGTCGCCAGGGCCAGGATCAGGCCATGACCGACAAACTTGCCCAGCAGCAATTGCCCGCGCCCCAACGGATAAGTGAGCAACAACAGCAACGTGCCGCTTTCGTCCTCGCCGACAATCGCGTCATAGGCCAGCAACAACGCGATCAAGGGCATCAGGAACGTCGCCAGGCTGGCCAGGCTCGCCACCGTCGCCGGCACCGAAGTGAAACCCAATTGGCCGGACGCCGCGGCGCCCAGCCAGGCAATGCCGATCGCCAGTACCGCGAACAACAGGCTGATCGCCAACAGCCAGCGATTGCGCAGCCCATCGCTGAATTCCTTGCGAGCCATGTTCCAGATCGGGTTCATTGGCTGGCCTCCTCGGCCGCTGCACGGGCCATGTAATGACGGTACAAATCCTCCAGCGACGGCGGCTTGATCTCGACATCGGTCGGGTCATCCTGGGCCAATAACTGGCGCAGCAATTTGAGCTTGCTGCCGTCTGGGGCAGACACCTGGACCCCTTCGGCGCCCCAGCCTTGGGTGGCGTGCCCTTCGCTGCGCCAATGCTGTCGCAGCCAATCGGCTCGTGACAGGCCCGAGGCGCGGATCAGCGTCGGCAGCCCCGCGTCCTCCCGCAACCTTGCCAGGCTGCCCAGGGCCAACAGCCGTCCACGGGTGAGAATCGCGGCGCGGTTGATGTGCGCTTCCACGCCCGGCAAGACGTGAGAGCAAAGGATGATGCTGGTGCCCTGCCAGCGCAGGCGATCGAGCAACTGATAAAGATCCTGGGTGGCGATGGGGTCCAGGCCCACGGTCGGTTCGTCGAGCAATAGCAGGCGCGGTTGGCCGAGCAAGGCTTGCGCCAGGCCCAGGCGTTGGCGCATGCCCTTGGAATAAGTGCGCACGCGCCGTTGGGCGGCGCCCGCCAGTCCCACGTCCGCCAACAGCCGCTCGACCTGTTCCGGCGCCGCGCCTTTGAGCCGGGCAAAGTGCTGCAAGGTCTCGCGCCCGCTCAACTGCGGATAGAACATGACGTTTTCCGGCAGGTAGCCGAGCATCCGCCGCACGTTCGGGTCACTCGGCTCGCGGCCAAAGACCCGTACCTGGCCTTCGCTGGCGCGCAACAAACCGAGTATCAGCTTCATGGTCGTGGTCTTGCCCGCGCCGTTGTGCCCGAACAGCCCGAGCACTTCGCCCTGGGCCAAGGTCAGGTCAAGCCCATGCAGCACGGCGACGTCGCCGTAACGCTGGTTGACGCCTTCGATTTCGACGACGTTCAAGACGCGTCCTCCTGGGCAATATTGCGTTGAGGGGGTTGGCTGGGCACCTGCATCAACGGATGGCTGTCCATCACCCCGGGAGATTTCATCACCGGAAACGCCCGCTGCACCCAGCGCAACACTTCCACGCCTGGACTGTTCATCAACAGGCGAACCTGCGGGTACAGCCACAGCAGCCGGTCGACGTTGTCGTTGGGTTCATAAGCCACGTCCCCCAACCCGTCGCCGTTGCGATCCCAGCCCAAGTAGTCGCTCCAGTAATTGCCGCGCCCTTCCTGCGACCATTCCTGCAGGCGCGTGGCGACGTATTTGACTTGGCGCTGGTTGTGGACGAAGGCATTGCCGGCGATGCGGTTGTCCTCCGAGCCTGCGGTGAGGTGGATGCCCACCGCGCTGCGCTCGAAATGATTGCCCTCTATGCGGTTGAACAACGAGTTGTAGATGAACAGCGCCTTGCCCTCGGCGCCGGTGATCATGGTGTCGCCGGTGGACCCGTCGCGCACGTCGGTGACGAAGTTGTCGCGCAGGGTGGAATAAGTGATGTAGTTCATCAGGATCCCGTAGTTCTGGTCCTGCTCGGAGCGGTTGCCGATCACAGTCAAATGGCGGCTCTGCATCAGGGCATAGCCGGTGCGGGTGCGCCGGGTGATGTTGTCCAACAGTTGGTTGTCGTTGGCGAACATGTAATGCACCCCGTAGCGCAGGTCCTCCAGGGTGTTGCCCTGGAGTAGGTTGCCGTTGGAGGTGTCGATGTAGATGCCGTCACGGGTGTCGCGAACGTGGTTGCCGATGACCCGGGCACCGCGCACCGCGTACAGGTGAATGCCATTGCCACGGTCCTGGGAACGCAAACCTGGATCGCCCTGGATGCGGTTGTCGATCAGGCTGACGTCCCGCGTGCCATCGACCCAGATGCCGAAGCCCTGGCCCTGCATGCGGTTCGCCCGCACCACCGCGCCTTGGCCGGCAGGCTGGATGAACACGGCGGCGTTCATGACCGTCAGGTCATGGCCCCAATCCAGGAACGTGCAGCCCCGGACCTCGACGTTCGGCGCGCGAATGATCAACCCATTGCCCTCGCCCTGCCCCTGGAATACCGCATCGGGCGCACAGATGAGCGTCATCGGTTGATCGATGCTGAAGGAACCCAGGTACTGGCCCGCGGGCAGGCGCCATTGCTGGTCGCCCTCGGCCTGCAACGGCAAGTCGGTGATCGGCTGCGGCGAACCCAGTGCGCCGGCCGACAACAGGCAAAGCACCAGCGCAATGACCGGTCGATCAACCTTCGGGTACTGCGTATTCCCGGTCATTGCGCCTGTCTCCTCATTGAGCCGACTCAGGCCTTTTCAACCAACATGCGCCCGACCATTTCCATGTGCAGGGCATGGCAGAACCAGCTGCAGTAGTACCAATGCAGGCCGGCCTTGTCGGCGATGAAGGTGATCGACGACGTCTGTTGCGGGCTGATCTCCATGCTGACGCCGTGGTTGGTCATGACGAAACCGTGGGACACGTCCTCGATCTGGTCGATGTTGGTGATCGTCACCGTCACCTCGTTGCCTTGCTTGACGGTGAACTCCGTCAGGCCATAGGCCGGTGCCATGGACGTCATGTAGACCCGCACCTGGTTGCCGTCGCGGATGACCTTGTTGTCGGTTTCCAGATTGATGCCATCCTTCTTCGCCAGCTCCACGGTGCCCGCGAAAAACGGATCATTGCGGCTCCAGATTTTCTGAGTCTTGATCTGATCGCGCCGGGCGAGGATGCAGTCATGGGGTTCGGCGAACGCCGGGCCGTCGTGCACCAGTTTCATTTCTTCGCCGGAGATGTCGATCAACTGGTCGTTTTCCGGGTGCAACGGCCCGGTTGGCAGGAAACGGTCCTTGGAGAACTTGCACAGCACCACCAGCCACTTGCCGTCCGCCTCGCTGGTTTCGGTGAGCGAGGCATGGTTGTGCCCGGGTTGATACTGCACGTCGAGTTTCTGCTTGATGTAGTTGACCTTCTCGCCCTTGTAGGCGCGGACGGCCTCTTCCATGTTCCACTTCACCACCTGGCTGTCGATGAACAGCGTGGTGTAGGCGTTGCCGCGCCCGTCGAAGGTCGTGTGCAGCGGCCCGAGGCCCAATTCCGGCTCGGCGACGATCACTTCCCGCGGGTCCTTGTAGCGGTCGTTGAACAGGTCATCCAGGCGGTCGATGGCGATCATCGAGACCGTCGGCGAGAGTTTGCCGTTGGCGATGAAATACTTGCCGTCCGAGGAAGTGTTGAGGCCGTGGGGGTTCTTCGGCACCGGAATATAACGGGTGAATTCGCTGTCCTTGCCGTTGACCTTGCGCCCGTCGACCACCGGCACTTTGGAACCGTCCAGGGTGATGAACTTGCCGGCCTTGATCGCCGCCTCGATGCGCGGAATGTTGTAGACCACCACCCAGTCGCGCTCATTGCGCATCATGCCGCCCAGGTCGTAGGCCTTCTCGGAGTTGTAGCAGGTACTGGCGGCGTATTTGCCGGTGTAGTCGGCGTCGGTGTTGTCCAGGTTGCCGTCGACGATGACCTGGAAGGCCATCTCCATTTTCTCGGCGTCGATGGCGTTGAACATCGTGAAGCTGTTCTTGTCTTGCAGGTCGAACGTGCTGCCGTCGTTGGGATGAGGGATGACGAATTCGCCATTGGCGAATACGTATTGGGTGTGCGGGACCTTTTGCAGGCGCAGGCCGTGGATGGCCTGGACGTTGGGCACGGTAAGGATCTTGTCGCACTTCATGATGTCCAGGCGAATGCGCGCGACCCGGGAGTTGGCCTTGTCGTTGATGAACAGGTATTTGCCGTCGTACTTGCCGTCGGTCATGGAGATGTGCGGATGGTGGCAGTCACCGTTCTGGTACTTGGCGCTGTCCCCCAGGATGCGCTTGCTCTCGTTGGTCAGGCCCCACCCCGTGGCCGAGTCGACGTTGAACACCGGGATACGCATCAGCTCGCGCATCGACGGTACGCCCAGCACCCGCACCTCGCCTTGGTGGCCGCCACTCCAAAAGCCGTAGTATTCGTCCAGCTCCCCGGGCCCGACGTGGACCTTGGACTTGGCTTCCTTGGCGGCCGCCGCCCAGGACTCTCGGGTGAATGTCCCCGCCCCCAATGCGGTGGCGCCGGCCAGCACCGCGCCGGTGACCGCGCCGGTGCCGAGAAAACTGCGGCGGCTGACGCCCCTGGGCTCTTGCACTGCGTCAGGCGTTGGGAGTTTTTTATCGCTCATGCTGTGTGTGCTCCGTGAAGAATGAAAGGGTCAGGGCCAGGTCGTCCGCAGCGCTCAGGGCGTCGGATCCACCTGCACCACGGGGATCCGTTGCGGGTCAGTGGCCGTCGCCTTGCTGCGCTTCTTGCGCTTGTTGATCAACGGCGGGCATTTGTTTTCGTTGTGCCAGGTCATCTGGCAGTCGAGGCAGTAATGGCATTCATTGGCGTTGATCCGGCCATCAGGGTGGATCGCCTGGATCTCGCATTCCTTGGCGCACAGCTGGCAAGGGTTGCCGCATTCCTTGCGGCGCTTGAGCCAATCGAACAGTCGCAAACGGGTCGGCATCGCCAGGGCCGCGCCCAGCGGGCAGACGTAGCGGCAATAGACTTTGCGGGTGAACAGGTTGATGACCAGCAGCCCCGCCGCGTACGCGACGAACCACCACTGACGGTCGAACTTGAGGGTGATGGCAGTCTTGAACGGCTCCACTTCGGCCAGCCGCTCGGCGCCGGACATCGATTCCAGCGAGACGCCGAACAGCACCAGCAAAATGATGTATTTGATCGCCCACAGCCGTTCATGGACGGCGAATGGCAGCTCGTATTGCGGCACCTTGAACTTGCGCGCCAGCTCGTTGATCAGCTCTTGCAGCGCGCCGAACGGGCAGAGCCAACCACAGAACACGCCGCGCCCCCAGAGCAGGATGCTGGCGGCGGTAAACACCCACAGGATGAAAATCAGCGGATCGCTGAGGAACAGCTCCCAACGGAAGTCTTCGAACAGGGCATGGACGAAGGTCAGCACGTTGACCACCGACAACTGCGCCAGCGCAAAGCCGCCCAGGAACACCACGGTGAATGCCAGGTAAGCGCGACGCACCCAGTGCAGCAGCGCCGGCCGCCGGGCCAATGAGTCTTGGAAAAACAGGATCGCTGTCAGCACCAGCAAGGCCGCCCCGAGCACCGAAATCTCGACGCTTTTCTGATACCAGAGGGTCAGCCACATCGGCCGGCTGGCCTCCTCGGCTGCCGCCAGTTGCTCGGGAGTGGGCAGCGGCCGTTCCAGGTAAGGCTCGGGCAGTTGGTAGCTCAACTCGAAACTGCTGAAGGTGCCGCTGACCGGCCCGGTCTGGCGACGCACCAGCAGCTCCAGGCTCCAAGGCGCGCCGGGGTCGAAACGGTGGGAGGCGCGGATAATGAAAATCGCCATTTCATCGAAGTCCGGCATGTCATCCATCGCCACGTCATTCAGACGTTGGAAATCCAGGTCGCGAAAGCTGATGGTGTCGCCGGACTGGCGCAACTGCACGCGGTCGAAAATGCCGCCACGCACGTAGCCCGAACCCTTGAAGGAATAGCGACCGCTGCCCATCACCGCGATCGCCTGTTCGCCCGGTTTGAGTTCGGTCATCAACGTGCGGTACTGCGTCTCGCCCAGCAGGTTGCGGCCGATGGTGGTCGCGTTCAGGTGCGTGACGTAGAGGTCGATGAACGTGTCATTGACTTGCTCGCCGCTGGCGGTTTCAACCTGCTCGGCTTCGGTGCCTTTGAATGATGCATCGACCTGGCCACGAGTCAGGTGCAGGCGCCGGATCGCGCCGTTGCCGGTCAAGGTCGTCCAATCGGCAGGCTGGAAAATATCGCTACGCACCCGCGCGGGGGCAACGGCCAGCCCTGCATCACCCTTGACCAATCCCAGGGACACCGCCACGTCGTGGGCCGCGCGCATGATGACTTCGTTGACCACCATGGCGGTCACGGTAGCGCCAGCGATGGCATCGACTGTCACCGCACTCGGGTCGCTGGAATGCCCCACTACGACGCGCCGGTTGACGTTGATGCCGCTGTAGCGCGCGCTGAAGGCGTGGAGTTTTTCTTCAGCGATGCCGATCAGCAGGATCGGTTCATGGTGTTCCAACACGTAGGCGTCGAGAATCACCCCGGCGGGATCGAGGATCACCTGTACGTTGATTGGCTTGCCGGAGTACGCCGGGATGTCCACCACATCCAGGCTCTGGAAGACGTAACCCAGGACCTTGCCGGCGGTGGAGAGCTTGCGAACCTTGAATGGGCCTTCGGGCCCGGAAGTCGAGTCGACCTGACCCAGGACGTGGTGGATGCGCTGTTGCTGGATGTCACCGTAGTCCTTGGCCTGGACGATTCCCGCAAACATCAGCAGTACAACAAACAGCCCGGGGAGCCAGGAGCGGGATGGGTGCAACATCACAAAGGGACGGGTCATGAGCGCCAGGGCTTGAAGACAGGATCTTGGCGATCATTGTGAGGGCCGTCCCTTGCCTGGGCCCTTGATTGAAATCAACTTGCGGCGGTTATCATTGCTCCACCGCATTGCACCGACGCACACAAGGAACGCTCAATGCCCGCTCGCACCAGCCCCGAATCAACCGCTTCATTGCCTGCAAGTACCGGGTTCGTCCGGGTGCGAGGCGCCCGCGAACACAACCTCAAGAATGTCGACGTCGACATCCCTCGCGATGCACTCGTGGTGTTCACCGGCGTGTCGGGTTCCGGCAAGTCGTCACTGGCTTTCTCCACGCTTTATGCCGAAGCCCAGCGGCGCTATTTCGAATCGGTCGCGCCCTACGCGCGGCGCCTGATCGACCAGGTGGGTGTGCCGGACGTGGACAGCATCGAAGGCCTGCCGCCAGCGGTGGCCTTGCAGCAGCAACGCGGCACGCCCAGCGCGCGCTCCTCGGTGGGCAGCGTCACCACCTTGTCGAGCCTGATCCGCATGCTCTATTCCCGCGCCGGCAGCTACCCGGCCGACCAGCCGATGCTGTATGCCGAAGACTTCTCGCCCAACACGCCGCAGGGTGCTTGCGCGCAATGCCACGGCTTGGGACGGGTCTATGAGGTGACCGAAGCGTCCATGGTGCCCGATCCTTCGTTGACCATCCGCGAACGCGCGGTGGCGGCCTGGCCGATGGCGTGGCAAGGCCAGAACCTGCGGGATATCCTGGTGACCCTGGGTTATGACGTCGATATTCCCTGGCGCGACCTGCCAAAGAAACAGCGCGACTGGATCCTGTTCACCGAAGAAACGCCGACCGTCCCGGTGTACGCCGGGCTCACCCCGGCCCAGACCCGCGAAGCGCTCAAGCGCAAGCTCGAACCCAGCTACCAGGGCACCTTCAGCGGCGCCCGGCGCTACCTGCTGCACACCTTCATGCATTCGCTAAGCGCCCAGATGCGCAAGCGCGTGGCCCAATACATGCGCGCCAGCCCCTGCCCGGTGTGCGAGGGCAAACGCCTCAAGCGCCAGGCACTGACGGTGACGTTCGCCGGCCTGGACATCGCCGAACTGTCGCACCTGCCATTGCTGGAATTGGCCGAAGTGCTCAAGGGTGTCGCCGCGCCCGACTACCTGCGTCAGCCTGAAGAACCGAGCGACGTCCTCAGCCACCGCCAGACCCGTGAAGCCCGCGAGCAACGCGCCGCCCGGGGCGAAAATCCCCACGCGGGCGGACCGGACGCGCGCCACACACCCAACCTGTCCCTGGAAAAACGCCTGGCCGCCCAGCGCATCGCCGCCGAGCTGTTGGAGCGGATTACCACGCTGATCGACCTCGGCCTCGGCTACCTGGCCTTGGAGCGCAGCACGCCGACGCTGTCCTCCGGTGAACTGCAGCGCCTGCGCCTGGCCACCCAGCTCAACTCCCAGTTATTCGGGGTGATCTACGTGCTGGATGAACCCTCCGCCGGCTTGCACCCAGCCGACAGCGAAGCGTTGTTCGGCGCCTTGCAGCGCCTGAAGGCGGCGGGCAATTCGGTGTTCGTGGTCGAGCACGACCTGGACACCATGCGCCGCGCCGACTGGCTCATCGACGTCGGTCCCGATGCGGGTGAGCAAGGCGGAAAAATCCTCTACAGCGGGCCACCTGAAGGCCTTGGCCAAGTGCCTGAGTCCCGGACCCGCGCCTATCTTTTCTCGGACAGCTTTGCCGCCGCGCGCCCCCCTCGTGAACCCAAGGGCTGGTTGCGCCTTGAAGGCATCACCCGCAACAACCTCGAGAACCTGAGCGCGGCCTTTCCCCTCGGCTGTTTCACGGCGGTGACCGGCATTTCGGGCTCAGGTAAATCCAGCCTCGTCAGCCAGGCCTTGCTTGACCTGATAGGGGCCCACCTGGGCCAGGCCGGCCCCACCGCCGAGACCGATGAACAAAGCCTGGAAGACGAACCCGTGCAAACCAGTGGCGGCCATGTCACCGCCGGGCTCGATGCGATCAAGCGACTGGTGCAGGTCGACCAGAAACCCATCGGCCGCACGCCTCGCTCCAACCTCGCCACCTACACCGGACTGTTCGACCACGTGCGCAAACTCTTCGCCGCTACCGAACAGGCAACAGCGCTGGGATTCGATGCCGGACGGTTTTCGTTCAACGTCGCCAAAGGCCGCTGCGAAACCTGTGAAGGCGAAGGTTTCGTCAGCGTGGAATTGTTGTTCATGCCAAGCGTGTACGCCCCCTGCCCTACGTGCCATGGCGCCCGCTACAACCCGCAGACCCTGGAGGTGATCTGGCAGGGCTTGAATATCGCCCAAGTGCTGCAACTGACCGTGGACCAGGCGCTCGAGGTCTTCGCCGGCCAAGCATCGGCGCGGCGCTCGTTGCAAGTGCTGCATGACATTGGCCTGGGCTATCTGCGCCTCGGCCAACCGGCCACCGAACTGTCTGGCGGCGAGGCCCAGCGGATCAAACTGGCAACGGAACTGCAACGCAAGGCCCGGGGCGCGACGCTATACGTGCTGGACGAGCCCACCAACGGCTTGCATCCCCAGGACGTCGATCGCTTGCTGGTGCAATTGAACCGTCTGGTGGACGAAGGCCACAGCGTGGTGGTGGTCGAGCATGACATGCGCGTCGTGGCCCAGAGCGACTGGGTCATCGACATCGGCCCGGGTGCGGGGACGCAGGGTGGCAAAGTCGTGGTCTGCGGCACACCGGAGGCGGTCGCGGCGTGTCGGGAAAGCCGCACGGCGCCGTTTCTGGCGAGGGCTTTGCAGCCGAAACACTGAACCGTGGCGAGGGAGCCAGCTCCCGCTGGATGGCGCAGCCGAGCGGGGATAAATCCCCTCGCCACAAAAGCATTCTCGCCCGGTTGAGCAGAGTTGATCGTTCCCACGCTCTGCGTGGGAATGCATCCCGTGACGCTCTGCGTCACCCGCCAGAAGCGGAACGCGGAGCGTCCCTGGCGACATTCCCACGCAGGAGCGCGGGAACGATCGGTATGTATTTTTAGCCTTAAAAATCAGTTGGTTGTAATTTGTTCCATGAGAGCTTGCTCCCGCTGGGTCAAACCGTTCGCGAATACTGCACCGTCTGCTCCCCCGCCAGGTACGCATCGAACGCCATGGCCACGTTACGCATCATCAGTTGCCCCTGGGGCAACAACACCAGCGAGTCCTCATGGATCTCCAATAGTCCATCGCCCACCAACTCCTGGAGCCGCTCCAGCGCGTCAGCGAAGTACTCGGCAAAGTGGATGCCATGACCCGCTTCGATCCGACCGAAATCAATCCGTCCGTGGCACATCAATTCGCTGATCACTTCGCGCCGCAAGCGGTCGTCATCGCTCAGGTGGTAGCCCCGTTGCACTGGCAACAAGCCCTGGTCCAGCCACGCGTAGTATTGGGAAAGCTCCTTGACGTTCTGGTTGTAGCTGTCACCGACCTTGCCGATTGAAGACACGCCCAGGCCAATCAGGTCGCAGTCGGCATGGGTGGAATAGCCCTGGAAATTACGCTGCAAGGTCCCCCGGGAACGGGCACGTACCAGCTCGTCGTCCGGCAAGGCGAAGTGATCCATGCCGATGTAGACGTAACCGGCCGCGGTCAGCCGGTTAATGGTCAGTTCCAGCAGCTCCAGCTTACGTTCGGGTGGCGGCATGTCTTCGGGCCGGATCATCCGTTGCGCCCTCACCCGTTGCGGCAGGTGCGCATAGCTGTACGCGGCGATCCGGTCAGGGCGCAAGGCGATGATTTTGCCCAAGGTGACATCGAAACTGGCCAGGGTTTGCAGCGGCAGGCCGTAGATCAGATCGACGCTGATCGACTTGAATCGAGCCAGCCGGGCCGCCTCTACCAGCTCGGTGACCTGGGCTTCGCTTTGCACCCGATTGACCGCGGCCTGCACTTGCGCATCGAAATCCTGGATGCCGAAGCTCAGGCGGTTGAAGCCAAGGCGACGCAAGCCTTGGATCTGTTCGGCATCTATCGTGCGGGGATCGACCTCGATGGAAAACTCATGGTCGTCACTGTCGTCCATGTCGAATGACTGGTGCAGGCAGTCCATCAGGTCAGCCAGTTGTTCATGGGTCAGGTAAGTCGGCGTGCCTCCGCCCAGGTGCAGTTGGGTCAACTTGCGCGAGCGCTCGAACAAGGCGGCTTGCAAGGCGATCTCGCGCTTGAGGTACGTCAGATACTCGACGGCGCGATGGGTCTTGCGCGTGATGATCTTGTTGCAGGCGCAGTAGTAGCAAAGGCTCTGGCAGAACGGGATATGGATATACACCGAGAGCGGCTTGGGTACCTGCGCCAGGTGGCTGCGCCCGGCCGCCTGGCGGTATTCATCCAGGGCGAACGCTTGGTGAAATTGCGGCGCGGTGGGATAGGACGTATAGCGTGGCCCCGGGCGATCATATTTTTCGACCAGGGCGCGATTGAAACCGGTGGCTGCGTTCATGAAGGGTTCAACTTTTCAAAATAGTGAAGGCCCGCGCCCGCAGTTTCCGGGTCGAACAGGTTGCAGATCGCGTCTACGCTCAGGCGCCCAGCGGGCAGGATGCCGATGAAACGGCTCGACAGCTCGATCAATCCCTGAACGTGCAACTGTTCCAACAAAGGCCAGACGCCTGCGAAATACTCGCGAAACACCAGGCCGAAACGCCTTTCAACCGCTGGGATATCCAGCTCCAGGTCACACGACAACTGCTCGGTGACCGTGGCCCCGATCAAGTCCTGCGCCTCGCAACGCCAGCCACGGCACACGGGTAATTGCCCGGCATCGAGTTGCTGGCAGTACTGGAGCAGGTCGTCGGTGTTCTGCACGTACAGGTGCTCGATCTGGGTGATGGCCGACAAGCCGAAACCCACATGATCGCAGCAACCGTGACGGGTGAAACCCTGGCAGTTGCGATGCAGGCGCCCATGTTCCTGGGCGACCGCCAGGTCATCGTCAGCCCGGACAAACTGCCCCAGGCCGATGTAGTGGTAACCGGCCTCGAGCAGTTGTTCGCAGCAACTGCGACGCATCGCGCCCTTGTCGGTCTCGCTGCAAAAGGCTCCGACCTCTGAGGCGTTCTTGGAACGGTAGCGATAAGGCGCGCGGGCGTAATCGAAGACGTACAGGCGATCCGGTTCCAGCTCGATCAATGTGGCCAGTTTCTGGGCGAAACTTTGGGGAGTCTGCCAGGCATGACCGTAGCCCAAGTCAATGTTGATCGAGCGAAAACCAAAGGTCCGCGCCGCATCGATCAGCGAGTGAATCGGGGCTGGGTTCTGGTAGCAATCGACGGACAACTCGCTGTCGCGCCCGATGTCCGGAACGCCGATGCTGACATGGGTGAAACCCTGGTCGCGGATCAGCCCCATGGTCGACCAGTCGGTATGGTGCAAGTCGACTTCGATGCTGTGGTCACCGCTTTCGCAGAAGTCGAAACGCTTGCGCAGGTCGCTCATCAACCTTTGCAGGTGCGTAATCACCGGCGTTCCGCCGGTCAGGCAGAACTGCTCGACCCGCCGCCCCGAGCCCAGGTGACAGGCAACCAGGCCCATCTCATAGGTCAGGCGTTGCAGATAGCCGTCTATTTCCCCGCATCGGCACACGCTGGCCAGGGTTGAGCAGGAGGCCAACCTCAAGCGCGACGGCAAATGCACCGCCAGCGACAGGGGCCGGCGCTTTTGCCGACTGGAGCGTAACCCCCTGAGCAGGTCGAGCGAGCCGATGCCAGGGTGGAATTTACGCGCACCGATCGGGCAATCCGCCTGCGCAACCGCTGGCGCAGACTCATCGAGGGTATGAAACAGGTCGAACATGACGATCTCCGAGTGGCTGCGCGACAACAGTGTCAGGCTTATCCCACGCGGCCACCTTGACCTGTATCAAGCGCCCTGCTCGCTCTACCCATTGAGGTAAAACATGCCCTTGGCCAACAGCACGATCGCGACCAGATGCAAGAAGACGCTGGCATGGATGAATCGGACGTAACCGGCCTTCATGCGCCCGCTTCGAAACAGCCACATCGCCCGGAGGAAATGCCCCAGCACACTGGCCGCCAGGAGGATCTTCAACCCAAGCAACACGCCAAACGACGATTGCAATGGCGACGCCAGCACCGCCCGGTAACGCAGCCAGACCATGGCCACGCCCGCGCCGAACAACACCAGCAATACCCAGGGCATCAATTGTCGGGCACGCCGGCTGATGCCCTGCTCAAGCAGAACCATCACTTTGGTGGGCAGTTGTTGGCGGATGCTTTCCAGGAACAGCACCTCGAAGAACACCGTGCCAATGAAGATCAGCGCGGCGAACAGGTGCAAGGTCAGAAACAGCAGATACGTCATGAGGCTCCCCGGCGGCACTTGGGGCGCTGCCTTTATCCAAGGCTAACGCCGGTCGAGCATGGGGAGGTTGATGCCAATCAAGGAAAGCACGGGCTCATCCATTCCACCGTTGATCGTCAAAAAGCGTCAACAAAACGTTACACATCGGCAGGATCGAGACAACCGCCGATCAGATCATCCAGTTTTTTGACACTTCGCCGATGTGCGGTCACAACTTTTTCGCTCCGCTGGGTCTTAACACCGAGGTCGCTGATGGAATATTGGCAGCCAATGAGGTTTTGAGCCTGATACGGAGATAAGTCCATGATTTTCAATGTACAAAATTTTGGCGCCAAAGGAGATGGCGTTACTGACGACACGGCGGCCATTCAAAGTGCGATCGATGCGGCAGCGGCCGCGGGCGGCGGTCAGGTGTACATGCCGACCGGAACCTACATCGTTTCGGGGGGAGAGGAACCTTCCGATGGCTGCCTGATGCTCAAGAGCAACGTCTACCTGTACGGCGACGGCATGGGCGACACCACGGTCAAGCTGGCCGACGGCTCCGACGCCAAGATCACCGGCATTATTCGCTCGGCCTATGGCGAGGAAACCCACGATTTCGGCGTCAGCAACCTCACCATCGACGGTAACCGCGACGCCACCACCGGCAAGGTGGACGGCTGGTTCAACGGTTATATCCCCGGCGAAGAAGGCTACGATTCCAACGTCACCCTCGACAGCGTCGAGATCAAGGACTGCTCCGGGTACGGCTTCGACCCCCACGAGCAGACCGTCAACATGGTCATCAAGAACAGCGTGTCCCACGGCAACGGCCTGGATGGGTTCGTTGCCGACTTCCTCAGCGACAGCACTTTCGAAAACAACGTCGCCTACGACAACGACCGCCACGGCTTCAACGTCGTCACCAGCACCCACGACTTCACCCTCACCAACAACGTCGCCTACAACAACGGCGGCAACGGCATCGTGGTGCAGCGGGGCAGCGAAGACATCCCCTCGCCCAGCAACATCACCATCACCGGCGGCGAGGTGTACGGCAACGGCGCCGAAGGCGTGCTGATCAAGCTGTCCAGCGACGTGACCGTCACTGGCGTCGACATCCACGACAACGCCAGCGCAGGGGTCCGTATCTACGGCAGCAATCACGTCGAGGTCCTCGACAACACGCTCAACAACAATGCGTTGGGCAGTGCGGTACCGGAAATCATCATCCAGTCCTACGACGACACGCTTGGGGTGTCCGGCAAGTACTTCAACGGCAGCGACAACCTGATCCAGGGCAACGTCATCAGCGGCAGCAACCTTTCCACCTACGGCGTCGCCGAGCGCAACGAAGACGGCACCGATCGCAACGCAATCATCGCCAACACCATCAGCCACACCAGCAAGGGCGCCACGCTGGTCTACGGCGACGGCAGCTACGTCAGCGCCACGGTGCCGATGACCACGGTTCAAGGCACGGCGGGCAATGACATCCTGACGGGCACCAGCGCCAGCGAGATCTTCTACGGCGCAGCCGGCAACGACACCATCAACGGCGCGGCTGGCAGCGACATCCTGGTGGGCGGCGCGGGCGTCGACAAACTCACCGGCGGCACAGGCGCGGATGTGTTCCGCTTCGCCAGCCAGTCCGACAGCTACCGCAATGCAACCGCAAGCTTCGATGACACCATCACCGATTTCGACGTCACCCAGGACAAGATCGACCTCGCCGACCTCGGTTTTACCGGCCTGGGCAATGGCCGTGGCGGCACCTTGCAAGTCAGCTACAACGCCAGCAGCGACCGCACCTACATCAAGGATTACGACGCCGACGGCAGCGGCAATCGCTTCGAGCTGATTCTCTCGGGCAACCTGGCAAGCACCCTGACGGCGGACAACTTCATCTTCAACCGGGTGATCACCGGCACCGCCGGCAGCGACTCGTTGCTGGGCACCGATGCGGCCGACACCCTGCTCGGCCTGGCCGGCAATGACAGCCTCAGTGGCGGCGCGGGCGGCGACAAACTCAACGGCGGCGCCGGCATGGATACCCTCACCGGCGGCGCCGGGGCGGATACCTTCGTGTTCGCCAATCGCATGGACAGCTACCGCAACTACAATACCGGCGGCGCCAACCTCGGAGACCTGATCACCGATTTCGACATCGGCGCCGACAAGATCGACCTTTCCGCCATGGGTTTCACCGGCCTGGGCGACGGCAAGAACAACACCGTCTACCTGGTTCTCAACAGTGCCGGCACCAAGACCTATATCAAGTCGCTGGTGGCCGATGCCAATGGCAACCGCTTCGAAGTGGCCCTGGACGGCAATTACCTCAACACCCTGACCAGCGCCAACTTCGTCTTCGCCACCTCGTCGCCGACCAACCAGGCGCCGGTGCTGGCCACGCCCTTGCTAGACCAGAACGCGAATGAAAAAACACCGTTCAGCTACGTGGTGCCTGCCACCAGTTTCACCGACCCGGACAATGACACCCTCAGCTACACCGCCAAGCTGGCCGATGGCAATGCCTTGCCCAGTTGGCTGACATTCGATGCCGCCACGCGCACCTTCAGCGGTACGCCACCGGACACGGCGTCGGGCACCTACTCGATCCAAGTCACCGCAACCGACGGCAGCAACGCTACCGTCAGCGACAGCTTCACCCTGGCCGTGCAAGACGTGCCCAGTTCCGTGGTGATCAATGGCACGCCGAACAACGACACGCTGACCGGCACCGTGGCCAACGAGCAGATTTTCGGCGGCGCGGGTAACGACACGATCAATGGCGCAGCCGGCAACGACATTCTGGTGGGCGGCACCGGCGTGGACAAACTCACCGGTGGCACCGGCGCCGATGTGTTCCGCTACACCTCCAAGCTCGACAGCTACCGGACAAGCTCCACCAGCGCCAGTGACCAGATCCTCGATTTCGACGTGGCCGCCGACAAGATCGACGTCTCGGCCCTGGGCTACACCGGGCTGGGCAACGGGCTCAATGGCACGCTGCAGGTCAGTTACAGCGCATCGACCAACCGTACCTACCTCAAGGACCTCACCGTCGATGCCAATGGCAACCGCTTCGAAATATCCATGGCGGGCAACTTCGTCAGCAGCCTGACGGCCAGTCATTTTGTCTTCGCCGACCAGAACACGCCGACCAACGTGGCACCGGTGGTGGTCATCCCGCTCCTGGACCAGAACACCAGCGAAAGCACGCCATTCAGCTACACCGTGGCGAGCAATAGCTTCACCGACGCCAACCAGGATGTGCTGACCTACACCGCGACCCTCGCCAACGGCAGCGCCCTGCCCTCATGGCTGAGCTTCAATGCCAGCAACCTGACCTTCACCGGCACGCCCACCAGCACCGCGGCAGGCAACTATGACGTACTGGTCAAGGCCACCGATCCGTCGGGGGCATCGGTCAGCGACAGCTTCGCCCTGGTGGTGGCCGATGCCCCCGCCAACACCATCACCGGCACGGCCAATGCCGAGAGCCTGAACGGCACGGCCGGCGCGGACCTGATCCTGGGCCTGGGTGGTAACGACACCATCAAGGCCGGCACCGGTGCCGACATCGTCGATGGCGGTGCCGGGCGCGACTCGCTGTATGGCGGCGACGGCGGCGACACGTTCCGCTACAACAACCTGTCCGACAGCTACCGCGACTACGACACCGGAGGCGTCACCGCCACAGACACGATCTACGACTTCACCGCGGGCGTCGACAAGATCGACGTGTCCGGGCTGGGTTTCCTCGGCCTGGGCGATGGCAGCAATGGCACGCTCTACATGACCTTGAACGCGGCCGGCGACAAGACTTACGTCAAGTCGAGCCAGGCCGACGCCGATGGCAATCGCTTCGAGATCGCCCTGAACGGCAACTACCTCAACACCCTGACCGCCGATGATTTCGTCTTCGGCGAGCGCGCCCAGCAGGACATTCTTTACCTGCCGACGCTCGGCCAATCCAACGCGCGCCTGCTGCGCATGAGCGAAGACGACGATCAGTCCGGCACCTCGATGCTGGTCAACGACCTGAACAAATACACCACCTACGACGTGCGCAGCCAGTTCAGCGATGCCGACGGCAACGGCATCGACATTGCGGTGGGTGGCAGCACGGTCAACGGCTTGTCGACCCTCGGCGCCGAAGAGTTGAAATTGTGCTGGTGGTTGACCGACACCAACCAACCCGGGCCGGCGCTGTTGCGTGCGGTGACGTTGCTGCGCGACCAGCTCACGGAGCTCAAATCCATCGACAACGTCACGATGGGCATTGTCTGGGGCCAGGGCGAGGAAGCCGCCCAGGAAATCGCCCGCGCCACGGACAAGGAAGCGGCAGCGGCGGCCTACAAGGCGGCGACGCTGAAGGTCTTCGATTACCTGCACGCCCAGTTTGGCAATTTCAATGTGTACATGATGGAGACCGGTCACTACGAGCAGGACGCGGCGCGTGCCCGTGGCTACTCGGAAGAGAAGATCGCCGCCATCGTCGCGGGCGTCGGCTATGTCCGCGCCACCCAGGAAGCCATCGCGGCCGAGCGCGCCGATGTGAAGCTGGCGGTGGACTACACCGACCTGCCGCTGCGCTACGAAGTCGACCCGCTGGTGTATCCCGACGACGTCTGGCATCTGCATGAGGAGTCGGCGGAAATCGTCGGCCAGCGCCTGGCGGACTACATCGCAGGTGACCTCGGTTTCCAGGGCAACCCCAACGACAACAACAGCGTCCAGGATATTTTCGACGGCGCGCAGAATGAAGGAGGGAAGATCTCCGGCACCGACCAGGCGGACACGCTGGTGGGCAGTTCCGGCAACGACATACTGGACGGCGACTTGGGTGCCGACTCGTTGACCGGTGGCGATGGCAACGACATCTACGTCGTCGACAACGCATTCGACAGCGTGGTGGAAACCAACACCTCGACCTCGCAGATCGATACGGTCCAGGCGTCGGTCAGCTGGACGCTCGGCGCCAACCTGGAAAACCTGGTATTGACCGGCGTGTCGGACATCGACGGGACCGGCAACGAGCGTCGCAACTTCATCACCGGCAACGCCGCCAACAACGTGCTCAATGGCGCTGCGGGGGCCGACAGCATGAGCGGTGGCGACGGTAACGACACCTACTATGTCGACAACACCAGCGATACGGTGATCGAGACCAGCAGCAATCCGGTGTCCGGCGGTATCGACAGCGTCCACAGCAGCCTGGCCACCTACACGCTGGGCAACAATGTCGAGAACTTGTACATCGATAATGCGGGCGCTGCCAACGGGATCGGCAATGCGCTGGGCAATACGCTGTTCGCCGGTGCTGGCGACAACATCCTCGACGGGCGCGATGGCAATGACACGGCGTCGTTCGAGCGCGTGTCGGCCGGGGTGACCGTGAACCTGTCGACCTCCGCGCAACAAAACACCGTGGGCTCGGGGCTCGACACGCTGAAGTTCATCGAGAACCTGACGGGCAGCGCCTATGCGGACACCCTGTCGGGCAACAGTGCCGGGAACATCCTCAACGGCGGCGCGGGCAACGACACCTTGGTGGGCGGCTCGGGCGACGACCGCCTGATCGGCGGTGCCGGCACTGACAACCTCACCGGCGGCACGGGCGCGGATACTTATGCGTTTGGTGCGCTGTCGGACATGGGCGTCGGCGCGGCGCGCGATGTGATCAACGGTTTCAAGACGACGGAGCTCGATAAACTGGATTTCACCGGTCTGGACGCCAACCCGCTGACCGCCAATGTCGATGCGTTCAACTTCATCGGCAGCAACGCCTTTGACGCCACCAACGCCACCGGCCAACTGCGCTTCGTCGACGGCATCCTCTACGGCAGCATCGACGCCGACGCCACCGCCGAGTTCGAGTTCGAACTGGTTGGCGTCAAGGAGCTGCACGCCAGTGACTTCACTGCCTGAGTGATGGGGGCTGCTACGCAGCCCAGCGGGGCGGTGTGACGTTTCGCTAAATCCCCTCGCCACGGACTGCCTCTGTGGCGAGGGAGCAACAGCCGTGGGGGCCGGCCTTAGAACAAACTTTGCACCTGTTCCAGCACCGCGCGATTCATCTGGCCGGTGTGGATGTGCAGGCTTACATAGCTTTGCAGCATGTCCAATTTGGTGTCGAGCAGGTCCCGCCGCGCCTGGAATAGCCGCTGCTGGGCATCGAGAATGTCGACCGTCGAACGTACCCCGCCTTGAAACCCCTTCTCCGTCGACGTCAGCGCCCGTTGGTTGGATTCCACTGCCCGTTGCATCGCCTTGCTCTTGGCAAAACCTGCGACCACGCCCAGGTAATCGGTTTCGATGTCTTCGGCCAATTGCTGACGCTGCACGTCGTAATCGGACTGGGCGCCTGCAAGCTGTGCCTCGGCCTTGGCCACCGAGGCGCGCACCGCGCCGCCGCGATACAACGGAATGTCCAACTGCACGCCAACGTAGTAAGTGTCCTGGCGCGGGTCCAGCTCCTGGTACTGACGGGTTTCCCGGCGGGTCAACTGAGTGGTGAGCGACAACGTTGGGTAGTGCCCGGCGCGCTGGCTGTCGGCCTGCGCCTCGGCCACTTTCACCGCCGCCAGCCGGGCCGCCAATTCCGGGCTGGCCTCGCGGGCAATTGCCGTCCAGTAAGGTAAATCCTGCTCCGGCGGGATCGGCGTTCCGGTGGGAAGTTCTTCGCGCATCGGTTGGATGTCATCAATCGGTACATTGGAACGGCCCGACAGCGCCCGCAACGCAGCCACGCGCCGGGCGTTGGCTTCGGCTTCCTGGGCCTCCACCAGATCGAGCCGAGCCTGGGCCTCGTCGATGTCGGTGATTGCGCCCTGGCCACCCTGGTAAAGCTTTTTGCTCTGGATCACCAACCCATTGATCGCGGTTTTCTGCTGGGCGATCAACTTGAGCTCGTTCTCGGCCCGAGCGACGTCGAAATAGCCCTTGGCAACCCGATCGAACAGCGCCTGGCCGGCCACATCGAACTGTTGGCTACCGAGTGTTCCCCGGGCCTTGCCCTCCTGATACGCCGCCCAACGGCCCTTGTCATACAGCGGCTGCTGCGCAGCCAAGGTCACGTTATTGGCCTGGTAATCGTTGCTGTTGACGTAGCCGCTGTCATCGCCGCCATCGGTACGCCCGCCATACCCATAACGTGATGACAACGACACTTGCGGGTACAGCCCGCCCCGACCGATCGCCTCTTCCTGGCGCGACGCATCAAAGGCGTGGGTCGCCGCTTGCAAGGTCGGGTCGTTGAGACGCGAGGCATCGTAAGCGGCGATCAGGCTCAACCCGCCCTCCGCCGCCCACACCGGGCCGATCACCGCCCAACTGGTACACAAACTCAACAGCACACGGACGCCGTAACGGCAACGGTCGGTCATGCTCATTCCTCTTTGAAGGCAGCCAGCAAGCGTTCGCGCAAAGGTTTCATCAGATAGTTCATCAAGGTCCGCTCTCCGGTCACCACGGTGACATCGGCGAGCATGCCCGGGCGCACCAGCAGCCCGGCCTCTTGCAGCGAAGCCACCGTGTCGGCGGGAATCTCGACCTTGGCGGAGAAGTACGGCTGGTGGGTTTGCTGATCGATCAACTGGTCCGCCGACACCGTGGTCACGGTGCCCGTCACCGTTGGCGTATCCACCCGTTGCAGCGCGGTGAAATGCACGTGCACCGGCAACCCCGGGCGCAGCTTGTTGGCCATCAGCGGCTCAAAGCGCGCGGTGATCGCCATCGGCGCGTCCAGCGGCACAACCTGCATCAGGGTTTGCCCGGCCTGGGCGACGCCCCCGACCGTGTGGATCGACATATCCATCACCTGCCCGGCCACCGGTGCCCGGATCGCGCCGTTATCCACTTCGAATTGCAAGGCGCGGATCTGATCGGCATAGCCCGCCGCCTCAGCGGATACTTCACTGAGCTGGGTTTCGGCATCGCGGCGAAATTCCTGCTGCGCCTGCAAAGCCTTGAGCCGGCTTTCGTTGATGGCCTGGCGCGTCCTGCCGACGTCACCGATGCCGGAAGCAATCTGTCCGGCCAGTTGCGCGGCATTACGCTCGGCCTCGAAGAGCTTGTTGCGCGGCACGTAGCCTTCCCGGGCCAGCTCGCGCAGGCCTTCGAGTTCCTGCTGCTGGAAACGCATTTGCGCGTCGTAGTTGCGCTTGACCCCTTCATACCCCTGCAACTGCTGCTGCAAGGCGCCAATTTCATGCTCGATGATCTGCAGGCGGCTACCCAGCTCGGCACGCCGCGTCAGGAACAATTGACTCTGCAGCGCCATGGCCGCCTTGACGCGCGGCTCTTCGGCCCGCTCCAGCAATTGCGCCGGCCACTGGATTTCAGCGGCGCCCAGGCGTTCGGCAATCAATCGCGCCTCGATACTGCGGTCGTTGAGCAGCTTGCCCAGGGTGACGTCCAACTGAGATTGCGCCTGCACGGTGTTCAGCTGTACCAGCAACTGGCCCTGGCTGACGCGGTCACCGTCGCTGACCAGCAGCTTCTCCACTACGCCGCCCACCAGCGATTGCACCGCCTTGCGCTCGCCCGCCACCACCACCGTGCCGCTGCCCACCACGCCCTGGTCGAGTGGCGCCAGAAAGGCCCAGAGCAGGAATCCGCCCAGCGTCAGGGCCAGGAAGATCACGCCGTAGCGCGCCGCGCCACCGGCATCGGTGCTGGCGCTGGGCAAGGTGTTGCTGCTGAGTACGCTCAAGCCGTGCTCGCCGTGGACCGCCGCGGTCGGTTTCAAATCACGCATCTTTGCCTGCCTCCCGCACGGCGGTTGGCCTTGGTCCCGGCATCAACGCCTTGAGCACCCGATCCCGAGGCCCAAACGCTTGTTGAGTCCCGTCCTTCAACACAAGGATGTGATCGACCACCGCCAGCACGTTGGGCCGGTGCGTGATCAACACCACGGTGCTGCCGGCGGCCTTGAGCACGCCGATGGCCTGCACCAGCGCCAGTTCGCCGGCTTCATCCAGGTTGGAATTGGGTTCGTCGAGCACGATCAGCGACGGGCTGCCATACAGCGCGCGCGCCAGGCCAAGGCGTTGCTTCTGGCCGCCGGACAAACCAAGCCCGCCGGGGCCCAGCGGCGTGTCGTAACCCTTGGGGAATCTCAGGATCATTTCGTGGATGCCGGCGTGGCGACCGGCCGCAATAATCTTGTCGGCGTCCTGCTCGCCGAAGCGGGCAATATTGTCGGCCACGCTGCCGTCGAACAGCTCGATGTCCTGCGGCAGATAACCCAGGTACGGGCCCAAGGCGTCGTGGGACCATTGGCTGATCTCGGCATCGTCCAGCCGCACCGAGCCGCCCATGGCCGGCCATACCCCGACCAGCGCCCGGGCCAGCGTCGATTTACCGCTGGCGCTGGGACCGACCACCGCAAGCACCTCGCCTTTGCCGAGGCTGAAATTGATGCCCCGCAGGATCGGCTGCGAAGCGCCGGGCGGCCCGACATACAACTGTTCCAGGCGCACCGCGCCGGTGGGCGCAGGCAATGGCATGCGCAAGCGTTCGCGGGGGTGTTGCGCCAGCAGTTGGCTCAGGCGCTGGTAACTCTGGCGCCCGGCGTTGAACTGCTTCCACGAGCCGATGGCGATTTCCACCGGCGCCAGGGCACGCCCCAACAACAGCGACATGGCGATCATCATGCCCGCCGACAACTGGCCTTCCAGCACCAGCAGCGCGCCCAGCCCCAAGGCCAGGGACTGACCGGAGATACGCACGAAACGCGTCGCCGAGGTGATACGCGCCCCCCGATCACTGGCATGGGCCTGCGCCGCGATAATCCGTTGTTGCAGCAGGCTCCAGCGCTGGCGCAGCGGCCCGAGCATGCCCAAGGCCTGGATGACTTCGGCGTTCTGCAGCGTGCTGTTGACGTAGATCGATGACTGCACGCCCAACCGATTGGCCTCTCCCAGCCGGACGCGGGTTGCCAGCTCGCCCCACAGCGCCAGCCCGACCAACGCCAGGGCGAGCACCAGGGTCAGCACGCCGAACCAGGGGTGGAAGATGAACGCTACCAAGAGGAAGATCGGCAACCATGGCGCATCGAGCAAGGCAATCAGGCCCTGGCCGGTAATCAGCTGTCGCAGAGTGGCCAGATCGCTCAGGACCTGTGCCGGGTTGGCGTTGTGCTCACGCAGGCTGCGGGCAAAGGCCGCATCGAAAATCCGCTCGCCCAAGGCATCGTCCAGCCCGGCGCTCATGCGAATCATCACCTCGCCGCGCACCCACTCGATCAAGGCACTGAACATGAACAGTCCGAGGGCGATCAGCGTGAGCATGAACAAGGTGGTTTCGTTGCGGCTGGTCAGGACCCGGTCGTAGACCTGCATCATGTAGAGCGACGGCACCAGCACCAGCAGGTTGATCACCCCGCTGAACAGCGCCAGCGACCCGAACACCCGGCGATAACTGAGCAAAGCGGCGTCGATGTCGTGCCGAGGATCGAGGAGCAAACCCATAGATATCAACCCGCAAAAGGAATAAACGGTCCCGGCGCAATCCATCGCGAGTTATTTCGCCCGCAGGCGTCAAAAAAAGAGCGTCAGGTAGCTGACATTGTCGCTATATGAGCCGAACGTCGCCGCTACTGACGCCAAGTACTGACAACGTAACCTAAGGTTAGTGCCAGCATGGGATCGCTGTTTTTTAGCATTGTTGATGCAAAACGGGCGCGTAAAAAAGGGCTGCTGCGCAGCCCAGCGGGAGCAAGCTCCCTCGCCACGATGAGGTGCGGACCCGGAAACGGACCCGCAGGGAGGCTAGCTCAGGGAAACCGCTTCTTCAGGCTGCGCAGGATGTCGCGACGTCACCAGGCCGATAAACGAAACGACCAAGGCCAGGCCAAGGGTCACGCTCACCTCGCTGCGGTGCTCAGGTGTCACCATCATGACCGCCAGGGCGCCACCGATGAACAAGATCACCGCCCAGGTCAGCCAAGGAAATAGCCACATGCGAAAGGCCGGCTCGACGCCTTGCTGACGCAACAGCCGGCGCATGCGCAGCTGGGAAATGGCAATGACCAGATAGACCAGCAGAGCGATGGCACCAGAACTGGCGAGCAGGAACTGGAACAAGCCGGCCGGCATGAAGAAGCTGAACAAGGTGATGCCCAATCCCAGAATCGTACTGGCAATTACTGCCGCCCGGGGTACGCCAGCGGACGAAGTCGCTTCCACCGCCCTCGGCGCATCGCCACGACGGCCGAGGGAATACAACATGCGCGAGGCGATGTAGATCGATGAATTCATGCAACTGGCCACGGCGATCAACACCACCACATCCACCATGAATTTGGCGTGGGGAATATTCATCAATTCCAGTGCCCGCTGGTAGGAGCCCACGGAAGCCAGGAGCGGATCGTTCCAGGGCACTACGGAAATGACCACGAAGATCGACAACAGGTAGAACACGCCGATGCGCCAGATCACCGAGCGGGTGGCCTTGGCGATGTTTTGTGCGGGATTGCTGGACTCGGCGGCGGCGATCGTCACCGCCTCGGTGCCAATGAAACTGAACATGATGGTGATGAAGGCGCCGACGACGGCTGACAATCCGTTGGGCGCAAATCCGCCGTGCTCTTCCATCAATCGACTCAAGCCACTGGCTTCACGCTCGGGAATCCAACCCATCAACACGGCGAACCCCAGGGAGATGAAACCGACGATCGCCACGACCTTGGCCATCGCGAACCAGAACTCGAACTCGCCGTACTTCGAAACGCTGAACAGATTGGTCACAGCCAGGGCAACGATCGACACCGAAGCGAACAGCCAGGCATCGACGGAGGGAAACCATTGGTTCAGCACATGCCCTGCGGCAAGCGCCTCGATGGGGATTACCAGCACCCAGAACCACCAATAGAGCCAGCCGATGGTGAAGCCGGCCCAGCGTCCGATCGCCTGGTCGGCGTAGGTGGAAAATGAACCGGTGTCCGGGCGGGCGACGGCCATCTCGCCGAGCATGCGCATGACGAGCACCACCAGCAGGCCAGAGAAAAGATACGCCAGCATCACGGCAGGTCCTGTGGCAGCGATGGCATGGCCCGATCCGACAAACAGACCGGCGCCGATGATCCCGGCAATTGAAAGCATGGTGACGTGACGAGGCTTGAAGCCCTGTGCAAGGTGGCCGTTCGAATCCTTGAAGCTCGGGCTGGTCATGTTTTTGTTCTCTTATCGACATTGAGGCGTGCCGAGGGATCGTCGGTGCTTTTGGTTTTCGCTCCCTCCTGAAAGCGGCACACCCTGGATGTCTGATCCATCCCTCGCGAATTGGGCTTTGCAGTTGAAATGTTGAGCCACGTTACCTGCCTACGCTCCCGGGTCAGTTACCTGTGAGCGCCGCCTTTTTGTCTGATTTCGCCAAGTGTGGGTGGCGCTTTGCCAACCCGACCCGCATCGAATCACTGTCGCCAAGCCCTAAGCTTATAGCTTGATGTTATTTGTTTAATGTTTTTTAGATCATTTAGATTAAGCCATAAGGCCAATGGCTTCGCACGGAGATGCCATCCAGGCGCGTTGGTATCCCTTATTCATCGAACTCTCATTAACGGGCCACCGTCATGCAGCTTCTTACGCTTCCTCCCTCTCCCAGCCTGGCCACCTCGATCCGCGCCACGGCCCAGGTATTCGCAGATCCCAGTTCCCAGGCATTGCTGGCTCACTTGCAACAGGTAGCGCCCAGCGATGCCAGTGTGTTGATCATCGGTCAGACCGGCACCGGCAAGGAGCTGGTGGCGCGCCACGTGCATAACCTCAGCGCCCGGCGCGACAAGCCGTTCGTGGCGGTAAACTGCGGAGCTTTTTCCGAGACGCTGGTGGAGGCCGAGCTGTTCGGCCATGAAAAAGGCGCATTCACCGGCGCCCTGACGGCCAAGGCCGGGTGGTTCGAAGAGGCCGATGGCGGCACGCTGTTCCTTGATGAAATCGGCGACCTGCCGCTGCCGATCCAGGTCAAATTGCTGCGCGTCCTGCAGGAACGCGAGGTGGTGCGCCTGGGCTCGCGCAAGAGCATCAAGATCAATGTTCGGGTGCTCGCCGCCACCAACGTGCAGTTGGAAAAAGCCATCAACGCCGGGCACTTTCGAGAGGATCTTTATTACCGTTTGAACGTGGTCAGCGTGGTGCTCAAGCCCTTGCGCGAACGTCCCGGCGATATCCTGCCGTTGATTCACCATTTCATCGCCGAATACAGCCGCCGGCTTAGTCACGGCGAGGTCACGCTGGACGCCCAGGCGCAGCGCAAATTGCTCGATTATTCGTGGCCGGGGAATATTCGCGAACTGGAAAACGTCATTCACCACACCCTGTTGATCTGCCGCAACAGGGTGATCGGCGTGCAGGACCTGCACTTGTCGAATTTTCGCATCGAGCGCCAGGACACGCCACGGGACTGCGCGCCGCAGACGGCCGAGGCGCTGCTGGAAAAGGCCTTTGAGCAGCTGCTTGAGCAAGCGCACGGCGATGTCTATGAAAAAGTCGAAGCCGCCCTGCTGCGCACCGCCTACCGATACGCCAGTTGCAACCAGGTCCACACGGCCAGCCTGTTGGGTCTGAGCCGCAATGTCACACGTTCCATGCTGATCCGGATTGGCGAGCTGGTGGTCAACAGACGACAGGCAGCGCTGGACACGCGCGATGGTCGGGTGGTCAATCTATCAACCTGACCCACCTACCACCTGTGGCTGTCTAGGCAACCGCTGCTGTTTTGACCGTCACTTTCTGCTGCTCCAGCTCGCGCACCAGCGGCAGGACCCGTTGACCGAAATATTCCACCTCCTCCTGGAAGTGCAGGAAAGCGGCGAGTACCAGATCCACCCCCACGGCTTTCAACGCAACGATGCGTTCGGCGATCTGCCGGGGCGTGCCGATCAGGTTGGTCTTGAAACCATCGTTGTATTGCACCAAATCTTCGAAGCTGGACTTGGCCCAGTTGCCCTCGCCTTCGGGGCTGGCCTTGCCGGCCTGTTTTGCCGCGTCGCCAAACGCGTTGACGGCTTCGGGGTCGGCCTGATCAATGATCTGGGCCAGCACCGCGCGCGCTTCTTCTTCCGTATCGCGGGCGATGACAAAGGCGTTCACGCCAACCTTGACGGTGTGGTTGTTGGCGGCCGCTTTGGTCCGCAAGTCATCGATCTGCGCCTTGACCCCTTCCACCGTGTTGCCGTTGGTGAAATACCAGTCTGACACCCGGGCCGCCATGTCCCGCGCGGCCCGCGAGCTGCCGCCCTGGAAAATTTCCGGGTGTTGCTGCAAAGGTTTTGGCTTGAGGGTGTAGCTGTTGAAGCGATAGAAGTCGCCGCGGAAGGTGAAGTTGTCGGTGGTCCAGACGCCCTTGAGCGTGGTGATGAACTCTTCAGAACGGCGATAACGCTCGTCGTGTTCCAGCCAGGGTTCGCCGATGGCGGTGAATTCACCCTTGAACCAGCCGGACACCACGTTGATCGCCACGCGACCGCCAGTGAGCTGGTCGATGGTTGCAATCTGCTTGGCCAATACCGAAGGCGTCCACGGCCCCGGCAACACTGCCGCAATGACCTTCAGGCGGGTGGTGGCCGCCAGCAGTGCGTGACTGAACGCCACCGATTCATGCTGGTATTCGGCGCCGTAACCGGCGGTGAAACGAATCTGGGTCAGGGCATAGTCGAAGCCGGCGGCCTCGGCGATCTGCGCCAGCTTGCGGTTGTAATCGATGCCCCAGTCGGTGCGCTGGGGGATCTTGCTGACCACCAATCCACCGCTGACATTGGGTACCCAGTAGGCAAACTTGATCGTGTCCTGGCTCATTGCGTGTACTCCCAGCTCGTTGAGATATAGGCGTCGTCGCCTCTGTAAACGCTAGAGCAGCAACCGTGCCATTTGTATTTATCCTTTTAAATCAATTGGTTAATTCATAACCTCAAGCTGGATGGCTGTCGTGCGGCAGACAGGCTGTTGAATCGCTGTTGCCCAGCCAACAGCCCGCGCGCCGCCGCCCATGGCGATCACTGTTGCCCAGTACACAGTCGCTAGACAGTTTGTTCATCGGGCGACAGGCCGGGCACCCTGGAATCGGGCAAACGCCCCGTTTTTGTTGGCTTCGAGCACCGGGCATGGAGCGTGCAATGACGGTCTGCAACGGCAGGCCTTCGCCCTGCCCGCCTCTCGCCAACAAAAGGAACATCGTCATGACCGCACAGCAAAAACACTTGCCACCTGTCCTTTCCACCGGCACCGACTATGAAGCGCTGGCCCAGCGATTCCGGCCGATCTTTGCGCGCATCCAAAGCGGCGCGCTGGCCCGTGAACAGTCACGCAGCTTGCCCTTCGAACAAGTGAAATGGCTCAAGGAAGCCGGCTTTGGCGCGGTGCGGGTGCCGGTCGAATTCGGCGGCGCCGGGGCCTCACTACCGCAACTATTGCAACTGTTGATCGAACTGGCCGAAGCCGACTCCAACCTGCCCCAAGCCCTGCGCGGGCACTTCGCATTCGTCGAGGATCGCCTCAACGCCCATGCCAGCAGTCCACAGGATGTCTGGTTCAAGCGCTTCGTCGACGGCGACCTGGTGGGCAACGCCTGGACCGAAATTGGCGCGGTGAAACTCGGCCAGGTCATCACCCGCGTTTCCCGCCACGGTGAACAATGGACGGTCAACGGCACCAAGTACTACAGCACTGGCAGCATCTTTGCCGACTGGATCGACCTGTACGCGCAACGCGACGACAACGGCGCCGACGTCATCGCCGCAGTGAGCGTCCATCAACCTGGCGTCAAGCAAAGCGATGACTGGGACGGCTTCGGTCAACGCACCACCGGCAGCGGCACGTCGGTGTTCGAGGACGCCGTGGTCGAAGCCGAGAACCTCATCGACTTCTCCACCCGTTTCAAGTACCAGACCGCGTTCTATCAACTGGTCCTGCTCGCCGTGCAGACCGGCGCCGGTCGCGCCGCCGTCCAGGACTTCAGCGAGCAAGTGCGCCAACGCACCCGCGTCTTCAGCACCGGCAACGCCAGCGAAGTCAGCCAGGACGTGCAAGTGCAGCAGGTGATCGGCAAGGCCTCGGCCCAAGTCTACGCCGCCGAGGCCACGACCCTGCGCGCGGCCAACGCCTCGCAACGTGCCTACGAAAGCCGTTTCGGCCAAGACGCCGAAACCGAGCACACCGCCAATATCCTCGCCGAACTGGAATCGGCCCAAGCCCAAGTGGTGGTCGCCGACCTGACGCTGCGCGCCACCAGCGACCTGTTCAACGCCCTCGGCGCCTCCGCCACCAGCACCAGCAAAGCCCTCGATCGCCACTGGCGCAACGCCCGCACGGCGGCTTCGCACAATCCATTGATCTACAAGGAGCGCATCATTGGCGACTGGGAAATCAATGGGACGGAGCCGCCGTATGTCTGGCAGATTGGTGGAGGATCGAAGCAGCGTTGACTTTCCTTCGCGGCGTCAGTGGTTGTTGCGCAGGATGGAGAAATTCAGCGCAGCAGCCACGCACAGCCATGCCAGGTAAGGGAACAGAATCAACCCGGTGATCACGTCCAGGCGCAACGCCAACACCACCATCGCGGCGACCACAAGCCAGAGCAGCGTGATCACCACCATCCCCGCCAAGACCTGATGCGCGCCAAAAAACACCGGGGTCCATAACGTGTTGAGCGCAATCTGCGCCGACCACAAAGCCAACACCAACTGGCTTCCCGGTATCAGGCTCAAGCGGTAGCCGGCCCAGGCAAGCAGCAGGTAAATAACCGTCCAAGCCACGGGAAACAGCCAGTTGGGCGGCGTGAAACGGGGTTTGACGAGGGACTCATACCATGGACCCGGTTTGAAAATGACACCGGTGCTCGCCGCAGCGCAGCAGGCGAGGAGAAAAATAAAGAAGGTCATTGTCCGTCCTTAGCTGGGGTCAGCTGTCGTGGTGGGGAGCATGGCAGGCAGGGTTGGGTTACGATCCATTGCAGTGTCCATTGTCCAAAGACTCGCTGGCCCGCGCATAAATTCAATAAGCGTTCGCGACGCCTGCAAAAAGCCATCAGGGAACAAGCATGTTCGCTCGACCTTTTTCCATCAACATTCCTGAAAGCGCCCTTGATGACCTGCAAGATCGCCTGCGAAAAACTCGGTTGCCGGAACCCTTGTCCGGGTTGAGCTGGAGCGAAGGCATGGACGCGGACGTGCTGCGCGATCTCCTCGCCCAATGGTCGACGAGCTTCGATTGGCGGGCCCAGGAAACAGCGCTGAATCAGTTGCCGCAATTTGTCGCCACGCTAGGCGAGCAGCAGGTTCACTTCGTCCATCAGCGCGGCGTCGGGCCCAATCCGATGCCGCTCGTGCTCACTCACGGCTGGCCCGGCTCGTTCATCGAAATGCAGCGAATCATCGCGCTGCTGACGGATCCGGCCAGCCATGGCGGCGACCCGGCCGATGCGTTCGATGTGGTGGTGCCGTCCTTGCCCGGCTACACCTTTTCCTCCCCGTTCACGCAAGCCGGTTGCGGGCCCTTCGAGGTGGCGGGTTTATGGAGCGAGCTGATGACCGGGCTCGGTTACGGGCGATTCGGTGCCCAGGGCGGCGATGTCGGCGCGGCTGTAACGTCCTGGCTGGGCGTGCGCTTCCCCGAGCGCCTGACCGGCCTCCACCTCAACTACATTCCCGGCGCGTACCGCCCGCCGCTTGGCGAAACCGACCCACCTTTGAGCGAAGAAGAAACTGCTTACCTGCAACGCGCTGCTGCTTTCAGCGAAGCCGAAGGTGCCTATGCGCACATTCAGCGGACCAAGCCGCAAAGCCTGGCCGTGGGCCTCAACGATTCTCCGGCGGGATTGCTGGCCTGGATGGGGGAAAAGATTCTGTCGTGGTGCGATCCGCGCGCCGCTATCGATCACGAATGGCTGCTGACCAATGTGACGCTCTACTGGGTGACGAACTGCATTGGTTCGTCGTTTCGCCCGTATGTGGAGGGCAGCAGGCGGCCCTTGCTTTTCAACAGTGGTGAGCGAGTGAACCCGCCGCTTGGGGTCGCGTTGTTTCCCAAGGAACTGCCGCTGCCGCCACGCAGTTGGGTGGAGCGTGGCTATAACGTCAGGCGCTGGACGCAGATGCCGTGCGGTGGTCATTTTGCGGCGTTGGAGCAGCCTGAGTTGTTGGCGGAGGATATTCGGGGGTTTTTTAGGGACTACCGTTAAGCGATTCGAACCTTTCGATGAGCAAGGCAATCTCCCAACAGGGATTGCCCTTCGTCACCGCACGTCTTATCGCAACCAATGCGACTCAGTCGTCCATCCCAGAAAAACACGCGCACCTTCGACGGTTCGATCCTGTTGCGGCAAGCGACGTCCCGCAGCTGCCAGGCGCAGCCCCATCATCACCGGTTGAAACTTCTCCTGAAAAGCAGCCGGCTGACTAACGAAATGCGCTTCAATGCCTTGGATAGCCGACCCCATCTCGGACTCATCGAGCATCGACAGGTAAAAAATCATCTGGCGCCAGGCGTAAGCCGTGTTCTTGAGCATGATCAAGCGCCCGTGATAATGCTCGATACGCATCTGTTGGCGTCTACAGATCCATTCAAAACTGGCCTGGGCGAGTGAGCTCAAGCGCGGATGCAACAGTGTTTTCAGATCGAGCTCGCAAAACAGTATCGAGAGATTCTGCGTGGTCACTATTTGTTGCTGTTCAATAATGGTGCCGTTGGTTGCGGGACGCCAGGTACCCAGCTCTGCGTTTGCCCGCCGCGCGCTCAAGGTCGTCAAGGCGTCGGTGCTTGTTGACGAACGTCGCCAGAAGGGTTGGCTCGCTCTCGACTTGGGTTTGTCGGGAAGCGTCGCCAGGATGTGGGTTTCGATATCGTAGTAACGGGCGTACAGGGTACCTGTCAGCGCCTTGCCCGCACGTCTCGCGGCGTCGACGAACTTGTTGGAAAACTCTCCCATGAATATGTCCGAGGCGACTTCGTCCACGAATGGAAGGTCCAGCCCCGCAGTTTCGGCGAGAGCACGCAGTTCTTTAAGCAGCTTGTTGGGCAGGATCGCCTGGGGAAAGGCAGTCAGTGTCAGCGCTGCTGCCTCGATAAGCGCCTGCCGAGCGATGTCCGCGTCGAGAGAATGACGTTGCCGTTGGCCTTCCATGAGCGCCACCCAGGGCAGCTCGTCCAGCCTGACTTGGCTTTGGAGATCGACCAACAACAACGAGCGGCGCTGGCGGAAAGCACGATAAGTAGCCGCGTAAAGATTGCCCAAGGCGGGGTCGCGAAACCCGGTACTACGTATGTCAGCGGTCATCGCCGGCAATACCCGCGCGACGGTGTCGCCCGACGTAATCAAGCCGCGTTCGATCAGTTCGGCAATCGTACCGCTACCGCAGCGCTCCACGCGCCGGCGAATAGATCGCGGAAGATCGGCCTCGCCCGCAAGGGCAAATGCGTTTGCCTCTTGCACAGTGATCGGCTCAAGCAAGGGCGTCAAATCCGATACGCCGTCATCGGCCGGATAACGCTCCATTCGCTTGGCAACCGCCTTGGCGAGCACGTGATGCCCCGGCGCGGCTATATCCTCGCGCTGTCTCGATCGGTATTCACGATGAAGGCTGGATTCGGGCAGACCATGCTTGCGCACAAAATCCCCAACGATCTGACGAATCCGACCGACTTGCCGGCCTGTCAGCGAGCTTGGATCGCCAGAGCATTGTTCGAGCAGTGCAAACAGTTCCGAGAGGCGTGGTTTCGAGGTGCCGACGGTGTGCCCTCCAGCATCACGGACCGCATTGAAACGGGCGCAAAGCGAAGCGGCCTCTTCGGGCCAGCCCTCGGGATAAACCCTGCACGGCCATTCATCCTGATAAGTCAAAAGGAAATGGGAGACGGCTGCGTCGTACAGTGGCAAGCAGATTTCGATCACCTGCTTCTGGACCGCCAGACGTGGCTGACTTTGCAAACTCAAGAGCCGTTGGCGAATCTCACCAACGTTGAACACATGGACTTGCGCCGAAGAGGATTGGGGTTTTGCGCAAGGCGAAGGAAAGAAGCGCAAGCGATCGAAGAAAGGGGTGATCGTCTCGATGAGTGCCCATGCCTCATCAACTTGACTTTGATCCAGCAGCCACGCCACGCTCAGCAGGGCCGACTCTTCCGGAACATCGACGCGGTAATTGCCCGTCCCCAGATACCCCCGCAAGACGTCGAGTCCTTGATCCGTCAGATACCACGCATTGAGATCCAGACGTTCAAAACCCGGACGGACGCCCGGGATCGATGCAGCCAGCGCTTGCTCATGCTCATTCAGCTCACCGCCGGCCAGCAGGTGCCCCGTGGCAAACCCGCCCGTGGCGACCTCCAACGTCACCCAGACCGGAATATCCGTCATCGGCATGCGGGCGCCGTATTGCACAGTTCCCTGCAGGGCATTCGCCAATACCTGTTGCCAACGGGCGATCCGCTGAGCCACTTTGGCCTGAGCTTCTGGCGCGGGATCGGCGCCTTGGGCGACGAGTGCCTTGGACAATTGGAAGGCCGCATAGCCCACGCCAATGCCCTGTGTTCCGTTAGATTCAGTGTCGTCCTTAAGCATGCGTGCTGATGACCCTGCGAATAATGGGTCCGGAGGCTGGATTCGAACCAGCGCCCACCCGGTTAAGAGCCAGGTGTTCTACCGCTGAACTACCCCGGAGCAGAGCGGGCATTGTCGACCCGCATCGCCAAGATGTGAAGCGCTTTGGATGACAGGATGTGTGGCGCCATTATGCGGTCTGAAAATCGTGTAGGAATTGACTACCCGTGGCGAGGGGCGTCCTACAGGTCGGTTGTGGGGGGATCGGCTTCTATAGTTGGGGCGTTGCTGGCTTTGGCTGGTGGCTGGGTTTCGCATTCCAGGAGCCCAAAGAATTGCGAGATGCTGTGGCTACGTCAGGGATACTGGCCATAAAAACTTCTGTAACAACTTGAAACCCGCTCGGTTGAATGGACTCTACGCTGGCTCATTTTGGCTACGTTGAGGTGCCTCAACCGTGAAATGGTGAGGCGTTTCTCGCAAAGGCAGCTTCTGGCGCTCTGCTTCGGACAACTTCTCCCATTGACTTCCGATACGCCGATACACGTCGGCATCATGAGGGATCTCGACACGCTTGAGCAGCCGTTGCTGGGAGCAGCCGAACAGATGCTTCAGAAAACCCGGAGGCATCACGACATCGCCACTCGGCACTTCGAACGAAATGGCTCTCGTCCACTCCTTTTGAAAATACGATCCGAGAAAGACGGATATAACCGCCTGGGGCTCACCTACGGAAATCCAAGTCGCCGGGCATTTCCCGTCCTGCAACTCCGCCAACCATATGAACAGTGGATAGCTCCTCACCGGATACGGGATCAATGCTCCGCTTCGCAACTTCGCCGCGAGGTTCTCCTCTGACAGGCGATGTGAAATTCGTACTGTAGGCTCCCGCTGTATCTGGTCGAGGAAAGCGCGATTATCAGCAACAGCTCCCCGGTGCAACGCCCAATTGAATATCACCAATATCGCGACGACTATCGCGGCCACCACATAATTTTCTGTAGAAATGTCGATGTCGACATACCGAGGAAACAAATAGATGAAGACGGCGCTCATGAGGAGCGTAAACACTGAGTTTCGGAGCTTTTTATTCACGTTACAGAACCCGAAAAATGGCTGGCAATGTTACATTGCCATTATCCGAGTTGGTACCTCTTTTCCGCGTTACGACGGGCACCGACAGCGCTACTACCATTGGCCGGGTAAACCGTTGCGACGGCCGCATGCTTTTCAAGCTACTAAAAACCGTTATCCCGTTGAGCGAGTTGTTAGCGAAGGATGTCCAGGCTTCTTCCGGACTTTCGATAAGCCATTGGCCTTCCGAAAATCTTGTAGGAAATGACTACCCGTGGCGAGGGAGCTTGCTCTCGCTGGGGTGCGAAGTGGCCTAGGATTGCCGACTCTATTTCTTCAGACACACCGCATCGCTCGGTTTTGCGGCGGCTGCGCCACCGAGTGGGAGCAAGCTCCCTCGCCACGGGTTCTGTGTGCGTCCTACAGGTCGGTTGTGGGGGTTGGGGTCGACTTCTATAGTTGGGGCGTCGCTGGCTTTCGTCAGTGATCGGGTTTCGCAGCCCGATAGATACGGTGGCAACCAAGCACCATAAAAGTAACAATGTGCGCCTTTGGCGTCCGACGTCGTTTTATGGTGGCTGTGTGCGGGAGATCTTCGGGTCTGCCGGGTTCCTCGTATCCTCGGTCTGCGAACCCGCACGCAGCTACCACCCGTTCGTTTCGCAGCGAATTGCAGTAGCTATTTTCTTGATATGAGGAATTACTACCTATGCGCCAAAATTCACTGGATCAACGCTTCACCCCCCTCACCCAGACCGCCACTACCCACCCGGTCCTGCTGATCGACACTCACGCGCCACTGCCCGAACTCCACGCCTGTGTCAGTGAACGACTGCATGCGACGCTCGATTACCTGACGTTGGTGGCCTGCTCCAGCCTGCGTGATTCCTCCCACAGCGACATCAATACCCTGACCAACGTCGCCCGGATCCTGGTGCAGGATGCGGCGGATGTGTTCGGCGTCATCGAACGACGGGGTCTCGAAGACTGACCAAAACTTATGGCGAGGGGATTTAGCGAAACGTCGCACCGCCCCGCTGGGCTGCGTGAAGCAGCCCCAAACCTGACACCGTGTCGCATCAGGTTAAGCGTGCCAGTCCGATATGCGACTGCTGCGCAGTCGAGCGGGGGATAAATCCCCTCGCCACAAAGAGCCCTACCGGGGTTACATCAGCGTTCAACAAACGGAGTTAACCACATGGAAGTCAACAATCAGCTAACCCCCGCGCAATGCACCGGCATGGAAGACATCCGCCGGGAAATCGATGCCCTCGATCAGGCCGTTATCAAGCTGTTGGGCAAGCGTTTTCAATACGTGCTCGCTGCGTCGAAGTTCAAGACATCGGCTTCATCGGTACGTGCGCCGGAGCGTTTCCAGGCCATGCTGGAGACTCGACGGGAATGGGCCGAGGCCGAAAGCCTTTGCCCGGATGCCATCGAGAAGATGTACAGCGACCTGGTCAATCACTTCATCGCTGAGGAAATGAAACGGTGGACGGCTCATCAATCCGAAACCTGAGCCGGCACACAACCCCGTGGCGCCCTACGGGCCGGCTCCCACATGGATTGGAATACGACCGGAGAACCAGGTCGGCTATCAGGCCGCCTCGTGGTGGACGTTGATTTCGGCGCCCCGTTAACCACGATGGCCGAACGCAGGTATTGCGCAGTGGGCATCCCGGCATGGATGCCGGGATAGCCGCGCTGGCCCATGGATGGGCCTTCGCGGCGGGCCCACGGAGCAATGCCGGAGTGCGGGCATGCCGAGCCTTAGCGAGGCACCAAGTGGTGGGGCAAAAGCGTTAATGAGATGGTCAGCCCGGCGAGAACCTCAGGTCTAAACTTCTGAGGTTCTCCCTTTTCCTGAGGAGGCTTTCTCATGAACAGCGTGACGCTTCTAGGCATCGACATTGGCAAAAACAGCTTCCACTTGCATGGCCAAGATGCACAAGGCCACATGGTTCTGCGCAAGAAGCTTAATCGCAGCCAGTTGCTACCGTGGCTAGCACAAATACCACCCTGCAAAGTCGCC